>NZ_JAWJYL010000012.1:0-111053 GCF_046566945.1 Cobetia sp. SIMBA_158
TCACCGCTGGTAACGCCATGCGTCCCCGGCAGCGGATGCGTACTTTACGCACGAACCGCCGTGAGGGCAAGGGCTTTTTCAAGAGATTGTCATTCTCGGGACATACGGGTGACATCTCTGCTCTGCCTTTCTCTCCCCTCCTCATACTGCTTCTCTTTTCTTGTTGTCCTCGTCGCGCCGTTGCTTGCTGACATCTTCCCCTGGCCAGAAACGCATTCGGCCCCGCCAGGAATGGCGGGGCCGAATATCGATCATCACACTGCTGACAGCTGACGCTTACTTGTTACCGCGCAGCTTGCGCCCCAGCGCCATGATCGGGCCACTGGCGACATAGCAACCGAACAGGCCCAGCAGCATCACGGACGGCTCCAGCGAGATGACCACGAAGGCCAGCACGATGGCGAGCAGCGCCACGAAGGGCACCGGCCCCTTGAGGTCGATTTCCTTGAAGCTGTAGTAGCGAATGTTCGACACCATCAGGATACCGGCAGCCGCGACCACGAAGACCATCAGCGACTTGAAGGCGAAGGTCTCGGCGTCGAAGTTGTGCATGGTCCACACGCAGCCGGCCACGAGCGCCGCCGCTGCCGGGCTCGGCAGACCGATGAACCACTTCTTGTCGGTGGAGCCAATCTGGACGTTGAAGCGCGCCAGACGCAGTGCAGCGCCCGCCACGTAGACGAAGGCGGCGATCCAGCCGATCTTGCCGACATCCTGCAGAATCCAGCTGAAGGTGACCAGCGCCGGCGCCACGCCGAAGGACAGCATGTCCGCGAGGCTGTCGTACTCGGCACCGAAGGCGCTCTGGGTGTTGGTCAGGCGCGCCACACGACCATCCAGGCCGTCGAGCACCATCGAGACGAAGATGGCGATGGAGGCGTTGGCAAACTCCCCGTTCAGCGCACACACCACAGCGAAGAAGCCGGAGAACAGCGCGGAGGTGGTGAACAGGTTGGGCAGCAGATAGATGCCACGCCGACGAACGGGCTTGCCGTCCTCGATGGCTTCTTCCACGACTTCGCTGTCGTCGGTGAACTCCTCCACTACCTTGTCCAGCACTGAACTGCTACGGCGTGTCTGTGCTTCGGGGGCTTCTTCTGCGCCGGGATGTCGATTTTCGTCAGTCATGGGATTCCTTGCATCATGCCTCGTCGTGGCAGGGTAACCACATTCTACACCTGCCAGTGAGCGCGAATAGTGGTGACACCCTAGCGGCCTCACCGTCGACTGTCACTTCCCTCTCCCATTCGATAGCGCTTATAGAGCAACAACGCAAGCGGGGCGCCCTCCTGATGGAGAGCGCCCCGCTCATTTCACGCCGGATCCAATAGCCAGGATCAGTTGCGTGACTTGTCGACCAGCTGGTTGGCAGTGATCCACGGCATCATGCCGCGCAGCTTCTCACCAGTCTGCTCGATCGGATGCTCGGCGTTCTGGCGACGACGGGCCGTCATGGACGGGTAGTTGGTGTTGCCTTCCTGGATGAACATCTTGGCGTATTCACCGCTCTGGATGCGCTTGAGTGCATTGCGCATGGCGACACGGGACTGCTCGTTGATGACTTCGGTGCCGGTCACGTACTCGCCATACTCCGCATTGTTGGAGATGGAGTAGTTCATGTTGGCGATGCCGCCTTCGTACATCAGGTCGACGATCAGCTTGAGCTCGTGCAGACACTCGAAGTAGGCCATTTCCGGTGCGTAGCCCGCTTCGGTCAGGGTCTCGAAGCCCATCTTGACCAGCTCGACCGCGCCACCACACAGGACAGCCTGCTCACCGAACAGATCGGTTTCGGTCTCATCCTTGAAGGTGGTCTCGATGATGCCGGTACGGCCGCCGCCGACGCCTGCCGCGTAGGACAGTGCGATGTCCTTGGCCTGGCCAGTCGCATCCTGGTGGATGGCGATCAGATCCGGGATACCGCCGCCCTTCACGAACTCGGAACGCACGGTGTGACCCGGCGCCTTCGGCGCGATCATGATGACGTCGAGGTCAGCACGCGGCACGACCTGGTTGTAGTGGACGTTGAAGCCGTGAGCGAAGGCCAGGGTCGCGCCCTGCTTCAGGTTCGGTTCCACCTGGTTCTCGTAGATGGCCTTCTGGTTCTCGTCCGGCGCCAGAATCATGACCAGGTCGGCAGCCTTGACCGCTTCCTCGACTTCAGCAACCTTCAGACCAGCCGCTTCGGCCTTGGCCCAGCTGGAGGAAGAGCGACGCAGGGCTACGGTGACGTCGACGCCGGATTCCTTCAGGTTGTTCGCGTGGGCGTGACCCTGGGAACCGTAACCGAGGATGACCACTTTCTTGCCCTGGATGAGGGAGAGGTCACAATCCTTGTCGTAATAGAGTTTCATCGTCATTGCTCCTGGCGGCTCACCCCGTCAGCGGGATGGCGTGAGATCTTGAAAGAGTGTCTGTTGTTCTTGCGACCCTTCCCGTGAGGGAAAGGCGTATGACAGTGTCCAGCGCCGACGGCCATCTGTCTCGGCCGCTCTGCGTCCTGGGGAGGTCGTGCGCCTTGGATCAAGGTCTGCCGTCCTCCTCCTGCGCGGCGATGAGTCCACCTTACCTGCACCTCGACATTGCGTAAAATGCTATATTTGCACCATAATATGCCATATTGCGCAATACAAGGCATTTCCGCCTTCAGCACTCACCGACAGCGGACTCCGGCATGGACAATCGTCAACTCAAGCAATTCCTGACCCTCGCCGAAACGCTGCATTTCGGGCGCGCCAGCACAGCCTGCCACCTGAGCGCCTCTGCCCTGTCACGCGCCATCCGGGCCATGGAGGAAGAGCTGGGCGTCAGCCTGTTCGAACGCGACAACCGCAGCGTCGCGCTGACACCGGCGGGTGAACGCTTCCGTCGTCATGCTCGCGAACTCCTGAGCCAATGGGATGACATTCGCCAGTCACTGCTGGAAGACAGCGATGAACTGCGCGGCGAGCTCTCCCTGTATTGCTCGGTGACCGCCAGCTACAGCTTTCTCTACGAGATTCTGGCCACCTTCCGTGCCCGCCATCCGCATGTGGAGCTCAAGCTGCATACCGGCGACCCCGCCGTGGCGTTGGAGCGCGTCCTGATGGGCCACGAGGACCTGGCGATCGCCGCGCGCCCCGACGTGCTGCCTTCCCGTCTCGCCTTCACCGACTTCGCCGAGTCACCGCTGCGCTTCATTGCCCCGCGTCGTGATGGCCCCGGCCAGCAACTGGAAGGCATCGGCGAGGCGGACGATTCGGCGGCGGGCGACGACCACATCGACTGGACACGTGTGCCGATGATCCTGTCGGAGACCGGCCTGGCGCGCGAGCGCTTCGATGCCTGGTGCCACACACGCGGCATCAAGCCGCGCCTGTATGCCCAGGTCGCCGGCAACGAGGCCATCGTCAGCATGGTCGGACTGGGCTTCGGGATCGGCGTGGTGCCGCAGATCGTGCTCGACAATTCGCCGCTGGCCGACCAGGTGCGCATCCTTGATGTCGATCCGCCGCTGACCCCCTACAAGGTCGGCCTGTGCGTACAGGAAAAACGCCTGCGACATCCGCTGGTGCGCGCGTTGTGGGAGCAACTGCCCGGCTCGCCGCAGCGACCCGCTGACTGATACCTGGTAGCGAACCAACGAAAATGGCGCAGCAACGAAAATGGCGCAGCAACGAAAATGGCGCAGCAACGAAAACGGCGCCCCGAGGGGCGCCGTTCTTGTCTTGCGATTCCACCACCACCGTATTACAGGCTCAATACCTTCTCACCGCGGGCAATGCCGGAGACACCGGTACGTGCCACTTCCAGCACGCCTACCGGCTGCATCGCCGCCAGGAAGGCATCCAGCTTGCCACCGTCGCCGGTGATCTGGATGGTGTAGAGGCTCGGCGTGATGTCGACGATCTGGGCACGGAAGATGTCCGCCGTGCGCTTGATCTCGTCACGCTGGGCGCCCAGCGCCTTGACCTTGACCAGCATCAGCTCGCGCTCGATGTGGCTGCCCTCGGTGAGATCCACCAGCTTGACCACATCCACCAACTTGTTGAGGTGTTTGGTGATCTGCTCGATGACGCGATCTTCACCGACCGTGGTGACGGTCAGACGGGACAGGGTCGCGTCTTCGGTCGGGGCCACGTTGAGGGTCTCGATGTTAAAGTTGCGCTGTGAAAACAGGCCGACGACCCGTGACAGCGCGCCCGGTTCGTTTTCCATCAGAATGGAGATGATATGGCGCATCAGGTCCGCTCCGTCTTCGTAAGCAGCATGTCACGCATGGAGCCGAGAGGCACCTGCATCGGGTAGACGTGTTCACGCGGGTCGACATAGATGTCGAGGAACACCAGCTCGTCCTTGTTGCGGAAGGCTTCTTCCAGCGCAGGCTCGAGCTCCTCCACCGTGTGCACCTTGATGGCACGGAAGCCATAGGCACCCGCCAGCTGCACGAAGTCAGGCAGCGACTCCATATAGGAATGCGAGTGACGGGACTTGTAGTTCAGGTCCTGCCACTGACGCACCATGCCCAGCGACTGGTTGTTGAGGTTGATGATCTTGACCCCGATCCCGTACTGCTTACAGGTCGAGAACTCCTGCATCATCATCTGGAAGCTGCCTTCACCGGTGAACAGCACCACATCGTCTTCCGGGTAGGACATCTTGATGCCCATGGCCGCCGGGAAACCGAAGCCCATGGTGCCCAGACCACCGGAGGTGATCCAGCGGTTGGGACGCTGGAACTTGTAGTACTGGGCGGCGAACATCTGGTGCTGACCGACATCGGTGGCGACGAAGGCTTCACCACGCGTCGCACGGTGCACGGCTTCCACCACCTGTTGCGGCTTGAGCGGCTCACCCGGGGCGGACGGCTCATACAGCTTGCCTTCACGCTCGGCACGCCAGCCATCGATCTGGGACCACCAGGCCTCCAGTGCATCGGGGTTGGCCAGCTCGCGACCCTGCACGAGGCTGATCATCTCGTTGATCACGGCATCGGCCGGACCGACGATCGGTACATCGGCGCGCACGGTCTTGGAAACCGAGCTCGGGTCGATGTCGACGTGGATGATCTTGGCCGTCGGGCAGAACTTCGAGGTGTTGTTGGTCACGCGGTCATCGAAGCGCGCACCGATGCAGATGATCAGATCGGTGTGGTGCATGGCATTGTTCGACTCGTAGGAGCCGTGCATGCCGGGCCAACCCAGACACTGCCGATCGCCCTGCGGGTAGGCACCGATGCCCATCAGCGAGGTGGTGATCGGGAAGTTGAGGCGGCGCACCAGGTCAGTCAGCGCTTCGCTGGCACGCCCGGACACCACACCACCGCCGGTGAAGAACAGCGGGCGACGTGCCTTGAGCATCAGCTCGACGGCTTTCTTGATCTGGCCACTGTGGCCACGGGTGACCGGGCTATAGGAGCGCATGCGTACCTTCTTGGGGTAGCTGTACTCATAGCGTTCGGTCGGGGCGGTCATGTCCTTCGGGATATCGATGACGACCGGCCCCGGGCGACCACTGGAGGCCAGATAGAAGGCCTTCTTGATCACCTCGGGAATCTCGCTCGGGTGCTTGATCGAGAAGCTGTGCTTCACGATCGGGCGAGTCACACCGACGATGTCGGTTTCCTGGAAGGCGTCTTCACCGATCAGGTGGCTGGCGACCTGGCCACACAGCACGACCATGGGGATCGAGTCCATGTAGGCCGTGGCGATACCGGTGACGGCATTGGTCGCGCCCGGGCCTGAGGTGACCAGCACCACACCCGGCTTGCCGGAGGCGCGCGCGTAACCATCGGCGGCGTGGGTCGCGGCCTGCTCGTGACGGACCAGAATGTGCTGGACCTTGTCCTGGCGGAACAGGGCGTCATAGATATGCAGCGCCGCTCCACCGGGATAGCCGTAAATATATTCCACGCCCTCATCATGCAGGGCGCGGGCGATCATGTCAGCGCCGGAAAGCAATTCCACTTGGTTATTCTCCCCTGGAGGTCTCGAGTGCGTCCGGCGGCAATGCGCAAGCCGGATCGAGTGCGACCTGAATGTCGCTACCGCAGAAATTGCGGCACCTGATGCCAAACCCTGGCGTCTGCGGCCCGGTTAGGGCCTGCACTCTTGTCGCATCGGTTGGATGCGGTCGGGGCTGATGGCCGGTCGGTACGGTTGGCGTACCCGGACCGGCGTATCCTTTGACAGGCGGACAGCGACTCAGCGTCTGTCCTTCACGCGGCGCTTCGAGGGTCGCCCGAATGGCCGCGCCCGCAATCAGGAATGGTCAAGAGTCCAACAGCCGCAAGGGGCTGTCAACTCAACCTTACGCCAGTGTGCGCCGCCTGCGCCAAATGCCACACCGATAACAACGAATCCGGCCATAAGCGTGCGTAAAACCTCGTCGGTGGCGATAAATTCGCAATTTTCTGCTTCGTGAATTTCAGCCTGCCTCACGCCGGGTTGTCTTTTTGCGCCCGGGCGGCAGACACGAAAACGCCCCACCGCAAGCGGAAGGGCGTGCTTCCGTCACGGTGGGGCGTCACTCACGGGCGCACGAATCAGCGCGTGAAGGTCAGCTCCCCGCCCTCTTCGCCGACACGGATGACGTCACCGGGCACGAAGTCGCCGCCCAGCAGGGCCTGGGCCAGCGGGTTCTCGATGCGGCTCTGGATGGCGCGCTTGAGCGGGCGAGCGCCATAGACCGGATCGAAGCCTGCCTTGGCCAGCAAGGCCATCGCCGGGTCGGTGATCTCGAAGCCGAGATCACGCTCGGCCAGACGCGCCTTGAGACGCTCAAGCTGAATGCCCGCGATGGAGGCGATCTGCGCCTGCCCCAGCGCGTGGAACACGACCACTTCATCGATGCGGTTGATCAGCTCCGGACGGAAGTGATTGCCGACGACTTCCATCACCGCCGTCTTCATGTCGTCGTACTGGAAGGCCGCCTTGCGCTCGGCACGCTCGTCGGCGCTTTCCGTACTGCCCTCGTCTTCCGCCAGCTCGCCATTGAGACCGCTCATGCGCTGGATCATTTCCGAGCCCAGATTGGAGGTCATCACGATCACGGTGTTGCGGAAGTCGACGGTACGCCCCTGACCATCGGTCAGGCGGCCATCTTCCAGCACCTGCAGCAGGATGTTGAAGACATCCGGATGCGCCTTCTCGACCTCGTCGAGCAGCAGCACGGAGTACGGCTTGCGACGCACGGCCTCGGTCAGATAGCCGCCCTCTTCATAGCCGACATAGCCGGGAGGCGCGCCGATCAAGCGGGCCACGGAGTGCTTCTCCATGAACTCGGACATGTCGATGCGCACCATCGCCTCTTCGGTGTCGAACAGGAAGTTGGCCAGTGACTTGCAGAGCTCCGTCTTGCCGACACCGGTCGGGCCGAGGAACAGGAAGGAGCCGTTGGGACGGTTCGGGTCCGACAGCCCAGCGCGTGAGCGACGCACCGCATTGGACACCGCGATCACCGCCTCGTCCTGGCCGATCACCTTCTCGTGCAGCGCCTCTTCCATGCGCAGCAACTTGTCACGCTCGCCTTCGAGCATCTTGGCGACCGGAATGCCGGTCCAGCGCGAGACGACCTCGGCAATCTCCTCCTCGGTGACATTGGAGCGCAGCAGCACGTGGGCGGAGGTATCCGCCTCGCCTTCTCCTGCTTCGCTGATCTGCTTCTCGAGCCCCGGAATCACGCCGTACTGCAATTCCGACATGCGGCTGAGGTCACCGGCGCGGCGTGCCTGCTCCAGATCGATACGCGCCTGCTCCAGCTCGGCCTTGAACTGGGCCGCGCCCTGGATGCTGGACTTCTCGGCCTTCCAGACCTCATCGAGGTCGGCGTATTCCCGCTCCAGCTCCGAGATCTGGTCCTCAAGCGCGCCGAGGCGCTTGAGCGCCGCCTCGTCGGTTTCCTTCTTGAGCGCTTCACGCTCCATCTTGAGCTGGATCAGGCGGCGGTCGAGACGGTCCATCTCCTCCGGCTTGGAATCCAGCTCCATGCGGATGCGTGACGCGGCCTCATCGATCAGGTCGATCGCCTTGTCCGGCAGCTGACGGTCCGTGATGTAGCGCGAGGACAGCCGCGCGGCGGCGATGATGGCGCTGTCGGTGATGTCGACCCCGTGGTGCACCTCATAGCGCTCCTTCAGGCCACGCAGGATGGCGATGGTGTCTTCCTCGCTGGGCTGGTCGACCTGCACCTTCTGGAAGCGGCGCTCAAGTGCGGCGTCCTTCTCGATGTACTGACGATACTCGTCAAGCGTGGTGGCACCGACACAGTGCAGCTCGCCACGCGCCAGCGCCGGCTTGAGCATGTTGCCGGCATCCATCGCGCCTTCGGCCTTACCCGCGCCGACCATGGTGTGCAGCTCATCGATGAACAGGATGACCTGGCCTTCTTCCTGCGCCAGCTCCTTCAGCACCGACTTGAGGCGCTCCTCGAATTCGCCGCGGAACTTGGCCCCCGCCAGCAGCGAGCCCATGTCGAGAGACAGCACGCGCTTGTTCTTGAGGCCTTCCGGCACCTCGCCATTGACGATACGGCTGGCCAGCCCTTCGACGATGGCGGTCTTGCCGACGCCGGGCTCACCGATCAGCACCGGGTTGTTCTTGGTGCGACGCTGCAGCACCTGGATCGTGCGGCGAATTTCCTCATCGCGCCCGATCACCGGGTCGAGCTTGCCATCCCGCGCACGCTCGGTGAGATCCAGGGTGTACTTGTTGAGCGCTTCGCGATTGTTCTCGGCATCGGCATCGCCCACGGCTTCGCCACCGCGCAGCGCATCGATGGCGGACGTCAGGGCGGGCTTCTTGATGCCCGAGGAGGTGAACAGCTTGCCCAGATCACCACCCAGCTCCAGCGCGGCCAGCAGCGCGAGCTCGGAGGCGATGAATTGATCGCCGCGCTTCTGCGCTTCGCGATCGGCCAGATTCAGAAGCTTGCCGAGGGCCTGCGAGGGCGCGACATTGCCATCGAACTGGGACACGGTGGGCAGGTCATCCAGCTGGCGCTTGAGGCCGCTCATCAGGCTGGTGGCATCGCCGCCCGCCTTGTTGACCAGTGCCTTGAGACCGCCATCGCGGTCTTCCAGCAGAGCCAGCAGCAGATGCTGCGGGTGAATTTCATTGTGGCCTCGCCCGACGGCGAGCGACTGGGCATCCGCCAGAGCGTTCTGCAGCTTGCTGGTGAGTTTGTCGATGCGCATGGTGCCTTCTCCTGAGAGTCATGGCGGTACTCCTTTTCTCAGGAGCTTCGCCTGTAACATTTCGTATCTGACTCTCAAGATGGGGGCTGGCGCACGGCTTTCAAGGCAGGATTCGCCGCGCTGCAGCATGTTGTGGCATTTGCCTGATCCAGGTCAGATTCCCGCCGCCACGACGACGACCCGCCGCCCCCGCCGGCCATCATCTTTGCCACACACAGAAACGCCCCGCCAACCTGAGACATCAGGTCAGCGGGGCGTTTGTGGGTACTGCATGCCAATGCACTGATCAGCGCCTCAGCGCAGCCAGATCACCGTGGCGAGGCGTCCGGTCACGCCATCATCACGCCGGTGGGAATAGAAGCGTGATTCAGAGGCGGTACAGAAGTGCCCGCCACTGACATGACCGACCCCGGCACGCTCGAGACGCAGGCGTGCCAGCTTGTAGAGATCACCCATGTAGTGACCGAGCCGGTAGGGGCTGGCCTCGAAAGCGTCATCGGCCTCAGGCAAATCCGCGATGAACGCATCACGCACCTCGGGGCCGACCTCGAACTGCGCATTGGAGATCGCCGGGCCCAGCCAGGCCATCAGCTCGCCGGGGTCATCACCGAGACGCTCGATGGTGGCTTCCAGCACGCCTTCGACCAGCCCGCGCCAACCCGCGTGTGCCACACCGACGCGCGTGCCCTGCCGATCACAAAACAGCACCGGCAGGCAGTCCGCCGTCATCACCACACAGGCCTGCCCGGTGCCGGTACTGATGCAGGCATCCGCCCGTGGCGGCGCATCCGGCCGGTCTTCGGCGTGGCAGACATCGAAGGCATCCACCACCTGAGTGCCGTGCACCTGATCCAGCCACGCCAGCGGACGGCCATCATCGACCTCCGCGGCGAGCAGCTCGCGCACCTGCGCCACCATCGCCGGGTCATCACCCACATGCAGCGCCGGATTGAAGCCGGCATACGGCCCCTGGCTGGGGCCGCTCTCACGCGTGGTCACGAAGGCCTGCACCGGGCTCGGCGCGGGCCAGTCCGGCAGTATCAGGGTCGGGCGTAGACTCTCGTCGTGCATAACCTCTCCTTGTGCGGCGTGTCGCGCGAGCCTGCCGCCTCAGCGAGCGATGTCTTCCTTGAGATAGTCGATCAGCACCAGCATGTCGCCCGGCATCTCGGCGCGGAATTCGACTTCCTTGCCCGTGATCGGGTGGATGAAGGCGAGACGACGGGCATGCAGTGCCTGACGCGGGAACTGACGCAGCAGCTCCTTGAGCGGGTCACTGGCCCCCGGCGGCAGCTTCAGACGCCCGCCGTAGACCGGGTCTCCGACCAGCGGATAGCGCTGGTGCGCCATGTGCACGCGAATCTGGTGGGTACGCCCGGTTTCCAGCTTGCAGCGGATATGGGTGTGACCCCGGAAACGCTCCACCACGCGGAAGTGGGTGACCGCCGGCTTGCCACTGTGAGTGACGGCCTGACGCTTGCGGTCCTTGGGGTGACGCCCGATGGGCGCATCCACGGTGGCACCGGAGGTCAGCACGCCCGTGACGACGGCATCGTACTCGCGCGACACGGTACGGGCCTGCAGCTGCTCGACCAGGTCCGCCTGGGCGGTCAATGACTTGGCCACCACCATCAGTCCGCTGGTGTCCTTGTCGAGACGGTGCACGATGCCGGCACGCGGCATCATGGAATTGCCCGGACAATGATGCAGGATGGCGTTGAGCAGAGTGCCATCGTGGTTACCCGCGCCCGGGTGCACGACCATGCCGTGCTCCTTGTTGATGACCAGCACGTCGTCGTCTTCATAGACGATCTCGAGCTCGATATCTTCCGGCTCGTGGCTGACTTCCTCTTCAAGCTCGGCGGTCAGGGCCAGACGTTCACCGCCATAGACCTTCTCGCGGGGTTTGACGGCGGCACCGTCGAGGGTCAGCGCACCGGTCTTGATCCAGTGCTTGAGACGCTCGCGGGAATAGTCGGAGAAGATCTCGGCGCAGGCCTGATCAAGGCGCATGCCAATCATCGCCTCCGGGATCCGCTCTTCGCGGTTGATGGTGTCTGCCATATTGCTCTCTGAGGCCGTTTCGCACGAAAGGGCCTTTGCTTTATAGTGAGTGCGGATCGGCGGATTCTAGCATGCCCGCCATGGATTGCCCGAGATGAGGAAACCGATGCGCGCCCTTCCCTTGACTGCCCTCGCCCTGGCCAGCACCTTGCTGGCTGGCTGTGCGTCCAACGAGCCGGCACCGGATCTTCAGGAGCAGGACCTGTATCGTCAGGCCCAGGTTTCCCTGGATACCAGCCGCTTCAACTCCGCTGTGCAACAACTTGAAGCCCTGGATACTCGCTTCCCGTTCGGCAGCTACGCCGAACAGTCGCAGCTGGAGCTGATCTACGCCTATTACCAGGTCGACAACTGGGAGGCGGCACGCGCCGCGGCCAGCCGTTTCATTCGCCTGCACCCCGATCACCCGCAGGTCGATTATGCCTACTACATGCGTGGACTGGCAGCGTACAGCGCGGGTCGCTTCAGCCTGGAATCCCTCGATCTGATCGATATTTCCAAGCGTGACCTGGGCGCGACACGCGATGCCTACGTCGACTTCGGGGAGCTGGTACGTCGCTTCCCCAACAGCACCTACGCGGCAGATTCCCGTCAGCGCATCATCTATCTGCGCAACGTACTGGCGCGCGGCGAGCTGCAGACAGCCGATTTCTACCTGCGCAAGCAGGCCTATCTGGCTGCCGTGAAGCGTGGCGAGTGGGTCATTGAGCACTACCCTAACACTCCTGCCACCCGCGATGCGCTGGCCGTGATGGTCGAGGGCTATCTGGGCCTCGGTCTGCGTGATCGTGCCAGCGAGACGCTCAAGGTGCTGATCCAGAATGATCCGGACAACGAACGTCTGGATGGCCGCACCTTCGAGCCGCGTTACGTGAAGACTGACGACCTGACGGTCTGACGACCGGCAGGCGTCACCATCGAAAAGCCCGTGATCATCGATCACGGGCTTTTTCGTGCTGCCAGCATGGCCAGAATCGTCGGATTCAGGCGCTTTCAGCGTCTTGCGCAAAGAATCCGCAATCCGTCATTCGCCGGCTACCCAGCCATTGACGATCGGGTAGCGGCGGTCCCGCCCGAAGCCGCGCGGCGTGACGCGCACGCCTACCGGTGCCTGACGACGCTTGTACTCGGTACGGTCGACCAGACGCACCACGCGATAGACATCCTCTTCCTCGAAGCCTGAGCGGATGATCGCCTCGGCGCTCATGTCACCCTCGATGTAGTGGGTGAGAATCGCATCCAGGGTGTCATAGTCCGGCAGCGAATCGCTGTCGAGCTGGTCTTCGGCGAGCTCGGCGGACGGCGGGCGCGTGATGACGCGCTCCGGAATCGCCGGGCCCATGGTGTTGCGCCAGTTGGCGAGACGGAACACCCAGCTCTTGTAGACATCCTTGAGCGCGTTGTAGCCGCCGACCATGTCGCCGTAGAGCGTGGCGTAACCCACCGCCATCTCGCTCTTGTTGCCGGTGGTCAGCACCATCAGGCCCTTCTTGTTGGAGATGGCCATCAGCAGCACGCCACGGCACCGCGACTGCAGATTCTCCTCGGTGGTGTCGCGCTCGCTACCGGCGAAGCTCTCCGCCAGGGTCTCGGTGAAGGCCTCGACCATCGGCGCGATGGGCATCACCTCGTAATTCACGCCCAGCAGCCTGGCCTGCTCGGCGGCGTCTTCCTTGGAAATGTCTGCGGTGTAGTGATACGGCATCATCACGGCGTGCACGCGGTCCGCGCCCAGCGCATCGACGGCGATGGCCAGCGACAGGCCGGAATCGATGCCCCCGGAAAGCCCCAGCACCACACCCTTGAAGCCGCTCTTGTTGACGTAGTCACGCAGCCCGGTGACCAGCGCACAGTAGAGCGACTCCTCCGGCGACAGCAACTCGGCGATCTCGCCACTCTGCGGCACCCAGTTGCCACCCTCTGCCTTGAGGAACTGCACCGGCATCAGGCCGACATCCCACCACGGCGCCTGCACGCAGGTCTTGCCGTCGGCATCGATGGCGGCAGAGCCCCCATCGAAGACCAGCTCATCCTGACCGCCGATCTGATTGACGTAGACCAGCGGGCAATTGACCTCGGCTGCCCGCTCGGCAAACAGCTGATTGCGCTCGGCCGGCTTCTCCAGGTGATAGGGCGAGGCGTTGAGGCTGACGAGAATCTCGGCACCGGCATCGCGTGCCTGACGGACCGGCGCGCCGTCCCACAGGTCTTCGCAGATGACGATGCCCAGGCGGGCGCCGCGGCACTCGACCACACACGGCTCAGTGCCCGACGTGAAATAGCGCTGCTCATCGAAGACCTGATAGTTGGGCAAGGCCTGCTTGGCATACTCGGCGATCCACTCACCATCCTTGAGCACGCCGGCCAGGTTGTAGCGCTTGCCGTCACGCATGCCGGGGTAGCCGACGATGACCATCACGCCCGGCGCGACCTTCTTCGCCATCTGGGCGCGCGCCTCCTCGAGGCGGGATTCCATGGACTCGCGCAGCAGCAGGTCTTCCGGCGGGTAGCCGGTCAGACACAACTCGGGCAGCACTACGACATCGGCCTTGTGCTCAAGACTCGCTTCACGCACCGATTCGATGGCACGCGCAGTGTTGCCGGGAATATCACCGACCAGCGGGTCGAGCTGGGCCATCACCAGAGTCAGATCTTGCATGCGGTAAGGATCTCTCGATTGGCGGTTCGATAAGGGGCCAGTACACTGTGGCCAGACATCTGGCTCAGATCACTGAGCCGTGCACCGGCCCACCTGTCATCATGTTGGCCGCCATTGTCCCGCAAGGTCGCGCCGCTGGCAAAAGCCACGCGCGCCGCCTCATCTGGGAGTCATATAGGAATGAGCCTGTTGATCATCCGTCTGCTGGTTTTCGTCGCCCTGTTCTGGGCCGGCCTGCGCCTTTACCGCATGTATCGCCAATGGAAGCTGAGCCAGGACGACTACGGCAACGACAGCCCCGCCGAACGCGAGGCGCAGAACATGGTGCGCTGCGCCTACTGCGACCTGCATCTGCCGGAAAATGACGCCATCCGCCATGAGGCGCTGCACTTCTGCTGCCAGGAACACCAGCAACACTTCCTCGACGAAGGACCGCGCAAATGATTCGCCACCGAGGCGAAGCGCTCGATGGCGAAAGACAACACGAAAATACTCAGGCCCAGCGGGTCTCGCCGGCATCTGACGACGTATCCAGCGCAGCGATCTCGGCCAGCAGAGTCTCGGGCTGGTAGGGCGCGGGGTCGATGATCGGCGTGCGCCCGAGCAGTTGATCCGCCAGCAGGCGGGTCGAGGCCGGCGCCAGTACCAGCCCATTGCGGTAATGGCCGGCATTGACGTGCAGGTGGCGGCGTTCAGGCACGGCACCGATGAAGGGCGTGCCGGTCGGCGAACCGGGGCGCAGCCCCGCCCAGTGGTGCTCGACCTCACACTCCGCCAACGCGGGGATGATCTCGCAGGCGCTCTTGATCAGTGACTCGCGCGCCTCGGCGGTGGTCGCCTTGTCGAAGCCGACCTCCTCCAGCGTCGAGCCGGCCACGATACGGCCATCGCCCCGCGGTATCACGTAGCGACCATTCTTGAGCACCACGCGCTCCACCAGCCCCTTGGGTGCCTTGAACAGCACCATCTGGCCGCGTACCGGCCGTACCGGCAGCGCAAGCCCCGCCTCACTCAGAATCTCTCGACTCCAGGCACCACCGCAGACCACGACCTGCCCGGCAGACAGCACTGAATTGGCGGTCTGTACGCCGATGGCGGTGTCGTCCTGCAGCAGAATGCCCTGCACCGCGACATTCTCAAGCAGCCGCACGCGCGGGTGAGCGTCGAGCGCGGCGCGCAGTGACTTGCCCAGACGCGGATTGCGGATGCTGCCAAGCGTCGGCATCCACAATGCCGACTCGCAACCGGGCGCGACCGCCGGAGCCTTGTCATAGACGAAGTCGGCGTCCACGCGCGTCAGCGGCTTGGTATATTCCCGGGACCAGGCCAGTGCCTGCTCGGCATCCTCGACATTCAGGTACAGCAGGCCCTGCTGGCGATATTCGGGGTCGATGCCGGTAGTCTCGATCAGGCGCTCGGCCAGCGTGGGGTAGAAGCCTTCCGACCAGGCAGACAGGCGCGAGATCGGCGCGCTATAACGCCACGGATACAACGGCGAGACGATACCGCCGCCCGCCCATGACGCCTCACGCCCACACTGGCCTCGCTCGACCAGCGTGACCTCGGCACCGCCATCCGCCAGCTCCAGCGCGGTCAGCATGCCGATCACGCCACCGCCTACCACCACAAAGTCATTCACGCCTGTTCGCTCCTGCCATCAGCCCGGGAAAGGGGTCAAGAATACGCCGCCCGCAAGGCGGTGCAAGCGAGCCGCGTGCAATCCAGCATTGAGCAGAGTCTCCAGCATCGTGCACAGCAAGCGCTTCACGGCTACCAGCAATCGCCATCGCCGGTCGTATCGCGGACACCGGTATTGGTGAGGGTCAGCGCGGGGCAGTCGGCATCGGCGCTTTGAGGCGCCACCGCGGTCGCGATGAGCGTGAAGCGCGTGGTCGTGGCGCCATCCTCCAGGCTCAGGG
Source organism: Cobetia sp. SIMBA_158 (assembly GCF_046566945.1). Classification (NCBI taxonomy): domain Bacteria; kingdom Pseudomonadati; phylum Pseudomonadota; class Gammaproteobacteria; order Oceanospirillales; family Halomonadaceae; genus Cobetia; species Cobetia sp. SIMBA_158. Next base: position 15,815 of record NZ_JAWJYL010000012.1, read on the forward strand.
TGTAATAGCCTTCCGGCGACTCGGTGGCACGCCCCAGTCCTTCCTCATCACAATCACTGTCGCCGGCGATGCTGGTCGCGTAGCCGCCGCAACGCGCCATGTAGCGCTCCTGAGCCTGGGCCAATGACATCAGTGCCGCCTGCCCATCGGCACGACGCGAGCGGATCACCTGATCCTGATAGCTCGGGTAGGCGATCGCCGCGAGAATGCCGACGATGACGATCACGATCATGATCTCCGTCAGCGTGAAGCCTGAGGCAAACCGACGCCGAGAAAGACGCGAACGGGAAGAGAGAAGACTGGCCATGAAGTGCTTCCTTGAAGAACGTGAATGAAGGGCTTGGGTGAAAGGCTTGGGAGAAAGACTTCAGTGAAAGACTCGGGCGCAAGACTCAACTAAAAAGCACTGGGCAAGCCTGACTGAAGGAAGTAAACCCTGATGAAAGGCAAGGCGCCGCCACCCCGGGGAAGGCGTGGCGGCGCAGCGTGTCATCATTGCCTCATGCCCGAGACGGGCTCAGCGCAGCTGATACCAGGAGACACGGCCGGTGTCCGTCGAGCTGGACACGTTGAGATCATAGGAGGAGACGCCGCCCTCCTCGCTGCCCAGCGAACTGGTGCCCACGTAGACCGTATCGCCGACACTGACACTGGACGTCGGTGTACCGCTCAACTTGACGCTGACGATGACATTGCCGACGGCGACGGTGTCATCAACGAGGGTACCGACCAGGTCATCAGTGCTGAAGGCCTCATCCTGATTGAAATCGAAGATGGTCACGTAGCTGCCTTCGCTATCGTCGTAGGTCGGCAGACCTGTCTCGGTATCCAGCGCGACCAGCCAGCCACCACCGGTACTTTCACAGAAGTTAGTTCCGGTACTGGACGTGCTGGTGGAGAAGACCACCAGGTTGGAGAGCAGATTGGCCGGCTCGACCAGCTCTTCCTGCTCGGAGGCGTCCAGATCCAGATACCAGCCGAAGCGATCCGTGTCTTGATCCTCGAGCTGGCTGGGATAGTAGGCAAAGCTGTCGCCACCGAGGGTCCGGCCTGTCAGCTCGCCGTTGGTGTAGCTGCCGCTGACGAAGTTGCGTGCCTCAAGGTCACTGCGTGTCAGACTGGTATGACTGCCGCCGGTATCCAGCACGGTGTAGAGGCTCTGCGTGACCCAGGCTTCATCTTCAGCATCGGCATACATGTCCTGGCCGGTCCCGAAGGACACCAGCAGATTGGGCGAGGTCATGGTGTGCGTCTCGCCGGAGTAGCGGCTGAGCGTCGGCTTGACGGTGATCGGCTGCAACGCGTCCGTCTGGCACTCCCCGCCGGTCAGGCTGGTAGCACAGGCCGTGAACAGGCGCGTGACACTCCACTTGCTGCTGTCGTCGTCACTGAGGTCAAACTTCCACAGTCGCCCCTGCAGGTCTCCGCCATAGGCGAAATCGACGGTGCCATTGCTGTCGAGGTCCGCGACCTGCAGGTTTGCCAATCCGCCGGTCACTCCGCTGGGGGACAGCTTGGCGATCACGCCGCCTGCATTGACTCCATCAAGCTCCAGCGCGAACAACGTCGGCGCGGCGTTCTCATCGGCCGTTTCCAGCCCGTTGCCGACCAGCACCGCGCTGTCGCCGTTGTTGAGGGTGACGATATGCGCGCTGCCGTAGACATGCCCCATGTCATCATCGTCGCTGGCACCGAATTCCCAGCGCACCACATCATCTTCGTCGAAGTCTTCGCCTGCCACGGCCTTGGTGACATTGAGCGCGAACAGGCCGCGTCCACCGCCGGCGAGACCGGATACCAGCCACTCCTCACCATTCAGGCTGGCCAGACGCAGTTCACCGTCGACATAGTAGCGATGCTGATAGCCCGGGTCCGTCAGATACCCCAGCCCTGCGTCATCCTCTTCGCTATAGAGCAGTTCCGGTATATAAGCGAACTGCTCGTTGCCGGTCTTGAGGTCGAAGGCATGCAGCATGCCGTCGTTGGCCCCGACGAAGACACTGCCCTCTGTCGTCGAGTCTTCTTGAGTCACGACGACAGGCGACGAGCCGATGATGTCGCCCAGCTGGACGCCAGTGCGATTGCGCAGACCATCGCCTTCGTATTCATCGCTGCCCCGCAACCATTCGATCGCCGCCTCCACATGGTCATCGGTGGAGTTGCCACCGACCTCCATGCGCGCGAGATCATTGCGCTGGCTGGAGCTCAGGCGGCCCGCGTTGTCGGTCGTGAACTCGACTCCGTTGTCGCCGGACATGGTGAAGACCGTACGCGACTCAACACCATCCTTCTCTTCCAATGCCTCACTCAACTGGGTGGCAGCACTCCAGACCTGGTCGTCATCCTCGACGTCCTTGCCCTCCTGTACCGACGAGGCCACCACATCCCCCGTCCAGGTCGAGGCGGAATAGCGGCTCTCGATCAGTCGGCTATCCGTCTCGACACTGGCCGTGGTCAGGTTGGTGGAGAGGCCGCTGACACTGTTGCCTACCGCGACGATCTCGGAGGCGATCGCCGCCAGGGCCGAGACGAGGTCCGTCGGGCTGGAGGCATTGAAGTAGGAGCCACCGCCATCGATGGCCGCCTGCTCCAGGTCATCGATGGTGCTGGAATCACTCTCAAGAACGAGATCATAGCCATTCCAGTAAGAGCTGGTGGACTCCACACCGAACGCCACCGTATAGGTCGTCATTACCTGCTTTTCATAGGTACCGCTTCCAAGATCCGGTAGCAGATCATTATTGGCATAATAATGGGCGACATCAGCTAAAGTGGCGTTTCCACCTTTTCTTCTTGTTCTGCTGTCATACCAAGAGCGCCCATCACCATTGGCATCACCAATATATTTTTCGATCGCACTGGAGTACGAAGAGTCTTCGGAATTCCAGAAACCATCCGTTATCAGAACAGTGAAGTTCTGCTGGCACATGCCGCCTTCATCAGCCGACACAATAGGCGAAGAGCCTAGATAGGAGTAATTATCACGATAATACTCTCCAGCACGATAAAGAGCTTCTCTTAATGGTGTACCACGATAGGCGCCATAATTATATTCAGCGTCCGATATAATTTTTGAGCCTACGATAGCATTCTTCACTTCATCCAGATGTTCATTGCCATTATCAGAATTCGTTATTACAGAAACTATTGTTCCGATAGAATTGATGACTTCATTTATCAATGTATCATATATACTATCAACTTCAGCCTGCTTGGCAGTAACAGAGCCTGGGTTGATAGTCAAAAAACCAGTACGAAAATCAGTACCTGCCAGCAATTCCAAGGCAGCGGCCTTACCGACGCCCAAACGGTCACGATAGTAGGTAAACCAGTTGGCGTAGTTGATTTTTTCTTGATCAGTCAGATTGTCATCCGAGAGTTTTACCTCAGTATCCGAATTACAGTTACTTCCAGTGTAGTAACGGTAGTTCAAATCTGGATCGGTGAGATCAACCAGGTTACTGGTAACATCTCCTAAGTTGAAATCAACCCAGGCAGCAGTAGGATCCATATTGTCATAGCGTTCATCCCCATCCCCCTTTTTCCAAGGAAGATAAGTCTGATGAGGGTTATATGCTTGAGTATTTTGTGTGTAGCAGAAATACTTTCTATCCAAGTCAAGAGGTTTAAAAACAGTCTCACATATCTTTTGTTTTCCCCACCACCCCTGTACCCACTCACACTCTTTCTGTTCGGCATAGACCAGGTCATATTTCTGAACAGAATCCCCACCCTCAAAAGTGTCTTCAAAAGACATCGAGCCCGAATCATCCAGCACCAGCAGAACATTGGGCGTAACGCCGACACTCTGGGTGGTTGGCAACTGGAGTAGCGTGTCGCTGTCTGCCAGCACGGGCAAGGCGACCAGCAGCCCGCCTGACAGCAAGGCCGGCAGGTGAATACGACGCAAGCCGCTGCAGCGGGGTGAGTGCTTCGATTTCATCGATAGATTCCCTTCAATCGGCCATCATGATTTCGCTTTGCACCACTGCCAGTGCACGCTTCTTGCTATCAGGGTCACCTGCGCTCTCAAGACTCCAACCAGCGGCCGTGATGCGGAAGGCATTCAACAACTGACTGCTGCTCAGGTTATCGTCATTCAGAACGCCTTCCGTCGTCTCTCCGAGATACTCGATGACATAGTTGCCGTTGTCAGCCGCATCACCACTCAAGACACCTTCCCCCTCCCAGGCGTCTGCCTGCAGAGGATCGAAGTCCAGGTCCTCCCCCGCCGTCACGTCGTAGAAGCCGTCCCCACCGAAATCATCCAGGGTCAGCTCCCCCTCGAGCAGACGACTCTCAGCCTGTTGCTGAAGGCTCTCGGCCTCCGCGTAGGCGTTGTCGTAGAACTGGGTATTCATCAACATGCGGGTCTGCAACTGGGTATCTTCATTGCCTGTCACCGCCATCACGCCCACCACGATCAGCATGATCAGCACGACCAGCAATGCCATGCCTTGCTGGCGTGGCGGCCTGGGAGAACTTGCCTGGTTCATAGACCGATATTCCTCGGGCTCAGGGTGATATCGAAGGTGCGTTGCAACTCACCGTCCCCCTCTCCCTCGACGTTGATCGTCGGGGGCGTCTTGAGGGTCAGGCTGATGTGGATCCGTCTGACGCTGCTCCAGTCGTTCGCGGCTTCCACTTCCGCCACGCTGCGCTCCACGGCAAAGCGACTCGCGCTACCGCTGCCGGAGGCCGTATCGAAGGTCAGGTCCAGAGCTTCGACGTATCGCGCCACTTCTTCGCCACAGCCTGCTGCCGGATCGCCATCGACATCCTCGCCGTTCAGGCAGAGCCGAACGGGGGAGTCGTCATCGGCCTGCGACAGCAACAGGTACCAACGCTGCAGCGGATAGACATATGCCTGGGTCTGTATGGTGCCGCCATAGCCGTGCTCGACGGCGCTCGACAGATCGAGCGAGTTGTTGCCATCGCCCGAGAGGCGTGCGATGTCGCCGCTCTCACAGTCGCTGATCAGCACGACGCTATCCGTCTCCAGCGTGCCGGAGGTGTAGTCCTCCAGGGTCAGCGAGGTATCGCCCTGGGCGACGCTCGCCCCGAGCTGCCAACCGCGCTGCGCTCCCAGCGCCGGTACCTGCAAGGCCAGACGGTCGTAGGTGATCCCCGCCACCGTGTCGGACTCGGCCGTCAGAGGAGAATCGGACAGCGCATGGCTGCCGGTACCATCACTGACACTGCTCACCGACGCACAGCCGGAAAAGCCGGCATTGCGCACCAATGGCTGCAGGCGACGCGTGACGTGGCGCGCAGACTCCTGCAGGTAGGACACGGCCGACGTGGTGTTGAGGGTAGAGCGCGAGGCCAGAAAGTATTCCAGCGCCATGGCAGAAATGAACAGTCCCAGCACCAGCGCCAGCATCAATTCGACCAGGCCGACGCCCTGCTGGGCACGCCGTGAGGGAATCGAGCGCGGCGCCCGATGCGAGCGCGACGCGAAAGCTCGCAGTGGGAAGGAGGCTTTCGACGACATCAGGGCACCACTCGTATCTGTAGGGTCTCGCTCAACGCCTGAGCACCGGCGTCCATGCTGTCTTCGTTCTGCCCGAGCTGCGCGGCGCCGCTCCAGCCGAGGGTCAGGGTGAGAAGGTCACTACCGCTGCTGGCGATGGACCCGACCGGCGCGTTCAGACTGCTGTCCTCAAGCCTGTCCGCCCACACCGCCACATCACGGGCCGCCAGCTCGGCAACACTGCAGGGACAACCGCCCGGATTTCCTGCCCCCGCGGTGGAAAGCCCATCGTAGTCATCCACGCCATCGGGGTTGGCTTGAATGCGCTCAGCCATGCTGACCAGGAGAATACGGGCTTCGGTACGCGCGTAACTCTCGTTGTTGGCCTGCAGACTTTCCATCTGCATGAGCCCGAACCCCAGCAATGTCAGCCCCATCAACAGCAGAGCGATCAACGCCTCCAGCAGGCTGGTACCTTGCTGGCTACCGCTTGCACGGGACACGCCAAGCTCAGCAACTCTGGTCATCGCTGCCATAAGTCTCCGTCACTACTCGTCCGATGGGAGTCAATTCAAGCTGGCGATGGCCCTGCCCGCCCGACTGATCGCAGATCAACAACCAGGTGGAATCAGAGGTCGCGCCCTGATCATCGAAAGTCACGCCGGCAACACCCGCCTGCACGGTGATGGCGGCATCAAATACGCGCAACAGGTCATCGCCCAGCGACGCCCGTGCCTCGGCCTGACTGCCCTGCACCACCGCCCAGCCATTGCTCCAGCTGGTGGAATTCATGCAGGCGTCACCCTGCGCATTCAGAGGGCAGAGCGTGATGTCGTTGCCGCTGGCCACCGCCTCGCTACGCGCATAGTTGATCGAAGACACGAGCGTCTCGGCCGTGCCGGTGACGGCGTTGCGCGCGACCACCCCCTGCCAGGCGGGGACGGCAATCGTGATCGTGATCACGAGAATGGCCAGCGTGATCATCAGCTCAATCAACGTGAAGCCTTGCTGGCGGCTCTGCTGACATCCATGCCGAAGTGCAGGAAAAAGCTGCATCGTCTTACCCCTGAAAGCCACGCAGGCCAAAGCACCCTGCAGGGCGTGAAATTGGGCAATTTAACGTCTATGAACCACAGATGGAATCATTATGTTACACAAGATTACCCATCATTCCGAAAACTCCCCATAATCACCGTTATTCCATATTTCTCGACTGAACCTCATCCACCAGACAAAAAAAGCCCCGATCATCGTAGATCGAGGCTTCAGGCGCTTGCCATGCAATGTCGGCTGTCAGTGCCTACCAACAATCACTGCTATCGGTGTCTTCCGAGTCCTCAAGGACTGCCGCTCCCTTCACTCCCAACTCCGTGAGCGTAAAGGTGGCGCAGTCCTCATCGTTGGCCTGACTGCCGGTAGCAGTGGCGGTCAAGGTATAGCTGTCTGCATCGCCTGCGACGGCCAGGTTGTAGAAGCCTTCCTCGCTGACGGCATCTGCCTGGCCCAGCCCGATACCACCGCCACCGCCTCCAAGCGCATCTCCACAGCTGGTCGCCGCTGTCACGCTGGCCGTCGCGTATTCACCGCAGGTTGCCATGATGCGCTCCTGGGTCTGGGCCAGCGCCAGCAAGGCGGTGGTGGCGTCGGTGCGACGTGAACGCTCCACCTGATCCTGATAGCTGGGATAAGCGATCGCCGCCAGAATGCCGATGATGGCCACGGCAATCATGAGCTCCAGCAGACCGAAGCCGCCTTGTGCCCGAGCCCCCCCTGTTAGCCTGATCATCAGCGCCCCCGACGCAGCAGCGTGATGTCGATGACCTGCTTCGGCTCACCACGTGGGTCGAAGCGCACCTCGACCTCCTGCCCCGGCGTGAGGTGGAAGGCCTTCAGCTCGCGCCCATTGCGATTGAGTATCCGGCTATCCGGCTGAAGCACGAACCCCATGTCGTCGACGAGCAGCTGATCCCCCTCTCGCTCGTCGATGACGCCGGTGACGCTCTGCTCCATGACCAGCGGAATCGGGGCATCTTCCGCCAGGGCCTGGGAGCCCCAGCTCGTGAAGAGCAAGCCCGCCGCCAGCATCAGTCCACTACCAGTCAGCTTGAGTCGTAATGTCTTCATGGTCTCTCTCCTAGCGCAGCTGATACCAGGCACTACGGCCTTCCAGCCCATCGATCCCGAAGTCCATGGCCATTTCGACCACCTGATTGGTGCCACCCTGACCGACATACTGGGTATCACCCAGGAATTTCGGTGCGGTGGGCTCGCCTTCTGTCTTGATCGAGAGTACGACCTGATTGTTGACGTTGTCGCTCGCGTTGACCTCGCCATCAGCGTTGTAATCAAAGACCTGCTGCACATTGTTGTAACTGCGTACCGGCTGCAGGCCGTTGCGCAAGCTGAGCGCATTCAGCCAACCACTGGCACCGCCAGTACAGGGGCCATTGGAGCCCGGGATGGTGGTATTGAAGACAATCAGATCACCACGGACAGCCGGGATGGTCACCAGACGCTCACCAGAGTCCGGTAGCTCCAGGTACCAGCCGTACTGCATACCATTATTGTTCTGATTGGAGTAATCGACGCCTACCCCCGTGACCGTACGCGCGTCACTCACGCCACTGATATTGGAGAAGCTCTGCTTTTCCAGCTGGCCATGATGACGGCGAGTCGAGGACCCGGTATGCAGCACGCTGTAGAAGGATTGCGCCGAGGTATCGACCGCATCCTGCAGCGTCAGCAATTGCCCGGTGCCCCAGTACACATTCAGGTACGGCGTATCGACGGTGCTGTTGAAGACACCGCTGCGTGCCACGGCTACCCGCGATGTGATGGGCTGTCGGGAAGCTGCCGGACAGGTCGATGACGTGCTGTTCAAGGCAACGGCACATGACTGGAACAGACGCGACATTTCGCTGCTGCCGATGTTGCTCAGCGAGAACTCGCGCATGTCGAACACCCAGACATTGCCATGCAGATCGCCGGCATAGACCCAGTCGGTGATGCCATCGGCATCGACGTCGGCCAGCTCAGGACTCGACATGCCATTGCAGTCACTGCTGCCAGAGGTGCACGACCCACCGGCATTGCTGCCCTGTTGAGAATCCAGCAGCGCATAGTTGTCGGGGTCTTCCAGGTCCACGATGAACAACTTGGCACGCCCATCGCTGTCGGCGTTGTAGCCATTGCCGAAGATGGCATACCACTTGCCGTCATCCAGACGCGCTACCTGAATATCGCTGAAGGTATAGCCGAGGTCCTCGTGCGTGAATTCCCACTGCACGATCTCGGCCGGCGAGGTGCCGTTGGATTCACCCAATGACTCGAAGCCTTCAGGATCGGTGATATCCAGCATGTAGACCGCCTTGCCGCCAGCGCCCAGCCCACCCAGCAGGACCGAGTGCCAACCGGGCGCATCCTCATCCCCCAACTGGACATGCACGTCACGCGCGACCGGAGTGGCATCGACGTAGTACTGGTGCACATAGTTCTGATCAGCGAGCTGGCGAATACCGCGCCCGCTCTCGATGCTGAAGGCGGCATACGGCATGTAGGCGAACTTCTCTTCACCGGTCTCCATGTCGATGGCGTGCAGCATGCCGTCGTTGGCACCGATGTAGATCATGTTCTGGCGGTCCTCATACAGCGTCTTGAAGGAGCGGTACGAAGACACTTCCATGTCATTGCGATAGCTGGCCGAAGGCGGCCCGACGATCGCCGGCGAGGCATGCACGATATCCCCGAGATAGTTGTCGTCACGCTCGCGGAACAAGGTGCCTTCGTAGGCATCATCACCCTTGAGATAACCGATCAGATTCTCGAGATCCGACGTTCTGACGCCAAGATCAGCGCCATCCAGCTTCAGGAAGGTACCGGTAGTATCCAGGACGCGTCCCGTCAGCTGAGTCACGCCACTGGTGACGCCTCCGACCACTGAGCCGACTCCGCCAAGAATGCCATCATCATCATCATCATCATCGTCGTCGTCGTCGTCGTCGTCGTCATCATCCCGGACGGTTCTCCGCAGCGTTGCCAACAGCGTTTCTGACAGCAGGGTCTCATCGAGGAAGCCCACGAGGTCCAGTACCTGTTCGGCCTCCAGTGATCCGGCCTCCTCGATATTGAAGAAGAACGCCTTCTCATCCACTTCGGAGATCCCCGGGTTGTAGGTGATCACCTTGCGGCTGGAGCTACGGCTATCATCGTCACGCAACCACTCCGCGACGGACCAGTCCGAGGTGGCGCTCAAGGCGCCATTGGTGCCGATCTTGCGTGCAACGACATCGCCCGACCAATCGGCGGGATCATAGATGGTCTGAATCACATAAGCGCCGCTGGTCTGCCCGCCACTGCTGATGTCCAGACTACCGGTGCTGGCCGCGCGTCCTGCGATGGACTGCGCGATATTGTTCAGCGCATCAATCAATGCCTGCGGATTGGCGGCGCTGAGATACTCACCACGTCCGTTCCAGGCCGCATGACGCAGATCATCGATGGTGGTATTGGTATTGGCGGAAGGCTGCGGCCAGGTGAAGGCAGTCTCGAGATCAGCAGGGTTCTCGGACAGCGAGCCATCCACACCGAAAGCGACGGTGTAGGTCACCATGTGCTGAGCGGAGTTTTCATCCACTCCCGGTATGGTAGGCACGCTGTCGATCAAGTCAGTCCGCAGGTCCTCGCGATAATATTTCATCGCGACATCGCCAAGCGTATTGGAATGGCTGTCACGGTGACTGGCACTGATGTGATCACCGCTGCCACCATCGACGTTGCCGACACTGGGGCTGGAGCCATTCCAGTAGCCATCGCTCATCATGATGGAATAGTTCTGCTGGCACATGCCGCCCTCATCCGCACTCAGAATGGGAGCCGAGCGACCAGTGCTGGAATAATACTCACCGGCATTCTTGAGCGCGGTACGCAGAGGGGTGCCACCGGAGGGATAAGCGGTAAACAGCTCCTCCAGCAGGTCTTCACGCTCATCGACATCCGTCATGTCAGCAACGTTGCGATTGTTGCGACCCTGGATGGTGCGTAGCCCGACCCGAGACTCGTTGGCATCGATCACACCGGCCATGGCGGATTTGGCCACGGACATGCGGTCGCGATAATACGTGAACCAGTTGGCGAAGTTGACTTGCTGAGCCGCGGACTGCTGGTTGATGTAGGTCTGACGTGTGTTGTCCACATAGAGGCTGCTGCCGCTTTGATAGAGGCCACACTCCTCGAAGTCATACTCTCCATCACCATCATTATCCGTCCAGGGCATGTAGTAGACCCCGGTGAGGTTGACGGTGGACGTCGGCTCATAAGGATTTGAACGCGCCGTCAACAACGTGGCATCTGCGTACTCCACCCCAAGGCGGTCCTTGCCCGCCCAAGGGGTGTAGGTCAGCTCCGGATTGTAGGCCAGCACATTGAAACCATTGCACGAGCCGATGGCCCGAGCGATGGTGTTCTGGGTGCGATGGCTGACGACCCCGGCATTGATCGAGTAGACCCCGGAGTTCCCAAGCACCGAGGACGCTGGCTGATACCCCCAGTGTTCCACCCCCTTGTTGAGAGTGTCTTCCCAGGCCATGCTGCCCGAATCATCCAGAATGAACAGGATATTGGGCTGAACCCCGGTCGCTTCCGTGACCGGGGCGCGGGCGATTTCCCCGGGGGCCGCCAGACAGGGCAAGGCGACAAGGCACAGGGCACCACTCAGCAGATAACGCATATTCATGCTCCTCTCAGAAGTAAGGGCCCAGTTCCATCTCGCTTTGCACTACTGTCCAGGAGGCACCATTGCCGCCCCCCGTGCCCATCGCGTTGATACGGAAGGCATCCAGGCGCGTGCCCACCGCATTCACTTCGTTGCTGGCATTCAGCGGCGGCTCGCCGACCTTGCCCAGATACTCGATCACATAGGCTCCGATGACCGCACCGGTATCACTGTCCAGCGTCTGGATACCGCTGGCTTGCCAATCTGCTTCCGAGAGCGGGTTGATCGGCGGTGCATCCTCGGGCAGTGCCAGCATCAGGCCGGCCGAGTCATCGAAGCTGTCCAGGCTCCAGGTGCCATCCTCCAGGCTTTCCTGCAGCGCGCGCTCACCGATGCTCAGGCTGGTTTCCGCGTTGTAATAGGACTGCTCGAAGTTGCGGCTGTTGACGGCCATGCGTGTCTGCAGCTGACTGTCCTCGACCCCGGTCACGGCCAGCAGGCCGATCACGACCAGCATGATCAACACGATCAGCAAGGCGATGCCTTGCTGACGTGCTGGCCCCCGAGTGACCGCGCAGACCCTGGACGTTGAAGACGATGTATTCATCAGCCGCCCCTCAGTTGCAGATTGCGCGGTGTGAACGTGAGATTGAAGGTTCGCGTCAAACGCCCATCGTTATCCCCGCCCGGCACCACTCCTGGCAGGCTCTCGAGCGTCAGGGCGATCTCGATACGACGCACCTCATCCCATCGGCCTTCGCTGCGTACCGTGGCAGCCGGCACCTTGACGCGATCGACACTGCCATTGCCGGTGGTATCCAGGCTGAAGCTGACATCGAAGCCCTGTACGCCGGAGGCCAGTTCTTCGCGTGCGAAAGCGGCATCGATACGGTCGATATACAGTGAACGCACCGAAGAATCGTTGGCCTGGTCATCCAGCCGCAGCTCCCAGGCCTGCACCGGGTAGAGATAGGCATTCGAGGACTGAGAGCTGCCATAGGAACGTGACAGGGTGTCATTGGTTTCCACATTGCCCTGGGTGATGCCCGACACCCTGAAGACATCGGTGCTGCTGCAATCACTGACCAGCGCATACTCGTTGGTCACGAAGGCATCTTCGCTACCGTTGCGCACGGACAGGGGGCCGCCCAGCGACGTCATGCTGCTGGTCAGCGTGGTTTCATCGCCGTCCTTGCTGGCAGCGACGAACGTCAGATTGAAATAGCTGAGGCCCCGCTGGGTACGCTGCTGACCACCGAAAGGCGCCGTGAGGTCATGGGAGGCATCCACCGAGCTGGCATTGGTGATATCGCGGCTATTGGCACAGCCTGCGTAGCCCACATTGCGCATCAGCGGCTGGAGCCGGAAGGACACGTAGCGGGCCGATTCCTGCAGATAGGAAAGTGCCTCCTGGGTGCTCACGGTACTGCGTGAGGTCGAGAACATCTGCACGGCCATCGCCGTGATCAGCAGCCCCAACACCAGGCTGATCATCAGCTCGACAAGCCCCACGCCCGCCTGGCGTTTCATGCCATGCGGGCGGGTGGTGTCGGGGGCAGAGCGTCGGCGGACCGATGCAGGGGAACAGCGATTCATGGCTCTACCTCGAAACGATAGGTCTGCTGGTCAACTCCCCCGCTGATGGGGTCACTCCACTGTACCTGGACACTGACGTCGTGAACGCCGATACCGGCGCCGCCGACAACACGCTCGTCGACTTCCACGCTGCCGACGCCGCTGGTCAGCGTGGAGCCGATGATGGCGTCACGCCAATCAATGATGTCCTGGTCCGCCAGCTCTGCGGGCACGCAGTCCGAGCTGCATCCATCCGCGGGCGCATTGGTGGTATCGGCATCATCATATTGATCGATGGCCTCAAGGTTGGCGCGGATACGCTCAGCCATGTCCAGCGACAGCAGTTGTGCCACGGTATTGCTGTAGCTGACGCGCTGATGCTGAAGCGTCTGAACTTGCAACAACCCCAGCCCCAGCAGGGAAACCCCCAGCAGCATGACCGCGACCAGCGCCTCGATCAGGCCGACGCCGCGCTGAGAATGCCGAGCGGAACGCCGCCGCTGCAGGCGAGACAGCAATGTCTTCCTCAGCGCTCTCGGCTGCAGGGCTTGCTTGAGGGATGTGATCATCAACGATGCTGTCATGAGCAGTCCCCTCCTGATTCAAGGCGTACACGGCCTGAAGGCGCCACTACCACAGAGGTAGCATCAGAGGCCGCACAGAACACCAGCGTACTGTTGCCACTAGTCAGCGTGCCGCGATCGTTGTAGGTGATCCTGGAGGCGCCCCCCGACTGGGCAACCGCATTGCTGTCCTGATGGATCCACAGGCGGTCGTCGAGGGTGAAGTTGGAAGTATTCCCGACATAGACGACCCAGCCATTCGCCCAGTCATCGTCGCAGGTCGTGGGATTGGGGGTGGCAACGCTCGGCGCATAGGGACAGACACTCACGTCGACACCGCGCGTGGTAGCGGTGCTGCGCGCCATGCCGAGCGCATGGGTCAGGGCACGCACATCGGACTCCACCTGAGAGCGCTGCACCAGGCCTTGCCAGGCCGGCACCGCCCAGGTCGCGATGATGGCAATGATCGCCACTGTCACGACCAGCTCGATCAGGGTGAAACCACGGGATTGGCGCATGAGAGATACTTCTCCTTGCCGCTGAGGGTCGACCGGCCGTGCCGGACTCGAGTCTGTCTTCTGGGGGCCCATCATCACCAGCACCGGCCTCCTCCTTCGGCACCGGTATTCATGTCCTGGTCCATCCACAGCACGCCGCAGTCATCATTGAGCTGTGCCCCTTGAGGCGTCGCCTGCAGGACGAAGGCCGAGGCAGACAGACTGCGATACGTGATCAGGTAGCGAAGATTGCCACCGCCGTCCTCTATACGGCTGACGCCATCCGTCGGCTGGTCATCATCCCCCACGGGCGCCTCGGAAAAGTTCTGGTAGTAGAATCCATGCAACTGTCTGGCCTGCTGCCCCAGTGCCTGCTGAGCATGCGAGCGCCAGCTGCGCTCCACATAACCGAGATAGGAGGGAATGGCGACCGCCGCCAGAATGCCGATGATCGCGACCACCATCATCATCTCGATCAGGGTGAAGCCCTTGGCCCGACGCCTGCCAGCTGCCCCGCGCCCCGGTCTCGGCTTGCGGCGTGCACCTGCACTGCTGACACCGGTGACCGAGAACAGTCGTGGCATGGGGAATTCTCCAGAGTACGAACCATACCTCTATTATGTATCATTTTGGTAACTGCGCATTACATTTTTTTTCAATACGCACCAGATTGATCAACGATCGTGCTCAAGAATGCCGTTGCTTATACAAGAAACTGCTGAATTAGATGGCAAAATGCGAATGGCGCGCACAAAAAAGCCGCGACAGGGTCGCGGCTTCTTCACTGGCAGAAACTTACAAGGCGTTACAGCTCGCGGATCTGATCCGAGGCGATCAAGCGCTCCTTGAGCTCCTTGGGCATCGAGAAGACGATGTTTTCCTCCTGGCCCTCGAGCTCCTCGGGCGCCGAGGCTCCCAGCGCCATCAGACGATCGATCACGCCCTGCACCAGCACTTCGGGGGCACTGGCCCCGGCGGTGATACCGATGCTGCCGATACCCTCGAGCCAGCTGGCCTCGATCTGCTGCGCATCGTCGATCAACCAGGCCGGGGTCTGCATGCGCTCGGCCAGTTCGCGCAGGCGATTGGAGTTGGAACTGTTGGGACTGCCGACCACCAGCACCACATCGCAGGCTTCCGCCAGCATGCGCACGGCGTCCTGGCGATTCTGGGTCGCGTAGCAGATGTCATCCTTGCGCGGGCCCTGAATCGCCGGGAAGCGTTCGCGCAGCGCGTCGATCACGCGCGCCGTGTCATCCATCGAGAGCGTGGTCTGGGTGACGAAGGCCAGCTGCTCCGGGTCCTTGACCTCCAGACGCGCCACATCGGACTCGTCTTCCACCAGATGGATGGTGCCACCCTGGGAAGTGTCATAGCGGCCCATGGTGCCCTCGACTTCCGGGTGGCCCTCATGACCGATCAGCACACAATCCTGGCCCTTGCGCGCATAGCGCAGGACTTCCATGTGCACCTTGGTCACCAGCGGACAGGTGGCATCGAAGACCTTGAGGTTGCGACGCTCGGCCTCTTCCTGCACGGCACGCGAGACACCGTGCGCCGAGAAGATGACGATGACGTCATCCGGCACTTCGTGCAGTTCCTCGACGAAGATGGCGCCGCGCTCCTTGAGGGAGTCGACCACGAAACGGTTGTGCACCACCTCGTGACGCACGTAGATCGGCGGCCCGAACACGTCGAGCGCCCCGTTGACGATATCGATGGCGCGATCCACTCCGGCGCAGAAACCGCGCGGGTTGGCCAGCTTGATCTGCATGACAGGCTCCGCTTGATGGCGAGGTGCGCTCACGGGGAGCGCACCTCTGGAAAGAAGACTCAGTGCGTGGTCGCGGGGGCGACTGACAGTACCTCGACCTCGAAGGTCAGGGTACGCCCGGCCAGCGGGTGATTGAAGTCGACCTTGACGTCACGCTCATCAATCTCACGGATGATGCCCGGCAGCTCCGAACCCGACGGCTCGGCGAAGGACATCACCATGCCGACCTCGATCTCTTCATCGAAGCTCTTGCGCGCCACGGTCTGGACGTTCTGCGGATTGTGCTGACCGAAGGCATGCTCCGGCGTGATCGTGAAGCTGCCGGTCTCGCCCGCCGCCATGCCCATGATCGAGCGCTCGAAGCCCGGCGGCAGATTGCCGTCACCCACCTGGAAGGTGGCCGGTGTCTTGTCGAAGGTGGAGTCCACCTCGGTGCCGTCTTCCAGACGCAGACGGAAATGGAGGCTGACCTCCATGTTATCGGCGATACGATGCTCGCTCATGCTGACCTCGCTTGTGGCGCTCATTCGGAGCGGCCACGGAAAGATTCAAGAATCAGTGCCACGGCTCCCAGGCTGATGGCGACGTCCGCCACGTTGAAGGCCGGGAAGAAGGCATTGCCCCAGTGGAAGGACAGGAAGTCCACCACGTAGCCATGCACGACACGATCATAGAGATTGCCAAGCGCGCCCCCCAGCACCAGCGCGATGCCCAGCGCGGTGAAGGTCTCGTGACGCTTGAGGCGCGCAAGCCAGATGCTCAGGCCGATGGCTGCCACCACCGCGATGCCCGCAAACAACCAGCGCTGCCAGCCATCATGGCCAGCCAGAAAACTGAACGCCGCGCCGGTGTTGTGGAGCAGCGTCAGATTGAAGATCGGCAGCACTTCGTTGGCCTGACCATAGACCAGCGAACTGCTGGCCAGCCACTTGGTGGCCAGGTCCAGCACCACGATCACCAGCGACAGCCACAGCCAGCGCAGCGGCGAGCGCATCGGCTCACTGCCGGCTGAAGGGGTATCCGTCGCGGGGCCTTGTGAAGAAGACGTCATGTTACCTTCCTGTCGTGAAATGAGTCTGCGACCGGCAAGACACGAACGCCGGGCCAGAGCCCGGCGTTCGATATCAGCGCTCAGCGGAGGCTGAACGATGCCGCGGTCGCATCAGCGATCAAGCGAAGTGACGCGTCTCGCCTTCGCCATCCGGCAGGTTGGTCACGCAGCGGCTGCACAGCGTCGGATGTTCCGGCAGGGTGCCGACTTCCGGACGGTGGTGCCAGCAACGCTCGCACTTGGCATTCTCGCTGACCTTGACCGCCACCTTGAGGCCGGACACTTCGGTCTCTTCTGCCTCACCGGCCGCCTCGAGAGGCGCCAGGGTCACGCCGCTGGTCAGCATCACGAAGCGCAGCTCGTCGCCGAGACTTGCCAGCAGCGCGTTGAGCTCGTCGTTGACGTAGAGAGTGACTTCCGCCGCCAGGCCATTCTTGACCAGACCGGCGTTGCGCGCGCCTTCCAGCGTCTTGTTGACCGCCTGCTTGACGTGCAGCACCTGCTCCCAGAACTCACGCCCCATGGCCGCATCATCCGCCAGGGTGGTCAGGCCGGTGTAGGCCGTCTCGAGGAAGATGGTGTCCTTGCGCGGGCCCGGGATGTTGGCGTAGATCTCTTCACCGGTGAAGGAGAGGATCGGCGCCATCCAGCGTGCCAGTGCCTCGATCACGTGATACAGCGCCGTCTGGCAGCTACGACGCGCACGCGAGTTCGGCTGCGTGGTGTACTGGCGGTCCTTGATGACATCCAGATAGAAGCCGCCCAGCTCACGCGAGCAGAAGGTCAGCACCTGCTGATAGATGTCGAGGAAGCGGTATTCCTCGTAGGCCAGCTCGACACGTGCCTGCAGCTGGGCGGCACGATCGACCACCCACTGATCCAGCGCCAGCATGTCGTCAAAGGCCAGCGCATCACGCTCGGGCTCGAAGCCGTTCAGATTGGACAGCAGGAAGCGCGAGGTGTTGCGGATACGACGATAGGCATCGGCGGTCCGCTTGAGGATCTCGTCCGAGACGGCCATCTCGCCGGAGTAGTCGTTGGAGGACACCCACAGGCGCAGAATGTCGGCGCCCAGCTTGTCCATCACCTGCTGCGGCGCGACCACGTTGCCGACGGACTTGGACATCTTGCGACCCTGCGCATCCACGGTGAAGCCGTGAGTCAGCAGCGCCTTGTAGGGCGCGTGGCCGTCAATGGCACAGCCGGTCAGCAGTGACGAGTGGAACCAACCACGGTGCTGGTCGGAGCCTTCCAGGTACAGGTCGGCACGCGGGCCTTGCTCGTGACCATGCGGATGCGAGCCACGCAGCACATGCCAGTGGGTCGTCCCGGAGTCGAACCACACGTCCAGCGTGTCGGTGACCTTCTCGTAGTTCTCGGCCTCATCGCCCAGCAGCTCCTGGCTGTCGAGTGACCACCAGGCATCGATGCCGTGCTCGGCAACGCGATCGGCGACCGCTTCCATCAGCGCCACGCTGTCGGGGTGCAGTTCCCCCGTCGCGCGATGCAGGAACAGCGGAATCGGCACGCCCCAGTTGCGCTGACGCGAGATGCACCAGTCCGGACGGTTGGCGATCATGCTCTTCAGGCGCGCCTGACCCCAGGCCGGGATGAAGGCGGTGTCCTCGATGGCGGACAGCGCCTTGTCACGCAGGGTCACGCCGTCGGTGCCGGCAATGTCCATGCCGACGAACCACTGGGCCGTCGCGCGATAGATGACCGGGGTCTTGTGGCGCCAGCAGTGCATGTAGCTGTGGCTGATCTTCTCGTGCGCCATCAGCGCGCCGAGCTCTTCCAGACGCGCGACGATGTTCGGGTTGGCCTTCCAGATGAACTGGCCACCGAATTCCGGCAGGTCCGGCACGTAGACGCCGTTGCCCTGCACCGGGCTTTCGATCTCGTCGAAGCTCATGCCGTAACGACGGCAGGTATGGAAGTCATCCTCGCCGTAGGCCGGCGCGGAGTGGACGATACCGGTACCGGCGCCAGTCTCGACGTAGTCAGCCAGATAGACCGGCGACAGACGATCGTAGATCGGGTGACGGAAGTTGATCAGCTCCAGCGCCGCGCCGTTGACGGTCGCCAGCGTCTCGCCGCTCAGGCCGAAGCGCGCCAGGCTGTCCTCGACCAGTTCCTCGGCCAGCACCAACAGGCGCTCGCCGGTGTCGACCAGCGAGTAGACGAAGTCCGGGTGAACGTTGAGTGCCTGGTTGGCCGGGATGGTCCACGGGGTGGTGGTCCAGATCACGATCGCCGCCGGCTTGCTCAGTGACTCGAGGCCAAAGGCCTTGGCCAGCGCCGCGCTATCGTCTGCCGCGAAGGCGACGTCGATGGCGTCAGAGGTCTTGTCGGCGTACTCGACTTCCGCTTCCGCCAGTGCAGAGCCGCAGTCGAAGCACCAGTTGACCGGCTTCAGGCCCTTGAAGACATAACCGCCCTTGACCATCTCGGCCAGCGCACGGATCTCACCGGCTTCATTGGCGAAGTCCATGGAGCGATACGGGTTGCCCCAGTCACCGACGATGCCGAGACGGATGAACTCGTGCTTCTGGCCTTCCACCTGCACGCCGGCGTATTCACGGCAGAGATGACGCGCCTTCTCGGACTCGAGATGCTTGCCGTGGGTCGTCTCGACCTTGTGCTCGATGGGCAGACCATGACAGTCCCAACCCGGCACGTAAGGCGCGTCGAAGCCCGCCATCGTCTTGGACTTGACGATGATGTCCTTGAGAATCTTGTTGACGGCATGACCGATGTGAATATTGCCGTTGGCATAGGGAGGGCCGTCGTGGAGCACGAAGCTCGGACGGCCCTTGCCTGCTTCACGCAGACGCGCGTAGAGGTCAATCTCGTTCCAGCGGGCCAGTTGGTCCGGCTCACGCTTGGGGAGATTGCCGCGCATCGGGAAGTCGGTATCGGGCAGATTCAAAGTGTGCTTGTAGTCGCTCATAGCCTTTCGGGTCAGCCGTCGTGGGGGCGGGAAGCCTGGGCTTCCCGAGCTGTGGAATCAGACACCTCAGCAGTGCCGTGTAAGGGTGCCGTCGGCGCATCCGTCATCAGTGCGCTCAGCGGACGGCTGGCCAGCGGCAGGTCAGCCATCGAGGTCATGCTATCGAGCAACGCCTGCTCATCACCGGCAGGCGTCTCGCCCGCGGCCAGCGCGAAGAAGCGCTTCGCCAGGGCGATGTCGGCGTAGATGGCGGCCTTGAGGGCTTCCAGGCCATCGAAGCGCTGTTCACCGCGCAGGAAGGCGCAGAAGCTGACGCGCATCGGCTGGCCATAGAGGTCTTCCGCGAAGTCCAGCAGATGGACCTCAAGCACCGGCCGCGGCGTGCCGACCGTCGGGCGCCAGCCGATGTTGGCCACCGCCGGACAGTCGCGGCCGTCGGCAAGATGCGCCATCACCGCGTAGACGCCGGAGACCGCCAGCGGCGCATTCGGCAGCGGCAGGTTGGCGGTCGGCACGCCCAGCGTGCGACCCAGCTGGCGGTCAGCGACCACGCGTCCCTGCCAGTGGTGGGCACGCCCCAGCAGCCGGGCGGCCAGCGCCATGTCGCCTGCGGCCAGCACCTCACGCACGCGGGTGCTGGAAACACGCTCACCGGCGATCTCGAAGGTGCGGGTATGCTCCACCGCGAAGCCTTCGGCGGCGCCGATGCGTTCCAGCAGCGCGAAGTCTCCGGCGCGATCGCAGCCGAAGCGGAAGTCGTCACCGACCACCAGATGACGCACGCCGAGCCCATCGATCAGCACCTGCTCGATGAACTCGCGTGCCGACAGCGAGCGCAGCGTCTCATTGAAGGGCAGACACAGTACGCGCTCGGCGCCATGGCTGCCCAGCAGACGCACCTTGTCCGCCAGACGCGTCAGCCGCGGCGGCGCCTTGTCACCCGCGAAGAACTCACGCGGCTGCGGCTCGAACACCACCACCGTGGCGGGCAGACCATAGGCCGCCGCGCGCTCGCGAAGTTGCTCCAGAATCGCCTGGTGGCCGAGATGCACGCCATCGAAATTGCCGATGGTGGCCACACAGCCGCGACTGCCATCCTGCTTGCGCAGGCGGGCGAGATTGTGGAGTCCTCTGATCAAGTCCATGCGTGCATCACACAAGCCGCCGAAAGTGGTCGATTATAGCGAAGGGGCACGGCGCTGACAGCCACCGTTGCCCCGCCAGGGAGAAAACAGCTGGAACCGGGGGGCACCAACCTGCGTGGCACCCGGACAGCAGACTCAGCTCTGCATGCGGAAATGGCGCGGGCGGACACCGCACAGCCCCAACCACACCGCATAGGCAAGCACGCCGCCGACGACCAGCGCTCCCATCATCGCACAGCGCTCCCACAGGCCCCAACCAAGCCAGGTGGTCCAGTCCGGTGACAGCCACATCAGGCCGCCGCCCATCAGGGCACAACCGCCGATCAGCGTCAGCGAATAGCGTCCCCAGCCGGGCTGGAAGCGCAGCACGCCGTCACGATACAGGCCGCGTGCCAGCAGGCCCGCATTGAGGAAGGCCGACAGCGCCGTGGCCAGCGCGAGCCCGGCGTGTGCCAGCGGCACGATCAGCGCCAGGTTGAAGGCCATGTTGGCGACCATCGCGATGATACCGATCTTGACCGGCGTTTTCGTGTCCTGACGCGCATAGAAGCCCGGCGCCAGCACCTTGATCAACATGAAGGCCAGCAGACCGAAGCTGTAGGCACGCAGGCTCTGGGCCGACATCACCACATCGTTGTCGGTCATCGCGCCGTAGTGGAACAGCGTGATCAGCAGCGGTTCGGCCAGCACGCCGAGCGCCAGCGCCGCCGGCACACCGATCAACAGTACCGAGCGCAGCGCCCAGTCGAGCATCTTCTGGAAGTGCTCCAGTGATTGCTCGGCGTGGCGCTTGGAGAGTGCCGGCAGAATCACCGTCCCGATGGCGATGCCGATGATGCCCAGCGGCAACTCGACCAGACGGTCGGAGTAATAGAGCCACGACACGCTGCCGGTGACCAGGAACGAGGCCAGCACGGTATCCAGCAGCAGATTGATCTGCGAGACCGAGACACCGAACAGCGCCGGGGTCATCAACTTGAGAATGCGGCGCACGCCTTCATGGGCAAAATTCGGCCATGGCTTCGGCATCAGGCCGAGGCGCAGCAGGAACGGCACCTGGAACAGCAGCTGCACGCCGCCTGCGATCAACACGCCCCAGGCCAGCGCCATGGCGGGTGTCTCGAAGCGAGGGGCCAGCAACAGCGCCGCGCCGATCAGACTCAGGTTGAGCAGCACCGGCGTGATGGCCGGCACCGCAAAGCGATTCCAGGTATTGAGCACGCTGCCTGCGAAGGCGGTCAGCGAGATCAGCAGCAGATACGGGAAGGTCAGGCGCAGCATGTCGCCGGTCAGCGCCAGCTTGCCGGCATCGTCACCGAACCCGGGCGCGAAGACCCACACCAGCCAGGGTGCGCACAGCATCGCAAGCGCAGTGATCAACGCGAGTATGACGCCAAGACTGCCGCTGACGGCGTCCAGCAACTCACGGACCTCTTCCCGCGTCCGGCGAGTCGCATACTCCGACAGCACCGGAATGAAGGCCTGGTTGAAGGCACCCTCGGCAAACAGGCGGCGCATGAAGTTGGGGATCTTGAAGGCGACGAAGAAGGCGTCCGCCCCGCTGCCGGCACCCAGCAGGGATGCGATGGTCACATCGCGCGCCAGGCCCAGCACGCGCGACAGCATCGTCATCACGCTGACGATCAACCCGGAGCGCAACAGACCACCCCGCACCGGCAGGCTGTCGCCCGAGCGGGTCTCGCCCTGGGCACTCGCCTGTGAAGCGGACTGCGCGGCGGCCTCGGCCTTGCCGTCTTCTCCCCTGACTTCCTTCTCGCCTGCGGGCGACTCATCCTGCGGCTTGCTCACCCTGACACCCCTCTCGCTTCCCTGACCTGACACCGATGTCATCCACTCGACAGACAGACACAAAAAAACCGGCCGAAGCCGGTTTTTTCACACTCATACGTCTTAGACAGCCAGTGCCTTGACGCGAGTGTTCAGACGGCTCTTCAGACGAGCGGCCTTCTTCTTGGACAGAATGTCCTTGTCGGCGTAACGGTCGAGGACCTTCTGCGCGACATTGAAAGCGGCCATGGAAGCAGCGTGATCGCCAGTCTTGACGGTCTTCAGCACGTTCTTGATGCTGGTACGCACGGCGGAACGCTGTGCGGAGTTGTGCTGACGACGAACTTCAGCCTGACGAGCGCGCTTACGTGCTTGCTTGGAATTTGCCACTTTGATGCTCCTTATGAGTCCACCCGTAGGCGCGTACTCATGAACTTGAATTTGGAAGACGTTGTCGCACCGCGACAGCGAGTCCGATCATCTCTCGCCTTTCGACACTGATGTGAAGACTTTCGAGAAATCAGCGACTTGACGTGGAAGCCCCGCCAAACCTTCGCCATCGGGGCGGACCAGCACCCGACAGGACGGCAGAGTCTAGCATGACCCGAGCGCATATCGCCAGTCTGAGCTTGCCTGCGCAGGAGTCGGGCACAGAGCCAGGAAGCAGGCTTCATGGGTGCTACAGCACGATAAGGTTGTCGCGGTGGATCAGTTCCGGCGCCTCGATATAGCCCAGCGCCGCCTCGATCTGATGACTGGGCAGGCCGAGAATCCGTCCGGCATCTTCGGCGCTGTAATTCACCAGCCCCTTGGCGATGCGCTGGCCGGATTCATCGACGCACTGCACCAGATCACCGCGCTTGAAGGCGCCCTCGATCTTCCTGACGCCCACCGGCAACAGGCTGGAGCCACGCGTGGTCAACACATTGACGGCGCCGGCATCCAGCGTCAGGGTGCCGCGCACCTGCAGCTGCCCCGCGATCCAGCGCTTGCGCGCCGCGATCGGCGCATGCTCCGGCAAGAGGAGCGTGCCGAAGCGCTCACCGGAAGCCAGCCGGGTGATGACCTCGGGCTGACGACCAGAGGCGATCACGGTCAATGCGCCACTGCGCGCCGCCAGACGCGCCGCGCGCACCTTGGTCGCCATGCCGCCACGTCCGAGCACGCCGCCACCGCCGGCCACCTTGACCAGTATCGGGTCATCGGCCTGGGCTTCCTCGATCAGGCTGGCCGCCGGGTCATGACGCGGGTCGGCATCATAGAGGCCTTCCTGATCGGTGAGCAGCAACAGCGCATCGGCCTCGAGCAGGTTGGCGACCAGCGCGCCGAGGGTGTCGTTGTCGCCGAAGCGGATCTCGTCGGTGACCACGGTGTCGTTCTCGTTGATCACCGGCACCACCCGCAGGTCGACCAGGGTGCGCAGCGCCGAGCGTGCATTCAGGTAGCGCTTGCGGTTGGAGAGGTCATCGTGAGTCAGCAGAATCTGCGCCGTGGTCAGGCCATGACGATGGAAATGCTCTTCATAGCACTGGGTCAGGCCGTTCTGCCCGACCGCCGCTGCCGCCTGCAGCTCATGCACGCCGCTGGGGCGAGCCGACCAGCCCAGCCGCGACATGCCGACCGCGATCGCCCCGGAGGACACCACGATCACCTCGACGCCCCGCGCGTGCAGCGCCGCGATCTGATCGACCCAACGGCCGATGCCGGCATCATCCAGCCCGCGGCCGTCATCGGTCAGCAGCGCACTGCCGATCTTGACCACCACGCGTCGTGCATTGGCCAAGGCCTCACGCCCCGTCTGACTGCCCAGTTCCGCCACTTCCGCCACCTTCTGCTCCGACACCGCGCTCTCTCCTGTCATGTAATCCCTCGCCCGGCAGGCTCTGCCTCCCTGCTTGCCATTGTCTGCTCCCGCCAGCCCGCTGTCATCACTCCTCGCCGGCCCCGACAACGAAAACGCCCCGCCGCGAGACCATGAGGCTCGGGGCGGGGCGTGAATCGCGAAGCGGGTCGCTCGTCACTCAGTGGCTGCCGTGCAGGACAGCCACCGGACGAACTGAGACCTCAGGGCGCGTATTCGACTTCGACGTCGTAATCGTCGTCATTGAAGTCGTCATCGTCCTCTTCTTCGTCATCCTTCTTGCGCTTGCGACGTGTCAGGCGCTCTTCAGCGCGCTCCAGCGACTCGTTCTCCATGCGCGCCAGCAGCGCGGCATGTGCCTCGGCAGCTTCCGGATCTTCCGCCAGCTGCAGGCGTTGCTCGCCCAGCCAGCGGTGAGCGGCCTGCACCAGCTCCTGAGTGCCGATACCGCTGGCCGCGGAGACGACGAACAGCTCGCCCTCCCAGCCCAGGCGCTCAACGAGGTCCTTGACCATCGCGTCGCGATCATCCTCGGGCAGCAGGTCGATCTTGTTGATCACCAGCCAGCGCGGCAGCTCCGTCAGTGCCGCGGAGAAGTTCTTGAGCTCTTTGAGGATCGCCTCGACCGCATAGGCCGGGTCGCTCTCGTCAAAGGGCGCAATATCCACCACGTGCAGCAACAGGCGCGTACGCGTCAGGTGCTTGAGGAAGCGCAGACCCAGGCCAGCGCCGTCAGCAGCGCCTTCGATCAGACCGGGGATATCGGCCATCACGAAGTGCTGGTGGCTACCGATCTTCACGACACCGAGGTTCGGCACCAGGGTGGTGAACGGGTAGTTGGCGACCTTGGGCTTGGCGGCGGAGACGGCGCGGATCAGCGTCGACTTGCCGGCATTCGGCATGCCGAGCAGACCGACATCTGCCATCACCTTCATCTCGAAGCGCAGGTTGCGACGCTCGCCCCAGGTTCCCTTGGAGGTCTGGCGCGGCGCGCGGTTGGTCGAGGACTTGAAGTGGATGTTACCCAGACCACGACGCCCGCCCTGCGCGACCAGCAACAGCTGACCGATTTCCGTCACGTCACCGATGATCTCGAGGGTTTCCTCGTCGATCACGGTGGTGCCGACCGGCACCTTGACGATCAGATCCTCGCCCGCCTTGCCTGCCATCTGGCGGCCTTGACCGGCATCGCCGCTCTCCGCCTGATAGTAGCGCTGGAACTTGAAGTCGATCAGGGTATTGAGCGAGTCATCCCCGATCAGGTACACACTGCCGCCGTGCCCGCCGTCGCCCCCATCGGGACCACCGCGCGGCACGTATTTTTCACGGCGAAAACTCAGGCAACCATTGCCGCCACGTCCGGCCTCTACAATGATCGACGCTTCATCAAGGAACTGCATGCTGCTCTCTCCTGACGACGACCCGGGCCGTCATGCGACAAAAAAGCCCCGCCTGAGCGGGGCTTCCTTGCAGACTGCCATGCGACACCGGGGCATCGAGCAGCCTGCGTAAGCTGTCAGACGTTTCAGGCAGAAACGATGCTGACGAACTTGCGGTTCTTCGGACCCTTGGTCTCGAACTTCACGTGGCCGTCGGCCAGCGCGAAGAGAGTGTGGTCCTTGCCGATGCCGACGCCAGTACCAGCGTGGAAACGGGTGCCGCGCTGACGCACGATGATGTTGCCGGCGATAGCCGCTTGGCCACCGAACAGCTTCACACCAAGGCGCTTGGATTCAGAATCGCGACCGTTGCGGGTAGAGCCCGCCGCCTTCTTATGTGCCATTGGATAATTCTCCTATGGTGGGTAGCGCTGCAATTAAGCAGAGATACCAGTGATCTTGACTTCGGTGAACCACTGACGGTGGCCCGCACGACGCATGGAGTGCTTCCGGCGACGGAACTTGATGATGGTGACCTTGTCGCCACGGCCGTGAGACACGACCTCGGCAGAAACCTTGGCACCTTCAACCAGCGGAGCGCCGACCTTGATGTCGTCGCCTTCAGCGACCATCAGGACTTCGTCAAACTGGATAGCTTCGCCAGTCGCGACTTCAAGCTTCTCGAGCTTCAGGGTCTGGCCTTCCTGAACGCGGTACTGCTTGCCACCGCTCTTGATAACTGCGTACATGATTCTCTCCATCGGACTCATCAAGGGTGTGCTCTTGGGTGGCCTGCTGCGAGTGGCGCCCCTTCTGGAGCCATCTGACAGGGAGCGGGATGAGTCACGGCCGCGTATTATAGCGCCACGTGCCGCGACCGACAAGCAATGTCAAGGTTTACGCGACCAATCGGCCGCCAGCCAGCGTCCTTGCGCGGGTGCACGCCTTGACGGCCATAGGGGTGCCCCATAGCATTACCGCCAAACGGCACGCCACGGCGGCCTCACCTCTCGCTACGGGCACGACGATCTCATGCAAGCCGACGCATCGACCCTTCACGCGGCAGTGGCAGATGACTTCGCCGCCGTCGACCGCACCATCCTCGCGCAGCTCGAGTCGCGCGTGCCGCTGGTCCAGACCATCGGTCAGTACATCATCCAGAGTGGTGGCAAACGCCTGCGCCCGGTGCTGGTGCTGCTGGCAGCCCGCGCGCTGGGCTATCAAGGCGAGAAACACGTTCATCTGGCCGCGCTGATCGAATTCATGCACACCTCGACCCTGCTGCACGATGATGTCGTGGATGAATCCAGCCTGCGGCGTGGCCGCTCCACCGCCAATGACACCTGGGGCAATGCGCCTTCGGTGCTGGTCGGTGACTTCCTCTATTCGCGCTCCTTCCAGATGATGGTCGAAGTCGGCTCGATGGACGTGATGGCGATTCTCTCCGCTGCCACCTGCACCATCGCCGAGGGCGAAGTCCTGCAGCTGACCAATATCGGCAATGCCGACATTGATGAAGCCGCCTACTTCGAGACCATCCACGGCAAGACCGCCATGCTGTTCGAGGCGGCCGCACATGCCGGCGCGATTCTGGCCAGGGAAACCGACGACACCGTCACCCCGGCACAGGTCAGCGCGCTGCAGAACTATGGCCGCTACCTGGGCCTCGCCTTCCAGCTTATCGATGATCTGCTCGACTATCAGGGCGATGCCGAGACCATGGGCAAGAACGTCGGTGATGACCTGGCCGAAGGCAAGCCGACCCTGCCGTTGATTCGCGCCATGCAGGTCGGCAGCCCGGCCCAGGCCAGTCTGGTGCGCGGCGCTATCGAGAAAGGTGGGCTGGAGCAGCTCGACGAGGTACTGGAAGTGGTGCGCCTCACGGGTGGCCTCGACTATACCCGCAGCCGCGCCCAGGAAATGGCCGACAACGCCCTGAACGAGCTCAAGGCACTGCCGGAGAGCGAATTCCGCGACAGCCTCGAGCGCATCGCGTTGTTGAGCGTCGGCCGCCAGGCCTGATACCCGCATGACGATGGCCTGCCTGGCAGGTCGTCAGTCAGTGGGTCCGTCAGTCCATCATGACAGCAGAAAACCGCCGCCAACGTGGCAAGAAGCGCCAGCAGGATGAGGTGAAGAGAAGCGCGCTTCTCGACAGCGGAATTGCCCCTTGAGACTCAGATAAAACTTTTTGACCTCAAGGGCTTGCAAAGCAAAGCTGCCTGCGTATAATTCACCTCCGTCGAGACAAGCTCACGACGCATCGGAGTATAGCTCAGCTTGGTAGAGCGCTGCCTTCGGGAGGCAGAGGTCGTAGGTTCGAATCCTGCTACTCCGACCAGATATATGAAAAAGCCGCTGATCACTGATCAGCGGCTTTTTTGATGCTGGAAGGTTTTTCCTACCTCACAAGCTTCCTTCTGCTTGCTCGCGCCTGCGACGCACTCCCCAACGCGCTACATCCCTCAGGATGCCCCATGCACACACTGCGTCTTGCCTTGCTATCCCTGCTGCTGACCTCACTGCTCTCCGCCTGCGCCACCCCACGTGCGCAATGGGAAAAGCCCGGCGCCAACAGCACACAAGCCCACAATACCTATGCGGGCTGCCAGTACGAGCTTGGCCTGACCGACAAGTCCGCCAACGAGAAGCAGACACTGCTGAAATACTGCATGGAGCGCGACGGCTACCGCCTGCAGAGTTACTGATTCATAGCGCGCACTGAACCATATCGAGCGGCGAGTCAGTCGGACATCCAGCTGTCACTCGCCTTGCGGGCCCGCTCGCGACCAGCACGTTCACGGTCGCGGCGGGCCTTTTGCTTGAGGTAGTAACTGCGCAGGGCAAGGCCGAGGCCAAAGGCCAGCATCAGGGCGAATACCAGCCCCTGCCAAGGGCGGGCGGCATCGCCAAGCCAGGTCTCCAGCGCGACGATGGCGATCAGGCCAGTGGCCTGACTGGCAACGGCGATCGCACGGCTACGGTCATAATGATGTGACAGCATGGGGATATCCTTGCAGCGTCCTCGGCGGTAGAGCATTGATCAGCGCGCGAGGCGTGGATGTCGAAGTCCGTCGATTATCGCATACTCGAGCCTCGCGACTGCAGCGCCTGTCGAGCGCCTGCCACATACAGGCCGACAGGTATTGCTGCCCTGAACGCCTCCCCCGGACACCGCCAGAGGATAACCGCATGGATGCCATCGCCCTGGGCCCTGCCTTGATTTCCGTCGAACGCCTCTATGCCTTCGTGGCAGCCCTGGTGATGCTGATCGAGTTCTCGCTGCTGATTCGTCTGCTGGCACGCATGCACGCCAGGGGCACGACCGCGCCCGCTCACGATTCTCCCCCGCTGAGCCCCTCGCGCTGGTTCAATCGCATGCTGGTCAGCTGGGTGATCGGCGCGCGCCTCACTCATGTCGCGCTGCACTGGGCAAGTTATCAGCAGGCACCGCTGGATATCCTCAAGCTGTGGCAACCGGGCTACCACCTGCTCGGCGGCATGCTAGCCGCGACCCTGGCCAGCCTGTGGCTGTTGCGCCGGCATGGCGCGATTCGCCAGGTCATCGCGCTGGGCAGTCTGACCCTGGGGCTGACCGCCTTCCTCGGCCTCAAGCAACTCGACCCGCTGGGCAATGACTCCGCCATCGAGGCAATGCCTGCCATCACCCTCAATCATCTGGACCGCCGCCCCGTGGCACTGAATGACATCCAGGACGAGCGCGTGATCGTCAATCTATGGGCCACCTGGTGCCCGCCCTGCCGGCGCGAGATGCCACTGCTGGCAGAGGCTGATCAGAGACCCGGCGTCACCGTGGTACTCGCCAATCAGGGCGAGCAGGCACTGGCGGTGACCCGCTTTCTGCAAAGCGAACAGCTGACGCTCGAGTACGCGCTGCTCGACCCCGCCATGCAACTGATGGCGCTGGCCGAGGCGCAGGGACTGCCCGCGACCCTCGTCTTCGATGGCGACGGACAGCTGATCGAGCGTCATATCGGCGAGCTGAGCCGCGCCCAGCTGGACGCCCTGCTACCGGCGTCACAGCCATAGTGCGACACGCCGCTGGCCTCGCTCGGTGCGACAAAGACGCTCGCCACAAGAAAAGGCGCTTAAGCCACGGCGTCTGATCCGGTAAGATACCGCGCCCCTGTATTCCCGATTCCCGTCTTTGTCCTACCCCGAGGCTTCATGAGCGACTTCATTCCCGGTCAGCGCTGGATCAGTGACGGCGAGGCTGATCTCGGCCTTGGCACCATCCTCAATGTCGACTTCCGTACCGTCACCGTGCTCTTTGCCGCCAGCGAAGAAACCCGCACCTACAGTCTGCGCGAAGCGCCCCTTACCCGGGTGGCCTTCGGCAATGGCGACCGCATCCAGTCCGACGATGGCGAATGGCTGATCGTCGATGACTTCAAGGAAGTGCGCGGCCAGATCGTCTACATCTGTGAGCGCAGCGGCGAGCATGCCGGCGAGCTCATCGAGCTCCCCGAAGCCCGCCTGAACGACAAGATGCAGTTCAATCAGGCGCGTGACCGCCTGCTGACCGGCCAGGTCGACCGCAATGACTGGTTCGACCTGCGCTACCGCACCCTGCGCCACTTCCATCGTGTCGAGCAGAGCCCGGCGCTGGGCCTGTCCGGCCCCAAGGTCGATCTGGTGCCACACCAGCTCTACATCGCCGATGAAGTCTCGCGCCGTCACGCACCGCGCGTACTGCTGGCCGATGAAGTCGGCCTCGGCAAGACCATCGAAGCCGGCCTGATTCTGCACCGCCTGCTGCTCAGCGGCCGTGCCAGCCGTGCGCTGATCCTGGTACCGGCGAGCCTGACCCACCAGTGGCTGGTCGAGATGCTGCGCCGCTTCGCGCTGGATGTCTCGCTGCTCGACGAAGAGCAGTGCAAGGCCTACGGCACGCGCAATCCCTTCGAAGGCAACCAGATCATTCTGGCCAGCCAGGACTGGCTGTTCGCCAACCCGTCGCGTCAGGTCCAGGCTGCCGCCTGCGATTGGGACATGCTGATCGTCGATGAGGCCCACCACCTCGACTGGAGCGAAGACAAGGTCGGCCCGGGCTACGCCTGTGTCGAATCCCTCGCTCGCCAGACCGCCGGTGTGCTGCTGCTGACCGCCACGCCGGAGCAGATGGGGCTCGAGAGCCACTTCGCGCGCCTGCGCCTGCTCGACCCGGAGCGCTATCACGACATCGAGCGCTTCAAGGCCGAGGAACAGGGCTATGTGGCCGTCGCCAGCGCCATCGACGCCCTGGAAGCGCTGCCCGCCGATCAATCTGGTCTCGACAGACTCGCCAGCGTGCTGGATGACAGCGACAGCCGCGCCCTGCTCGACACCCTGATGGACAGCGATGCCGACGATGCCCAGCGCGACAGCGCGCGTCGCCAGCTGCTCGATCGCCACGGCACCGGCCGCGTGATGTTCCGCAACTCACGCACCCATGTCGCCGGCTTCCCCGAGCGTCGCCTGCACGTCCATGAGCTTGAGCTGCCCTCCTCCTACCGTCGCGTGGTGCGCAAGCTGGAGCGTGACGAGGACTATCTCGATGATCTGCTGATCGAGACCGGCATGAACCACCCCGAGGTGGTGCTGTTCCTCGACGAGATGTATCGCGCCCTGCCCGATGACCGCATGAACGCGGAACCCTGGTGGCAGATCGACCCGCGCGTCATGTGGCTGCTGGAAACCCTGACCGACCTCGGCAACGAGAAGGCGCTGGTGATCTGCCATACCGCCGATACCGCGCGTGAGCTGTCCGAAGGCCTGCGCGTGCTGGGCGGCGTGCATGCGCCGGTCTTCCATGAGGGCATGAGCCTGGTCGAGCGCGACCGTGCCGCCGCGGCCTTCGCCTCCGAAGAGGAAGGCGTGCAGCTGCTGGTGTGCTCGGAAATCGGCTCGGAAGGTCGCAACTTCCAGTTCTGTCACCACCTGGTGATGTTCGACCTGCCGGTACACCCGGACCAGCTCGAACAGCGCATCGGGCGCCTGGATCGCATCGGTCAGCAGTTCCCGATCGAGATCCACGTGCCGGTCTTCGAAGGCTCGCCGGGCGCCCAGCTGCTGCGCTGGTACCGTGACGGCATGGACGCCTTCAGCGCGCCGCACGGCATCGGCAGCGAGCTCTACGCCCAGTTCGGCGACGAGCTGGAAGAAGCCCTGCTCGACAGCGAAGAGATCGACAGCATCATCGAGCAGACCCGCGAGCGCTTCGACGCCCTGCAGGAAGAGCGTCAGTCCGGCCGCAACCGCCTGCTGGAACTCAATGCCTGCCGTCACGAGCGCGCCGAGGAAGTCATCGCCGCCATCGAGACGCTGGACAATGACAAGGCGCTGCCCGGCTATCTGGAGCGCGCCTTCGACATCTTCGGCATCGAGAGCCGGGACCTCGGCGACGGCATCACCTATCTGGCACCGGGCCCGCACATGCTCGATGGCCTGCCGGGGCTGGTGAAGGGCGAGGAAGGCTTCAGCGTCACCAGTGACCGCGCCACCGCGCTGTCACGCGAAGACGTGCAGCACCTGTCGTGGGAGCACCCGCTGGTACGCGAGATGCTGGTCCGCATCCTGGACGGCTCGATGGGCAACACCGCGCTGGCGCTGCTCAAGCACCCGGCGATTCCCGGTGGCCGCCTGATGACGGAAGTGGTGTTCCGCACCCAGTCCACCGCGCCGCGCGGCCTGCGTCTTGGCCGCTTCCTGCCGCCGACCGCCATCCGCGTCCTGCTGGATGAAACCGGCAGCAACCTGTCCGACAAGGTCTCCTTCGGCGGACTGGCCAAGAACCTCAAGCCGGTCAAGAAGGCGGTCGCGCGCGACCTGATCAAGCAGAGCCACGCCACGCTGCGCAAGCTGATGAGTGATGCCGAGCAGGAAGCCGAGCGCGAACTGCCGACCATCGTCGAGCAGGCCCAGCAGCAGATGCGCGAGCAGCTCAGTGCCGAACTGGCGCGCCTGGAAGCCCTGGCCAGCCACAACCCGGCCGTGCGCGAGGAAGAGCTCGAAGCGCTGCGGCAGGAACGTGCCGCGCTGGATGGCGCCATCGAGACCACCCGTCTGCGTCTGGACAGCGTGCGCGTCATCGTCACCGTGGATGCCCACGAGCGTTGAGCTGACCGCAGGCGTCAGTGATGCACCTGAAACGCCCCACCTGCCATCGGCAGGTGGGGCGTTTTGCCGTGTGCGCCAGCGACAATGGCCCGCTGGACTTGCCAGATCGACCAGCGGCCGCGACGATGCCATCGCTTGCACGTCGCGAATCGCGGCCCATCACGTACGCTTCATCACTTCCGCTTCACCCCTATCGTTTCATCCTATCGTTTCATTACTACAGAGCACCCTCATGGCGAGATCATATCCAGAGAGCGACGAGGCAGCGTCAGGGCAGAGCTGGCAGGGAGAGCGCCTGGCCGAGGAAGGCGAGCGTGTCGCGAAGGTGGGGCTGTCGCTGCTGGCGGCGGGCGATGACTGGTGGGCCATCGACAAGCCGGCCGAGCTGCCCTCGGTGCCGGGGCGTGACCCTTCGCGCTTCGACAGTGTCCATTCGCGCCTGTGTCAGCTGAGCGACGATACCCGCGCCGTGCACCGTCTGGATGTGGCGACCTCCGGGGTGCTGCTGGTGGCGCGCAACGTGGAGGGCCAGCGGCGGCTGTCACGGCTCTTCCAGTCGCGCACCATCGAGAAACGCTACCTGGCCGTGGCAGCAGGGCATCTCACGCCCGCCGAGGGCAGCATCGCCCTGCCGCTGCGCTGTGACTGGCCACGCCGCCCGCGTCAGATCGTCGACTTCACGCATGGCAAGTCGGCACTGACGCATTATCGGGTCGAGCAGCATCTGACGCTCGAGGGCCAGCGCCCGGATGGTACGCCTCAGACCCTCGCCGCCAGCCGTGTATCGCTGACGCCGCATACCGGGCGCTCACACCAGCTACGCCTGCATATGCTGGCGCTCGGCCATCCGATCATCGGCGATGGCTTCTATGCGCGCGGGGCGGCACTCAATGCCAGCCCGCGCCTGTTGCTGCATGCGGCGCGCCTGGTGATTCCGCCAGCCAGCGACAGCGAGTCACCGCCACTGGTGATGGAAGCGCCGCTGCCCTTCTAGCCTCGCCTTGCTGCCAAGGCTCACTTGCGTGACAGGATATCGGCGAAGGCCACGTCGAGGGTCGGGTAGTCGAAGGTGAAGCCGGCAGCCAGTAGACGCGCCGGCACCATGCGGGCGCCTTCCAGCAGCAGGGTACTCATCTCCCCCAGCCCCAGCTCAAGCGCCTTGGCCGGCAGCGGCAGGATCGCCGGACGCCCCAGACCGCGAGCCAGAGCGTGGGTGAAGCCCATGTTGGTGACCGGATGCGGTGCGCTGGCATTGAAGGCACCGCTGAGACTGTCATCCGCCAGCAGGCGCTCGATGATGCGAATCATGTCGTGGCGGTGGATCCACGGCATGTAATGGCGCCCATCACCCAGCCGCCCCCCGAGCCCGAGCTTGAAAGGCATCAGCAGCTTGGCCAGCGTGCCGCCATCGGCCTCCATCACCAGGCCAGTGCGGATGATGGCCAGTCGCACGCCGTATTCGGTGACGGGCATGGCGGCCGCCTCCCAGTCGCGGCACAGGCGATGATTGAAATCATCGTGAGGCGTCGCCTGTTCATCGATCTCGACATCGCCCGGCTCGCCCGCCTTGGGCTGTGCGCCGTAATAGCCCATCGCCGAGCCGGACACCATCACCTGCGGCGGATGGCCTTCGGCGGCCAGCTGCTGACACAGCATCACCAGATGCTCGGTGGTCTCCAGCCGCGAACGCCGTAGCTCGCGCTTGTGATCCTCGCTCCAGCGCCGCCCGGCTATCGACTCCCCTGCCAGATTGACGATGCCCTCAGGCTGCCAATCCTTGAAGGCCAGCGACGAATCCGCCGCGACCACCGTCAGCCCCAGGTCGGCAAACTGGCGCTCAGCACGCTCCGGGCGGCGCGATACGACCGCCAGCGAGTGACCCGCAGCGGCCAGTGACTGACACAGCGCCTGGCCGACGAACCCCGTTGCACCTGTTATCAATATTCGCATGTTGCCCTCCTCGGCGATGAAGCATCGAGTGTGCCGACTTCCGCCATAAATCTATACTTATATTGTACAATTATGCGCAAGAAGTTAACTTTAGCGTATCTGCTGTCGGGTCACATGACGACCCGTCCCCCCTGAACACCGCCCGCGCAGGAGTCCCCTCCAGATGCCAGTATCGTCCATCGCCATCATCGGTGCCGGTATCGCCGGATTGTCAGCCGCCACCCGACTGGCCGCGCAGGGCCATGCGGTGACGATATTCGAGAAGGCACGCGGCCCCGGCGGACGTCTGGCCAGTCGCCGCACGAGCGAAGGCCCCATCGACATCGGCGCGCAATACTTCACGGCGCGTGATCCACGCTTCCAGTCCGCGCTCGAGCAGTGGCGGGCCGCAGGCGTCGTCGCAACTTGGGGTGAGAGGCTGTTGAGTCTCGGCAAGTCGGCGTCTAACGAGAGCCAATGGCAGCGGCTGCGCGATGATTCCACCCGCTACGTGGCCAGTCCGCGCATGAGCGCCCTGAGCCGCCACCTCAGTGAACAGCTGCCGGCCCACGCCAGCCTGCACAGCGAAACGCGCATCACGCGCCTGATCGCGGGCGATGGCACCGCGCCAGACAAACGCTGGCGGCTCGAGGACAGCGACGGTGATCAGCACGGCCCCTTCGATCACGTGGTGATCAGCGCACCGGCGCCGCAGGCACGCGCCCTGCTGAGCACGGCCGGCACCGACGCCCAGGGGGGGGCGCTCGCCGAGGAGTCGCTGGCCCCGGCCCTGAGTGAGGCGCTGGCGCAGGTGGAGATGGCGCCGACCTGGACACTGATGGCCACTCTGGAGACGCCGCTACCCGCGCTGGGGGGCGACGCCGACTGGCAAGGGTTGCTGGTCAGTCGCGGCGATGATGGCCCGCTGCGCTGCGTGATGCGCCAGCATTCGCGTCCCGGCCGCCAGACACCGACGCATGCTCGGGAAACCCTGAGCCTGCTGGCGACCGCCGGCTGGAGCCGAGCGAATCTCGAGAAGTCGCCACAGGAGGTCGCGACCTTGCTGTGGCAGGCCTTCGAGGCACTGCCGGAGCTCCGCGAGCTGGCGCCGGGCTGGAGCCAGGGCAAGGTCACCCTTGCGGCGCATCGCTGGCGCTACGCTCACCCGACCCAGACACTGCCGCAGACCTCAGCGGCAACCGGCCACAATGGCTATGACCAGAAGGGCTATGGCCAGAATGTCCATGGCCACAATGTCTGCGGCCAGGGGAGATCCGGGCTATGGCTGGCCGGGGACGCCCTGCGTGGCCCGCGCGTCGAGGACGCCTGGCTGTCAGGACACGAGGTAGCCGAACAGCTGCTCAACACCCTCGCCGACAGCTGATACGCTGCCGCGACCCCTCATCGCCCACAGGATAGCTGCATGACTACGTCCACAGATCACGACAACGCCTTGATTCTATTGGCCCATGGGTCACGTGACCCGCGCTGGCGCGAGCCCTTCGAGGCACTGGAAGCCACGCTGGCTTCCCGCCTCAAGCGCCCGACGCGCCTGGCCTATATGGAGATGTGCGATCCGCTGCTGACCGACACCATCGATGCCCTGGCGGCAGACGGTGCCGCGCGTATCGACATCCTGCCGCTGTTCTTCGCGGCCGGCCGTCATCTGCGCGAGGACGTGCCCGCCATGCTGGAAGACTCGCAGCGCCAGCACCCCGACTGCCCCATCAGTCTGCTTGACCCGGTGGGTGCACATCCGGCCTTTGTCGAGGCCTTGATCCAGATTGTGGAGCAACAGGACAACGCCTAGACGGCCGATTTCATGAGGGGACCTTCGGCGTCAAAGGCGCTGTGATGCACCTTCAGAACATGCGCACCGGGGATGCGACGCAGCTTGCCTCTTGTCAGGCTCTGGCGGCTGCGCCATCCTGATGCCCACATGTACAGCTAGTGCACAAGATGCATTGCCGGTATCCCACAGCGCCCCAAGTGACGACACTTCAACTTTACCCTGTGTGTCGTCCTCACCTGTGCTTCACCCGGGATGCCTCGTCACCGCCAGAGGTAACACCATTCATGACTGACAAGGCCACGGAAACTGCCAGTTCGCCGCTGTTTCCGATCCGCGAAGTCTCTCGCCTGACCGGCGTCAATTCGGTCACGCTGAGAGCCTGGGAACGCCGCTACGGACTGATCGAGCCCCGCCGGACGCCCAAGGGGCATCGCCTGTATGCCCGCGAGGACATCGAGCGGATCGAACACATCCTGCAGTGGCTCAACCGCGGAGTACCTGTCAGCCAGGTACGCGAGCTGCTCGACCAGCCGCAGCCGGAAAGCACGCCGATGCCGGACGAAGGCAGCTGGAGTGGCCAGCAGCAGCTGGCACTGGCCGCCATCGACGCCCAGGACGAGGCGCGCCTGGCCGAGCTGTACAACCAGAGCCTGGCGCTGTACCCGGTCAGCAGCGTGGTCGAGCGCCTGTGGCGTCCGCTGCTCGAGCAGCTCGAGGAGCGCGGTACCGCCACCTTTGGTACCCGCCTGGCCCAGTGCTTCTTCGAGAGCTTCCTGCGCTCGCGCATCGGTGCCCGGCTGGTGTTTGCCAATCAGGAGCGTCACGCCCCGCATATCACGCTGACTCGCCTGCCGGAAGAACCGGGCCTGAGCTGGCTGCTGCTGTTCGCGCTGGTCGCCAGCGACGCCGGCTATCACGTCAGCCTGCTGGATGGCCCACTGCCGTTGGCGGAGCTGCCGCTGGCCGCAGAGCGCCTGCAGGCACAGGCCGTGGTACTGGTCGGCACCCAGGCCGAGCGCTCGGATGTCATGCGCCGTCAGTTGCCGCGGGTCGCAGAACAATTGAGCGTGCCGCTGGCCATCGCTGGTCCGGCCGCCCAGATTCGCCAGCAGGAGCTGGTAGACGGGCCCATTGAAGGCCTGGGGGCCGACCCGATTCAGGCGGTCGCTCGCCTGAGGTCCTTGATGGCACGTTGATCGCAGGCTCCTGCTCGGCATTGGTTTCACCGATCGCCAAGGAGCCCCGATGTCATCTGACTCACCATCCGCCTCTTCCCCCGCCTCCGCGCCAGCGGGGGCTCCCCTGCAGCTGATCTGGCTGCGCAGTGACCTGCGCGTACACGACAACACTGCTCTCTCGCAGGCCGCCGCACGCGGCCCGGTCGTAGCCGTCGTCGCCCCCTGCCTGGCGCAGTGGGTCGAGCACGGCCACGGCGCCAACAAGCTCGACTTCCTGCGCCGCGGCCTGCATGTCCTGCAACAGGCACTCGCCGGCTATCACATCCCGCTCAAGGTGCTCGACTGCGACACCTTCGCTGAGGTGCCCGAGGCGCTGGCCGCGCTGTGCGACGAACTGGGAGCCCAGGGCCTGCACTTCAATGACGAATATGCCGTCAATGAGCGTGAGCGCGACAGGCGCGTGCGTGAGCGCCTGGCCGAGAGCGACGTCCGCCTGCATCGCTACACCGATATGCTGGCCTTCACGCCCGGCGAGCTGCTGACCGGCAAGGGCGATTACTACGGCGTCTTCACCCCCTTCTCCAAGCGTTGGCACAAGGAGGTCGATTCCCGCCGTCTGGCGCTGAACGAGGCACCTGAAGTGCAAGCCACGCCCCGCGACGCCCAGGGTCGCGAGATCCAAGGCGACGCCATCCCGCCACTGCCCGAGACACTCAAGGGCGAGCCGGCGACAGCGCTGGACGCCGAGCTGTGGCCGGCCGGCGAAGAGGCCGCGCAGGAGCGCCTGGAGCGCTTCCTGACCTTCCGTGCGCGCCGCTACCACGAACAGCGCGATATCCCCGCCACCCGTGGCACCAGCGAGCTCTCGCCCTATCTGGCGCTGGGCATGATCTCGGCCCGCCAATGCTACGCCGCCGTACTGGCAGAGAACGGCAGCCTCGCCGATGGCGATGTCGGCCTGACCAGCTGGGTCAACGAGCTGATCTGGCGTGAGTTCTATCAGCACATCCTGGTCGGCTTCCCGCGCGTCAATCGCCACCGTCCCTTCCAGCGCCATACCGAGGCCCTGCAGTGGCGCGATGACGACGCAGGCTTCGCCGCCTGGTGCGAGGGCCGCACCGGCTACCCCATCGTCGATGCCGCCATGCGTCAGCTGGTGCAGACCGGCTGGATGCACAATCGCCTGCGCATGGTGACGGCGATGTTCCTCACCAAGCATCTGCTGATCGACTGGCGGCGTGGCGAGGCCTTCTTCATGACCCATCTCGTCGATGGTGAGCTGGGCGCCAACAATGGTGGCTGGCAATGGGCGGCTTCCACCGGCACCGATGCCGCGCCCTATTTCCGCATCTTCAACCCGACCACCCAGGGCCAGCGCTTCGACAAGGACGGCGAGTTCATCGCGAGCATGGTGCCGGAACTGGCCGAGCTGCCGGCCAAGCGGCGCCACCAGCCCAGTACGGATGACTGCCAACAGACGGGCTATCCACGACCGATCGTCGATCACAAGGCCGCCCGCCAGCGGGCGCTGGATACCTTCAAGGCGCTGTCAAAAAGCGAATGACCCCTCAAGCGGCCTGCTGATCTTCAGCAGGCCGCTCTTGTATCCCTCCCCTTCAGGAGCATTGCCATGCAATCGCTACCCGACGAGATGAGCCCGGCCCTGACTCGGATATGTCGTCTTTACGAAAAGCTGGACAAAACCTCTACAGAACTGCTCAAATCAGTCTACAGTGACGATATCGTCTTCCGCGACCCCCTGCATGAAGTCCGCGGCCTGACGGCACTCAACGCCTACTTCTCAGGGTTGTACATGAATGTCGCCGCCATCGACTTCGTCTTTCATCACCCGCTGGGGCCAATGCCTGCGCAAGACGCCGGCCCTGCGGATGAAGGCAATGCGGATGAAGGCAATGAACAGGGACTTGCCTGGCTCAGCTGGACGATGACCTATCGCCATCCCCGTCTGAACGGGGGCAAGGACATCAGCGTGCAGGGTGCCTCACGCCTCGAGTTCCGAGACGGGAAAGTCATCCAGCACCGTGATTTCTTCGATGCCGGTGAGCTGCTCTACGAGCAGGTGCCCGTACTGCGCAACGTGATCGGCCTGCTGAAACGTCGCATGGACTGAGCAGCAAGAGGGCTGAGTCTTGTCGGCATCCATAAGGACACGCCCGGCGTTCTCTGAGTCAGTGCCATGCAGATTCGCCAGACCAGGCATGCAAGGCGCAGACACACAGACACAGACAGGCACGCCAGACACACACATGCCAAGGAGGGGAAATGGCCAGTCATGGTTCGAGCACCACATCGACGACCACATCGACAACTGCAAAGGCTCGCAAACGCATCTGGCTGACCGGTGCCAGCTCCGGCATCGGCGAAGGGCTGGCGCGCCGGCTGCTGGCGGATGGCCACCGGGTCGCCCTGAGCGCGCGCTCCGCCGACAAGCTGGAGGCCATCGCAGCCGATGCCGAGCAAGGCCCCGGGGAAGCGCTGGTCGTGACGCTCGACCTCACCGACCGTGAGGCCATCCGCGCGGCGGCCAGCCAGATAGAGGCCCGCTTTGGTGGACTCGACCTTGCACTGCTCAACGCTGGCACCTGCGAATATCTGGATGCACGGGAATTCGAGGCAGACCTGGTCCACCGCGTGTTCGCGACCAATTTCCAGGCCGCCGTGGATGTGATCGAAAGCGCCTTGCCGCTGCTGCGCATGGCAGCGGCAGACGGCGGTGAGCGGCCGCAGCTGGCAGCGGTCTCCAGTGCCTCGGCCTACCTGCCATTGCCACGCGCGGAGGCGTATGGCGCCTCCAAGGCCGCGGTGAGCTACTTCCTGGAGTCGCTGCGACTGGACCTCGACAACCAGGGCATCGATGTCAGCGTGATTCACCCCGGTTTCGTCAAGACACCGCTGACCGAGCGCAATGACTTCCCGATGCCGATGCAGGTCACTGTCGATCAGGCGGTCGAGTCGATCGTGGCGGGGCTCGCGCGTCATCGGCTCGACATCCATTTCCCGCGCCGCTTCACGCTGCTGGTCAAGTTGCTGGGCATCCTGCCTGCCCCCTTGCGACGCAGCATCGGTCTACGCATGACCCGCGACTGAGTGCGCGGCAGGCAAACCCGACGAGGCCTGCCCGCGCCGAATACCCGGCAACGCTTCTGCTCATGACGACATGGTGCGTTCTTCTTCTGGAGTGGCATGAACACGACAACGACCTACGCGACAGCGCCTCTACCCCGCCAGCGGATTGCCGTCATCGGCAGTGGCATCAGCGGCATGTCAGCGGCCTACTACCTGAGTCGCAAGCATGAAGTACATGTCTTCGAGTCAGCCGAGCGCCTGGGCGGCCACACCGCCACCATGGATGTGCAGTGCGCCGATGGCAGCGACTGGGCCATCGACACCGGCTTCATCGTCTTCAACGACCGCACCTACCCGCATTTCCAGCGCCTGCTGGAGCGTCTCGACGTGGCCTATCAGCCCACCGAGATGAGCTTCTCGGTGCACACCACCGCCGAGGACTTCGAGTACAACGGCCATACCCTGCTGTCGCTGTTCGCCCAGAAGCGCAATCTGCTGCGCCCGCGCTTCTATCGCCTGCTGCGCGACATCCTGCGCTTCAACAAGCAGGCTGCCGCCGATCTGGACAACGGCAAGCTCGCCGAGGGCGCGACCCTGGGCAGCTACCTGGATGCCAATGGCTACTCGCAGGTATTCCGTGAGCATTACCTGCTGCCGATGGGCGCGGCGATCTGGTCCGCCAGCATCGCGGATATCGCGCAGTTCCCGCTGCTGTTCTTCGTGCGCTTCTTCCGCCATCACGGCCTGCTGTCGGTCAATGATCGCCCACAGTGGTTCACGCTGGTCGGTGGCTCGCGCGCCTATATCGCACCGCTGACCGAGGGCTATGCCGAGCGCATTCGCCTCAACAGCAAGATCACCCGGGTCCTGCGCGACGCCGACGGCGTGACGCTTGAGCATGCCGATGGCCGCCGTGAACGCTTCGATCAGGTGGTGATGGCGTGTCATGCGCCGCAGGCACTGGCACTGCTCGGCGATGCCAGCGAGCAGGAGCGCGCGGTGCTGGGGGCGATCACGACCCAGCGCAATGAGGTGGTGATGCATACCGACACCTCGCTGCTGCCCAGGCGCAGGGCGGCCTGGGCGAGCTGGAACTACCGCCTCGATGGACGCGACGACGCCCAGCGGGCCAGCGTCACCTACGACATGAACATCCTGCAACGCCTTGATGAGTGCGAGCACCCGCCCCGCGAGACCTTCTGCATCACGCTCAATGACAGCGACGCGATTGATCCCGCTCGGGTGCTGGGCCGTTATGCCTACGACCACCCGCGCTTCACGCTGGCCGCCGAAGCCGCCAAGGCACGCTTCACGCAGATTTCTGGCGCGCAGGCCAAGGCGGAGGGCGCGGTGGGCCGCACCCATTTCTGTGGCGCCTGGTGGCGCAACGGCTTTCACGAGGATGGCGTATGGAGTGCGCTGCGGGTCGCCGAGGCACTGGGTGCGCGCGAGGCAGACGATTGAAGGCGCCCGCCAGCCGCATCGGCTATGGCACGCTGCGCCACCGTCGCCACGCGCCACGCCAGCATGCCTTTCGCTATCGCGTCGCCATGGCGTGGCTGGCACTGGATGAGTTGCCGGCACTGATGGCCGGCACGCGCCTGGTGAGCGCCAGTCACGCCGCGCCACTGGCCTTTCGCGACAGTGACCATCTGCCGGCCGCAGTCCACGACATTGCCGATGGTCCACTCGAGGAACGGGTGCGCGCCGCCTGCCAGCGTGAGCTTGCCCGCAGTGGTGATCACGCGCCGCTGCCGCAGGGGCGCATCTTTCTGCTGACCCAGCTGCGCCACTTCGGGATCGGCTTCAACCCGATTCGCCTCTATTACCTCTATCACGCCTCAGGCCAGCTGGGGGCCGTGCTCGGTGAGGTGACCAATATCCCCTGGGGGGAGCGCGTGCTGTATGCCGCCCGTACGGACCCGCAGCGTCGCATGCAGGCGGCGCAGTTCGACAAGCGCATGCATGTCTCGCCCTTCATGCCGATGGGCATGCGCTATCACTGGCGCTTCAACGACCCCAGCGCGGATGAGCTGTTGCTGCACATGGAAAACCACCCCCTCACCGGGGATACGGCGCGGAAAGCGCAGCACTCGCTGTTCGATGCCAGCCTGAGCCTGCATCTGGAACCGGCTACCCCGCGCGCCTTTCATCGCCTGCTGCTGCGTTTCCCCTGGATGACGCTCAAGACGGTCGCAGGCATTCATTTCGAGGCGCTGCGTCTGGCGCTCAAGCGCGTGCCGATCTTCGACCATCCGCGCTCGCCGTCTTCATCATGAGGAACTCATCATGAGCCAATTCGAACCCGCTCCCCCCACACTGGCCACGACCCGGGCACCGGCGGACCGCCTGACGCGGCTGCTGCGGCCACGCCTGCTGCGCATGCTCGACAAGCTCGAGGGTGGCAGCCTGACGGTGCTGGAAGGCCGTGAGCGCCACGTGCTGGGCAAGGGCGGCGCGCGCAACGTCACGCTGCGTATCCATGACTCACGCGCGTGGCGGCGTATGGCGCTGGGTGGCACCGTCGCGGCGGCGGAGGCCTACATGGATGGCCAGTGGGAGACGGATGATCTGGTCGGCCTGGTGCGCCTGTTCGCCTACAACCTCGAACAGGTCAATGACTCGGTGGACAGCGGGACGTCGCGCCTGTCCAAGTGGGCGCTGAGCGTCGCCTACGCGCTGGCGCGCAATACGCTGGCGGGTTCGAAGCGCAATATCTCGGCGCATTACGATCTCGGCAATGATCTCTTCGAGCTGTTTCTCGATCGCGAGCACCGCATGTATTCCGCGGCGGTGTTCCCCTATCCCGAAGCCAGTCTGGAGGCGGCCTCGACCCACAAGCTGGAGAAGCTGTTCAACCTGCTGGAACTGGGGCCACAGCATCACCTGCTGGAAATCGGCACCGGCTGGGGCGGGCTGGCGATCCATGCCGCAAAAACACGCGGCTGCCGCGTGACCACCACGACCATCTCCGATGAGCAGCATGCCTATACCAGGGCGCGCATCGCCGCGGAAGGGCTGGAAGATCGCATCACGCTGCTCAAGGAAGACTACCGGGCACTGGAAGGCCGCTTCGATCGTATCGTCTCGGTGGAGATGATCGAGGCGGTCGGCCATCAGTATCTGCCGACCTACCTGAAGACCCTCGAGCGCCTGCTCGAGCCGGAAGGCCTGATCGCGCTGCAGGCCATCACGATTCGCGATCAGCGCTTCGTGGCCGCCAGCCGCGAGATGGACTTCA
This sequence comes from Cobetia sp. SIMBA_158, assembly GCF_046566945.1. Lineage (NCBI taxonomy): Bacteria > Pseudomonadati > Pseudomonadota > Gammaproteobacteria > Oceanospirillales > Halomonadaceae > Cobetia > Cobetia sp. SIMBA_158. The sequence continues at coordinate 59,927 of NZ_JAWJYL010000012.1, forward strand.
TCAAGCGCTACATCTTCCCCGGCGGCTTCCTGCCGTCCCATGCGGCGATTCTCACCGCCATGCAACAGGATACCCAGCTGAACCTGTTGCAGCTCGAGGATATCGGCCTGCACTACGCCGCCACGCTCAAGGCCTGGGGGCAGCGCTTCGAGGCGCGTCTCGGGGAGGTCTATGCGCAGGGCTACGACGAGCGCTTCGTGCGCATGTGGCGTTACTACCTGGCGTACTGCGAGGGGGGCTTCCGCGAGCGCACCATCGGCACCTGTCAGCTGCTGCTGGGGGGGCCGGGGGCGCGTCCGGTACAGGCGGGGCTCCAGGATTGGGACGCCTGAACATGCTGTCCGAGCGCCCTGGAGCACTGCTCAATGCCGGGCTCTTCCAGCTCGGCTGGTTCTGCTGCGTGCTGGGCGGCTCGACGGTCGCCCTGCTGGCCACGCCGCTGATACTGGCCGTGCATCTGTGGCTGATCGTGCCGATGGGTGAGCGCCTGCGCGAGCTGCGCTGGCTGGCCGCCTTCGTGGCGTTGGGGATGGTAGTGGATGGCAGCCTGTCACTGGCCGGCGGCTACACCATCACCTCGAACACGCCTGACTGGGCGCACTGGCTGCCCCTGCCTGTCTGGATGTGGTGTCTGTGGCCGCTGTTCGCCAGCACGATCCATCATGCGCTGCACTGGTTGTGGCAGCGGCCCTGGCTTGCGGCGGCTGGCGGTGCCATCAGTGCGCCGCTGTCCTATTACGGCGGGGCGCAGCTCGCCAGTGTGGCCCTCGCCGACTGGCTGCTACCGGCGCAGGCGCTGATCTGGGGCGGCCTGTGCCTGGGCATCGCACGCCTGCAGGGACATGCCGAGCGCGTCTGAGCGCCTCAAGCGGCCTTGATGGCCAGATTGCCGGCCTCGTAACCGTTGAGCCGCTCGATGACCTCCCCCGCGGGCGCCGGCCGCGAGAAGTAGAACCCCTGGATCCAGCCGCAACCATTCGATACCAGATATTCACGCTGCTCAGCGGTCTCGACGCCTTCCGCGATCATCTCCATGCCCAGGCCCTTGGCCATCGCCAGCACCGCCATGGTGATGGCGGCATCCGCACGCTCGCCGGGCAGACTGCGGATGAAGGCGCGGTCCAGCTTGAGCTTGTCCACCGGCAGGTCCTTCAGATAGGCGAGTGACGAATAGCCGGTACCGAAGTCATCCACCGCGATCTGGTGGCCGCGAGCGCGTAGTGCCGCCAGGCGCCGTGAGACGTCGCCGGCACGCTCATCCAGCAATACCGATTCCGTCAGCTCCAGCCCGATGGAGCTGGCAGGCACGCCATACTCCATCAACAGGCCCGCCAGCGAGGCCTCAAAGCCACCCTGGATCAGCTGCAAGGCCGAGACATTGACCCAGATGCACAGGCGGTGACCGGCGCGCCGCCAGCTGGCCTGCTGCTGTACCGCCTCGCGCAGCACCCAGTTGCCCAGGCGCAGCATCAGGCCGTGGCGCTCGGCCAGCGGCACGAATTCGGCCGGTGAGATGCCCCCCCGCAGCGGGTGCTTCCAGCGCAACAGCGCCTCGACACTCGCGACCTTGCCGGTGCTGGCGTCGTGCTGACATTGATAGTGCAGCTGCAATTGCCCCTGGCTCTCGATGGCGACCCGCAGGTCATTCGCCAGCCCCAGTTGCAGGTCACCGCCCGCATCCAGTGCGGGCTGGAAGCGCATGTCGGTATTGCGACCATGCCGCTTGGCGGCATACAGGGCGCTTTCCAGACGCTGCATCAGCACATCGGCATCAGCGCCATCCTCCGGCGCACGGCAGCTGCCGATCGACAGCGCAAGGTGCAGCGCTTGATCGCCGATCTCGAAGGGCTTGGTCAGCACCTGGCGCAGCTCATCCACCCAGGCGGTATGCTCGCCCCCCGCCGTGGAGCGCAGAATGACGAACTCGTCGCCACCGATGCGCCCCACCACGCCGCCGCGCGCCAGCGCCGTCAGACGCTGGGAGAACTGCTGCAGCAGACGATCGCCCCCTTCCGCGCCCAGGGCATCATTGATGCTCTTGAGCTCATCGATATCGATCAGTGCCAGGTCCATCGCCTCCCCGGCGCGCAGGCCATTGAGGCGACTGACCAGCAGGTCGCCCAGCCGGCGACGATTGGGCAGGCCCGTCAGGGCATCTTCCAGCCCCAGGCGCTGCAGGTCCTGCTCGCGTGCCTTGTGGCGGGTGATATCGGTAAAGAGAGCGACATGGAAGACATCGCCGCCCTGCTCGATACGGCGTGCCCGCAGCCACTCGGGGTATTCATCTCCCTGCTTGCGCCGGTTCCAGACCTCGCCCTCCCAGTGGCCATTGGCCTCGAGCGCCTGGCGATAACGGGCGTGAAACTCCTCGTCATGGCGCCCGGAAGACAGCAGGGAAGGGTTGCGACCAATGATCTCTTCCGGTGCGTAACCGGTGATATGACTGAAGGCGGCGTTCACGGCCAGCACCCGATTGTGGCGATCACTGATCACCAGACCATCACTGCTCAGGTGCACGGCGGCTTCCAGCAGCTGACGATGCAGCAGCTGGCGACGACGCTGGCGCGCGATGTCCAGCCCCGCCAGAACGGCGGGCAGCAACGCGGCAAGACGCAGCTCGAGCCCCGGCAACCAGGGCAGCGCTGTCAAGGCAACGAGCGCCCCGATGATCAGGGGCCGATTGAAGTGGGCTTGCGGCCACATAAGCAGCTCTCGGTGGAAGGGGTCATCGGGGATGATCCTGCATTTGCAGGGGGCGGGCCACTCTCGGCACGGCTCCAGCGGATTGCGACCGATGCCGGCAAAGGGGATCCCGCGCGAATCACACACTAGCTCCTATCGACCACTTTCCCCCCAGCTGTAGGACTTATTTGCACCCGCCCTTGCTGCCCTTTAGTCTGGCCCCCACGTGCATTCAGGGGTGCCAGCCATTAGACTAGCCCCATTCAGGCGCTCAGGTGCCTCGTACGGCATTACCATCCCGCTACTCGGAATGACTCAGTGACCAAGCAACACTCCTTTACTCGCGACGAGCTGCTGGCCTGTGGCCAGGGCGAACTCTTCGGCCCGGGCAATGCGCAACTGCCTGCTCCCAACATGCTGATGCTGGATCGCATCACTCACATCAGTGAGGAAGGCGGTAGCCACGGCAAGGGTCAGCTGATTGCTGAGCTGGATATCTCTCCGGACCTGTGGTTCTTCGACTGCCACTTCCCGGGTGATCCGGTGATGCCGGGCTGCCTGGGCCTCGATGCCATGTGGCAGCTGGTGGGCTTCCACCTCGGCTGGCTGGGCAATCCGGGCCGTGGCCGCGCGCTGGGCTGCGGCGAGGTCAAGTTCTCTGGCCAGGTGCTGCCGACCGCCAAGAAAGTGACCTACACCATCAACATCAAGCGAGTCATCACTCGCAAGCTGATCCTCGGCATCGCCGATGGTACAGTGACAGTTGACGGTCGCGACATCTATCAGGCCAACGACCTGCGCGTCGGTCTGTTCACCTCCACTGCGAACTTCTGAACGGGAGGCTCCCATGCGTAGAGTGGTAGTCACCGGGCTGGGCATTGTTTCCTGCCTGGGCAATGATCGCCAGCAGGTCCTGGAATCGCTCCGCGAAGGACGTTCTGGTATCCGCCGCAAAGAGGAATACGCCGAGCTGGGCTTCCGTAGCCACGTGGCCGGCGTTGTCGACATCAATCTCGAAGACCACATCGATCGCAAGCAATTGCGCTTCATGGGGGATGCTGCGGCCTATGCCTACATCTCCATGGCGCAGGCGATTGCCGATTCCGGTCTCACCGAAGAGCAGGTTTCCCACGAGCGTACCGGCCTGATCGCCGGTTCCGGTGGCGCTTCCTCCGCGAACCAGGTCGAGGCCGCAGACGTGATGCGCGCCAAGGGCCTGCGTCGCGTCGGTCCCTACCGCGTCACTCGCACCATGGGCTCGACCGTCTCTGCCTGTCTGGCCACGCCGTTCAAGATCAAGGGTATCAACTACTCGATCTCCTCGGCCTGTGCCACGTCTGCCCACTGCATCGGTAGCGCCGTGGAACAGATCCAGCTGAACAAGCAGGACATCGTGTTTGCCGGTGGCGGTGAAGAAGAGCACTGGACCCTGTCCTGCCTGTTCGACGCCATGGGCGCCCTGTCCACCAGCTACAACGACACGCCGGAAACCGCGTCGCGTCCTTACGACAAGACCCGTGATGGCTTCGTCATCGCTGGCGGCGGCGGCATGCTGGTACTCGAGGAGCTGGAACACGCCAAGGCACGCGGCGCGAAGATCTACGCCGAAGTGACCGGCTATGGCGCGACCTCCGATGGCCACGACATGGTGGCACCGTCCGGCGAAGGTGCAGCACGCTGCATGCGTCAGGCGATGGCAACCGTGAATGGCGATATCGACTACATCAACACCCACGGCACCTCGACGCCGGTGGGCGATGTGGCCGAGCTCAAGGCCATCCAGGAAGTCTTCGGCGCCGCCAGCCCGGCAATGAGCTCGACCAAGTCGCTGACGGGTCACTCGCTGGGCGCCACTGGCGTGCAGGAAGCTATCTACTCCATGCTGATGATGGAGAACGACTTCATTGCCGCGTCTGCCAACGTCAGCGAGCTGGATGACCGCGCCGAAGGCCTCGACATCGTCACGACCCGTCGTGATGGCGTCAAGATCGACCGTGTGCTGTCCAACAGCTTCGGCTTCGGTGGCACCAACGCCTGCCTGATTCTGGAACGTTTCCAGGACTGATTCAGCACGCGTTCAGCAGACATGCAGTCTGCAGATACGCGCTGGTGTGAGACACGAAAAGGCCGCCCTTCGGGGCGGCCTTTTTGGTGGCTGTCCGGTGCTCGCTGGCAGCACCGGATGCATCAGCCGAGCAACAGTGAAGGCGAGAGACAGTCAGGCGCCGACGCTATCGGCCGCCGCTTCCTCTTCCAGCGGCGGACGCTGGACACTGGAGATTTCCTGCAGCTTGGCCTCGACCCAGGCCTCGACATCGGCGATCACCGCATCCGGCTTGCGCCCCGCCGTCTCGATGGCCGGGCCATAGGCGACATGGATGGTGCCCGGGCGCTTGATCCAGCTGTCATTGGGCCAGATCTCACCGGCATTGTGCGCCACCGGCACCACCGGCACGCCGGCACGGCAGGCAATCGCGGCACCGGACTTGTTGAACTTCTTGCGCGTCCCCGGCGCGATGCGCGTGCCTTCCGGGAAGATCAGCACGGTAAAACCGTCCTTGAGGCGCTGGGTGCCCACTGACAGCACCTGCTTGAGCGCCTTGGCCGGCTGGGTGCGATCCAGCGGAATCGGCTCCAGCAGTTTCAGCCCCCAGCCGAAGACCGGAATCTTCAGCAGCTCCTGCTTGAGTACGGTGCATAGCGGGCGCTTGGCCACCTGCAGATAGATGGTTTCCCACTCGCTCTGGTGATTGGCCAGCAGCACGCAGGCCCCCTCAGGCAAGGCATCACGCCCGCTCACCTGCACCTTCACGCCGCAGGTCAGACGGAACCACCACAGCACGATATGGTTGTAGCTATGCAGGACACGGTAGCGCGCCTGTAGCGGAAGGCAGGCCGCCAGCGGCACCAGCACCACGGCGCTGAGCAGCAACGCCATGAAATAACCTACATAAAACAGCACGCTACGCAGCGCATTCACAGGCACAGTCTCCACAGGTCAGATCGAATCAGGGCGAGATGAGCCGGAGGCGCGCTGCGCGATCCAGTCATCCATCAGGCGGGATAGTTCGAGGCGCCACGGCTTCTGATGCACACCGAAGGTGTCCAGCACGCGACGGCAGTTGAGCACACGCCGCAGCGGCGTACCGGCGTTGAGGGTCAGCGCCTTGAGCGGGCCCGCGGCCACCGTCTCGCCCAGCCCCTCGAGGCGGGTGATCAACTGGGTGCGTACGACACTGACGAAGGCGTAGGTGCTGATGGGCTCGGTGCCGGCCAGATGGTAGGCCCCCCAGGCACCCGCACCGCAGCGCTGTTGCTGGAGCATGCCGATCAATGCCATCGCCACGGCATCGACACTGGTCGGGCACAGGATGACATCTTCGGCGGCACGCACCTCTTCCCCCGCCAGCAGGCGCTCGATCAGTGTCGGCAACCAGGCATCGCGCCCTTCCGGACCGAACAGCGGGCCCAGACGCACGATCAGGTGATTGGGCAGCTCGGCACGGATGCGATCACCGGTCGCGATGACGCGCCGCAGCGCCGTATCGATCGGCGAGGGCACTTCGTCCTCGTCGAGCAAGCCTTCGCCGCCCTGCTCGAACATCTGATCTGCCACGCACCACACCAGCGGTGTGCCGGTCTCGATGCAGGCGGCCAGCACTTGCTCCACCGCCTCGGCATGCGCCATCACCTCGGCAGGTGCGGAATCGGCCGGGCGTGCGAACGGCGGCACGATGACGACATCCGCCTGGCTGGCGCGGATGTCATCGGCGCCAATACGGTCAGACTCGACGGCGTTGAGCTCAAGATCGGCGCGCGTACCGGCCGCACGAATCAGACCCAGGCCAAGACAATGCCCGGCATCTAGCAGCAAGAGTTTCACAGGCAGGCTCCAGCAAACAGGCGCATCGCCGCAAGAGGCGACGATGCAAAGGTGTCATTCTATCAACCTTGCAGACTGGCTGCAGGCCCGTTGTTGCGTGGAGTGATGGGGATCAAAGGGGCGCCGATCGGGTGAGGACGGCCGATGCCGTAGCCTTGCACGAAGTCGACACCGATCAGCTCGAGGGCGGGGATCAGCTCAAGACGCTCAACATATTCCGCCACCGTGATGATGCCCATCTGGGCACAGATGCCACAGATGGCGGAGACGATGGCGGCGTCGAGGCTATCGCGAGTCAGGTTGCGCACGAAGGCGCCGTCGATCTTGAGCTGATTGACCGGCAGCTCCTTGAGGTAGGCAAAGGACGACATGCCGCTGCCGAAGTCGTCCAGGGCGAAGCTGCAGCCGAGCCGTCGCATGCTGTAGATGAACTCGCGCGCCTGGGCCAGATTGCTGATGGCCGCCGTCTCGGTGATCTCGAAGCACAGCCGCTGTGGCATGACGGAGCTTTGCGTGACCAGCGCCGCCAGCTGATCGCGCATGCGCAGGTCACCCATGCTCTGACCGGAGAGGTTGATCGCCAGCACGGCATCCGATTCGATGCGGCCATCATCGGACTCCAGCACCTGCAGCGCCTGGGTGACGACCCAGATATCAATCTCGGGCATCAGGCCGAATCGCTCCGCCGTCGCCATGAAGTGCGCCGGGGCCAGGTGCTCGCCCGAGTCGTTGACGTAGCGCAGCAGCACCTCATAGTAGGGCTTGCTGGTGGCATCACTCAGCGAGCGGATCGGCTGGATATACAGCGTGAAGCGATCATTCTCCAGCGCCTCGTGTAGCAGCGGCAGCCATTGCACCTCGCGCTGGGCGCGCTCGAATCCCGCATCTCCGTCATGGTAGGCATGCACCTGATTGCGCCCGCTCTGCTTGGCCATGTAGCAGGCCCCATCCGCCTGACGCAGGACTTCGGAGGCCTGGACACCACTTTCGACCGGCGCGACCCCGATACTGACGCCCAACTGGAATGGCCGCCCCTCATCGTAGTAGCGATAGGCACTGACGGCTGCGCACAGCGCTTCGGCACGCTCGATGGCCTGCTCGCGAGAACAGCGATAGAGCAGCACGGCGAATTCATCGCCCCCCAGGCGTGCCAGTACATCCGTTTCCCGCACATGGGCTCGCATCAGCGCGGAGAGCTCGCGCAATACGGTGTCTCCGGCCGCGTGACCGCAGGTGTCGTTGACCACCTTGAAGAAGTCGAGATCCAGGTACAGCAGCTGGTGAAAGCCGCCATCGGCCAGCGCCGCGGTGAGAGAGTCATCGAAGGCGGTGCGATTGTGCAGGCCGGTCAGACTGTCGTGATGCGCCTGGAAGTTGAGACGCCGAATCATGGCCTGGCGATAGCTGATGTCGCGGAAGACCAGTACGGCCCCCTCGACATCTCCACTGCGACGCCGCACGGGCGAGGCCTTGAGCTCCACGGCACATTCACTGCCATCACGTGCCACCAGCAGCGTCTGGCTGGACATGTGCACCACTTCGCCACGCTGCAAGACCCCTTCCAGCTGGCTGGCAACCGACTGCAACGTACCTTCATGGCGCAGCTGCAAGATGCGCGCCCAGGGACGCCCGCGGGCCAACGACGGGTCCCAGCCACACAGTTCGGCAGCGATGGGATTGATGTGCTGGATATGGCCCTCTCGATCGAGGCTGATCACTCCTTCATCGATGGAATCCAGCATGACCGCCACCTGGTCGCGCTCATGACGCAGCTCCCGGGTCCGATACTCCAGCAGGCCATCCAGACGCGAGCGGTAATGGCGACTGCGACGCATGCGCTGCTCGGCACTGATGGCCAGGAGTGCCAGCCCCAGCACGGCCAGGGTCGCGATCGCGATGGCCAGGGCCAGCCACAGATTCTGCCCGGAGTTCATGCCCACCCCGGCGGGAGAGATGATGGGCGTGGTCAGCGGTATCATCTCCATCGCCGCCATGCCGATGTAATGCATGCCGGCGATGGCAAGTCCCATCGCGCCGGCCGCCAGGGCCTGATAGATGCGATTGGGGCGGCGCTGGCGCAAGAAGAAACCTCCCAGCCACAGGGCCGCCGTCGCGGCCACCACCGCCACCACGATGGACACCGCGAACAGCAGCGGGTCATAGCGGTATGGCATGTGCATCTGCATCGCCGCCATGCCGGTGTAGTGCATCGTGGCGATGCCGCCGCCCATGATGGTCCCGCTCGTCATCAACAGCATCGGCGTCAGGCGTGGCAGCGTATTCACCCAGAGCGCCAGCCCCGAGGCCAGCATTGCGATCAGCACCGACAACGCCGTCAGGCCGGGCGCATAGGTGACCGAAGCCTGGCTTTCATACGCCAGCATGCCGATGAAATGCATGGCCCAGACACCCAGCCCCATCGCCACGGCTCCGCCCACCAGCCAGCCGAGGCTGGTGGCGCGCGAAGGGGCCAGCGCGACCTGACGAATCAGCTGCAGCGCTGCATGTGAAGCCAGCACGGCGACCACGATTGACAGGGCGACCAGTGGGTAGGAATAACTGCCATGCATGAATAACCTCAATCATCAGGGGCATGCCACAGTCGGCAAGATAGGGGCGGAAATCCGACAACGGCGTCATGTCGCCAGCACTCTCTCTGGAGCACCACGACAGGCTTCTCAGACCATGGATTGCCACCCGACAACTCTGGCAGTCCAACGGCGAGATACCAAGAGAATACGGCCATGAAGCGTTTTTGCACAACGCTCGTTTGCAACGCATGTATGAGCCGCAATGGAGTGGCGCTCATCCTCCCTTACGCGCGGCACAAGCCACTGGATGTCGCGCTCGGGATCATTTTTCATGCTCAGCAATAACTCATGAAAAACAGACGCTTACATAAACAAAATCGCGAACATCTTATGATTAATTCAAAAAAAAGCCCTCGCTGAACGAGGGCCTTTTCATCGTTATCGCTTGCGCGCTCTATCGGCGCACAGACGAAAAACTTTATTCAGAACGGGATTTCATCATCGAAATCATCGAAGCTGCCCGCGGGCGGCGCACCGAAATTGTTGTTCTGGGAGTTGTTCTGCTGGGCAGGCTGCTGGCCACCGAAGTTGTTGCCCTGCTGAGGTGCCGGCTGCTGACCACCGAACTGACCGCCTTGCTGAGGGGCCGGCTGCTGACCACCGAACTGGCCACCTTGCTGCGGGGCCGGCTGCTGACCACCGAACTGGCCACCCTGCTGGGGTGCTGCGGCCGGTTGCTGGCCGCCCTGCTGAGGCGCCTGCTGCGGGCGACCACCAGCGAAGTTGCCGCCGCCACCTTCACCACGCGTATCCAGCATCTGCATGTCGTTGGCCACGATTTCGGTGCTGTAACGGTCATTGCCGTTCTGATCCTGCCACTTGCGCGTCTGCAGGCGACCTTCGATATACAGGCGTGAGCCTTTCTTGACGTATTGCTGGGCCACTTCAGCCAGCTTGTTGAACATCACCACACGGTGCCATTCGGTACGTTCCTGACGCTGACCGCTCTGGCGATCATTCCAGGTGTCCGTCGTCGCGAGGTTCAGGTTGCACACCGCACTACCGGACGGGGTGAAGCGAACTTCCGGGTCTTGACCGAGATTACCGATCAGAATGACCTTGTTTACGCCACGAGCCATGAAGATTACTCCTGCAAATAGACCGGCGCGCCATGGGCACCGGAGAAGGTATCGAGTGCACCGGCAATGTGTTGCCGATGTCAGGGTTCAGCTGGCAGGCACTTCCGCGCCTGCCGGAGTTTCGTCATCACGCTGGCGAGTGAAGCGGGCCAGCGCCTTGTCATCCAGTGTATCGCGTGTGACCTTGAGATAAGCGACCCGTTCCTCACGCACCACGAGCGCCTCTTCCACGCCGGCGATCGCCAGCAGGCGTGTCTGCAGCTCGACGGCCGACAATTGCGAGGCCTCGGGTGACAGGCCGATCACTTCACTGCCCAGATGTCGCGGCGGTTGCATGCCCCACACCACGGCCAGCCACAGAATGGCGACCAGCCCCGTGGCGAAGAACACGCCGCTCAGACCGAAATGCCCGGTCAACCAGCCGCCCCCGACACCGCCCACGAAGGCGCCCAGGAACTGACTGGTGGAATAGACCCCCATCGCCGTGCCCTTGGCACCGGCCGGGGCCAGCTTTGAGATCATCGACGGCAAGGTCGCCTCAAGCAGATTGAAGGCGACGAAGAACAGCCACAGCAGGCCGAGGAACATCGCAAGCCCGGCATGCTCGATGCCATCGACTCCCAGCAGCAGCAAGCTTGTCGCGATGGTCGCGACGGCCCCCAGGAAGACGGGCTTCATGCGCCGATACTTCTCGGCCACGATGACCAGCGGCAGCATGGCGACAAAGGCCAGCCCCATCAATGGCAGATAGATCCAGCCGTGATGCGCCGGGGCGATGCCGAAATTGACCAGCTGCTGGGGAATGGCCACGAAGCAGGCGGTCAGGATCATGTGCAGCGCAAAGATCGACACATCCATGCGCAATAAGGCGGAATTCGCGAGGATACCCTTGAGCTGGCGCCTATCAAGCCCCACATCCTGATGTTGACGCCTGGGCGCAGCTGGCACCAGCTTCCAGAGCACGAACAGGCTCGCGACGGCCATCACGGCGGTCAACCAGAAGACCCCCGACAGGCCGAAGGCATCTGCGGCCAGTGGCCCTGCGACCATCGCCAGTGCAAAGGCGACCCCGATCGACATGCCGATGGAGGCCATCGCCATGGTGCGAACCTCCTCTCGGGTCTGATCGGCCAGCAGTGCCATGATCGCTCCCGCCACGGCGCCGCTGCCCTGCAGACAGCGCCCGAGGATGATCATCTCGATGCTGTCGGCCGTCGCCGCGACCAGCGAGCCCAGAATGAACAACCCGAGCCCGAAGCCGATCACGGCCTTGCGCCCCAGTCGGTCTGACAGCCAGCCGAACGGAATCTGCAGCAATGCCTGGGTCAGCCCGTAGCCACCCAGCGCCACACCGACCAGTGTCGGCGTCGCTCCGGCGAGGTCACGGGTATAGAGCGCCAGCACCGGCAACACCATGAACAGCCCCAGCATGCGAGTCGCATAGAGGCTGGCAAGGCCGACGATGGCGCGGCGTTCCGGCGCGAGCAGTCGAGAGGTTTTCATGGGCGGCGGCGGGCTCCGGAGCATGACAGTCAAGAAGAGGGAGGCCGACCACGTGGGTCGCCGAGATGTGACATCCAACGGTGGTCGCCCACCAATGGACTGCATATTCTAAGGCCCGCTTGGCGGCTTTGAAAGCATGCAGCCTTTGCCGGGTGTTTCACCCGCGCCTTATAATCGTTGCTTTTATCGACGCAGCCCGAGGTGGCAATGGACAGGATTCAGGTGAGGGGTGCGCGCACCCACAACCTCAAGAACATCGATGTCGAACTGCCGCGTGACAAGCTGATCGTGGTGACCGGACTTTCCGGTTCCGGCAAGTCATCACTTGCCTTTGACACTCTCTATGCCGAGGGACAGCGGCGCTACGTCGAATCACTGTCCACCTACGCACGTCAGTTCCTGTCGATGATGGAAAAGCCGGACATCGACCATATCGAAGGTCTGTCTCCGGCGATTTCCATTGAACAGAAATCGACCTCGCACAACCCGCGCTCCACCGTCGGTACCATTACCGAGATCTACGACTACCTGCGCCTGCTGTATGCACGCGCCGGTACGCCGCGCTGCCCGGACCACGCGATTGATCTGGAAGCTCAGACCATCTCGCAGATGGTCGATCAGGCGCTCGCCCTGCCGGAAGGCAGCAAGCTGATGCTGCTGGCTCCCGTGGTCAGTGGCCGCAAGGGTGAGCACCTCCAGCTGCTGTCAGAGCTGCGCGCCCAGGGCTTCGTGCGGGCACGCATCGACGGCGTGATCGTCGAGCTGGATGACCTCAAACCGCTGGAGAAGAACAAGAAGCATGACATCGACGTCGTCGTCGATCGCTTCAAGGTGCGTGAAGACCTCAAGCAGCGCCTGGCCGAATCCTTCGAGACCGCGCTGAATCTGGCCGACGGCAGCGCACGCCTGCACTTCATGGATGACGAACAGGAAGACCTCGTCTTCTCCTCGCGCTTCGCCTGTCCGGTGTGTGGCTATGCACTGGCCGAGTTGGAACCGCGCCTGTTCTCCTTCAATAACCCGGCGGGTGCCTGCCCGACCTGTGACGGCCTCGGCGTGAAGCAGTATTTCGATCCCGACAAGCTGATCAGCCATCCTGAGCTGTCACTGGCCGAAGGCGTCATCAAGGGCTGGGACCGCCGCAGTGTCTACTACTTCAGCCAGCTGCAGGCCGTTGCCGAGCATTATGGCTTCGCGCTGGAAGCGGCCTGGGAGTCGCTCAGCGATGAAGCGCGTGACGCCGTGCTCAACGGCAGCGGCCGCGAGGACATCGCCTTCAGCTACGTGAATGACCGTGGCCGCAAGGTGACCCGCGAGCACCCCTTCGAGGGCGTGCTGCCCAACATGGAGCGCCGTTACCGCGAGACCGAATCCAACATGGTGCGCGAGGACCTCGCACGTTATCTGGCAGTCCAGCCGTGCCCCAGCTGCGACGGCTCGCGCCTGCGTCGTGAAGCGCGCAACGTCTATGTCGATGACCGCACGCTCTCCGAGGTCGTGCGTCAGCCGATCGGTGAAGCGTGGGAAGAGTTCGGCAAGCTGAGTCTGCCGGGACGCAAGGGCGAGATCGCCGCCAAGATCGTGCATGAGATCCAGGCGCGCCTCGAATTTCTCGTCAATGTCGGCCTCGACTATCTGACCCTGGAGCGCAGCGCCGACACCCTGTCTGGCGGTGAGGCGCAGCGTATCCGTCTCGCCAGCCAGATCGGTGCCGGCCTGGTCGGGGTGATGTACATCCTCGATGAGCCGTCCATCGGCCTGCATCAGCGTGACAATGATCGCCTGCTCAAGACGCTGATCCATCTGCGCGACCTGGGCAACACCGTGATCGTGGTCGAGCATGATGAGGATGCGATTCGCGCCGCCGACCACGTGCTGGATATCGGCCCGGGCGCCGGCGTGCATGGTGGCGAGATCGTCGCCCAGGGCACGCCGGAGCAGATCGAGGCCACGCCGGGCTCATTGACCGGGCAATACCTGAGCGGCGAGCGCGAGATCGCCGTGCCGCCCTACCGCCTTCCGGCCAACCCTGACAAGGTGCTGCGCCTGACCGGTGCCACCGGCAACAACCTGCAGGATGTGACGCTGACGCTGCCGACAGGCCTGCTGACGTGCATCACCGGGGTCTCGGGCTCAGGCAAGTCGACGCTGATCAATGCCACCCTGATGCCGCTGGCGGCGCGTGAGCTCAATCGGGCCACCACCCTGACGCCCGCGCCCTACGGCACCATCGAAGGGCTGGACCTGTTCGACAAGATGGTGGATATCGACCAGAGCCCCATCGGGCGGACGCCGCGCTCCAATCCGGCGACCTATACCGGCATCTTCACGCCGATTCGCGAGCTGTTCTCCGGCACCCAGGAAGCACGCGCCCGCGGCTACAAGCCGGGCCGCTTCAGCTTCAACGTCAAGGGCGGCCGCTGCGAGGCCTGTCAGGGCGACGGCCTGATCAAGGTCGAGATGCACTTCCTGCCCGACATGTACGTGCCCTGCGATGTCTGCAAGGGCAAGCGCTACAACCGCGAAACGCTTGAGGTGCAGTACAAGGGCAAGAACATCCACGAAGTGCTGGAGATGACCATCGAGGAGGCGCTGGAGTTCTTCTCGCCGGTTCCGGCCATCGCCCGCCGCCTGCAGACGCTGATGGATGTCGGCCTCTCCTATGTCCGCCTCGGCCAGAGCGCGACCACGCTGTCCGGCGGTGAAGCCCAGCGCGTCAAGCTGGCGCGTGAGCTGGCCAAGCGCGATACCGGCAAGACGCTCTATATTCTCGATGAGCCGACCACCGGTCTGCACTTCGAGGATATTCGCCAGCTGCTGGTCGTGTTGCACCGTCTGCGCGATCACGGCAACACCGTGGTCGTGATCGAGCACAACCTGGATGTGATCAAGACCGCCGACTGGCTGATCGACCTTGGCCCGGAGGGCGGCTCAGGCGGCGGCCAGATCATCGCCGAAGGCACGCCGGAGCAACTGGCCACGCAGGAGATTTCGCACACCGGTCGCTTCCTGGCCCCGCTGCTGGAGCGCCAGAAAGCCACCAGTGCCACCGCGAGCAACAAGAAGAAGGCCGAGACCAGCAGCTAGGCGCCGGCTCACGTCCCTTCCGCTCCTCTGACTCACCTCGCCCCAGCACACTCTCAACACACCCCGGGGCGAGGTGAACCGTTCGGCAAATGACACGGGCGTGTCACTCGGCCAACTGCCAGGCATAAAAAAAGGCCAACCCACGAGGGTTGGCCTTTTCTTGTGGACGAAGCAAGCCGAAGCTTACTCTTCGCCCGCTGCCTCGGAGGCAACCGGACGATCGACCAGCTCGACGAATGCCATCGGGGCATTGTCACCGGCGCGATAGCCGCACTTCAGGATGCGCAGGTAACCGCCCGGACGGGAGGTGTAGCGCGGGCCGAGCTCATTGAAGAGCTTGCCGACCGCTTCCTTGGAGCGCGTGCGAGAGAACGCCAAACGGCGGTTCGCAACGGTGTCCTGCTTGGCCAGGGTGATCAGCGGCTCGATATGACGACGCAGTTCCTTGGCTTTCGGCAGGGTAGTCTTGATGACTTCGTGCTCTACCAGAGAGATGCACATGTTCTTGAACATGGCTTCACGGTGAGAGCTGGTACGGTTCAGGTGACGACCACTCTTACGATGACGCATGGTTGTGATTCCTTACCAGTCTGGGGCTTGAGCCGACCGGGCTTCCTTAAGCGGAAGCCTTGTCGTCCTTCAGGCTTGCGGGCGGCCAGTTTTCCAACCGCATGCCGAGGGACAGACCACGCGCGGACAGCACGTCCTTGATTTCATTCAAGGACTTCTTGCCGAGATTCGGGGTCTTCAGCAGCTCAACTTCGGTGCGCTGAATGAGATCACCGATGTAATAGATATTCTCGGCCTTGAGACAGTTCGCACTGCGAACAGTCAGCTCAAGATCGTCTACGGGACGGAGAAGGATCGGATCGATTTGATCTTCCTCTTCTTCGACTTCCTGTTCCTTGTCTGCTTCCAGATCAACGAAGGCGGCCAGCTGCTCCTGCAGGATAGTTGCGGAGCGGCGGATCGCTTCTTCCGGATCCAGTGTGCCGTCGGTTTCCAGGTCGATCACCAGCTTGTCGAGGTTGGTGCGCTGTTCAACACGCGCAGCCTCGACGGCATAGGAGACCCGACGAACCGGGGTAAAGGTCGCATCCAGCTGGAGGCGGCCAATGGCACGTGATTCGTCATCAGCAGAGATGCGAGCATCTGCCGCTTCGTAGCCGCGGCCACGAGCGATCTTGAGCTGCATCTTCAGCTCGCCACCATCATTGAGGTGAGCGATGACGTGATCCGGATTCACGATTTCGAGATCGTGGTCGCCAGCGATGTCGCCAGCAGTCACGATACCCGGGCCCTTCTTGTTCAGCGCCAGCACAGCTTCGTCGCGACCATGCATCTTGATGGCCACGTCCTTGAGGTTCAGCAGGATTTCGATTACATCCTCCTGCACCCCTTCAATGGCGCTGTACTCGTGCAGAACGCCTTCGATCTCAGCTTCCACGACGGCACAGCCGGGCATGGAAGAAAGCAGGATGCGACGCAGAGCATTCCCCAGGGTGTGGCCGAAACCACGCTCGAAGGGTTCGAGGACGATTCGCGCGTGATGGGCGCTGACTTCCTCGACCTTGATATCGCGAGGACGGAGAAACTCTGTCACTGAGCGCTGCATAAGAACACCTTTAAGGCTGCCAAACGGATAATCTGGGTACTCCAGCCGGGCCGACGAATCGGCCCGGCGTTACATTACTTGGAGTACAGCTCGACGATCAGGTTTTCGTTGATATCGGCAGACAGGTCGCCACGCTCGGGGACAGCCTTGAAAGTGCCTTCCATCTTCTTGGAGTCGACGTCGACCCAGGAGACATCACCGCGGTTGGCAGCGAGTGCCAGAGACTGCTGGATGCGAGCCTGGTTCTTGGCCTTCTCACGAACGGTGACCACATCGCCAGCCTTCACTTTGAAGGAAGCAACGTTGACGGTACGGCCGTTCACGGCGATCGCCTTGTGGCTGACCAGCTGACGTGCCTCGGAACGCGTGGAGCCGAAGCCCATGCGGTAGACGACGTTGTCGAGACGAGTCTCGAGGAGCTGGAGCAGAACCTCACCGGTCGCACCCTTGAGGCGAGCGGCTTCTTTGTAGTAGTTGCGGAATTGCTTTTCCAGCACGCCGTACATACGACGTACCTTCTGCTTTTCACGCAGCTGCAGGCCGTAGTCTGAAAGACGCTGACGGCGCTGGCCATGAACACCCGGGGGTTGTTCGGATTTGCACTTCTTCTCGAACGGAGTCACGCCACTCTTCAGGAAGAGGTCGGTGCCTTCACGACGAGACAGTTTGCACTTCGGTCCAATATAACGAGCCATGAGTCTGTCTCCTTAAACGCGGCGTTTCTTCGGCGGACGGCACCCATTATGCGGGATGGGGGTCACGTCGGTGATGCTTTGCACGCGGAAGCCTGCGGCATTGAGAGCACGCACGGCGGACTCACGACCCGGACCCGGGCCCTTGACCAGCACGTCGACGTTCTTCACACCATATTCGGCTGCAGCGGTCGCTGCACGCTCACTTGCGACTTGCGCAGCGAACGGGGTGCTCTTGCGAGAACCACGAAAACCCGAACCACCGGCAGTTGCCCAGGAAAGAGCATTGCCCTGGCGGTCTGTGATCGTCACGATAGTGTTGTTAAAAGAGGCGTGGATATGCGCGATGGCATCCACTACCTGCTTTTTAACCTTCTTGCGCTTACTCGGGTTAGCCATTAGATGTTTCCTGTCTAAACGCCAGTTCGTTTACTTGCGAATCGGTTTACGCGGACCTTTGCGTGTACGTGCGTTGGTCTTGGTGCGCTGACCGCGCAACGGAAGACCACGACGATGGCGCAGGCCACGATAGCAACCGAGGTCCATGAGACGCTTGATGTTCAGCGTGATCTCACGACGCAGGTCGCCTTCGACGGTGTACTTACCCACCTCGGCACGAACCAGGTCCAGTTGTTCAACAGACAGATCAGCGATCTTGACGCTCGGTTCTAAACCGAGAGCGGCGCAGATCTGCTGTGCACGCGTACGGCCAATCCCGAAGATATAAGTCAGCGAGATCGCCGCGTGCTTGTTGTCCGGGATATTGACGCCAGCAATACGGGCCATCAGTTTTCTCCGAAAGGTTAGCGGCGGATTTTACATCCACAAAGGGCGCAATAGCATACCCCTTGATCCCATTGGGAACAAGGGGGTATGCCAGCACCCGAGCTTGTATTCAGCTAAGCGGGTCGAGGGGATTAACCCTGACGCTGCTTGTGGCGGGGCTCAGTGCAGATGACCCGCACTGCGCCACGACGCCGAATGATCTTGCAGTTACGGCAAATTTTCTTGACGGAAGCTCGAACTTTCATCGTTCTCTCCAGTTTGCTAACAGGGGCTGCGCAATCAGCGCATCATGCCACCGCTGCCATAGCCTTTGAGGTTGGCCTTCTTCATCACCGACGCATACTGATTTGACATCAGATGCGACTGCACCTGGGCCATGAAGTCCATGACCACCACGACCACGATGAGCAGAGAGGTGCCGCCGAAATAGAACGGAACCTGCCATGCAACAACGAGGAATTGAGGCATCAGGGAGACTAGGGTGATGTAGAGGGCGCCGAACAGCGTCAGGCGAGTCATCACCTTATCGATGTAACGGGCGGTCTGTTCGCCTGGGCGAATACCCGGCAGAAACGCTCCTGACTTCTTGAGGTTGTCAGCAACATCCTTCGGATTGAAGACCAGCGCCGTGTAGAAGAAGCAGAAGAATACTACAGCGGCAGCGAAAAGCAAGATATACAGTGGCTGACCCGGCCCGAGAGCCTGAGACGCCGTCTGCAACCATTGCATGCTTTCACTCTGGCCAAACCATTGACCCATCGACGCAGGGAACAGCAGGATGCTTGACGCGAAGATCGGCGGGATGACCCCGGCCATGTTGACCTTCATCGGCAAGTAGCTGCTCTGACCTGCATACATCTTGTTGCCAACCTGACGGCGCGGATAGTTCACCGTGATGCGGCGTTGGCCGCGCTCGATGAACACCACGAAGGCAACGGTAATGACTGCGAGCAGCGTCAGCGCCAGCAGCGGAAGCACATTCCAGGCACCATCATTGCGCGCCAGTTCGAAAGACTGGCCGATGGCACTCGGCAGCCCGGCGACAATACCAGCAAAGATGATCAGTGAGATCCCGTTGCCGATACCCTTCTCGGTGATCTGCTCTCCCAGCCACATCAGGAACACTGCACCAGCCACGAACGTACTCACGGCGGTGAAGTAGAAGCTGAAGTCAGCGGAATAGGCGACACCGTTTCCGACCAGTCCGACTGCCATGCCGATCGATTGGACCAGGGCCAGTACTACCGTGCCGTAGCGCGTGTACTGGCTGATCTTGCGACGGCCGGCCTCGCCTTCCTTTTTCAACTGCTCAAGCTGAGGCGAGACCACCGTCAGGAGCTGCATGATGATCGACGCGGATATGTAGGGCATGATGCCCAGCGCGAAGATACTCATTCGCTCCAGTGCACCACCGGAGAACATGTTGAACATGCTCAGGATGGTGCCCTGGTTTTCCCTGAACAAGGCAGCAAGCTGGTCAGGATTGATACCGGGAACGGGGATGTGTGCACCGATTCGGTACACCACGATGGCGATGAACACGAAGCGCAAACGCGCCCAGAGTTCGCTCAACCCACTTCCCTGCATCGCCGGTACGTTTCCTGACTTAGCCATTTAGTCCTCTACCTTGCCACCGGCAGCTTCGATCGCAGCACGGGCACCTTTGGTGACCTTAATGCCGCGAACCGTGACTGCCTTGTCCAGTTCGCCGGAGAGCATGACCTTCGCGAACTTCGTGGAATCACGAAGCACGTTGGCCTTCTTCAGCGTTTCGAGGTCGACGATCTCGCCGTCTACCAGTGCCAGTTCGCTCAGGCGCACTTCTTCGGAAATCAGAGACTTCGCGGAAGTGAAACCAAACTTCGGCAGGCGACGCTGCATAGGCATCTGACCGCCTTCGAAGCCCGGCTTGACGCTGCCACCGGAACGGGACTTCTGGCCCTTGTGGCCACGACCGCCGGTCTTACCAAGACCGGAGCCGATACCACGACCGACACGCTTTGCAGCGTGCTTGGAGCCCGGGGCCGGACTCAGGGTATTCAATTTCATGGATTACTCTCCCTCAACACGGACAAGGTAGTGAACCTTGTTGATCATGCCGCGTACCGCGGGGGTGTCTTCCAGCTCGACAGTGTGACCGATGCGGCGCAGGCCAAGACCTTTCATAGTGGCCTTGTGCTTTTCGAGGACGCCGATGGTGCTGCGGATCTGGGTTACCGTGATCTTAGCTGCCATGGTGCCTTACCCCGCAATCTTGTCGACAGACAGGCCACGCTTGGCGGCGATGTCTTCCGGAGATTTCATGGCAGCGAGACCGTTGATGGTCGCGCGCACCACGTTGACCGGATTGGTGGAACCGTAGCACTTGGCCAGGACGTCATGGACGCCTGCCAGTTCGAGCACGGAACGCATCGCACCGCCGGCAATGATGCCGGTACCTTCGGACGCTGGCTGCATGTAGATCTTGGATGCGCCGTGACGAGCCTTCACCGGGTACTGCAGGGTGTGGCCCTTCAGGTCAACCTTGATCATGTTGCGACGAGCTTGGTCCATTGCCTTCTGGATCGCGACCGGCACTTCACGCGCCTTGCCACGGCCGAAGCCAACACGACCATTGCCGTCACCAACGACAGTCAGAGCGGTGAAACCGAAGATACGGCCGCCCTTGACTACCTTGGCGACGCGGTTGATCTGCACGAGCTTCTCTTGCAGGTCACCGCCCTTCTGTTCGATATTCGCCATCGTAAAACCCTTTAGAATTCCAGGCCGCCTTCACGTGCGGCATCGGCCAGGGCCTTCACGCGACCGTGGTACTTGTACCCGGAGCGATCGAAAGCCACTTGCTTGATACCCGCTTCCTTCGCGCGCTCGGCAATCAGAGCACCCACCTTGGCGGCGGAGTCCGAGTTACCGGTAGAACCTTCGCGCAGGCTCTTGTCGAGCGTGGATGCGGTGGCCAGGACCTGGCCGCCATCCGGCGAGATGATCTGCGCGTAGATGTGACGCGGGGTGCGGTTCACGCACAGGCGAAACACGCCCAGCTCGCGGATTTTCGCACGAGCGCGGCGGGCACGACGGAGACGAGATTCTTTCTTCGCGTTCATAACCCTGCCTTACTTCTTCTTGGCTTCTTTACGACGGACGACTTCGTCGCTGTACCGAATACCTTTGCCCTTGTAGGGCTCCGGCGGACGGAATGCGCGAATCTCTGCGGCGACCTGACCCAAAGCCTGCTTGTCAGCAGACGTGAGGACGATCTGAGTGTTCTTCGGCGTTTCAGCCGTAACACTTGCCGGCAGTTCATAGTCGACCGGGTGTGAGAAGCCCAGTGTCAGGTTGATTGTCTGGCCTTTGGCCTGGGCACGATAACCCACACCATTGATTTCCAGAGACTTGGTGAAGCCTACGGAAACACCAGACACCATGTTGTTGACCAGAGCACGAGTGGTACCAACCATTGCCCAGTTCTTGGCGGTCTCGGACGGAGCGAAGGTCATTTGACCTTCTTCCATAGAGATGACCACGTCCTGGTGGACGGTCAGTTCCAGCTGGCCTTTGCTGCCCTTCACGGTCAGCTTGTCGCCGTCGAGCTTTGCCTCGACGCCGTTCGGCAATTTAACCGGATACTTGGCTACGCGGGACATTCCAAACTCCTAGAATACGGTGCAGAGGACTTCGCCGCCGACACCAGCTTGACGGGCCGCACGATCGGTCATCACGCCCCGGGAGGTGGAAACGATCGCAATACCCAGGCCATCTGCGACTTTCGGAAGCTCACCCTTGCCTTTGTACTGGCGCAGGGACGGCTTGGAAATACGCTTGATGCTCTCGATAACCGACTTGCCTTCGAAGTACTTGAGGGTCACGGTCAGTTCCGGCTTGGCGCCTTCTGCGACGGCAAACTCGGAAATATAACCCTCTTCCTTCAATACGCGGGCCACTTCAACCTTGAGCTTGGAAGACGGCATGGTAACCGTCTCCTTGGTGGCCATCTGCGCATTGCGGATACGAGTGAACATATCCGCCAGAGTGTCTTGCATGCTCATTTACGTTGCGCTCCTGAATTCTTGCAGTGGTGTTACCAGCTGGACTTGGTCAGACCAGGCACGTCACCACGCATAGCGGCTTCACGCAGCTTGTTGCGGCTCAGGCCGAACTTGTTGTAGTAGCCGTGCGGACGGCCAGTGATACGGCAGCGGTTACGCTGACGGACCGGGCTGGCATCACGCGGCAGCTGCTGCAGCTTCAGCTGTGCGTCGAAGCGCTCTTCTTCAGAAGCGTTGACGTCGTTGATGATGGTCTTCAGTGCGTCGCGTTTGGCGGCGTACTTAGCGACCAGCTTGGTGCGCTTGAGCTCGCGCTCAACCATGCTTTTCTTTGCCATGATCCACCCTTATTTCTTGAACGGGAAGTTCAGCGCGCCCAGCAACGCACGACCTTCATCATCGGTGTTGGCGCTAGTGGTGATGGTGATGTCCAGGCCACGAATCCGGTCGATCTTATCATACTCGATCTCCGGGAAGATGATCTGCTCACGCACACCCATGGAGTAGTTTCCACGGCCATCGAAGGACTTCGGGTTCAGACCACGGAAGTCACGAACGCGCGGGATAGCCACGTTCACGAGACGGTCCAGGAAGTCCCACATACGATCGCTGCGCAGGGTCACCTTAACACCGATCGGCCATCCTTCGCGGACTTTGAAGCCAGCGATGGACTTGCGTGCCTTGGTGACGATGGGCTTCTGACCAGAAAGCATCTGGAGATCGGCAAACGCGTTGTCGATCAGCTTCTTGTCAGCGGTGGCTTCACCGATACCCATGTTCAGGGTCACCTTGGTGATGCGGGGAACCTGCATCACATTGGCGTAGCCGAACTGCTCTTTAAGCTGGGCGGCCACTTCGTTCTGATAACGTTCTTTCAAGTTCGCCATGTTGTACCCGACTCGCGTTAGGCGTCGATCAGCTTCTGAGTCGACTTAAAGATGCGTACCTTAGTACCGTCTTCCTGTACCTGGATTCCGACACGATCCGCCTTGCCGGTCTCCTGGTTGAAGATGGCCACGTTGGACGCGTGAATCGGAGCCTCGCGCTCGACGATACCCCCCTGGGTGCCCAGCATCGGGTTGGGCTTGGTGTGACGCTTGATCATATTCACACCGGACACGAGCAGACGCTCACCTTTCAGCACCTTGCTGATGGTACCGCGCTTGCCCTTGTCCTTCCCGGCGATGACGATGACTTCATCGTCACGTTTGATCTTTTGCATATCCGCTTCCGCTCCTTACAGCACTTCGGGCGCCAGGGAAATGATCTTCATGAACTTCTCACTGCGAAGTTCACGGGTAACCGGGCCGAAGATACGGGTACCGATCGGCTGTTCGTTGGTGTTGTTCAACAGAACGGCCGCATTACCGTCGAAGCGGATCACGGAACCGTCATTACGACGGACACCGGCTTTGGTACGAACGACCACTGCCTTCATGACCTGGCCTTTCTTGACCTTGCCACGCGGGATAGCTTCTTTGACGGTGACCTTGATGATGTCTCCAACACGAGCGTAACGGCGGTGTGAACCACCCAGCACCTTGATGCATTGCACCCGGCGCGCGCCACTGTTGTCGGCGACATCCAGCATTGTCTGAGTCTGAATCATCGGTTTTCTCCAAACCTAATCTGACTGCCTGGTGGGAACTGGCCTAGGGATTAACCCTTGGCCTGTTCAACCACCTCGACCAGGGTCCAGGCTTTCTTCTTGGACAGCGGACGAGTCTCGGCGATAGAGACGGTGTCACCGATCCGAGCCTGATTCGCCTCATCATGGGCGTGCAGCTTGGTGGAGCGTCTCAGGTACTTGCCATAGATCGGGTGACGCTCACGGCGCTCGACCATGACAACGATGGATTTTTCCATCTTGTCACTCACCACCTTGCCGGTGAGTGTGCGTGCTTTAGTTTCTTCGGCCATTTTACTCACCTGACTTCTGGTTGAGCACAGTCTTAACCTGAGCAATTTGGCGACGAGTCTGCTTGAGCAGGTGAACCTGGCTCAGCTGGCCTGTTGCCTTCTGCATGCGCAGATTGAATTGCTCACGCAGCAGTTCGAACAACTGCTCCTGGAGCGCCTCGACTGACTTTTCACGGAGTTCTTGGGCTTTCATCACATCACCGTCCGCTTAACAAAGGTGGTGGAGATCGGCATCTTCATAGCGGCCAGGCTAAATGCTTCACGGGCCAGCTCTTCGGATACACCTTCGATCTCGTAGAGGACCTTGCCGGGCTGGATCTGAGCGACCCAGTACTCGACAGAACCCTTACCTTTACCCATACGAACTTCCAACGGCTTGTTGGAGATCGGCTTGTCTGGGAAGACACGGATCCAGATCTTACCGCCACGCTTGACGTGACGAGTGATGGCACGACGGCCAGCTTCGATCTGACGAGCGGTGATACGACCACGGCCGGTGGCTTTCAGGCCAAACTCACCAAAGCTTACCTTGCTTCCGCGATGCGCCAGGCCACGGTTGCGACCTTTCTGCATCTTGCGGAATTTCATACGCTTGGGCTGTAACATCGATTACCCCCTTACTTGCCTTTCTTCTTGGGTGCGGACGCGGGCTGCTTCGCCTTGGCTCGCACCTCTTCGATGCCACCGAGGATCTCGCCTTTGAAGATCCAGACCTTGACACCAATGATGCCGTAGGTGGTGTGAGCTTCGAAGGTGGAGTAATCAATGTCAGCACGCAGGGTGTGAAGCGGAACGCGGCCTTCGCGGTACCATTCGGTACGGGCGATTTCGGCACCGCCGAGACGACCAGAGAGCTGAATCTTGATGCCCTTGGCGCCCAGACGCATTGCGTTCTGCACAGCACGCTTCATCGCACGACGGAACATGACACGACGCTCGAGCTGACCTGCCACATTGGCAGCAACCAGCTTGGCATCGAGTTCCGGCTTGCGAATCTCCTCGATGTTGATGTGGACGGGAACGCCCATCATCTCGGAAACTTCACGACGAAGGCGGTCGACATCTTCACCTTTCTTACCGATCACGATACCCGGACGGGCGGTGTGAATGGTAATACGGGCGTTGTTTGCCGGACGCTCGATGCTGATGCGGCTCACGGAAGCGCTTTTCAGACGCTCTTCCAGGAATCCACGCACCTGCAGATCGTTGTTCAGTTTGTCGGCATAGGTAGCGCCTTCGGCGTACCAGACAGAGGTATGATCCTTGACAATACCCAGTCGGAAACCTGTCGGATTAACTTTCTGACCCATTGGTCGTCTCCTACTTCTCGGCTACCTTGACGGTGATATGACAAGTGCGCTTCAAGATACGATCCGCACGGCCTTTGGCACGTGGCTGGATGCGCTTGAGCGTCATGCCCTCGTCGACACAGATAGTCGAGACGCGAAGCTCGTCAATGTCCATGCCGTTGTTTTCTTCCGCATTCGCGATCGCGGACTGCAGAACCTTGCGAACAATCTTCGCGGCCTTCTTCGGTGAGAAAGCGAGCAGATTCAGCGCCTCGGCGACCGGCTTACCGCGCACCTGGTCAGCCACCAAACGGGCCTTCTGGGCGGATAAACGAGCGCCGCGCAGCTTAGCAGCTACTTCCATCTCTTAAATCCTCTCTGGCTTACCGTTTGGCTTTTTTATCTGCAGCGTGCCCGCGGTATGTGCGGGTGGCAGCAAACTCGCCGAGCTTGTGACCGACCATTTCCTCAGAAACGAGAACCGGGACATGCTGGCGACCGTTATGGACGGCAATGGTGAGCCCGACCATGTTCGGCAGGATCATGGAACGACGCGACCAGGTCTTGATCGGTTTGCGGTCGTTCTTTTCCACTGCTGTCTCAACCTTCTTCAGCAGATGAAGGTCAATAAAAGGACCTTTCTTCAGTGAACGTGGCACAGCCGTTACCCCTCAATATCTGTTACTTGGCCTTGCGGCGACGGACGATAAGCTTATCGGTGCGCTTGTTCTTGCGAGTCTTGTGACCCTTGGTCGGGACGCCCCACGGGCTGACCGGGTGACGGCCACCAGAGGTACGACCTTCACCACCACCATGCGGGTGATCGACCGGGTTCATCGCGACACCGCGAACAGTCGGGCGCACGCCTCTCCAACGCTTAGCACCGGCCTTGCCCAGTTGACGGAGGCTGTGCTCGGAGTTGCCCACTTCGCCGAGAGTTGCACGGCATTCGGACAGCACCTTACGCATCTCGCCAGAGCGCAGACGCAGCGTGGTGTAGTTACCGTCACGTGCCACGACCTGGGCACTGGTACCTGCACTACGAGCGATCTGGGCGCCCTTGCCTGGCTTCAGCTCTACACAGTGAACGGTGGAACCCACCGGGACATTGCGCAGCGGCAGAGCGTTGCCTTTCTTGATCGGTGCGTTAACACCAGACTCGAGACGATCGCCAGCAGAGACACCTTTCGGTGCAATGATGTAGCGACGTTCGCCGTCAAGGTACTTCACCAGCGCGATGTTCGCGCTACGGTTCGGATCGTACTCCAGACGCTCAACGATGGCCGGAATGCCATCCTTGTTACGCTTGAAATCGACCAGACGGTAATGGTGACGATGACCACCGCCGATGTGGCGAGTAGTGATGCGACCATTATTGTTACGACCACCGGACTTTGACTGCTTTTCAAGCAGCGGAGCGTACGCGCGACCTTTGAAAAGTTCGTCATTGACGACCTTTACCAGGTGGCGGCGACCGGCGGAGGTAGGTTTTGTCTTAACAATTGCCATGTTCCGTACTCCTGCCTTACTCGGCGCCAGAGAAGTCTTCGATGGTCTCGCCGGCGGCCAGAGTTACATAGGCCTTGCGATAACCAGCGCGACGACCAACACCGCGAGCGGTGCGCTTGGTCTTGCCTTTCATGTTCAGAACCTGAACACGATCGACTTTCTTACCAAACAGCGCTTCGACGGCTTTCTTGATTTCGGGCTTTGTCGCGTCGCTGGCAACCTTGAACACGTACTGGTTGTTCTCGGCAGCGACCGCGGCCTTCTCGGTCATGTGAGGACCAAGCAGGACCTTGAATACGCGTTCCTGATTCATCCCAGGTTCTCCTCGAACTTGCGCAGGGCAGCGACAGTCATCAGCACCTTGTCGTAACCGACGAGGCTGACCGGGTCAGCGCCAGCGACATTGACGACGTCAACATACGGGATGTTGCGCGCGGCCAGGTACAGGTTGACGTCCTGCTCTTCAGTGACGATCAGCGCTTTCTCAAGGCCCAGTTCCTGGAGCTTGGCGATCAGCAGCTTGGTCTTCGGAGCTTCGACGCTGATAGCATCGACCGCGACCAGGCGATCCTGACGGACCAGCTCGGACAGGATGGAACGCATGGCAGCGCGATACATCTTGCGGTTGACCTTGTGCGAGTGGTCCTGAGGACGCGCTGCAAAGGTCACACCGCCAGAACGCCACAGCGGGGAACGGATGGTACCGGCACGTGCACGACCAGTACCTTTCTGACGCCACGGCTTCTTGCCACCGCCGGACACGTCAGAACGGGTCTTCTGAGCCACGGTACCTTGACGTGCACCAGCCAGATAGGCGGTGACGACCTGGTGAACCAGAGCCTCGTTGAAGTCCTTACCAAAGGTGGCATCGGAGACGTCTACTGCGCCGCCTGCACCTGCAAGATTAAGATTCATCGGTTAATTCCCCTCAGCGAGCTTTCACAGCGGAACGCACGATCACTTCGCCGCCCGGAGCACCTGGAACGGCACCCTTGACCAGCAGAAGATTGCGTTCAGCGTCGACGCGGACCACTTCCAGGCTCTGGACGGTGGAACGGACGTTGCCCATCTGGCCAGCCATCTTCTTACCTTTGAAGACGCGGCCCGGGGTCTGACAGTTACCGATGGAACCCGGCGCGCGGTGCGACAGTGAGTTACCGTGGGTAGCGTCTTGGGTGCGGAAGTTCCAGCGCTTAACTGCGCCCTGGAAACCTTTACCCTTGGAGGTGCCGGTCACGTCAATCTTTTGACCAGCTTCAAAGAGGGATACGGTGAGTTCGCCGCCCACTGCAGGAGCTTCGTCGCCTTCGTTCAGGCGGAATTCCATCAGGGTACGGCCAGCCTCAACACCCGCCTTGGCATACTGACCAGCAGTTGCCTTGGTGAGGTGCTTGGCTTTACGAGAGCCAGTTGTCACCTGAATAGCATTGTAGCCGTCAGTCTCGAGAGACTTGATGGTCACGATGCGGTTCGGCTCAACTTCAATCACGGTAACCGGCACAGAGGCGCCAGCTTCGGTGAAGACACGGGTCATCCCGGCCTTCTTACCGACTAAACCGATAGACATGTTCAGTCTCCTTTAGTGTACGGGGCTGTCACCCGCTATGGCTGCCCTTTCCAGAGCATTCCACTAGCACATTGTATGACGCCATCCCGGCGTGGCGGCTGCTGCTCTATCAGTGAGAGCGCTGGGCCGCAGTGACTAGTGAGGTATCAGTCAACCTTGATCTGGACGTCCACACCGGCAGCCAGGTCAAGCTTCATCAGCGCGTCGACAGTCTTCTCTGTCGGCTCGACGATGTCGAGAACGCGCTTGTGGGTACGAATCTCATACTGGTCACGCGCGTCCTTGTTGACGTGCGGAGAGACCAGGATGGTGTAACGCTCGCGACGGGTCGGCAGCGGGATCGGGCCACGAACCTGAGCACCGGTACGCTTTGCAGTTTCAACGATCTCTGCAGAGGACTGGTCGATCAGACGGTGGTCGAATGCTTTCAACCGGATGCGAATCTTCTGGTTTTGCATTGCCCAAAACTCCAATGGATGTCGACGGCGTAGGCCGTCACCCACGCATTCAAAGGATGCGCATTATAGGCAGACTGACATCAGGTGTCAAACATGCGAGAAAAGGGGGCCCATCAGGGCCCCCTTCTGTGTCAGGTAAGGAGAACCTTACTCGACGATTTTGGCCACGACGCCAGCGCCGACGGTACGACCGCCTTCACGGATAGCGAAACGCAGACCATCTTCCATGGCGATCGGAGCGATCAGAGACACGACCATCTGGACGTTGTCGCCCGGCATGACCATCTCGACGCCTTCCGGCAGCTCACAGGTACCAGTGATGTCAGTGGTACGGAAGTAGAACTGCGGACGATAGCCTTTGAAGAACGGAGTGTGACGACCGCCTTCTTCCTTGGACAGGACGTAGACTTCGGCTTCGAACTTGGTGTGCGGCTTGATGGAGCCCGGCTTGGCCAGAACCTGGCCACGCTCGACGTCATCACGCTTGGTGCCGCGCAGCAGGGCGCCGACGTTTTCGCCAGCACGACCTTCGTCCAGCAGCTTGCGGAACATCTCGACACCGGTAACGGTAGTCTTGGTGGTGTCACGCACGCCGATGATCTCGATCTCTTCGCCAGTCTTGACCAGACCACGCTCGATACGGCCAGTAACAACGGTACCGCGGCCAGAGATGGAGAAGACGTCTTCGATCGGCATCAGGAACGGCTGGTCGATAGCACGCTCCGGCTCCGGGATGTACGCATCCAGGGCCTTGATCAGGTTGGCAACGGCGGTAGTACCCATGCCGTTGTCGTCCTTGCCTTCCAGAGCCATCAGGGCAGAGCCGATGATGATCGGAGTGTCGTCGCCCGGGAAGTCGTACTCACTCAGGAGTTCACGAACTTCCATCTCGACCAGCTCGAGCAGTTCTTCGTCATCGACCATGTCAGCCTTGTTCAGGAAGACAACGATGAACGGAACGCCGACCTGACGGGACAGCAGGATGTGCTCGCGAGTCTGCGGCATCGGGCCGTCAGCAGCGGAACAGACCAGGATAGCGCCGTCCATCTGGGCAGCACCGGTGATCATGTTCTTGACGTAGTCGGCGTGACCCGGGCAGTCGACGTGCGCGTAGTGGCGCTCTTCGGACTGATATTCCACGTGAGCGGTGGAGATGGTGATACCACGCTCACGCTCTTCCGGGGCGTTATCGATGGAGTCAAACGCACGCGCGTCACCACCGAAAACTTCTGCAGAGACACGAGTCAGTGCCGCAGTCAGAGTGGTCTTGCCGTGATCGACGTGACCAATGGTGCCGACGTTGACGTGCGGCTTCGAACGCTCAAATTTTTCCTTAGCCACTGCTATAACCTCTTTCGTTAGCTAATCGGTTACTTCTGGTTGATGACGGCTTCGACGATGCTGTTCGGCGCTTCGTCGTATTTCGCAAACTCCATGGAGTAGCTTGCGCGGCCCTGGGTCTGTGAGCGCAGGTCGGTCGCATAACCGAACATCTCACCCAGCGGCACCAGTGCATTGATGATCTTGCCTGTGGAAGAGTCATCCATGCCCTGAACGAGACCACGACGACGGTTCAGGTCGCCCATGACGTCACCCATGAAATCTTCAGGGGTTACGACTTCGACTTTCATGAGCGGCTCAAGCAGCACTGCACCCGCTTTCGGGGCACCGGCCTTGATCGCCATGGAAGAGGCGACCTTGAACGCAGTCTCGTTGGAGTCGACGTCGTGGTAGGAACCATCGAACAGCGTGACCTTGACGTCGATCATCGGATAACCGGCGATGACACCATTCTTGAGCTGCTCAGCGGCGCCCTTCTCGACGGCCGGCACGTATTCCTTCGGAACAGCACCACCGACGATTTCGGACACGAACTTGAAGGTCATTTCTTCGTCGTCGCCCTTGTCCTCTGCAGTCAGAGGCTCAATGCGGACCCAGACGTGACCGAACTGACCACGACCACCGGACTGACGAACGAACTTGCCTTCCTGCTCGACCTTGGTACGAATGGTCTCACGGTAAGCCACCTGCGGCTTGCCGATGTTCGCCTCGACATTGAACTCGCGACGCATGCGGTCGACGAGGATGTCCAGGTGAAGCTCACCCATACCGGAGATGATGGTCTGGCCAGACTCTTCGTCGGTCTCGACGCGGAAGGACGGATCTTCCTGGGCCAGCTTGCCCAGTGCGATACCCATCTTTTCCTGGTCAGCCTTGGACTTCGGCTCGACGGCAACGGAAATCACCGGCTCCGGGAATTCCATGCGCTCAAGGACGATCTTGTGATCCGGGTCACACAGGGTGTCACCGGTGGTCACGTCTTTCAGACCGATGCATGCCGCGATATCGCCAGCATACACTTCCTTGATCTCCTCACGAGAGTTGGAGTGCATCTGGACGATACGACCGACGCGCTCCTTCTTGCTCTTGACGGAGTTGAAGACACCATCACCAGACTTCAGCACGCCCGAGTAGACGCGAATGAAGGTCAGGGTACCCACGAACGGATCGGTCGCGATCTTGAACGCCAGCGCCGCGAACGGAGCCTTGTCGTCAGCTTCGCGGGTCTCGATGGTGCCGTCCTTGTCGTCAAGCTCACCTTCGATGGCCTTGACTTCAAGCGGAGACGGCATGTACTCGATGACCGCATCCAGAACTGCCTGGACACCCTTGTTCTTGAAGGCAGAACCACAGGTCACGAGGCAGATTTCGTTGGCCAGGGTACGCTGACGCAGCGCAGCCTTGACTTCTTCCTCGGACAGCTCGCCTTCTTCAAGGTACTTGTCCATCAGCTCTTCGGACGCTTCAGCAGCAGACTCGAGCATGTGTTCACGCCATTCGGCAGCTGTATCTTGCAGCTCGGCCGGAATGTCGATCAGCTCGTAGTTCATGCCGTGGTTGTCTTCGTCCCAGACAATGGCCTTCATCTTGATCAGGTCGATGACGCCCTTGAACTCGTCTTCCGCACCCCAGTTGATCTGGATCGGGACGGCGTTCGCGCCCAGGCGCTTGCGCACCTGCTCGACGACCATGAAGAAGTCCGCGCCAGCACGGTCCATCTTGTTGACGAAGATCATGCGCGGAACTTCGTAACGGTTGGCCTGACGCCAGACAGTCTCTGTCTGCGGCTGGACACCGGAAGAAGCACACAGCACCACGACCGCACCATCGAGAACACGCAGTGAACGCTCGACTTCAACAGTGAAGTCAACGTGCCCCGGAGTATCGATGATGTTGATACGGTGCTCGTCGAACTGCTTGCTCATGCCCTGCCAGAAGCAGGTGGTTGCCGCAGAGGTTATCGTGATGCCACGCTCCTGTTCCTGCTCCATCCAGTCCATGGTGGCAGCACCATCGTGGACTTCGCCGACCTTGTGAGACAGGCCGGTATAGAACAGGACGCGCTCGGTAGTGGTAGTCTTACCGGCGTCGACGTGGGCACAGATACCGATGTTGCGGTAACGCTTAAGTGGAGTCTTGCGTGCCACGGTGAGTATCCCCGTTGTTTAGAAGCGGTAGTGGGAGAAGGCCTTGTTGGCTTCTGCCATGCGGTGCACGTCTTCACGCTTCTTCACAGCAGAACCCTTGCCTTCAGCGGCATCCAGGATCTCGCCAGAGAGGCGCTGCACCATGGTCTTTTCGCCGCGCTTGCGCGCAGCGTCCACCAGCCAACGCATGGCCAGTGCCTGACGACGGGAAGGACGAACTTCAACCGGCACCTGGTAGGTTGCACCACCAACACGACGGGACTTCACTTCGACCATCGGCTGGATGGCTTCCAGCGCCTTGTCGAAGAGGTCCAGCGGCTCGTCATTGGAGCGTTCGGCAACACGATCGAGAGCACCGTAAACGATGCGCTCAGCTGCAGACTTCTTGCCGCTGATCATCAGGTGGTTCATGAACTTGGCCAGGCGCTCGCTTCCGAACTTCGGATCCGGCAGGATTTCGCGCTTAGCTGCTACACGTCTTCTAGGCATGATAAGCCCTCAGTAGAAGGGTCCTTCAGGTAAACCCGGGACGCCTCGCGTTGGACGCGACGCCCGACCTTACTCTTATCAGACCGATATTAAACTTTGAATTACGCCTTCGGACGCTTGGCGCCGTACTTGGAACGACCTTGCTTACGACCTTGAACGCCAGAGGTATCCAGTGCACCACGAACGGTGTGGTAACGGACACCCGGCAAATCCTTCACACGACCGCCACGGATCAGAACAACAGAGTGTTCCTGAAGGTTGTGACCTTCACCGCCGATGTACGAAGAAACTTCGAAGCCGTTGGTCAGACGAACACGGCAAACCTTACGGAGTGCGGAGTTCGGCTTCTTCGGGGTAGTAGTGTATACACGGGTACACACGCCACGCTTCTGCGGACATGCCTGCAGCGCAGGGACGTCGCTCTTGGACGCCTGACGCTTGCGCGGCTTGCGCACGAGCTGGTTAACGGTTGCCATTTGCTTGCTCCAATGGGTTGTACTGCCTTCCAACGACAGGACAGGATTCACCCGCCCTATTGTTAAAGGCTGCATATTCTAGGGCTTGGGCCACAAGGGCGTCAACCCCGCCGTCAGAGACGGCGGGGCTCAAGACCTCAGAGGTCGTCGTCGTCCGCGTCTAGCGCAGTCAGCTGGGCACCCAGCTCCTGCTCGACGTCCTGTGCCGACGGGGCCGGTGCGAGCGGCAGGCCATCGCGACGGCGGCGACGCTCGTCGTGATAGGCCAGGCCAGTACCCGCAGGAATCAGGCGACCGACCACGACGTTCTCCTTCAGACCACGGAGATAATCGCGCTTGCCGGTGACAGATGCCTCGGTCAGAACTCGCGTGGTTTCCTGGAAGGACGCCGCGGAGATGAACGATTCAGTTGCCAGGCTCGCCTTGGTGATACCGAGCAGGATGCGATCGAACTTGGCCGGGAACTTGCCGTCCGCCTCGAGTCGCATGTTTTCTTCGACGACACGGGCGTATTCCACCTGGTCGCCCGTGATGAAGGTGGAATCACCAGAGTCGGTAATCTCCACCTTGCGCAGCATCTGACGCACGATCACTTCGATGTGCTTGTCGTTGATGCCGACACCCTGGAGGCGATAGACCTCCTGGACTTCGGTGGTGATGTACTTGGTCATTTCCGCGACGCCGAGCAGACGCAGGATATCGTGCGGGTTGCTCGGGCCATCGGAGATGACCTCACCCTTCTCGACCGTCTCACCTTCGAACACGCTGATCTGACGCCACTTCGGAATCAGAAGCTCGAACGGATCGCCTTCCGCCGGAGTGATGGTCAGACGACGCTTGCCCTTGGTTTCCTTGCCGAAGGTCACGGTACCGGAGATCTCGGCCAGGATGGCCGGCTCTTTCGGACGACGTGCTTCGAACAGGTCGGCAACGCGCGGCAGACCACCGGTGATGTCCTTGTTACCGGACGCTTCCATCGGGATACGTGCGATGACGTCACCCACGCCGACGGCTGCGCCATTCTCGGCGGACACCACGGCATTGCCCGGCAGCAGGTACTGGACCGGCGTGTTGGAGCCCGGCAGTGTCACGTGCTTGCCGCTACCGTCTACCAGCATGATCATCGGACGCTTGTCACGTGCCGCGGACGGACGTGAAGCGCTCTCGATGATCTCGATGGAGGACAGGCCGGTCATTTCATCGGTGGTACGGTTGATGGTCTGGCCATCTTCCATATCCGTGAACTGCACCTGACCCGCAACTTCCGCGACGATCGGGTGGGTGTGCGGATCCCACTTCGCCACGGACTGACCGGAAGAGACCGAGTCGCCATCGCGCACGGACAGTTCAGCACCGTACGGCAGCTTGTAGAATTCGCGCTCACGGCCTTGCGCATCGGCCACGGCCAGTGCACTGGAACGCGAGACGACAATCAGCTTGCCATCGGCACGCTCAACCGACTTGATGTTGTGCAGACGTACGCTGCCACCATGCTTGACCTGGACGCTATCCACGGCAGATGCCCGCGAAGCGGCACCACCGATGTGGAAGGTACGCATGGTCAGCTGGGTACCCGGCTCACCGATGGACTGTGCCGCAATGACACCGATGGCTTCACCGACGTTGACCTGATGGCCACGCGCCAGGTCACGACCGTAACAGGCCGAGCAGACACCGTGCACGGTTTCACAACCGATGGTGGTACGCACGATGATCTCATCGACGCCCATGGTATCGAGCTGTGCACACCAGGCTTCGTCGAGCAGCGTGCCGCGTGCGATCAGGACCTCATCAGAGACCGGATCGACCACGTCCTGCGCCACGACACGACCCAGCACACGCTGGGACAGCGGGACGATGATGTCGCCGCCTTCGATGACCGGGTGCAGAATCAGACCTTCCTGAGTGCCGCAATCCGCTTCGGTGATGACCAGATCCTGGGCAACATCGACCAGACGACGGGTCAGGTAACCGGAGTTGGCGGTCTTCAGTGCCGTATCCGCCAGACCCTTACGGGCACCGTGCGTGGAGATGAAGTACTGGAGTACGTTCAGACCTTCACGGAAGTTGGCGGTGATCGGCGTCTCGATGATCGAGCCATCCGGCTTGGCCATCAGGCCACGCATACCAGCCAGCTGACGAATCTGTGCGGCGGAACCACGCGCACCGGAGTCGGCCATGATGAAGACGCTGTTGAAGGAGTCCTGCTCCATCGGATTGCCGTCTTCGTCATTGACCACTTCGCCTTTCCAGTTGACGACGGTCTCTTTCGAGATACCTGCCATCATCTCCTTGGCGACACGGTCGTTGGCACGCGCCCAGATATCGATGACCTTGTTGTACTTCTCGCCCGCGGTCACGAGACCGGAGGAGAACTGGTCTTCGATCTCTTTCACTTCGTCTTCGGCCGCGTCGATGATGACCTTCTTCGCGTCCGGGATGACGAAGTCGTTGACGCCGATGGAGGCGCCGGACCAGGTCGCGAGACGGAAGCCGGTGTACATCAGCTGGTCAGCGAAGATGACGGTGTCCTTCAGACCGACACGACGGTACGCCTCGTTGATCAGACCGGAGATGGCTTTCTTCTTCATCACCTGGTTGATCAGCTCGAACGGCATGCCCTTCGGCAGAATGCGGAACAGCAGTGCGCGACCGATGGTGGTGTCGTGCAGGGACGTCTTCTCGTACAGCTCGCCGGACTCTTCGTCCTTGAGCGTCTCGGTCAGACGGACCTTGACCATCGCGTGCAGGTGAGCGCTGTGCGTACCGAAGGCACGCTCGACTTCACCCAGGTTCGCGAAGGCCATGCCCTCACCCTTGGCACCGATCTTCTCGCGGGTCATGTAGTACAGACCCAGCACGACGTCCTGGGACGGCACGATGATCGGCTCGCCGTTGGCCGGCGACAGCACGTTGTTGGTCGACATCATCAACGCACGCGCTTCCAGCTGGGCTTCCAGCGTCAGCGGTACGTGGACAGCCATCTGGTCACCATCAAAGTCGGCGTTGTACGCAGCGCAGACCAGCGGGTGCAGTTGGATGGCCTTGCCTTCGATCAGCAGCGGCTCGAACGCCTGGATACCCAGACGGTGCAGAGTCGGGGCACGGTTCAGCAGCACCGGGTGCTCGCGGATGACGTCGGCGAGGAAATCCCAGACTTCCGGGGCTTCGCGCTCGACCATCTTCTTGGCGGCCTTGATGGTGCTGGCGTGACCGGAGGCCTGCAGCTTGGCGTAGATGAACGGCTTGAACAGCTCAAGCGCCATCTTCTTCGGCAGACCACACTGGTGCAGACGCAGGGTCGGGCCGACGGTGATGACGGAACGACCGGAGTAGTCGACACGCTTGCCCAGCAGGTTCTGACGGAAACGACCCTGCTTGCCCTTGATCATGTCGGCCAGCGACTTCAGCGGACGCTTGTTGGAACCGGTGATGGCGCGACCGCGACGACCATTGTCGAGCAGTGCATCCACGGATTCCTGCAGCATGCGCTTCTCGTTGCGCACGATGATGTCCGGCGCATTGAGGTCGAGCAGACGCTTGAGGCGGTTGTTGCGGTTGATCACACGACGATACAGATCGTTCAGATCCGAGGTCGCGAAGCGGCCGCCGTCCAGCGGTACCAGCGGACGCAGGTCCGGCGGCAGCACTGGCAGCACTTCCATGATCATCCAGCCCGGCTTGTTGCCGGAATAGTAGAAGGCTTCCAGCAGCTTGAGGCGCTTGGACAGCTTCTTGATCTTGGTCTCGGAGTTGGTCTGCGGAATCTCTTCACGCAGGCGCTCGACCTCTTCTTCCAGCTCGATGTCCTCGAGCAGCGCCTTGATGGCTTCGGCACCCATGCGGGCGTCGAAATCATCACCGAATTCTTCCAGCGCTTCGAAGTACTGCTCATCGTTGAGCAGATGACCCTTCTCGAGGGTCGTCATGCCCGGATCGATGACCACGAAGCTTTCGAAGTACAGCACGCGCTCGATATCACGCAGAGTCATGTCGAGCAGCATGCCGATACGGGACGGCAGAGACTTCAGGAACCAGATATGCGCGACCGGGCTCGCCAGTTCGATGTGAGCCATACGCTCACGACGCACTGCCGCCTTGGTCACTTCAACGCCACACTTCTCACAGATGATGCCGCGATGCTTCATCCGCTTGTACTTGCCACACAGGCACTCGTAGTCCTTCACCGGGCCAAAGATCTTGGCACAGAAAAGACCATCACGTTCCGGCTTGAATGTCCGGTAGTTGATGGTTTCAGGCTTCTTCACTTCACCAAAAGACCACGAGCGAATCATGTCCGGAGACGCCAGGGTAATCTTGATGGCGTCGAATTCTTCGGACTGCGCCTGCGATTTGAGAACTTTCACCAAATCTTTCATGGGTCGCTCCGTTGCGGAGTTGTCATGGGCAAAGCCTGGCTGCTGACACCAGGCTTTGCGGACCGTCAATACTTGTGGCTTTTCGGCGTCAGCCTTCCAGCTCCATGTCGATACCCAGCGAGCGGATTTCCTTCACCAGCACGTTGAAGGATTCGGGCATGCCCGCCTGCATGGTGTGATCGCCATCTACGATGCTCTTGTACATCTTGGTACGGCCTTCCACGTCATCGGACTTGACCGTGAGCATCTCCTGGAGGGTGTAGGCAGCGCCGTACGCCTCGAGGGCCCAGACCTCCATCTCACCGAAGCGCTGACCACCAAACTGCGCCTTACCACCCAGCGGCTGCTGCGTGACGAGGGAGTAGGAGCCGGTCGAACGCGCATGCATCTTGTCATCCACCAGGTGGTTGAGCTTGAGCATGTACATGTAACCGACGGTCACCTTGCGATCGAACTTCTCGCCGGTGCGGCCATCGTAGAGGTCCATCTGTCCGGAATCAGGGATACCGGCCAGCGTGAGCAACTGCTTGATCTCGTGTTCCTTGGCGCCATCGAAGACCGGCGTTGCCATCGGCACGCCCTTCTTCAGGTTGTGCGCCATGGTGATGATTTCATCATCGCTGAGCACGGAGAGGTCTTCCTGGCGACCGCCGACGGTGTTGTACACCTTGTCGAGGAATTCGCGGATCTGCTTGACCTGCTCGGCACGCTCTTCGCGTAGCATGTGCTCGATCTTCACGCCCAGACCACGCGCGGCCATGCCGAGGTGGGTCTCAAGGATCTGACCGACGTTCATGCGCGACGGTACACCCAGCGGGTTCAGCACGACGTCAACCGACTCGCCATTGCCATCGAACGGCATGTCTTCGACCGGCATGATCGCGGAGATGACACCCTTGTTACCGTGACGACCGGCCATCTTGTCACCCGGCTGGATACGACGCTTCACGGCGACGTACACCTTGACGATCTTGAGCACGCCCGGTGCCAGATCATCACCCTGGGTGAGCTTGCGCTTCTTGTCTTCGAAGCGCTCGTCCATCTCGCGACGACGGATCTCGAGCTGCTCATCGGCCTGAGCCAGCAGTTCGTTGAGAGACTCGTCCTGCAGACGCAGCTTGAACCACTCCTGGCGCGGCAGTGCTTCCAGGTAGTCATCGGTCAGCACGTCGCCCTTCTTGAGCTTCGGACCACCGTTGACGGCCTGACCGACCAGGTTGCGCTGCATACGCTCGAAGGTCGCCTCTTCCGCGATGCGGTAGGTTTCCTGCAGGTCCTTGCGGACCTCGGCCAGCTGCATCTGCTCGATGGAGAGCGCACGCTGATCCTTCTCGACGCCGTCACGGGTGAAGACCTGAACGTCGATGACGGTAGCCTTCATGCCGGTCGGGGCACGCAGAGAGGTGTCCTTAACGTCGGACGCCTTCTCGCCGAAGATGGCACGCAACAGCTTCTCTTCCGGCGTCAGCTGGGTCTCGCCCTTCGGCGTGACCTTGCCGACCAGGATGTCGCCCGGGTTCAGCTCGGCACCGATGTAGACGACACCGGACTCATCCAGCTTGGAGAGTGCGGATTCGCCGACATTCGGGATATCGGAAGTGATTTCTTCCGGCCCGAGCTTGGTGTCACGCGCGACACAGGTCAGTTCCTGGATGTGGATGGTGGTGAAGCGATCTTCCTGCACCACACGCTCCGAGAACAGGATGGAATCCTCGAAGTTGAAGCCGTTCCAGGGCATGAACGCCAGACGCATGTTCTGACCCAGGGCCAGATCACCCATGTCGACGGACGGGCCGTCGGCCAGGATGTCGCCGATGGCGACTTCGTCGCCAGGGCGCACGATCGGGCGCTGGTTCTGACAGGTATTCTGGTTCGAGCGCACGTACTTGGTCAGGTTGTAGATATCAACGCCGGCTTCACCGCCGATGATCTCTTCTTCCCGCACACGTACGACGATGCGCTTGGCATCGACGGAATCGATGACGCCACCACGACGTGCCACGGCGCAGACGCCGGAGTCACGCGCCACGAAGCGCTCCATGCCGGTACCGACCAGCGGCTTGTCAGCCTTCAGAGTCGGAACGGCCTGACGCTGCATGTTCGCACCCATCAAGGCGCGGTTGGCATCATCGTGCTCGAGGAACGGGATCAGTGCGGCAGCGACAGAAACGACCTGACGCGGAGACACGTCCATCATGGTGACCTTTTCCGGCGCCATGAAGGTGGTCTCGCCACGGTGACGAACCTGAACCAGGTCGTCGACCAGACGGCCGTTCTCGTCGACGGTCGCGGAGGCCTGGGCGATGATGAAATCGCCTTCCTCGATCGCGGACAGATCGACGACATCGTCGGTGACCTGACAATCCACGACCTTGCGGTACGGCGTCTCGAGGAAGCCATAGCTGTTGGTCTTGGAGTAGGTCGCCAGCGAGTTGATCAGACCGATGTTCGGGCCTTCCGGCGTCTCGATCGGGCACAGACGGCCGTAGTGCGTGGCGTGAACGTCACGAACTTCGAAGCCGGCGCGCTCACGGGTCAGACCACCCGGGCCAAGCGCGGAGACACGGCGCTTGTGCGTCACTTCGGACAGCGGGTTGTTCTGATCCATGAACTGGGAGAGCTGGCTGGAACCGAAGAATTCCTTCACCGCCGCCGCAACCGGCTTGGCGTTGATGAGATCCTGCGGCATCAGACCTTCGCTCTCGGCCATGGACAGACGCTCCTTGACCGCACGCTCGACGCGGACCAGGCCGACACGGAACTGGTTTTCCGCCATTTCGCCCACAGAGCGAATACGACGGTTACCCAGGTGGTCGATGTCATCGACATCGCCATTGCCGTTACGGATGCTGATCAGCTCCTTCATGACGGTCAGGATATCGTCCTGATCGAGCACGCCGCTGCCGGTATCGCTTTCGCGACGCAGGCGACGGTTGAACTTCATGCGGCCCACGCCCGACAGGTCGTAGCGGTCTTCGCTGAAGAACAGGTTCTGGAACAGTGACTCTGCTGCATCCTTGGTGGGCGGCTCGCCCGGACGCATCATGCGGTAGATCTCGACCAACGCCTCGAGCTGGTTACGCGTGGTATCCAGTTTCAGGGTATCGGACACGAACGGACCGCAATCCAGGTCGTTGGTGTAGATGACTTCGAACTGGGTGATCTTGGCCTGAGCCATCTTCTCCAGCAGTTCCGGAGTAATCTCGCTGTTGCTTTCGCAGACCAGCTCACCAGTGGCCGGATCGATCTGATCCTTGGCCAGCACCTTGCCATACAGGTAGTCCATCGGCACTTCGAGACGCTCGAGGCCGGAGGCTTCCATCTGACGGACGTGCTTCTGTGTAATACGACGACCTTCCTCCACGATCACGCTACCGTCGGCATCCTTGATGTCGAAGGCGGCGGTCTCGCCACGCAGACGTGCCGGCACCAGCTCAACGGAGAAGCCGCTGCGCTCGATGTGGTACATCGTGGTGTCGAAGAACGTACCGAGAATCTCTTCGCTGGTCATGCCCATGGCACGCAGCAGAACGGAAGCCGGCAGCTTGCGACGACGGTCGATACGGACGTAGACGTTGTCCTTCGGATCAAACTCGAAGTCCAACCAGGAACCGCGGTAAGGAATCACACGTGCGGAGTACAGCAGCTTGCCGGACGAGTGGCTCTTGCCCTTGTCGTGGTCGAAGAACACACCCGGCGAGCGGTGCAGCTGTGACACGATGACACGTTCGGTACCATTGATGACGAAGGTACCGTTCTCTGTCATCAGGGGGATTTCCCCCATGTAGACTTCCTGCTCCTTGATGTCCTTGATCGCCTTGTTCGACGATTCCTTGTCATAGATCATCAGGCGCACTTTCACGCGCAGCGGTGCAGAGTAAGTGACTCCGCGCAGCTGACATTCCTTGACGTCGAACGCCGGCGTACCGAAGCGGTAGCTGACATACTCGAGCGCTGCGTTGCCAGAGAAGCTGGCAATCGGGAACACGGACTTGAAGGCAGCGTGAAGGCCGACTTCCAGGCGCTGTTCTGGCGCCCTGTCCTGCTGGAGAAAGTCGTGGTAGGAATCAAGCTGGATGGCCAGCAGGTAAGGCACATCCATCACTTGGGGCAGTTTGCCAAAATCCTTGCGGATGCGTTTTTTCTCAGTGTATGAGTAAGCCATCTGTATTCCCCAGCTTGTTCACCTTGGGTGACCGATGCGTGGTCGGCTCATACCTGATGGCGCGGCGATGTCCATCAGGCGCGGACGGCAAGCCTCCCTTGCGGGCTGGCTCGCCGTCATAATTCGTCTTGCAACAGAAAAAGGCTGGTGGCGGAGTCCGCCACCAGCCAGGAAGCTTACGCAGCGTGCGCAGCCTGGAACACGAGTTACTTGAGTTCCACGGACGCGCCAGCTTCTTCCAGCTTCTTCTTAGCTGCTTCTGCGTCTTCCTTGCTCACGCCTTCTTTCAGGGTGGCCGGAGCGCCGTCAACAGCTGCCTTGGCTTCTTTCAGGCCCAGGCCAGTCAGTTCACGAACAGCCTTGATGACGTTGACTTTCTTGTCACCAGCAGCAGTCAGAACGATGTCGAACTCGGTCTGCTCTTCAACAGCTTCAGCGGCAGCCGGGCCAGCAGCGACGGCGGCAGCGGCAGAAACGCCGAACTTCTCTTCCATTGCTTCGATCAGCTCAGCCACTTCCATGACGGTCATGTCAGCGACGGCGTTGATGATGTCTTCTTTGGTCAGTGCCATTTTAGCAATCCTAAACTTTGCGGAGCAAAGATGCTCAGTCAAACGGAAATCGATTCAGGCTGCACGAGACAGCCAGGAGGTCAAAGCGCTGCTTACGCGGCGGCTTCGGCTTCCTTCTGATCGCGCAGTGCTGCGATAGTACGGACCAGCTTGCCTGCAGAAGCTTCCTTCATGACAGACAGCAGCTTGGACAGTGCTTCATCGCGGGTCGGCAGAGATGCCAGACGGTCGATATTCGCCGCCGGGATGAACTCGCCTTCGTAGGCCAATGCCTTGACTTCGAACGCCTCGACCTGCTTGGCAAATTCCTTGAACAGACGAGCGCCAGCGCCCGGGTGTTCCATGGAGAATGCAAGCAGAGTCGGGCCGACGAAGGACTCGTTCAGCACCTCGTAAGAGGTACCGGACAGCGCACGACGAGCCAGAGTGTTGCGAACAACACGCAGCTGGACGCCCGCTTCGCGGCACTGTTTGCG
Source organism: Cobetia sp. SIMBA_158 (assembly GCF_046566945.1). Lineage (NCBI taxonomy): Bacteria > Pseudomonadati > Pseudomonadota > Gammaproteobacteria > Oceanospirillales > Halomonadaceae > Cobetia > Cobetia sp. SIMBA_158. The sequence goes on from NZ_JAWJYL010000012.1 coordinate 102,679, forward strand.
CAATTCGGTCATTGCACCAACAGTTACACCACGAGAGTCGGCAGCGACTACGGAGAGAGCACCCTTGGCGGTTTCGCTGACCTCAGCAACAATTGCCTTCTTGTCTTCGAGACCTAAAGCCACGGTGTTGACTCCATTTCGTGCCGGGGAACGAATTCCCCAGTGGTTTACCATCTCTCTCACCAGAACTGCGCGGGAGAGTCTTGGAGGATGGCTGCCACCAGCAGGGCTGGGACACCATCTGCGCAGGCTACGCGCAATGCAAGCATCGCGGCGCGATTAAGCCGGCCCCGTCACCGAGGTGACAAGGCCAGCGCCTGCGGTCTTTGACGGCGCCCCGCGGCTGAGCACGGGGACCGCAAAGTGAAACATTCTGAGACTGCCTTACGCGTACTTGGCGTGATCGACAGTCAGACCCGGGCCCATGGTGCTGGACAGGGTGATCTTCTTCAGGTAGATACCCTTGGAAGTGCTCGGCTTCAGCTTCTTGACTTCGGCCACCAGGGCGTCAATGTTACCCTGAATGGAGTCAGCACTGAAGTCGATCTTGCCGATACCGGCGTGAATGATGCCGTTCTTGTCAGTACGGAAACGCACCTGACCAGCCTTGGCATTCTTCACGGCAGTCGCGACGTCAGGCGTCACGGTACCGACTTTCGGGTTCGGCATCAGGCCGCGCGGACCGAGGATCTGGCCCAGCTGACCGACAACGCGCATGGCATCCGGAGAAGCGATGACGACGTCGAAGTCCATCACGCCTTTCTTGACCTGTTCTGCCAGGTCGTCCATGCCGATCACGTCTGCACCGGCTTCCTTCGCTGCTTCAGCGTTGGCGCCCTGGGTGAAGACAGCGACGCGCACTTCGTTACCGGTGCCATTCGGCATCACGGTAGCGCCGCGCACGACCTGATCGGATTTACGCGGATCAACACCCAGGTTCAGAGAGACCTCGATGGTCTCCTTGAACTTGACGGTGGACAGCTCGGACAGCAGAGCAACAGCTTCTTCGACGCTGTAGACCTTGCCGGATTCAACTTTCGCGTTGATCGCCTGGGCGCGCTTTGAAATCTTGGCCATGATCAAAGACCCTCCACGTTCAGGCCCATGCTACGGGCAGTACCGGCGATGGTGCGAACAGCAGCGTCCAGATTGGAAGCTGTCAGGTCCGGTTCCTTGGTGGTCGCGATCTCTTCGAGCTGAGCGCGAGTCACGGTACCGACCTTCTTCTTGTTCGGCTCGCCAGAACCGGACTTCAGACCAGCCGCTTTCAGCAGCAGGACGGCCGCAGGCGGCGTCTTGGTGACGAAAGTGAAGCTACGGTCGGAGTAGACAGTGATGACCACGGGAGTCGGGAGACCCGGCTCGACGTTCTGGGTAGCGGCGTTGAACGCTTTACAGAACTCCATGATGTTGACACCGTGCTGACCGAGGGCAGGACCCACGGGCGGGCTCGGGTTAGCTTTACCGGCTGCAACCTGCAGCTTGATGTAAGCCTGTACTTTCTTGGCCATGATAGGACTCCAGTATGGGTGGTAGCGCCTTGCGGCTCCCCGTAAAACCGGGCCGCCTCAGGCGACCCGTCGTGTTGCCGTGATGCTCGTATTCAAACAGGTGAGATGATGATCCTGAGATCAGTCCTTCTCGACCTGGGAGAACTCGAGCTCCACCGGCGTAGCACGCCCGAAGATCAGCACGCTGACCTGCAGACGGCTCTTTTCGTAATTCACTTCCTCGACTACGCCATTGAAGTCCGCGAACGGACCATCAGTGACACGCACCGTTTCACCCGGCTCGAAGAGAGTCTTCGGACGCGGCTTGTCGGTGCCATCCTGAACGCGACGCAGCATGGCGTCGGCTTCTTTCTGGGTAATCGCTGCCGGCTTCTCCGGGGTTCCGCCAATGAAACCCATGACGCGCGGGGTTTCATTCACCAGGTGCCAGGACTGATCATTCATGTCCATCTCGACCAGCACGTAGCCCGGGTAGAACTTGCGCTCGCTCTTGCGGCGCTTGCCGTCACGCATTTCGACGATTTCTTCGACCGGCACGAGAATCTCACCGAAGTGATCTTCCATGGCGTAAAGCTTCACACGCTCGTTGAGCGAGCGCATGACCTGCTTTTCGAAACCGGAATAGGCGTGTATGACATACCAACGCTTGGACATGGAAACTCCGTTAACTGACGATGCCGGACATCAGCCAGCCGAGGGTGGTATCGATGAGCCATAGCAACAGGCCCACGATAAGCACGGCACCCAGCACGATGGCAGTTGTCTGGACAGTTTCCTGTCGGGTCGGCCAAACGACGCGCTGGATCTCGCGGCGCGCACTACTTGCCAGCTCGACAACATCACGGCCTTTGTTGGTCGTGATCGCCAGAGCAGCCGCTGCAACACCAAGCACGACGACGCCAAGCACGCGATAAAGCAGCGCTTGGTCAGCAAAATAGGCGTTGCCAGCAACAGCCAGCACAAGAAGAATGACAACGACCGACCACTTGAACCCGTCGTGGCGCGCTTCCTGCACCTCGGCGTTCTGTTTCATCAAAGAGACTCCTCAAGGGTGCAGCGATCGCTAGAATCGAGAATCGGTAAGAAGTCGAATACCATCCTGGGGAAGGATGGCAGGCCAGGAGGGAATCGAACCCCCAACCTGCGGTTTTGGAGACCGCTGCTCTGCCAATTGAGCTACTGGCCTGTAACACTTGCGTGTTCCAGAGACTAAAAACAAGGCTGAATGAACAGCGGGCGCCATCATAGCTGAGACAACCCAAACTGACAAGCCTTATCTTTGACCGCGACCTGGGAGGTCGTCGGAAACGAAAAAGACGAGCCAAACTGCGACTCGCCTTTCCGTTGTATGGAGCTCGTGGGCGGATTTGAACCGCCGACCTCACCCTTACCAAGGGTGTGCTCTACCCCTGAGCTACACGAGCAAAACCTTTGCGCAATCTCGACTGGCGAGATGAACTGGAGCGGGCAGCGGGAATCGAACCCGCGTCATCAGCTTGGAAGGCTGAGGTTCTACCATTAAACTATGCCCGCTTTCCAACTCTTGCTGCCCTGATGCACGCGGCATCACAAGCGAATCTGGTGGTGGGGGAAGGATTCGAACCTTCGAAGCTTTCGCGGCAGATTTACAGTCTGCTCCCTTTGGCCACTCGGGAACCCCACCATCTGTGACGACGAATCTTACGCCGCTTGGGATACGCTGTCAAGTGCTTGATTTCATTCTACTTCAAGCGCTTGAGGGAATGTATCGCCTCAGAACGGGACGTAGTATGTCAAAGCATCTGGGTGAGCGCAAGCCCTGAGCGAAGTTTTTCTAGATCAGGCACTCGCGGCTGGTCGGGCGCACCCGACAGGCGCCCTGCTCGCTCGGCAGCGGTCAATGGATACAGCGCCTCCAGGCCGGCATACACCATGTCTGGCCACAGCGCATGCGGCACCCGCAGACCGCGCGCCACCACCCGCGCGTCACCGCCGGTCAGCAGTAGCGGCAAGGCTACCCCTTCGCGATCGCAGACCTCGGCATAGAGACGATTGACCGCGCTGACGGCCGCCATGTAGATGCCGTGATTGACGGCCTCTACCGTATTGCGGCCCGGCGCGAGCAGCGTATCCACCTCGGTATCCGGATCGATGGCCACATTGCGCGTGCCCAACTTGAGGCTTTCCTTCATCAGACGCAGCCCCGGGAGAATATAACCCCCCAGATGCTTGCCACCCGGCAGCACGAAATCCACCGTGATCGCGCTACCGCAATCGACGCTGCAACAGCCCCCGGTGAGATGATGGCCGGCGAGTGCGCCCAACCAGCGATCGACGCCCAGCCGTTGAGGCTCTTCATAGCCACAGGTGACGCCCAACGCCTCCCGCGTCGAGTGCGCGACATGCACGACGCCGACCTGCTTGCGCAGCAACTCCACCGTCTCATCCAGCACCTGCTTGCGCGCCACACTGGAGATGCGCACGGCCGTGACGACATCCAGATCAGGAATGTCTGCGCCCGGCCGCCACTCCTCTCGCGTCCAGACGGCACCGCGCGAGCGGATCTCGCTGGAAACGGTGTCCTTGAGACGCCATTTTGACAAGGTGTTGCCGATATCAAGATCCAGAATCATGAGGCGGCGCGCAGACTGATCTCGCCACCGGCGAGAGTGATGGTTTCGCCATTCATGCGCACCTCGAGATTTCCATTGATATCGACACCTTCTGCCACGGCTTCTTCTCGTCTGTCTCCGCGCAGAATCACCACATCACGCCCCTTGAAGGCATTGCGCTCATTCCAGCGCGCCTGCCATCCGGCAAAGCCCTGCGACTCGAACTCGGGCAACAGCGCCAGCAATGACTCCATCAGACGCGCGGCATAGCGATTGCGTGAAGCACCGGGAATGATGTCACGTACCGCAGCCACCGGTTGAGTGATCGCCTCGCGTCGGGAGGCCGGCAACTCGATGTTCATGCCGATACCGATGACGACATCACAGGGACCGGATACATCCCCTGTGACCTCGACCAGGATACCGGCGATCTTGGGTTGATCCTTCTGGATCTGCAGCAGGACATCGTTGGGCCACTTGAGGCGCGCGGGCAGGCCATCGGCCTCGAGCACCTCCGCCACCGCCACGCCGATCGCCAGACTCAGGCCCTCAAGCGATGCGGCGCCTGATTCGAAGCGCCAGCCAAGCGAGAAGACCAGGCTGCGCCCCCAGGGAGTCTCCCACTCACGCCCACGACGGCCACGCCCAGCAGATTGCACCTCAGCCAGACAGACCTCGGCATGGCCGGCTCCCTGACGAAAGCGCTCGCGGATGAAGGTATTGGTCGAGTCCACCGACTCCTCGACGAACAGGCGCGTCAGGTGTTTGCGAGTCTCGCGCGGCAGCGCCTCGATGATCTGTTGACCATCGAGCAACTCGATGGGGTTGGCCAGTCGATAGCCAAGCCCCTTGATGGCTTCCAGCGGAATGTCGAGCGCCTCAAGTTTCTTGAGCTGCTTCCAGACCGCCGTACGCGACACCCCGAGCTCTTCGCCCAGGGCCTCTCCGGAGTGGTAGCCACCATCTCCAAGCAGACGAATGAGATCACGGATGGTCATGCGGAGGCCTATCCCTGTGCAAAAGCGCACATTCTATCGGATTCATGGGCTTGCGAGCCAAGAACAACGACCAAAGATAACGCTCTTTTCGTCAATTCCGCTCCCCGGCACGCATTCCCGCCCCCGCCAGGCGATTGAACAAGGCGGAAAGCAGCATCAGGACACTGCCCAGTCCCAGCCATGAACCTACTCGCCACAGCCCCTCCAGGGTGGCGGTATCCCACACCCCCACCTTGATCACGGTGAGAATCAGGATGCCCTGTCCGATACGCTGCCAGTGTTGCTGCCCCACCTTGGCACCACTCACGACCAGCGCCGCCGCGACGACCAGCATCAGCACACTGTAGGCATATAGCTCCGCCTGCTCGATGCCCTGCCGTAGCCCCAGCCCAGCGCCATGCCAGCAGTGACGCAAGTTGAGCGCCAACCACCATCCGGCTGACAACAGACCGAGCACTTCACTCAGCCCGCGCATTCGTGAGCGTGACGCGGCGCTTCTCGCATCCACGTCCGATGCGCGCCTGGATGTCATGCGCCAGAGCATTGCGGCGCCGAGTGCAGGCAGGCCGTAGGCCGGCAGAAGCCAATTGACCAGCGGCCAGCTCCCGACATCCCCCGGGTGCCAGAGCGGATTGAAGATGCCCAGCACGCCGACACTCCAGAGAATCACGGCCGCTCCGCCGACCACCAGCGCCAGCACGCGATAGAGCTGCGTCCCTGTCCGCGCCTCAGCACCGGCGCCACGAGCACGCCAGGCGTAGCTTGCCGCCACCCCAGCCAGCGCCAATACCTGCAGGGAAAGCTCCGCCAGGGTGAGGCTGCCCTCGAAGGGCTTTCCACCGGTCAACACATAGCGGATTTCCATCACCACCGTCGCGACGGCAAGCTGGACAACGGCACCTTCCAGCCAGCGCTGTGTCCGCGGGCGGTGGCGCATGCCGAGACTGGTCATGGCAACACAGGCCAATACCGGCAGCAGTATCTGCAGTGGCCAGTGCGCGATATCGGCATAGTCGTCATGCGCCATGCCATACATCAAGCGAGCCACGACACCCCACGCCAGCAAGCGTGACAGCTCAGCAAACACGGAGCGCGCCGCGGTATGCCCCTCGCGATACCAGCGCCATTCACAAGCGGTCAAACCCAACAGCTGCAACGCCAGCGCCAGGGTCAACGATGGCCCCTCCAGCACTGCCACCAGGGCAAGGAATATCCCGGCCTGCGCCGGCAACCACAGTCCTGCGGCAAGCTGAGCGCCTTCACGCGCCTGGAAGCGCATGGCACCTGCCCAGCACACCAGCCCCCAGATCAATGGCGGTAGCCCTGTGTTGATCAGCCTCCCTGCATCGCTCGCCCATGGCATGACGTCCTGCCAGAGCACCAGGGCCCACGCCAGCAGCGGCACCATGGTCGCCAATGCCCACCAACAGGCTGCAAGCGCCCTCTCTGCTCCTTCACCCGCTTCATGACGTGGTCGCCAACTCGCCAGCGACAACAGGCCGGCACTCAGTATCAGCGGGCTGATCATCGCGCTGCTCGACAGCGATGCCGTCAAAGCAAGCCCCCACACCAGCAACCAGAGTCCGTTGCCAACAACCACCATCGACCACAGCACCGCATGGCGGCGACTAGACCAGGCAATCACCAGCATCGGCATGAGGCTAGCCAGCCACCCCCGATGCCACAGGGACACACCGGAGCCGGCCATATCAGAAGACGCCACCAAGGAGTCAAAGGAGACGCCATGCACGAGACTGCCCAGCCAGGGCAGCCAGAGTCCCAGCACGACGCTCACTGAGACAAGGCCTCCGGCGAGCCAGTGCCGACGCAGCTCAAGAGATGCGCGCCAGGGCAACCAGGTCGCAAGTGAGGTCTTCGCCTGTCGCTCATCCTTTTCTGCGGCGCCCGTGGATGGCTTCCACACCCGCTCCGACAGATACCCCAACGCCAGCACGGCCAGCCAGACACCACCCACCCAGGGCAACAGCTCCACCAGCAGTGTCGTGCCAGAGGTGATACCGAAGGGCATCAACAGCAACCACCAGGCGAGCGCTCCCACCAGACCGCCCCAATACAGCCAGCTCACCGCGACCTGGCGGTACAGCACACGACACGCTGCCGCGATCACACCCGCATGCCCCAGCAACAGCAAGGTCGAGGCTTCCTGCCACTGCTGGTGAATGGGCAGCGCCAAGGGCAGAGCATATCCGCCCAACATGCCCAATGCTGCCAGCCACGGCCCATGATGCCGCGCACGCTCCAGCATCCACAGGCTCAAGGCTGCCAGCAGTACGAAGGTGACCGGCATGGACACCAGCGAAAGCAGAAAGTGACCAGCCAGCAGGCTCGCCGCGAGCACCAGGCTGCCGGCACCGCTGACGGCGCCGGTCAGACTCGATGACTGGGACGTACGCAGTCTCAGCCACTCAGCCAATACCGTCATGCTCAGGCCGAACCCGAGACCCAGCGCCAACCGTACCCCCGGCCCCAGCAAGCCCTGCTCAAGGGAGTACCCGACGAGCAGGATGCCTGCCATCACCAGAGACAAGGCACCCACAAGAATCATCCAGTGTTCCTGAAGCAGCGTCAGCAGACGTGACATGCCCCCCGGCAGCACCTCTGATGCCTTTCTTGCAGGGTCTGCGCCCTGCCCCTTCTCGCCTGAACGACTGGAGGCAGCGCCATGCAACAAGCGCTGAAGTAGCCGGTAGGACAGAGAGTGGCCGCCACTGGATGATGCAGTGGTCCGCGAGTCGCTGATCGATGGCGTTGCATCGGCTGCTGCCAGTCCCTCCCGGGGCGGCACTTCGGCAGGCGATTTGTCCACACCCCCTTCTTGCAAGGGGGTGTGCATAACCGGAGCGCCATGAGCAGGAAGCTCGCGAGCAAGCCTGGCCTCCATATCGCGCAGTCGCTGCTCCAGCGCTTTGATGCGCAACATGCTGAGCCACCCCATCAAGGAACCACCCAGTACCAGCAACGCCATCATGACGCCCACCAACATCAGCTCATCCATCGCCCAGCCCGTCATCGAAGAGTCGTGCTCAGAGACTACGGCATTTTGCCTGACACCTCATGCTGTCAGTCTCTCAGCACCGTATTTGCACATTGAACGCAAAAAGCCCGACTCCTGGGGGAGCCGGGCTTTCTTTTCCTGCGCACAAAGAGAACTGCCCCTGTAGCAAGGCTACAGGGGCAGTTCGGTATAAGTGCCTGACGATGACCTACTCTCACATGGAGAAACTCCACACTACCATCGGCGCTAAGCGGTTTCA
>NZ_JAWJYL010000013.1:0-110043 GCF_046566945.1 Cobetia sp. SIMBA_158
CCGGTAGTTCAGTTGGTTAGAATGCCGGCCTGTCACGCCGGAGGTCGCGGGTTCGAGTCCCGTCCGGTCCGCCATTCGATCTCATAGAATTCGTGAAACCCGAGCTTTCGAGCTCGGGTTTTTGCGTTTCTGGCTGTCGGAAAGTCTTCAGTACTGGCCCGGCCCGCTTGCCCCCTGTCCTTGCCTCTCTCCTTTTCTTTGACCTGATCATGTTCCGATCTCGTCGGCCTTCCTTGGGCACATCACGACACTTCGCTCTTTCCCCGTTGATGGGTGTCCTGCGCGGTTTTCTCCTCACTGGTGCCATCACTGGCGTCATTCGCAATGTGGCCTTTGGGAGTATTGAGCCCATGGCGCGATGCTCTACACTGGGATCACTCGTTTCATACGACCGTTTGCCATCTGTCATCAGTCATTGATGTCCTGACAACCTGTTACTGATGACCATGACTGAGTGAGTGTTGCTGATGAGAGTGGCGGCGGCGCGATATAACAATGATTGTCCGAGGTGCTCGAGACAGCCAAGGAGAGACCGCAATGACTGCCTATCCGAATATCTTCCGTCCGCTGACGTTGGGCCACATCACGCTCAAGAACCGTGTATTGATGGGCTCTATGCACACGGGGCTTGAGGAGACTCCCGATGGCTTCGCGCGCCTGGCGGCGTTCTATCGTGAGCGTGCGCGCCACGGGGTGGCGCTGATCGTCACGGGCGGTATCGCGCCGAATGCGGAAGGGGCTGTCATGCAGGGGGCCGCGAAGCTGACCACCCCGGAAGAGGCGGAGCACCATCGCGAGGTCACCGAGGCGGTGCACGCCGAGGATGGGCGCATCTGTCTGCAGATTCTGCATGCGGGGCGCTATGCCTACTCGCCGGATCAGGTCGCGCCCTCGGCGATTCAGGCGCCGATCAACCCCTTCACGCCACGCGCGCTGAGCACGTCAGAGGTCAAGGAGCAGATCGCCGACTACGTGCGCTGCGCCAGCCTGGCCCGCGAGGCCGGCTATGACGGCGTCGAGGTGATGGGCTCGGAAGGCTATTTCATCAACCAGTTCATCTGTCGGCGCACCAATCAGCGCGAGGATGAGTATGGTGGCAGCTTCGAGAATCGCATCCGCCTGGCGGTGGAGATCGTCGCCGGTATCCGTGCCGCGCTGGGCGAGGACTTCCTGATCATCTACCGCCTCTCGATGCTGGATCTGGTCGATGAGGGCAGCACCTGGGAGGAAGTGGTCGCGCTCGGCAAGGCCATCGAGGCGGCAGGGGCAAGCCTGATCAATACCGGCATCGGCTGGCATGAGGCGCGTGTGCCGACCATCGTCACCAGCGTGCCGCGCGCTGTCTTCACCGGGCTGACCCAGCGCATGAAGCAGGAACTCAGCCTGCCGCTGATCACCACCAATCGCATCAACATGCCCGAGGTTGCCGAGTCGGTGCTGGCCGAGGGCCATGCCGACATGGTGTCGATGGCGCGACCGTTCCTGGCGGACCCGCAATGGGTCAGCAAGGCCAGAGCGGACGATGCTGCCATCATCAATACCTGCATCGCCTGCAATCAGGCGTGTCTCGATCACACCTTCCAGATGAAGCTGACCTCGTGCCTGGTCAATCCGCGCGCCTGTCATGAAACCGAGATGGTGATCGAGCCCGCGCGACATGAGCGCCGCGTGGCAGTGGTGGGCGCAGGGCCGGCGGGACTGTCTGCCGCCGTGACGGCGGCCGAGCGTGGTCACGAGGTGGTGCTGTTCGAGGCGCAGTCCGAGGTGGGTGGCCAGTTCAATTTCGCGCGCCGCATTCCCGGCAAGGAAGAGTTCGACGAGACACTGCGCTACTTCAACGAGAAGCTGGTGCGTTGTGGGGTCGAGGTGCGCCTCAATACCCGTGCCACCGCCGAGATGCTGGCGGTATTCGATGCCGTGATTCTGGCCTCGGGCGTGAAGGCGCGGACGCCGGATATCGAGGGTGTCGAAGCCGGTATCGAGCGGGGGCAGGTGCTCAGCTATGCCGAGGCGATCAGTGCGCCGGAGCGGGTCGGGCGTCGCGTGGCGTTGATCGGGGCTGGCGGGATCGGCTTCGATGTCGCGGAGCTGATGACTCACGTCGAGCCGTCGCCCTCGCTGGATGGTGAGCTGTGGTGCGAGGAATGGGGGGTGGATCTCTCGGTCAGCACGCCTGGCGGCCTCAAGGCACCCGTGGTGCCGCAGGCGCCTCGTGAGGTGTGGCTGCTGCAGCGCAAGACTTCCAAGCCCGGCAAGGGGCTGGGCAAGACCACTGGCTGGGTGCATCGCGCGACCCTCAAGCAGCGTGGCGTCAAGATGGTCGCCGGCTGTGAGTATCGCTCGATCGACAGCGAAGGCCTGACCGTCAGCCTCAATGGCGAAGAGCAGCATCTGGCGCTGGACAGCATCGTGCTGTGCGCCGGGCAGGATTCGGTGCTGGAACTCAAGGCGCCTCTGGAGGCGGCGGGGGTGGAGCTGCATATCATCGGTGGCGCCGACAAGGCGGCAGAGCTGGATGCCAAGCGCGCGATCGCGCAGGGCACCATGGCGGCCGCTGCCCTTTGAGTTGACCGCGATCACGCATGGGGATATTCAGCGTTGAGCTGAGCCTGACCACTGCCTAGACTGATGGAAGCCACCGCGGACGCCGTGCCTTTGCTGCATGTGCCTTCGTGGTGGCTTTGTCGTCTTCAGAGTTTGCCTCGGGCGCCGCGCCAGCGGCTCGATGCGCTCTGATCTCTGCCTTGCCGCCACGATGGGATCTGCTCATGTCACCGCACGCTGCCGCCTCACGCCAAGCCACCGCTGAGGCTCTGATGCCGGACACCGAGGACAGTCCTTTGCCGCCACACAGGGAGGATGCTCGGGCTTCATCATCGCTGGCCGCCTCCCCGCCGGTAGCCGAGACACTGGACAGCCTGCTGGATCTGTTCACGCCGCCAGCGGTCGAGCGCCTGGCGTGGCCGCTGGCCGATGAGGCCGGTGTGATCGTCGAGTGCCTGCGCGCCGACACGCTGGACAGCGAGATTTCCGGCAACAAGGCCTGGAAGTTGCGCCTGCCGCTGGCCAGGGCGTTGAGCGAGAAGCGGGGCATCATCAGCTGTGGGGGTGGTTGGTCGAACCATCTGCATGCGCTGGCGGCGGCGGGTGCCAGATTGGGCATCAAGACACATGGCCTGGTGCGCGGGCATCCTGAAGCGCCGCTGACGCCCACGCTCGCCGATGCGCGCGACAATGGCATGCGCTTGAGTTTCGTCTCGCGAGCCGAGTACCGGCAGCGCGACCAGCCTGATTTTGCCAGGCGCCATGGTGAGGGAGTATGGATTCCCGAGGGTGGCGGTTGCGTGGAAGGCGTCGCCGGGCTGGCACCGTTGGCTCAGGCGCTGGCCGAGCCGGTGCCGGGCGAATCTGCGCCGCAGCTGGTGCTGCTGGCCTGTGGCAGCGGCACGACGCTTGCCGGAGTGCTGAGTGCGCTGGGCGAGCGCGATGGGCTGCGGGTCATCGGGGTGCCGACCATGAATCATGGCGATCAGCTCTATCATCGTGTGCGTCGCCTGCTGGCGGAGAGTGGCGGCAGCCAGCAGAAGACGCCGGAGTGGGGCCTGTGGCTGGGGGCGCAGGCCGGCGGCTTTGCCAAGGCGCCTGACTGGTTGATCCAGTTCATTCAGCGCTTCGAGGCCGAGACCGGCGTTGCGGTGGAGCCGGTCTACACCGCCAAGCTGTTCGCGGCGCTGGCGCATCATCTGGCCAATGGCCTGATCGCACGCGGTACGCGCATTCGCGTGCTGCACAGCGGTGGCTTGCAGGGGCGGCGAGGTTATCCGGCGTTGCAGGCCATCTGAGGGTGCTGGCGAGGCGAGTGTCATCTGGCTCGTCCCCTTCCGCGAGGCGCCATCCGGTGGCTTGCGTGCAGCCTTCACCTGCCACTGGCGGCGGCGTGCAGCGCTGTTATGATGGAGTTTCTGCAGCGGCTCCTGCCATCCGGGAGCCGTGTCTGTTTCACCGGACAGGGTGACCCCCTGTCCCGCTCTGGAAATTCCCATGACGACTGACGCCATTGCCCCGACCCCCGCTGCGACCTCTGCTGCCGATGAAGCGTGCACTTCACGCTTTCTGGCCAGTGACAACACGTCCGGTATCTGTCCCGAGGCGATGGCGTACATGATGCAGGCCAATCGTGATGACGATCTCGCCTACGGCAATGACCGCTGGACACAGCAGGTCACCGACAGCTTCCGTCAGTTGTTCGAGACCGAGTGCGAGGTGTTCTTCGTCTTCAATGGCACCGCCGCCAACTCCCTGTCGTTGGCCCACCTGTGCCAGTCCTACCACAGTGTCATCTGCCACGAACTGGCCCATATCGAGACCGATGAATGCGGTGGGCCGGAGTTCTTCTCCAACGGGTCCAAGTTGCTCAACGCGCCGGGCCCCGACGGCAAGCTGACGCCGGAAGGCATCGAGCAGCTGGTCACTAAGCGCAGTGATATCCACTATCCGCGTCCGCGCGTGATCTCCCTGACCCAGTGCACCGAGGTCGGCACCGTCTACAGCTTGGAAGAGCTGCAGGCGATTCGTGAAGTGGCGGACCGTCATGATCTGCAGATCCATATGGATGGCGCCCGTTTCGCCAATGCCTGCGCCGCGCTGAATGTCTCACCGGCTGAGCTGACCTGGAAGGCGGGCGTGGACGTGCTGTGCTTCTCCGGCACCAAGAATGGCCTGGCCATGGGGGAGGCGGTGATCTTCTTCGATCGCAAGCTGGCACGCGATTTCGATTACCGCTGCAAGCAGGCCGGTCAGCTGGCCTCCAAGATGCGCTTCATCGCGGCGCCCTGGATGGGGCTGCTGGAAAATGATGTCTGGCTGAACAACGCCCGCCATGCGAACGGCATGGCACAGTATCTGGCCGAGCGTCTCGAGGCGCTGGAGGGCATCGAGCTGCTGTTCCCCAGCGAGGCCAACAGCGTGTTCGCCAGCTTCCCCGAGCATGTGCTGGCGGCACTGCGTGAGCGTGGCTGGACCTTCTATACCTTCATCGGTGCGGGTGGCGCGCGGTTCGTCTGCTCCTGGAATACCACCACCGAGTTGCTCGACGCCTTGCTCAAGGATATTCGCGACGTGCTGTGAGTCTCTTGATTCAGGCAGTCCCGAAGGCGTGAGCGCCTCCCTCGAGATCCCCATCGCCCCGGCGGTGGGGATTTTTTTGTGGCCTGTTGCCCGGTCTTGTCAACGTCATGCGTGATTGAGGCAAGAGTCTGATCAGGTTGGTAGCCACTTCGTCGCCAGTCGTTGTTTTCATGGTCTTTGTGGTGAGCCAGGAGGCTGCGTGAAGCATGGCGGAGGTGGTCGGGTGTGGAGTGTGGGCGCGGCCATTCTTGCTTGGTGGGCTGGTGTGCAGCGTCGCCTGGGCGTGGGAGTGACTGGCGTCAACCGTCAGTCTGTTCCTATGCTCAAGGTGTGCTGCGGTGCAACATGGCATGAGTGAATCATCCGCGACAGCAGAAGCATTGGTCGAGTTTTCGCGTCTTTCGAAGCTTTCTTCAACGCGTTGTCAGGGGTGTTCAGGCGCCATCGTAGTGTCTGCTGACCCACTGGCTGCCGTAGATCCTGCGGTGCTTGGCAGAACTGGCTCCGCCGGCGGAAAGTTCGTTGAATGCATTCATTCACTGTATTGGACACCAGCACCCTATATCGACCTATGCTGATAAACACGCCGAGGCAGTCGTCCTGCGTACGCTATCCAGGCTGAGCGGACGAACGAATTTTGCGGTCTTACCTGAGTGGGCCCGGCGATGGTCCCAGCGACTGATGTCGCGACAAGGAGGCTTCCATGAGCATCTTCGATCACGTGCAGAGCCGCTACGAGCGGATTCAGCGAGAAGAGATGAGTCTCCAGGAGTACCTGGAGTTGTGCCGGCAGGACACTACTGCCTACGCCAGCGCTGCCGAGCGCATGCTGGCGGCCATCGGTGAACCGGAGGTCATCGATACCGCCAAGGACCCCAGTCTTTCCCGTATCTTTTCCAACAAGCTGATCCGCCGTTATCCAAGCTTTGCCGAGTTCTATGGCATGGAAGAGGCTATCGAGCAGATCGTTTCCTACTTCCGGCATGCGGCGCAGGGGCTGGAGGAGCGCAAGCAGATCCTGTATCTGCTCGGCCCGGTGGGCGGCGGCAAGTCGTCTCTGGCGGAGCGTCTCAAGCTGCTGATGGAGCAGATTCCCTTCTATGCCATCAAGGGCTCGCCGGTCTTCGAGTCTCCGCTGGGGCTATTTTCGCCGGAGGAAGATGGCGAGCTGATCGAGAAGGAGTACGGCATTCCACAGCGCTGCATGCGCAGTGCCATGTCACCGTGGGCCGCCAAGCGCCTCAAGGAATATGGCGGTGATATCAGCAAGTTCCGCGTGGTCAAGCTCTATCCCTCGCGCCTCAATCAGATCGGTATCTCCAAGACCGAGCCGGGCGATGACAACAACCAGGACATTTCCGCGCTGGTCGGCAAGGTCGATATCCGTCAGCTGGAGCTCTATGCCCAGGACGACCCGGATGCCTACAGCTTCTCCGGCGGGCTGTGCAAGGCCAACCAGGGGCTGATGGAATTCGTCGAGATGTTCAAGGCGCCGATCAAGGTGCTGCACCCGCTGCTGACCGCGACCCAGGAGGGCAATTACAACCCGACGGAAGGCATGGGTGCGATTCCCTTCGATGGTGTGGTGCTGGCGCACTCCAACGAAAGTGAGTGGCAGGCATTTCGCAACAACCGCAACAACGAGGCCTTCCTCGATCGCGTCTATATCGTCAAGGTGCCTTACTGCCTGCGCGCCTCCGAGGAGGTCAAGATCTACGCCAAGCTGCTGGAGCATTCGTCACTGAATCAGGCGCCCTGTGCCCCGGATACGCTGCGTATGCTGTCCCAGTTCATCGTGCTGTCGCGTCTGCGTGAGCCGGAGAATTCCAGCGTCTACTCGAAGATGCGCATCTATGATGGCGAGAACCTCAAGGATACCGATCCGCGCGCCAAGTCGATCCAGGAATACCGCGACAGCGCCGGTGTCGACGAGGGGATGGATGGGCTCTCGACGCGCTTTGCCTTCAAGATTCTCTCCAAGGTCTTCAACTTCGATGCCAGTGAGGTCGCGGCCAATCCGGTCCATCTGCTCTACGTGCTGGAGCAGCGCCTCGATCAGGAGCAGTTGCCCAAGGAAACCCACGAGCGCTACCTGCGCTATATCAAGGAATACCTGGCGCCCCGCTATGTCGATTTCATCGGCAAGGAGATCCAGACCGCCTACCTCGAGTCCTATTCCGAGTATGGGCAGAACATCTTCGATCGCTATGTGACCTATGCCGACTTCTGGATCCAGGAGCAGGAGTATCGCGATCCCGAGACCGGCGAACTGCTGGACCGTCAGTCACTCAACGAGGAACTGGAGAAGATCGAGAAGCCCGCGGGCATCTCCAACCCGAAGGATTTCCGTCATGAGGTGGTCAACTTCGTGCTGCGCGCACGGGCGCAGAACAACGGTACCAACCCGAGCTGGCAGTCCTACGAGAAGCTGCGTGCGGTGATCGAGAAGAAGATGTTCGCCAATACCGAAGAGCTGCTGCCGGTCATCTCCTTCAATGCCAAGGCCTCGGCATCCGACCAGCGCAAGCACGAGGACTTCGTGGCGCGCATGGTGGATCGCGGCTACACCGAGAAGCAGGTGCGCCTGTTGTCCGAATGGTATCTGCGCGTACGCAAGTCGCAGTAAGCCCTGCCGACTGACGACAGGCCTGCCGGCGGGCACGATTGCCGCCGGCACTTGCCATCCGGCCATCCGCTGAGGGCGGGGCCGGCAAGGAGGGCGAATGAGTTATTTCATTGATCGACGCAGCAATGCACGCAACAAGAGTGCAGTGAATCGACAGCGCTTCATTCGGCGCTATCGCAGTCATATCAAGCGGGCGGTGGAGGATGCCGTCAATCGGCGCTCCATCACCGACATGGAGCGCGGTGAGGAAGTCTCCATCCCGACGCGTGATATTTCCGAGCCGGTCTTCCAGCACGGACAGGGCGGCAAGCGGCGTGTGATCAATCCCGGCAACAAGGAGTTTGTCGAAGGGGACCGCATGCGCCGTCCCGGCGGCGGTGGTGGGGGAGGCGGCAGTGGCGAGGGCCAGGCCTCCAACCAGGGCGAGGGGGAAGATGACTTTGCCTTCACCCTGTCGCGTGAGGAATTTCTCGAGTTCGTCTTCGACGGGCTGGAATTGCCGCATCTGGAGCGCAAGCAGATCGCGGACATGGAAGAGGTGCGTCCGGTGCGCGCGGGGATCGCGCGTGACGGTACACCGGCACGTATCAACATCGTGCGCTCGATGCGCTCGGCGCAGGCGCGGCGCATTGCGATGCGTTCCCCGATCAAGCGGGCGCTGAAGGAGGCTGTCGAAGCGCTGGAGCAGGAGGAGCGCAAGGACCCGGTGCTGCGCAACAAGGTGCGCATCAGTGAGCTCAAGGCGGAAATCGAGCGGCTCGAGGCGCGCCTCAAGGCGGTGCCGTTCCTCGATACCTATGATCTGCGCTACAACCACCTCATCAATCAGCCGATGCCGTCCAACAAGGCGGTGATGTTCTGCGTGATGGATGTCTCGGGATCGATGACCCAGGCGCACAAGGACATCGGCAAGCGTTTCTTCCTGTTGCTGTATCTGTTTCTGGAGCGCAACTACGAGAAGGTCGAGCTGGTCTTCATCCGTCACCACACCGCTGCCAAGGAAGTCGACGAGGAGGAGTTCTTCTACTCCCGCGAGACCGGCGGCACCATCGTGTCCAGTGCCCTCACACTGCTCGATGAGGTGATCGAATCGCGCTATCCGGCCGGTGAGTGGAATCTCTACGTGGCGCAGGCCTCGGATGGCGACAACTGGGACGACGATTCCACCAACTGTCGCGAACTGATGATCAAGAAGCTGATGCCGCGCCTGCAGTACTACGCCTATGTGGAGATCACGCCGCATGCCCATCAGGCGCTATGGGAGGAGTACGAGCGGGTCGAAGCGGAATTTCCGGAGCGCTTTGCCATGCAGCAGATCGTCGAGGCAGGCGATATCTACCCGGTGTTCCGCGAGCTGTTCAAGCGCCGCATCAGCGCCTGATCACATCATGCGACGTGCCCGGCAGTCGCGCCGGGCCAGGAGGCCTCATGAGTCATGGTCTTGATGGCGGTCTTGATGACCGAATGAGCAAGCGCATCGATAGCCGGCTGGAAGACACCCAGCCGGCCAGCGGGTCGGATTGGACCTTCGAATTGCTCGAGCACTTCGAAAGCGAGATCGCGCGCATCGCCGCGCAGTACAAGCTGGATATCTACCCCAACCAGATCGAGGTGATCACGTCCGAGCAGATGATGGATGCCTACGCCAGCATCGGCATGCCGGTCGGATACCATCACTGGTCGTTCGGCAAGCAGTTCCTGTCGGTGGAGCAGGCGTATCGGCGAGGGCAGATGGGGCTGGCCTACGAGCTGGTGATCAACTCCGACCCGTGCATCGCCTATCTGATGGAAGAAAACACCCTAATGATGCAGATTCTGGTCATGGCGCATGCCTGCTATGGCCACAACAGCTTCTTCAAGAGCAATTATCTGTTCCGTACCTGGACGGATGCCTCGGCGATCATCGACTACCTCGTCTTCGCGCGGAAATACGTGTCCGAGTGCGAGGAGCGTCATGGCGTGGACGCCGTCGAGCAGCTGCTCGACGCCTGCCATGCGCTGCAGAACTATGGCGTGGATCGCTATAAGCGTCCTTCGGCCATCTCGCCGGAAGAGGAGGTCCAGCGTCAGCAGGAGCGTGAGGCCTATTTGCAGGCCCAGGTGAATGCGCTGTGGACCACGATTCCCCAGGCGGGCGAAGAGGATGAGGTGGTCGATGAGGTCAATGATCCTCTCGGTCTGCATCGTCGCGGCCGCTATCCGCCGGAACCGCAGGAGAACCTGCTCTATTTCATCGAGAAGAATGCCCCGTTGCTGGAGCCCTGGCAGCGCGAGCTGGTGCGTATCGTGCGCAAGCTGGCGCAGTACTTCTATCCGCAGCGCCAGACGCAGGTGATGAATGAGGGTTGGGCGTGTTTCTGGCACTACACCATCATGAATCAGCTCTACGATGAGGGGTTGATCGGCGAGGGCGTGATCCTCGAGTTCCTGCAGTCGCATACCTCGGTGGTGCAGCAGCCCGGCTTCGATCACCCGCATTACAACGGCATCAATCCCTATGCGCTTGGCTTCGCGATGTTCACCGATATCAAGCGTATCTGTGAGCACCCCGATGATGAGGATCGTGAGTGGTTCCCGGATATCGCCGGCAGCGACTGGCTGGAAACGGTGCACTTCGCGATGCGCAACTTCAAGGATGAGTCCTTCATCCAGCAATTCCTGTCGCCCAAGGTGATCCGGGATCTCAAGCTGTTCTCGCTGGTCGATGACGACAGCGATGAGCATCTCGTCATCGACGCCATTCACGACAGTCGTGGTTACAAGCGCATTCGTGAGGCGCTGTGCGTGCAGTACGCACTGAGCCACCGTGAGCCGAATATCCAGGTGTGGGCCGCCAACATTCGCGGTGATCGCTCGCTGACCCTGCGCCATGTGCAGGATGATCGGCGCCCGCTGGCGCGCAGCGTCTACCCCGTGATGCGCTATCTGCATCAGCTGTGGGGCTTCCCTGTCCACCTGGAGTCGATGGAGAACGATGAGGTGGCAAGGCGCTACCAGTGGCCACTGCCGGAGGACGCCAATCCCAGCTGACAGGGCTTCAGGTGACGCTCATGGCGGATCGAGGAGGTGTCGAGAGGATGCCAGCCCTGATCGGCGCGCAATCGCCAAAAGGCAGGCATGAAAAAACCGCCGTGAGGACACCCTCGCGGCGGTTTTCTTGTCTCAATCGGCTCTCGTGCTCGTGCTCTCAGCCAGAGGGTTCCGGTTGCGCACCTCAGGCCGGGCGCTTGGTCCAGGACTGACACCAGCCCTTCGGCTCGACGCTATGGCTTGGGAAAAGCTGGCAGCCTTCGTTCTCGGGCTTGTAGAACATGCAGTTGGCGCAGTCCGAGCCCGGCTTGAAGGCAGGGTGGTCCTTGGCTTCACCGGCGACTTCCACGTAGTTGAGCGCCTTGGCTTGCGGATTGGAGGTATCCAGCCGCGGCAGGTCGGCGGCAAGGGCGCGGGGTGAGAGTATGGCGGCGCCCAGCGGCAGGGCAGCGAGCCCCAGCAGGCTGTTGCGCATGAAGTTACGGCGGCTCTGATTGGCCATGGTCGGATTCCTTCTCATCAATGGAGCACAACCGTCGGGATGTGCTGCGGTCACGGCTCGCCTGTCAGGAGGCGCTTGCATGTCAGTCGTTGCAATGTCGCGGCTGCCACCGGCGCCTTGATGGGCACTCTGTGTGGCATTGCTGACCGCTTGCTGGCATTCATGGATGCAGGTGGCATGCCAGATGCTGAACATGTGGTCAGGTTCTGCGCCATCGGTGTTCGGACAGATTTGTCAGGAGGTCTCTGCTCGCCGATGGTGCATCATGCGGGTGCTGCCTGCTTATTGTGGCTTGAGTTGGGGCAACCGTCAGCCTCGCTGGCAGAACTCTGGCATGATGGAATCGACACAGGAACGTGAGTGACGTCGCTGTGGCCCGCGAGCCATGGCGAAATGATGGATGCATGCCTTGCCGAGGTAACTGCAACGACAAGAAGGAAATGGCGGGATGCTGGATGTGATGGACGATATTCGCTCGGCCGGCCGCAAGTTGTGGCGGGGCTTCGGGGTCAGCGTGGTGTTTGCACTGGTAGGGGGTGGGCTCTGGTGGTGGCAGGAGCGCGACTACCAGCAGTTCTACGTCTGGCAGGGTGTGCCGCAGGCGCGTGCGCTGGACTGGAAGACGCTGGCGCGCGGCTTGCGCAGCGATGCCTATCTGGTGGGCTGGTCTGATCTGCGCGCCAACCCGTTGTGGGTGACATGGCGGCTCGAGAATACTCAAGGGTCGCGGCTGGGGGAGCGTCCTGACGAGTTCGAGCGCGACTGGCGCTCGCTATGGCCCGTCACGCCGGATAGCTATCGCAACAGTGGCTACGACCGCGGACACCTGGCGCCCAACTACGCCATTGGCAAGATCTACGGCGTCAAGGCGCAGCATCAGACCTTCCGCATGACGAATATCTCGCCGCAGACGCCGGCGCTCAATCGCAAGCTCTGGCAACGTCTGGAGGCTGCCATCATGGACAGCATCCTGCCGCGCGAAGGCGCACTTTGGATCACGGCAGGGCCGGTCTTCAGCGGCAGTATCGAGCGGCTGCCCAATCTGATCGAGATTCCCGATGCCTTCTACAAGATCATCATCTCGCCCGGTTCGGGCCGGCAGGCACCGCGCGCGCTGGCCTTTCTCTTTCCGCAGCAGGTGAGGGGAGATGAACCGCTGGACCGTTTTCTGGTCAGCATCGATCGCATCGAGTCACTGACAGGGCTGGATTTCTTCCATGAGCTCCCCGATGACGTCGAGCAGCGCCTCGAAGCGCAAGTCGTGCGCGATGGCTGGCAGGTCCACAGTTTCAGTCGTACGCCATCACGTTATTGAGCGTATAGCCAAGGTCCGACTGACAGGAACGTACTGAAGGAGTTCGGCGGACGGGTGCCGACTGAAGGGGTGCAGCTGAAAAGAGTTATCCACAATGCCAGGCGTAGTAATGGGTGTGGACAAGTTGTGCATGAGGCGGGCGGTATTTTCTTCGAGACATGCGAAAGACAACGCAGGGCGCTGTGTGTCTGAGCAAAACAAGAGGGTGAGTCAGTCAGGATATTGCGAGGAGTATCGCGATGTGAGCAGCAGGCGCTGCGAGGATGCATCGGATATCAACTTGATGGTGCCCAGAAGAGGACTTGAACCTCCACGTCCATACGGACACTAGCACCTGAAGCTAGCGCGTCTACCAATTCCGCCATCTGGGCATCAAATTGTGTGCTGAAGTCTCAAGAGCTGAGTCTTGCAGCTGAACGAGCATGAAATCCTTGGTAGTGGATGCCATGTTCCCTGTTCGAGTGCGCATCGTGGTGCCCAGAAGAGGACTTGAACCTCCACATCCTTACGGATACTAGCACCTGAAGCTAGCGCGTCTACCAATTCCGCCATCTGGGCGAAGCGCGATACAGGGGTCGTTCGTTGTGAGTCTGACGTCCGTGGTGCCCAGGAGAGGACTTGAACCTCCACATCCTTACGGATACTAGCACCTGAAGCTAGCGCGTCTACCAATTCCGCCACCTGGGCAGACATCAGAACTCGTTTCGGTCCACAGACCCGGATCAGCAGTCAAGTTGTTGAAACTTAAATGCTTTACCCGTTTTCTGGTATCCATCTTAACGTGTGTCACGCCAACATGAAACCTGAAATTGGTGCCCAGAAGAGGACTTGAACCTCCACGTCCATACGGACACTAGCACCTGAAGCTAGCGCGTCTACCAATTCCGCCATCTGGGCAAGTGGTGCCGAATAATACGGATGTACTGCGGGAATGCAAGCTTTTTCTTTCATGCCCTGTTGAGCGAGCCGCAGAAAGCCTCTCTCGCTTCATGAGGACAGACAGGGGGCAGACAGAGGACAGAGAGAGAACAGACAGATGAAGCTCATCAATTGGCGAGCTTTCAGACTTGAGAGTCAGGCCTCGGGCCGCCATTGAGAGCACTGAATGGCCCCTCCGCCGTGATGAGTGGCGGGGAATGGTTGGGTCGGCCCAAGGGTAGAGGCTATAATGCGCGGATGAGAGACAACCTGTCATTCCGTGCCGCGATCGCTGCCCGTCTCGAATTCATCGTCAAGGAATCCTGATTAATGACCCAATGGACGCTCAGCGACGACCCGCACGCGGAACGCGAAGCCCATAAGTACGACAAGCCCATCCCCAGCCGAGAGTTCTTGCTCGACAAGCTGGAAGAGTATGGCAAGCCCATTACCCACGAGAACATGAGCCGCATGCTCGGTTTCGAGGACGAGGAGCAGCAGGAAGCTGTGCGCCGTCGCCTCAATGCCATGGAGCGTGATGGTCAGGTGCTGCGCAATCGTCGCGGTGCCTATGCCCTGATCGACAAGCTGGACCTGATCCGTGGCCGCGTCGTCGGTCACCGCGACGGCTTCGGCTTCCTGGCGCGCGAAGATGGCGTCAAGCCGGACCTCGCCGTGCCGCCGCGCCAGATGCGTCGCGTCTTCCATGGCGATCAGGTGCTGGCTCGCGTCAGCGGCCGTGATCGTCGTGGCCGCGACGAGATCACCATCGTCGAGGTACTGGCGCGCAATACCCAGACCCTGGTCGGCATCTATCGTCAGTCCGAGCCGGACTTCGGTGTGCTGATTCCCGAGAACTCGCGCATCGCGCAGGAAGTCATCATCCCCAACCGCGTGGCCAATGGTGCCAAGGACGGTCAGGTGGTGTCCGTGCGCATCACTCAGCAGCCCGCCACACGCGTGCAGCCGGTGGGTGAAGTGGTCGAGGTGCTCGGTGAGCGCATGGACCCGGGCATGGAAATCGATATCGCGATCCGTTCCCACGATATCCCCAGTGAATTCCCGCCGGAAGTCGAAGACCAGATCTCGACCATCTCCGCCGAGGTGCTGGAAGAAGACAAGAAGGGCCGCATCGACCTGCGCGAGACGCCGCTGGTCACCATCGATGGCGAAGACGCGAAGGACTTCGATGACGCCGTCTGTGCCTGGCAGGACGACAACGGCAACTGGAAGCTGCTGGTCGCCATCGCCGATGTCTCCCACTACGTGCGTGGCGGCAGCCCGCTGGATCAGGAAGGCTATGTGCGCGGCAACTCGGTGTATTTCCCGGGTCAGGTCGTGCCGATGCTGCCGGAGCTGCTCTCCAACGGTCTGTGCTCGCTCAACCCGCATGTCGATCGTCTGACGCTGGTCTGTGAGCTGACCATCTCTGCCAGCAGTGGCGAGATGCTCGACTATCGCTTCTTCGAAGCCGTGATTCGTTCACATGCTCGCCTGACCTACGAGAAGGTCGGCACCATGCTGACCGACCCGGAAAGTGAGGAAGGTCAGGCGCTGTGCCAGCAGTACAACGAACTGCTGCCGTCGCTGCACAACCTGCACGCGCTGTACGGCGTGCTGCGCAAGGCGCGTGACAAGCGCGGTGCCATCGACTTCGAGACCACCGAAACGCAGATCCTGTTCAACGATGAGCGCAAGATCGAGCAGATCGTGCCGCGTACCCGCAACGACGCGCACAAACTGATCGAGGAATGCATGCTGGCGGCCAACGTCGCGACGGCACGCTTCCTGGATGAGCACGATCTCCCGGCCCTCTATCGTGTCCACAAGCAGCCGGCACCGGAGCGTCTGAACAACCTGCGCGCCTTCCTGGGTGAGCTGGGTCTGACGCTGGAAGGTGGCGACGAGCCGGCACCCAAGGACTTCCAGGCACTGCGTGCCTCGATCGCCGAGCGCCCGGACCTCGACATCATCCAGACCGTGATGCTGCGCAGCATGACCCAGGCGGTCTACTCGCCGCAGAACGAAGGTCACTTCGGTCTGGCCTACGATGCCTACGCGCACTTCACCTCGCCGATCCGTCGCTATCCGGATCTGCTGGTGCATCGTGCGATTCGTTCCGTCATCCGTGGCCCGCGCAAGACCGACACCGTGCTGCGCGCCGAAGATGCCGTGACCGAGCGCCCGACCAAGTGGTGCCCGTACACCTTCGAGCAGATGCTCGAGCTGGGTGAGCACTGCTCGATGACCGAGCGCCGCGCCGATGAGGCGACGCGTGACGTCAACGACTGGCTCAAGTGCGAGTTCATGAAGGACAAGGTCGGGGAAGTGCTGGAAGGCACCGTCGCGGCAGTCACCCAGTTCGGCCTGTTCGTGCGTCTGGATGCCTACTACGTCGAAGGCCTGCTGCACATCTCCTCGCTGCCGTCCGACTACTATCACTACGAGGCCGAGAAGCATCGCCTCAAGGGTGAGCGTGCCGGCGTCAGCTATGGTCTCGGCGATGGCGTCACCGTCCAGGTGGCCCGTGTCGACATGGATGAGCGCAAGATCGACTTCATGCTCAGCGACCCGACGCCGCGTCCCAAGCGCAAGCCGCGCAAGGCGCGCAGCAGCGAGGGCGACAAGCCGGCAGCCGGCAAGAGCGGTACCGCTGCCAGCAAGGAAGCCGCCGCCAAGGGGCGTCCCGGCAAGCGTGAGCGCGAACGCCTCAAGTCCCTGACCGAGGAAGTCAGTCAGGAAGGCAATGGCAACGCGGCTGCGGCCGAAAAGCCGGCAGGTGAGCGTCCGCCGCGCAAGCCGCGCGGTGAGCGTGGCGAGCGCAGTGATCGCTCGGGCCGTGGAGAGCGCAAGGCCGCCGCTGGCAATGAGCAGCCGCCCGCCGCCGAGGCGCCGGCTGCGGCGCGTCCGGCCGTGCCGAGTGGCCCGGAAGCCGCCGACAGCCCGTTCGCGCCGGTCGCGCCGATGGGTGCCGCAGGCAAGGACGACCCGTCGCGCAAGCGGGGTTCGCGCTCGCGCGGGCGTCGCGGTAACGGCCGCAGCTGATTTCGGCTCGGCTCCTCGCGCGTCACTGCATCAGCCCCGGCTCCGGTCGGGGCTGATGCGTTGGGCAGTCGTCAGGCTGCACGATTTCAAGGCTGTCGCGTCGGCGGCAGTCCAGTTTCCGTCAATGTGACAGGGCCCGCCGGGTCATCAGTCAGGAAGGCACAATGAGTCAGGACAAGGGGCGCAAGCCCGGCCGCGGCAAGCCCGCCGGCGAGCGTGCTAGCCACGCCAGAAGTGAGCATTCCCGAGGCGAGCGCAGCGGCGCTCAGCGTCATGAGCGTGGCGGGGCGCGCAAGGGTGGTGCTCGCGCCGCCGCACCGAAGATTCCCGGTGGCCTGGAAGCCGTCTATGGCGTGCACGCCGTGGAAGCCTTGCTGGCACGTGACCGCGCACCCAGCGAGCTGTGGGTGCAGGCGGGCGAGGCCGAGCTGCGCCTGAGCGAGATCATCGAGCAGGCGCGTGCCGCCGGTTCGCGCGTCACCCTCAAGGGGCGCGAGGAGCTGGATGCACTGGCCGTCGGCGGTGGCGCCCATCAGGGGCTGGTCGCGCTGTGCGCGCCGCTGGCCACCGAGAACGAGACTGGCCTCAAGCTGCGTCTCGATGGCTGGTCCCACGAAGAAGCTCCGCTGTTTCTGGTACTGGATTCCGTCACGGATCCGCACAACCTCGGTGCCTGCCTGCGCAGTGCCGATGCCGCGGGCGCCCATGGCGTCATCGTGCCCAAGGACAAGTCGGCCTCACTGAACGCGACCGTGCGCAAGGTGGCCTGTGGGGCAGCGGAAGTGGTGCCGGTCTATCAGGTCACCAACCTGGTCCGCACGCTGGACGCCATGAAGGAAGCCGGTGTCTGGGTGCTGGGCACGGCGGGCGAAGCCGAATCCATGGCCTTCGAAGCCGACTTCACCGGCCCGGTCGCCATCGTGATGGGCGCCGAGGGCAAGGGCATGCGCCGCCTGACCCGCGAACACTGTGACAGCCTGATCAAGCTGCCGATGGCGGGCAGCGTCTCCAGCCTCAATGTCTCGGTTGCCGCGGGCATCTGCCTGTTCGAGGCCGTGCGTCAGCGCCGCGGCTGAGGCAATTGTCGGCAGGGGATAGTCAGGGGAGGGGCAGGGTAGAGGCAAGAAGAGGCAAGAAGAGGCAAGATAGAGGCAAAAGAGAAGCGGCCGGCGGAACGGGGCTGGCTGTCTTTCACGGGCCGCTTGCCAAGCCCTTGACTCCTCTCTACAATACTGCGGTTCTGTGAAGTGCAGTCTGCAGTGAATGCGCGGCATGGGGGCACCTGTCCTCGCCCGCGCGCGTCTTTCGTGGCCTTCGGGTCTGAATGGCACAACCGTAGTAATCACTCCACTCCTTGCTTCCCGGCCCGAGACGCGCCGTGGGGGCTGTCAAACCGAAAGGAGCCAAGCCATGCGTCACTACGAGATCGTGTTCATGGTCCACCCGGACCAGAGCGAACAGGTTCCGGCCATGATCGAGCGTTACACCTCCATCGTGACCGAAGCCGGCGGTACTGTGCATCGTCTGGAAGATTGGGGTCGCCGTCACCTGGCCTACCCGATCAACAAGATCCACAAGGCCCACTACGTGCTGATGAACGTCGAAACTACCGGTGAGGTGGTCGAAGAACTCGAAACCATCTTCCGTTTCAACGACGCCGTCATCCGTAACCTGGTTGTGCGTTCAAAGGAAGCGGCCATCGAGCCGTCTCCGATGATGAAGCCGGCTGAAGAGAAGCGTCCGCGTCGCGAAGACAAGCGTGACGAATCCGAAGCTCAAGACGCTAACTGATACCGCACCCCCAGGAGGTCATTGCAATGGCACGTTTTTTCCGTCGTCGCAAGTTCTGCCGCTTCACCGCTGAAGGCGTGAAGCAGATCGACTACAAGGACATCGAAGTCCTGAAGTCTTACATCACCGAGACCGGCAAGATCGTCCCGAGCCGTATCACTGGCACCAAGGCACGCTACCAGCGTCAGCTGGCGACTGCCATCAAGCGTGCTCGCTACCTGGCTCTGCTGCCGTACAGCGACAGCCACCAGTAAGGCGACACCATGATGCTGGCACTGGCACGCTGGGCCATGCGCGGCCCCCTGCAATGCATCGCGATTGCATTGCTGACGGGAATCGTGCCCTGGTTCTTCTGGTTCAGTGCCGCCATCAGTGCGCTGGTCACGCTTCGGCGTGGCCTTGCGCCTGCCGCACCCGTAGTCATCGCCGCCGCCGTTCCGGCCGGTTGGTGGTGGGTACAAGGCGATCCGGTGCCTCTGGCAACCGTATTGCTGGTCACCCTGATGGCAACCCTGTTGCGCGCTCGCGTGCGATGGGGTGAGGCGCTGATAGGCGCCAGCCTGACGGCGGCACTGATGGTGCAGTCCGGGATATTCCTGCCACCAGGCGGAGCCGGTCCACTGCTTGAGAGCATTCGCAAGAATGCCCCTGAGCTTGACGCACGCTTGAACGACTTTGCCGCTCAAGGTGTGCCGACTGAACAGCTCGCAGGGCTGGTCATCGGTGGTATTACCGGGTTGGTGGTCCTGCTGGCCGCTACGGGCTGTCTGGCCCTGGCGCGCAGTTGGCAGTCCGGGCTCTACAATCCGGGTGGGTTTCGCAGCGAATTCCATGCCTTTCGGCTGAGTTTGCCCGAAATCCTGATACTGGCAGCCTGCGGGATCATTGGCGTACTGCTCAATGTGCCTGCAGTGCTCCTGCTGATCTGGATACCGCTGCTGGTGGCGGGCATTGCCCTGGTACATGGTTACATCGGGTTAAAGGGGATGAGCGGGTTATGGCTCGTCGGCGTCTATTTCATGATGCTGACCACCTGGCCCACGATTCTGATTTTGCTGCTGTTGGCGCTTGTGGACGTCTTTGCGGATTTTCGCGCACGTCTCGCCGGCAGTCATCGATAAGAGGTTTACGAGATGCAAGTCATTCTGCTCGACAAGATTGGCAAGCTGGGCAACCTGGGTGACCAGGTTTCCGTCAAGGCTGGCTTCGGTCGCAACTACCTGCTGCCGTACGGCCTGGCAGTTCCGGCCACTGCTGAAAACCAGGCCGCTTTCGAAGCTCAGCGCGCTGAGCTGGAAGCACAGGTTGCAGAGCGCAAGACCGAAGCTGAAGCGCGTGCCGCTCAGCTGAACGAAATCGAACTGTCCCTGGTCGCCAAAGCTGGCGAAGAAGGCAAGCTGTTCGGTTCCATCGGTCCGCGTGATCTGGCCGAAGCTATCGCCCAGTCTGGCATCGACATCGCCAAGAGCGAAGTCCGCATGCCGGAAGGCCCGCTGCGCAACACTGGCGAATACGACATCGTGCTGCAGCTGCACGCTGAAGTGACTGCCACTGTCCGTGTGGTCGTGGTCGGCGAGTAATCGCTGATTTGCAGTGGCTGGCCGGTGATCCGGTGTAGCGACTGCTGCGGTACCCAAGCCGCCTTTGCATCCTCGATGCGAAGGCGGTTTTTTCATGGGCGCGATTTGCCATCGGCGTGGCATTTGCCTGGTCGCCGGCGAGGCGATGACGCACAAAATCCGGTAGAATGCCTGCCCCCGTCAGGAAGAGGCTTCGGCGTGGGCGCGGCGGTTGGCAGGCTTGCGTCAATGCGTGAAACTAGAAGCCCCCGCGGGCATGTCAGTCATCAGCAGGAGTCAGCCAGGCATGAGCGAGATTCAGGATCAGGATCGCGAGACGGCAGCGCTCAAGGTGCCGCCCAATTCGCTGGAGGCCGAGCAGTCGGTGCTTGGCGGCTTGATGCTGGACAACAGCGCCTGGGATACCGTCTCCGAGCGGCTGGTGGCCGACGACTTCTATCGCTATGAGCATCGCCTCATCTACAACGCCATGTCTCAGCTGGTCGGCGGCAGCCGCCCGCTGGATGTGGTGACGCTGTCCGAGCTGCTGGAAAGTCGTGACCAGCTCGAGTCTGTCGGCGGGCTGGCGACCCTCGCTGAACTGGCGCGCAATACGCCCTCGGCCAGCAACATCAAGGCCTATGCCGACATCGTTCGCGAGCGCGCCACGCTGCGCAAGCTCATCCAGGCGGCCAACCAGATCGCCGAGAGCTCCTTCAGTCCGCAGGGCCGTGATGCCGATGAGCTGGTCAACGAGGCCGAGCGCCTGGTGTTCCAGATCAGCGAGTCGCGGCCCAAGAGCGGCGGCCCCAAGGGCATGAGTCAGCTGCTGACCGGCGCGGTGGACCGCATCGATGAGCTGTTCAACCTCAAGGGCCAGATGACGGGCCTGTCGACCGGCTTCCGTGATCTCGATGACATGACCTCCGGCCTGCAGCCGTCGGATCTGGTGATCATCGCCGGGCGTCCCTCGATGGGCAAGACCACCTTCGCCATGAACCTGGTCGAGCATGCCGTGGTCTCCGGCGACAAGCCGGTCGCCGTGTTCTCGATGGAGATGCCCGCCGAATCGCTGATGTTGCGCATGATCTCCTCGCTGGGTCGCATCGACCAGACCAAGGTGCGTACCGGCCAGCTGGAAGACGAGGACTGGCCGCGTCTGACTTCGGCGGTCAACCTGCTCAAGGACAAGCAGCTGTTCGTCGATGACACCGCGGCGCTGTCGCCCAACGAGATGCGCTCGCGCTGTCGACGCATGGCGCGTGAGCACGGCGGCATCGGCCTGATCATGATCGATTACCTTCAGCTGATGCAGGTGCCGGGGCTTTCCGAGAACCGTACCGCCGAGATCTCCGAGATCTCGCGCTCGCTGAAGGGCCTGGCCAAGGAATTCGCCTGCCCGGTCGTGGCGCTCTCGCAGCTGAATCGCTCGCTTGAGCAGCGCCCCAACAAGCGCCCGGTAATGTCGGATCTGCGTGAATCCGGCGCCATCGAGCAGGATGCCGATGTCATCGCCTTCGTCTACCGTGATGAGGTCTACAACAAGGACAATCCCGACAACAAGGGACTGGCCGAGCTGATCATCGGCAAGCAGCGTAACGGCCCCATCGGTACCGTTCACATGGCCTTCATCGGCAAGTACACCCGTTTCGAGGACCTGGCACCCGACAGTTATGGCCAGGCCTTCGCTGAATAACGTGATGCGTACGCGCGTCAATCATGTACCCGGGCGGCGGCATCGCCGTTGCCTCGCAAGACCCGCACTGACGGGGAGGAGATAGCATGGCAGGTGGATTTGGGCGCGGACGCGCACGTACCCCCAAGCTGCAGGGCCGCGGCACGCTGGAGAGCCTGGAGCGTGAAGGGCCCTTCAAGGAATGGCTGGGCATGCCGGACCTCTACCGCTTCACGCTGGTCGTGGAAGGTGAGAGCTACAGCTACCAGACCGAAGACAGCGAAGTGCCGGTGGTGGCCGGCGATATGGTTGTCTTCCGCTACAAGGAGACCAAGGCGGGCAAGTGGATCGACCGCAACTCTCTCGGCAAGGCCATCGACCCCAACTCGCTGTAAGCGTCACCCTGGCGCTTGAGGATCACGCCATGCCAGCTGCCAGGCCGGCATGGCGTGATCCTGTTTTGATCGAGATAGTCGACACATCGAGTTAGTCGATCTGGCGTCTGGCATCCCCTCTGTCGGATGAGGCGCCTCATGTGCCGCGTGGCACCTTTGTCATCCCTCTGTCATATCAGCATGTTCAGATTCTGACATGCTCCCATCCCCGTCCCTGCAAGCCTCTCATGGCCAGCCTGTCGTCGAATCCTGTCATGCACTGGAGGCGTTGCTGCGCCTGCGCCAGGTGAGCATGCATTTCCAGCCCATCGTGTCGTCCAACGGCCGTGAGGTCTTCGCCTATGAGGCGCTGGCGCGCGGGAATGCCGCGGGGCCACTGGCCTCACCGCTGACGATGTTCTCGGCGGCGCGCGAACACGGCCGGCTGGTGGAGCTCGACAGCCTGTGTCGCGAGCGTGCGCTCGAGCAATGGTCGACGCTGGGCCTGACGGAGCGGCTGTTCATCAACGTATCTCCCGATGTGCTGCTGGATGGCGCCCACTCGCCCGGCCTGACGCGACGCCTGCTGCGGCGCTTCGGCCTGCGTCCGCATCAGGTGGTGATCGAGCTGACCGAGCAGACGCCGGGGCTGGATTCGGCGCTGATGAGGGAAGCCGTCAGCCATTATCAATCGATGGGCTTCGCCATCGCACTGGATGATCTCGGGGAGGGCTATGCCAGCCTCAAGCTGTGGTCGTCGGTGCAGCCGGACTTCGTCAAGATCGACCGTCACTTCATCAGTGGCATCCATGCCGACCCGCTCAAGCGGCGCTTCGTGCGCTCGATCATCGATATCGCCCACGGCAGTGGCAGTCAGGTGATCGCCGAGGGCATCGAGCATGAGGCGGAAATGGAATGCGTGCGCCAGCTGGGGGCCGACTACCTGCAAGGCTGGTTGTTCGCGCCGGCCGAGGCCGACCCGCTTGGCCAGCGCGCTGCGCTCGACCGGCATCTGCGCCATCTGAATCGCAGGCTGCAGCAGCGCCCGCCGCCTGGCCGCAGCATCGGCAGCCTGGCGCGCGCCGTGACGCCAGTGCAGCAGGATGTCACCGTCAATGAGGTCGCCCAGCGTCTGCATGCCGAGCAGGAGGTGATGTCGCTGGCCGTGGTGGACGAGCAGCAGCGACCGGTGGGCCTGATCATCCGCCATCGCCTGCTGGGGCTACTGAGCCAGCGCTTCGGGCCGGAGCTGCATGCGCGTCGTATGATCCATGAGGTCATGCAGAGCAGTCCGCTGCGCGTCGAGGCGGATGAGACGCTGGAGCGCGTCTCGGCCAAGGTGACCGGCCGCGAAGGCAGCGATCGCGACGAGGACTTCATCATCACGCGGGGCGGGCGCTATCAGGGGCTGGGGCGCACCCTGGATCTGCTGCGCATCATCACGGAGCTGCAGGTGGCGAGCGCCGAGGAGGCCAACCCATTGACGCGCCTGCCGGGCAACGGGCCGATCGAGCGTCAGTTGCTCGAGTGCGTGGCTGGCGCGGGCTTGGGCGAGGACTTGCGAGAGGACTTGCGAGAGAACAGCAACGCGCGCTGTGCCGAATGGGCCGCGATCTATCTGGATCTCGACAACTTCAAGCCCTTCAATGACCGCTTCGGCCACGCGCAGGGCGACCGCATGCTGCTGGCGCTGGCGACGGTATTGCGCGATGCGCTGCAGGAGGGGGACTTTCTCGGCCATGTCGGCGGCGATGATTTCGTGATGACGCTGTGCATGACCGAATCTCGCCGGGCACTGCGCCTGACAGCGCTCGAGCAACGTCTGGCCGGCCTGCAGTCGGCATTCCAGCATGCGGTCGCCAGCCTGTATCCGGCCGATGTGCTGGCAGCGGGAGGCTTTCAGGGCCACGACCGCTTCGGCACCACGCGCTTCTTCCCGCTGACGCGACTGTCACTGGTGGCGCTGCATGGCCTTGCCGGGTGCGAGACGACCCGGATCGCCGCGCGCTGGAGCGAGCTCAAGAGCGAGGCCAAGGCGCGGGACTCCGGGCGAGTCATCGAGGCGTGTGCCTCACCAGTGCAGTGATCTCCGCCTGCGAGTCACTCAATCGTCATCCGCCTGCCCCATGAATGTCATCGCTGGCCATCAGTCTGGCGTGAAGCCTTGAAGTTCATCCTGAAGTGTCGGGCTGCTGGGAGTCTGAGTCGCCCAGCCCCTGTTTTCACGGGCTATCCTTGTACCACGTCGTCGTCTTACGGCCTTACCATGCGCAGTCCCCTGGATGCGCAGGAGTCATTACATGTCCAGAACCGCCAGCATCTTCACGCCGTCCGCCATCTTTACCAGCAATCTGCAGTCACTGATGGCCGAATATCCTGCACTGGAGGCGCGCGTGATCAGTCATGCCGCCAGCCGTTTCTATCAGGTCCAGCTGGTGCTGGAAGCCGCCGGCGAGGAAGAGGAGGAGCGCAGTGAGCTGCTGATGAAGCGCGGCAAGCCGATGCTGTTCCGCTCGCTGGAGGATGTCTACAGCGAGCTCAAGCGGGGCGGGATGTCACGGGCGTGGCTGGTCTCGCAGGTCGCCAATGACGAGATGATCGGCCGCCCGCCGCAGTACCATCAGCCCTTGAGCTCGCGTATCCCGTTGAGCTTCTGAGTCCGCACCTTCTTGCTCAGGTGTGCTTTTGAGGCACCCAGCGGCCAATGCGCTCGCGATGGCGGGCGAAGAAGCGGTAACTCCAGTCCATCAGCGGGCGCAGGCCCGGCAGCAGCGACAGGCGCACCAGGCGCCGGTAGCCGAGTACCGCATAGAGTGCTCGGCTGGCATCCATGCCGACATACCACTCCCCGCGTGCGTCCTGCACATGCAGACGTCCCATCATCGTCTCGAAGCTCAAGCCCAGCGCCTGAGGCGAGAAATCTGGTGCACGGATATCCACCGTTCTGACCCACTCCCGCCCGGGATGCCTGGCCAGCCAGGCGACCTCGCGCTGGCACAGGGGGCACTTGCCATCGTGGTAGAGCGTGACCGGTGCGCTGGCTTGCCAGATGCGACTCATGAGGATTCCTTGTCGGTCGTGAGACTGGAGGGTGCGGCGTAGTAACCGGCGCGATGGGCATCACTGCCATAGTCCGCGGCGCCGTCGAGGCGAGCCAGGAAGGCGTCGGCCTGTTGCAGCAGGGCTTCGCGCTTGTCGTCCTTCATGCGTCGCCAGCTGCCGTAGACCAGTGACATGCGCGGATTGCGTGACAACGCCTCGCGATGACGCTCGATGAAGTGCCAGTAGAGGCTGTTGAACGGGCAGGCATGCGGGCCGGTGACCTTCTTCGGCGAGTACTGACACCTGTCGCAGTGATTGGACATGCGGTCGATGTACTTGCCCGAGGCACAGTAGGGCTTGGAGCCCATCAGGCCGCCATCGGCATGCAGCACCATGCCCAGCGTATTGGGCAGCTCGACCCATTCACAGGCGTCCACATAGACCGCCAGATACCAGTCGCATAGCGCCTCGGGCTTCACGCCGCACAGCAGCGCGAAGTTGCCCGTGACCATCAGGCGGCGAATATGGTGGGCGTAGGCATGCTCGCGGGTGCTGGCGATGGCCTGATCCAGACAGCGCATGCCGCTGTCCCCCGTCCAGAAGAATTCCGGCAGGTTGCGGCTGGCTTCCAGCCGGTTCTCGCGCTTGTAGCCGGGCATGCGCGTCCAGTAGATGCCGCGCACATATTCGCGCCAGCCGAGTATCTGGCGAATGAACCCCTCCGCCGAGTTGATCGGCACCTCACCGCGCCGCCAGGCGGCGTCCACGGCGTTGCAGACCTCCTGCGGGCTCAAGAGGCCGATATTGAGCGCGGCAGACAGGCGTGAATGGAACAGGAACGGGTCGCTGTCCTCGATGGCATCCTGATAGCGGCCGAAGTCCGCCAGGCAATGATCGAGAAAATGCGCGAGGTCAGAGCGGGCCTGGGCGCGCGTGACGGCCCAGTTGAAGTTCTCGAGGCTGCCGAAGTGGCGTTCCTTGTCACTGGCCTGCTCCCCGAAGCGCGCCGCGACCAGCGCCAGTACCTCGCGGGTCGTCGCATCTTCGTGATGGGCATGCACCGGCGGCGGTGGGGCGTGGAAGTCGTCTGGAATCGGTTCGCGGTTGTCGTGGTCGTGGTTGAACTTGCCGCCGGCGGGTTCGCTGCCTTCCATCAGCAGGTCCGTGTCACGGCGTCGCTCGCGATAGAAGTACTCCATGCGCAGTTGCTTGCGGCCCTCGGCCCAGCCGGCGAAGGCTGCCGGCGTGGTGAAGAAGCGTGTGTCCTCGAGGACTTCCCAACGCACGCTGCCGGCCTCGCGCCGCGCCAGAAAGTCGTCCAGCAGACGCCACTCGCCGGGGCGGGTCACCAGCACGCCATCACACTGATACAGGGCGGCCAGACGCTCTGACTCGCTGGCCAGACGCTGGAGATTGTCCGGGTCCTCCAGTCGGCTTTCATGTACCTGCCAGCCACACTCCCTGAGTTCCTGGGCGTGGTGGCGCATCGCGGCCAGCATCATCGCGATCTTGTGCGGGTGGTGCGGCACGTAGCGGCCTTCCTCCTCGACCTCGCAGAAGGCGATCACGCTGTCGGCGGGTGCCTGCTTGAGGCTTGCCAGGTCATGGCTAAGCTGGTCGCCGAGGATCAGCACCAGTGGCCGCGCGAAGTCATGACGCGTCGCCAGGCGCAGAGTAGCGGGGGTGGGATCGGGCACGAGGACTCCGGAGGGTTGTGACAATAATTGTCTTAAAGCTATACAAATCGTGATGATAGTATAACTTCATCCCTCACGCACAGGGCGAGCTGGTAATATGACTGCGCTGCCGTGAAGTTGGCTGCGCTGCGGTGAAAGTGGATACGCTGCCGCTTTACCTCTCTTCTTGCCCCTAGTCAGGAGTCCATCATCCATGAGTACCCCGCGTTTTGGCGTCATGCTGGTCAATCTCGGCACCCCCGATGCCCCGACCCCCAAGGCGGTGCGCCGTTACCTCGCGGAGTTTCTTGGTGATGTGCGCGTGATCGACCTGCCGCGTCTGCTCTGGCTGCCGATTCTGCATGGCCTGGTGTTGACGACGCGTCCCAAGAAGGTGGCCGAGGCCTACGCCTCGGTGTGGACGGAAGACGGCTCGCCGCTGATGGCGATCGGCAAGCGTCAGCGCGCCGCGCTGGAAGCACGCCTGGCCGAGTCACTGGGCGAGGACATCCCCGTCGAACTGGCGATGACCTACGGCAAGCCGACCATGGAAGAGGTGGGGCGCAAGCTCGCCAGCCGCGGTGCCGACCGCATGCTGATCCTGCCGCTCTATCCGCAGTTCTCGCGCACGACTACTGCCGCGGTCTTCGATCGCCTGGCGCGTGCGCTCAAGCCGTGCCCGCATCTGCCGGAGCTGCGTTTCGTGCGCGACTATCACGACCACCCGGATTACATCGCGGCGCTGGCCACCAGCGTGCGTGAGCACTGGGAGAAGGAAGGTCGGCGTGGCAAGCGCCTGCTGATGAGCTATCACGGCATTCCCAAGCGCTATGCCACCGCAGGCGACCCCTACCCGACGCAATGCGAGCGCACCAGCCAGTTGCTGGCCGAGGCACTGGGGCTTGGTGACGATGAGTGGGCGATGACCTATCAGTCGCGCTTCGGCAAGGCCGAGTGGCTCAAGCCGTACACCGATGAAACGCTGAAGGCGTGGGGCGGTGAAGGGCTGGAAAGCGTCGATGTCATCTCGCCGGCCTTCGCGGCTGACTGTCTCGAGACGCTGGAAGAGCTGGAGGAAGAGAACCGCGGCTACTTCACCGAATCCGGTGGTGGCGACTTCCGCTACATCCCGGCGCTCAATGATCGCAGTGACCATATCGATCTGCTCGAGGCGCTGTGTCGCCAGCATACTCAGGGCTGGTAACGAGCAGGCCCGTCATACTGCCATTGCCCGAGAAATGAAAACGCCCCACCAGTCATCACTGGTGGGGCGTTTTCATTTCTCGGGCCTGCTGTTCGTGAATCCGCTCCTGCGAATCAGCGCTCGTGAATCCGCTCTCGTGGCTTGGCCCCGCTTGATGAGGACCTGCCTGGTGAGAGCCGAGTGACGATCACGGCAGGCGGGATTCGCTGGCCTCGGCGTTGACCTCGTCCGGCTCCTCGGCGACTTCGAGTCGCTCCGGCACGTTGCGTGTGCGGCTGTCCGCCACCAGCTTCTGGTGCAGCGCCGCCTTGGACAGCAGGTGAGCGGTCACCGGGGCGGTGATGAACAGGAAGATGGACACCAGCATTTCCTGAAAGCTGAAGTGGCCGGTGGTGGCGCGGAAGTAGATCATCGACGCCATCAGCACGCAGCCGACCCCCAGCGTGGTGGTCTTGCTGGGGCCGTGCAGGCGCATGTAGAAGTCCTTGAGGTGCGTCAGTCCCAGAGAGCCGATGAAGGCAAACAGGCCGCCGGCAACCAGGAAGAAGGCGATCACGCCTTCGAGGACAGGATAGAACCAGGTGGGCATGGGGAGTCTCCGCTCAGGTCATTCGATGATGTCGCCGCGCAGCAGGTACTTGCAGACTGCCACGGTGCTGACGAAACCGAGCATGGCGATCAACAGCGCCGCCTCGAAGTAGGACTTGCTGTTGAGCTGGATGCCGAACAGCACGATCAGGGCGATGGAGTTCACGTACATGGTGTCCACCGCCAGAATGCGGTCCGGCAGGTCCGGCCCGATGGCGAGCCGGAAGACGTTGAGCACCAGCGAGGCGGCGAACAGCGCGATGCTGATCCACAGGGCGATGTCTAGCATTCGAAGATCTCCTTGAGCGGACGCTCGTAGCGCTGGCGGATCTCGTCGATCAACTCCTGCTCATCCTCGACATCCAGCGCGTGGATGATCAGATGGCGGCCATCCAGCGTCAGATAGGCCGAGACCGTGCCCGGCGTCAGCGTGATGGTGCTCGACAGCAGGGTGATCGGGAACTTCTCCTCAAGCTCCAGCGGATAGCGCACGAAGGCCGGACGGAACTTGGCGCGCGGATTGAGGATCAGGTAGGACACCTGCAGGTTGGCGATGATGATGTCCATGATCACGCGCAGGAAGTAGCTGATCAGCCGCCAGGGCTTCTGGAGGTCGGGCTGCGGCTCCCAGAAGCGGTAGGTCAGGATGGGAATCGCGATGGCCAGCACTGCTCCGAGCAGGATCTGACCGGGCGCGACGCTGTTCTGCAGCATCAGCCAGACGATCAGCAGCAGCACCGACAACATCGGCGTGGGCAAGAGACGGGAACGAGGCTTGATCATGAGACATCTCCCTTCAGCGGCGGCGCGGTTTCGGGTGCCGCGTCCTTGCCGAGCAAGGATTCAAGATAGGGGGCCGGGTTGGACAGCTGCTCGGCGGTGGCCTTGGTCCAGTTCGCCAGCGGCCCCGCGAAGATGACCAGCATCAGCGCGGCCGAGATCAGCCCGCCAGTGGCGATGCCACGGGCTACGCCGATGCGCTCGCCGCTGGGCTCGGCCTTGCTGGTGCGCCAGAACACGCTGGAACCGGCGCGCGAGCAGGCGACCAGCGAGCACAGACCGGCCAGCAGCAGCAGCGGCCACAGCCAGATCTGCTGCTCCGGCGTCGCCGAGGCGAGAATCAGCGCCTTGCCGATGGCGCCCGAGAACGGCGGCAGCCCGGCGGCAGCGGCAGTGCCGATCAGGAAGAGGCCGCCCAGCAGGCCTGCCTGCAGCAGCGGGCGCGAGCGCACGATGCGTGCGCCGGCCTTGCCGCGCTGACCGGCGACCACGTCGACCAGCAGGAAGAGTCCACCGGTGACCAGCGTCGAGTGGATCAGGTAGAACAGCAGCGCGCTGTCTGCCTCGATCGTGTTCATGCCCAGCGCCGTCAGCAGCGTGCCCACCGACACCATCACCAGATAGGCCACCAGAGTGCGCAGATCACGCGCCGAGAGCACGCCCAGCATCGCCACCACCAGGGTGGCGAGTCCCGCCCACCACAGCCAGTCACGACCGAGGTCCGCCAGTGCGCCAGCGTTGTCGGTGAAGATCAGCGAGTAGACGCGCAGGATGGAGTAGATGCCGACCTTGGTCATGATCGCGAACAGCGCCGCCACCGGTGCCGAGGCCGCGGCATAGGCGCGTGGCAGCCAGAAGTACAGCGGCAGCATCGCCGCCTTGAGGCCGAACACCACCAGCAACAGCAGGCCGCCGGCTTCCATCAGGCCGGCACGGCCCGGGTCCAGCGTGGTGACGATGACTGCCATGTCGGCCATGTTCAGGGTGCCGGTCACGCCGTACAGGATACCCAGCGCGATCAGGAAGAATGCCGAGCCCATCAGGTTCAGCACCACATAGTGCAGCGCCGACAGCGTGCGTGCCTTGCTGCCACCATGCAGCAGCAGGGCATAGGAGGCGATCAACAGCACCTCGAAGAACACGAACAGGTTGAACAGGTCGCCGGTCAGGAAGGCGCCGTTGATGCCCATCAGTTGCAGCAGGAACAGACCATGGAAGTTG
This sequence comes from Cobetia sp. SIMBA_158, assembly GCF_046566945.1. Classification (NCBI taxonomy): domain Bacteria; kingdom Pseudomonadati; phylum Pseudomonadota; class Gammaproteobacteria; order Oceanospirillales; family Halomonadaceae; genus Cobetia; species Cobetia sp. SIMBA_158. The sequence goes on from NZ_JAWJYL010000013.1 coordinate 30,474, forward strand.
GAGCCGGTCTCATCGATGCCCGCCGTGGCGTACAGACAGGCCAGCAGTCCCAGCAGCGAGCTGAGCAGCACCATGGTCGCCGACAGGCGGTCCAGCACCAGCACGATCCCGAACGGCGGCTGCCAGTCGCCCAGCGCGTAGTAGCGGATGGTGCCATCACCGGCCTGCACCACCAGCGCGATGGCGATGGCCACCATCAATGCCTGGGCCACCAGGCTGACCGTGCGGCGCAGGGTCGGTGAGGTGGCACGACTCAGCAGCAGGCCCGCCCCCACCAGCAGCGGCAGGACAATCGGAAGGACAATCAGGTGTTGCAGCATCACTTGGTGTCCTCTTTCTCTTTCGAATCATCCAGGCGATTGCCGTTGACGTGGTCACTGCCCAGGTCGCCGCGCGCGCGCATCGCCAGGATGACCACGAAGGCCGTCATGGCGAAGCCGATCACGATGGCGGTCAGCACCAGCGCCTGGGGCAGCGGGTCAGCTGCTGGTGAGCCGGCACCGACCACGGCTGGATTGCCGTGCATCGCAAGGCCACCCATGGAGAACAGGAACAGGTTGACGGCGTAGGACAGCAGCGTCAGGCCGACCACGACGGGGAAGGTGCGGCCGCGCAGGGTGAGGTAGACACCGCAGGCGGCCAGCAGGCCGGTGGTAGTGGCGTAGAGGGCTTCCATCACATCTTCTCCTTGGTCGGGCGATGCGGAGTCGTCAGCTTGCCCAGATTGGCGAGAATCATCAGGGTCGCGCCGACCACGGTCAGGTAGACGCCGAGGTCGAACAGCAGCGCGGTGGCCAGCTCGATTTCCCCGATGACGGGCAGGGTGAAGTGGCCGAAGGAGGATGTCAGGAACGGATAACCGAACACCCAGCTGCCGGCGCCGGTCAGGCCGGCGATCAACACCCCGGCCGCCGCGACGGGCTGATAGGGGAAGCGCAGCCAGCGCTGCGTCCAGTCCACGCCACGCGCGATGTAGAGCAGGATGATGGCCACTGCCGTCACCAGACCGGCGATGAAGCCGCCGCCCGGCGCGTTGTGGCCCCGCAGGAAGATGTAGACCGAGACCAGCAGTGCCAGCGGCAGCAGCGTCTGGGAGACGGTGGCCAGGATCATCGGATGGCGGTCCGGCGACCAGCCGCGGCCATCCAGGTCACTGGACGGCATGAACAGGCGCAGGCGGTTGAGCAGCTTGAAGATCGCCAGACCCGCGATGCCCAGTACGGTGATCTCTCCCAGCGTATCGAAGCCACGGAAGTCGACCAGAATCACGTTGACCACGTTTTGGCCACCGCCACCGGAGACCGCATTGGCCATGAAGAAGTCGGAGATCGACTCCACCGGGCGGGTCAGGATGGCGAAGTTGAGGCTCGCCACCACCACGCCGAAGGCACTGGCCAGCAGCACGTCGCGCATGATGCGGCGTGCGCTGGATTCCTTGGGCGTGCGCTGGGGCAGGAAGAACAGCGCCAGCATCAGCAGGATCATCGTCACCACCTCGACCGCCAGCTGGGTTAGTGCCAGGTCCGGTGCGGCGAAGCGCGCGAAGGCCAGCGAGGTCATCAGGCCGACCACGGACAGCATCAGCAGCGAGATCAGGCGCTTGCGGTGGGTGATCGCGGTGCCGAGGCCGGCCAGACCGGTGATCACGGCGCCGGTCAGCAGCATACCATCGAAGGGCTGTTGCTCAAGCTCCCCGCCCAGTTGCGGCACGGCCAGCAGCCCGATGCCGACGAACAGCAGCGCGGTCAGCAGCAGCCACAGCATGTAGCGCTGCAGCGAGCCATTCTCGAAGCTGTCCATGCTGCGCTCGGAAAGCTTGACGAGGCGTTGCACGTTGGCCTCGAACACCAGCAGGGCGTTGCGCGCGCGGAACTGGCGCTGGAAGGAATAGAGATGGTGGCGCAGGGCATAGACGGCGACGCCGCCCGCCAGCGCGATACCGCTCATCAGCAGCGGCAGATTGAAGCCGTGCCAGATGGCGAGGCTGAAGTCCGGTACCGGTCCGGCCAGCACGCTGGCGGAGGCACTGACCAGCAGGTCCTTGATCACCAGCGACGGCAGGATACCGACCAGCAGACAGATCAGCACCAGCACCTCGATGGGCAGCTTCATGTAGCGCGGCGGCTCATGCGGAGTCTTGGGCAGATCCTTCGGCTCGCCATTGAAGAAGACGTCGTGGATGAAGCGCAGCGAGTAGGCCACCGACAGGATGCCACCGAGAGTCGCCAATGCCGGAATCAGCCACGACAGGCCGCCCAGCAGCTGGGCATCGAGGCTCTCGGCGAAGAACATCTCCTTGGACAGGAAGCCGTTGAGCAGCGGCACACCGGCCATCGAGGCCGAGGCGACCATCGCCAGCACCGTGGTATGCGGCATGTAGCGATACAGGCCGTTGAGCTTGCGGATGTCACGCGTGCCGCACTCGTGATCGACGATGCCGGCGGCCATGAACAGCGAGGCCTTGAAGGTGGCGTGGTTGATGATGTGCAGCAGACCCGCGACGGCGGCCATCTGGCTGTTGAAGCCGAACAGCAGCGTGATCAGGCCCAGGTGACTGATGGTCGAGAAGGCCAGCACGCCCTTGAGGTCCTGCTTCATCAAGGCGAACCAGGCGCCGTAGAGCAGGGTGGCAAGACCGGTCAGACTGACGATGTAGAACCACAGGTCTGTCCCCGCGAGCACCGGGTGCATGCGCGCCAGCAGGAAGACACCGGCCTTGACCATGGTGGCGGAGTGCAGGAAGGCGGATACCGGCGTCGGCGCCGACATCGCGTGGGGCAGCCAGAACTGGAACGGGAACTGGGCCGACTTGGTGAAGGCGCCCAGCAGCACCAGCACCAGCGCGACCGGATAGAGCTCGTGGGAGCGGATCTGGTCCGCCGCGGCCAGCACGTCATCGAACTGGTAGCTGCCGACGATATGCCCGATGACCAGGATACCGGCCAGCAGTGCCAGGCCCCCGGCGCCGGTGACGGTCAGGGCCATGCGGGCGCCCTTGCGCGCCTCGCTCAGCTGGTACCAGTAACCGATCAGCAGGAAGGAGCTCAGGCTGGTCAGCTCCCAGAACACCCACATCAGCAGCAGGTTGTCTGCCATCACGATGCCGAGCATCGCGGTCATGAACAGCATCAGGAAGCTGTAGAGGCGTGCCAGCGAATCCTCGCCCGACAGGTAATAGCGGGAATAGAGGATGATCAGCAGGCCAATGCCGAGAATCAGCAGCACGAACAGCCCCGACAGACCATCGAAGCGCAGCGACAGGTTGAGTCCCAGCTCCGCGATCCAGGGCAGATGGAACTGGGGCACCATGCCCGAGAAGACGTCCCCGAGGTGGAAGACGGCGATACCGAGTGCTAGGGCAGGTGCCACCGCGGTCAGCCAGGCAAGGCGTGCACGGGGCAGATTTCTGGCCATCAAGGGCACCAGGGCACCGAGTAACGGCAATAGCACGATCAACAGCAGGGTCATGGAAGACTCGCTCCAGTCGTTGTTGTAGTACGTAGTCCGTCATTCGTGGGCAGCGCAGACACAGGCTCAGGGCCGGACTGCCAGCTTCGAGATCGGGAGGCGGAGTTTCGGCCACTGGGTGCCGACAGAATAGGCGAGCGCACTGCAGGTTGCCGCGATGAAGTGCCGGACACACGAGACTCTGTCAGGAAGACGTTCTCATGGGGCCATGCGAGACACGTCATGCGTCACGCGGCAGCAAGGGTTGGCAGTGGCTGGCTCAGGCTGCACGGAGGATCTGGCGCGGGTTCAGCGCGTCAATCGCTCCGGGCATGACGTTACCGTCGCAAGGGGCGGATCCGTCAGGAAGGGGAGTCGCACGGCACGGGGTGCCAGCATCCAGGATGGGATGAGGTCCGCAGCGCGTCCCCGGCTGCCCGCAACGGGCAGACGGCGAATATGCCGGGTTGGTGCGGTCATGTCATGTCTTGCGAGCATGGCCGTATTCCTCCTGAAGCCCCTGGATGACAAGTGTGTGTTCGAGTGGAGACACTTGCGCGATCTTGTTGAAAACATTGATGGAACGTGACCTAACCTCTCGAATGTATCACGCACTTGCACCCCTCGCCAGCGCATGCCCGACCCGCAGGAACGCGACATGTACCGTGTGAGGTGTTGTACAAGATGTCGATTTTCTTGTACAAATATTGCACGCCATACGTTCCACGGAGTCATCATGCACGAGGTCGCCAGCATGAATTCGGGCAACGCACCGGAAACCTCTCTGGTGTGGTTGCGCCACGACCTGCGGCTGGAAGACAACCCGCTGTTCGCGCTGCCCCTGTCACGTCGCCCGCATCAGATGCTGGTGATGTACGTCTTCGACCGTCGCTGGCTGACACCGAGCGACGGCTTGCCACGCCTGGGGCCCGCGCGTCTGCGCCTGCTGTGGCAGAGCCTGATGAACCTGCGTGGCATGCTGCTGCGCCGCGGCAGTGACCTGCTGGTGCGCGTCGGGGACCCCGTCGAGGAAGTGCTGACGCAGGTCGCCCAGCATGATGTCCAGTGTCTGGAGGTCAGCCTCGCCGCCGCGCCGGAAGACAGCCGCGCCCTGCAGCAGCTCTCACGGCGCCTGCCGGCCTCGACCCGGCTCCACTGTCATCCCCCTGACCAGATCGCCTTCGACAGCCAGCTGCTGGATGGCCCGATGCCGGGCAGACTCCCCCGCGAAGAGACGCCGCGCCTGCGCGTGGCGCATGCAGCGTCCCGCGTCGCAGACGAGCGTGCGGCTCCCTCCAGTGATCTCACTCTGCGTGATACGGCCTCTGCTGACACAGGTTTTGCTGACACAGGTTTTGCTGGCACAGCCTCTGCTGACACAGGCGCATCAGGCGATCATGACGCCCTGGCGACCTGCGCCGCGCTTGCCTCGCAGGTGCTGCGGGCCAGTGGTGGCGATGACGCTGGCGTGGCCGACCTGATGCTGCCGCCTTGTGCTGTGCTGACGCCGACGCCCGGCACCTTGCAGGCCCGCCCCCAACGCGAGGCTCTGTCTCAACACGAGGCTTTGCCGACAGGGCTGAACGATGAGCAGTGGCGCGCGCTGTGCGAAGCGCAGTCGCCCTTGCAGGGGCTGCCCTATTCCCTGCCGCCGTGGCCCGATTCTGCCTCGCGTGGCTTTCCGCCGCTGGATGCCATCTGTGGCTCGGCGCAAGCCTGGCAGCCGGCGACTGCCAGGCTTGCGGAGCTGCAGGGCGGCGAGGAGCCAGCCCGCGCATACCTGTCGACCTTGCTGTGGGGCAAGGCCTGGGCGAAGGGAGATGCCGGCAAGGGCGATGACGACTCGATAGAAGGGGCGTCCTATCAGCGATCTCACTCTGTCGATGGCGAAGGCGCTGGTGTACCGGCGGGGCTGGCACCCCAGCGAGGGGCGGGGAAGACGCTTGACGCTATGCAATTGATGGCGCGCCCGGCGGATGCATGGCCACTGGCAGCATGGCTGGCGCTGGGTTGCATCAGTCCGCGCCGCATCCTGCAGGTGCTGGATGCCCGCCGCCGCGAGGCGGGTGATGAGGCGATCAATCAGCAGCTGCTGGCCATCGTGCTGCAGCGCGAGTGCTGGCAGCGCATGCTGCGCGACAAGGATGAGGAGGCTCGCGCGGCCTGGTATGGCGCAGCGTTGCGGGAAGACGCCGCAAATGACGCCGCCTTTGCGCGCTGGAGCGAAGGGCGAACCGGCGATGCCCGGGCCGACAAGGCCATGCAGGTGCTGGTACGTGAAGGCTGGTTGCCGTGGTCCGAGCGCGAGTATCTGGCCGGAGCCTGGCTGGAGGGCGGCGGCGACTGGCGGTTGGGCGCGCGCTGGTTCGAGCGTTGCCTGCTCGATTACGACGCCGCCATCCATTGGGGCGAATGGCGGCATCTGGCGGGCTTCGATGTGTGATCAGACGGTGTCGATATCACGCCAGTCGTCCGGGAAGATCCAGGCCCTGGTGGCACCTCATCTATGACCTGCTGCTTCTATGACCTGCTTTTATGAACTGCTGCTTGTATGACCTGCCGCTCTTCAGCCCAGACGTGCCAATAGCGCCGTGACGGCCGTCTCGACGCGCAGGATGCGCTCACCCAGATGTACCCCTTCAAAGCCTGCCGCCATGAATTTCTCGACCTCATAGTCCACGAAGCCGCCTTCCGGGCCGATGGCCAGAATCACCGGCTCGCGGACGGCGCGTGGGCATTCATCCGGCATGCCCGGATGGGCGATGATGCCACGCGGAGGCGTGCCTGATGCTGGCGTCATTAGTGCCGGCAGGCGGTCTTCCACGAAGGGTTTGAACAGTTTCTCGTGGGTCACCGTCGGCATGATGGTGTCACGCGCCTGCTCCAGTCCCAGCACCAGATGTTGGCGAATCTTGTCTTCCTTGAGCTCCGGCGACTGCCAATAACTCTTCTCGACACGCCGCGTATGCAGCAGGGTGATGTGCTTCACGCCCAATGCCGTGACGTGTTCCAGCGAGCGTGCCAGCATGCGCGGGCGTGGCAGCGCCAGCAGCAGATGCACGTCGAGTGGCGCCGGCGGCTGACGGTCCAGCGTCAGGCTGAATTCGGCGCTGTCCGCGTCCAGTCGCTCCAGGCGGCCACGGCCGATCAGGCCTCCCTCCACTCCCAGCGTCATCTCGTCGCCGACGCCGGCACGATGCACCTCACGCAGATGGCGCAGGCGGCGTGGGTCCGTGACACGTGCGTGGTCCTGAGCGGTCAGGTCGTCAGCGCCGAGCAAAATCAGATTCATGGCAATACCGGGGCAGTGGAGGGCGGGATGCATTGCTTACAGACAGCGGCAAGCGGGCGTTATTCTAGCATGTCGTGCATGCTGACCCGACGGGGACAGCGTTGGCATGGCGTCAATGGCTGACGCGTGGAGACGCCTTTTCTTGCAGTCCCCCCCCTTGAGTGCACAATGAAGAAAAATCGACAGGAGCCTGACACGTGCGAGTGATCCGTAAATATGCCAATCGGCGCCTATACGACACCGAGCAGAGCCGCTACGTGACCCTGGAAGACCTGCGCAGCCTGGTGCTGGCGGAAGAGGTCTTCAAGGTCGAGGACGCCAAGAGCGGTGAGGACCTCACGCGCACCATCCTGCTGACCATCATCATCGAGCAGGAGCAGGGCGAGGGCGAGGCCGAGGTCTTCTCCAACGAGCTGCTGGAGCAGTTCATCCGCATCTACGCGATGGCCAAGCCGCTGCCGCTGGCCGGTTATCTGGAGCAGGGCACGCGTCTGATGATGGAGCAGCAGCAGCGCATGCAGGAGCAGTGGTCCCAGGCCATGCGTCACTCGCCGATGGAAATGATGCGCGAGGTCGCCGAAGAGAACCTGCGCTTCTGGCAGCAGGCCATGGGCGCTGGCAAGAATGCCTCACGCTCACAGCCGAGCGATGCGGATACGGCGCCTGATGAGTCGGACACGCCGCCGGACGATGAGCGGCGCTGAGTGTGACACCGTGTCAGATCCAGCTTTCACATAAATTCATCGTGATGTGAAAAGGGGCGCCCCGAGCAGGGCGCCTTTCTGCCATAATGCGCAGCCTGATATTTCCTCGGTAGCTCGCGCCATGCGGGTAGCCCTGATCCTCACTGGCTCATGAAGGTTGAAAAGATGAAGGTCCTGATCATCGGCGGCGGTGGCCGCGAACATGCGCTGGCCTGGAAGGCCGCCCAGTCATCCCGTGTCGAGGAGGTCTTCGTGGCGCCCGGCAATGCGGGTACGGCGCGCGAGTCCAAGCTGACCAATCTGGCGATTGCCGCTGACGATCTCGATGCGCTGGTCGCCTTCGTGCGTGACAACGCCATCGAGCTGACCATCGTCGGCCCGGAAGCGCCGCTGGTGATCGGCGTGGTCGATCGCTTCCGCGAAGCGGGGCTCAAGTGCTTCGGCCCGACGGCCGGCGCCGCCCAGCTGGAAGGCTCCAAGGCCTTCACCAAGGACTTCCTGGCGCGTCATGCCATCCCGACCGGCGACTACGCGACCTTCGCGGAGGTCGATGCGGCGCTTGAGTACCTGGCGGCCCATCCGGCACCGATCGTCATCAAGGCCGATGGCCTGGCGGCGGGCAAGGGTGTCGTGGTCGCGATGAGCGACGAGGAGGCCCGCGCCGCGGTGCGTGACATGCTCGAGGACAACGCCTTCGGCGATGCCGGCGCACGTGTGGTGATCGAGGAATTCCTCGACGGCGAGGAAGCCAGCTTCATCGTGATGGTCGACGGCGAGAACGTACTGCCGATGGCCACCAGTCAGGATCACAAGCGCGTCGGCGAAGGCGATACCGGCCCCAACACCGGCGGCATGGGGGCCTACTCTCCGGCGCCGGTGGTGACGGCTGACGTTCACCAGCGCGTGATGGACGAGATCATCCTGCCCACCGTGCGTGGCATGGCGGCCGAAGGCCATCCTTACACCGGTTTCCTGTATGCCGGTCTGATGATCGATGCCCAGGGCGCGCCGAAGATCATCGAGTACAACTGCCGCTTCGGTGACCCGGAAACCCAGCCGATCATGGTGCGTCTGAAGTCCGATCTGGTCGCGCTGTGTCTGGCCGCCGAAGACGGGCGTCTCGACACCCAGACCTGCGAGTGGGATTCCCGCGCGGCGGTCGGCGTGGTGCTGGCAGCTGGCGGCTACCCGGCCAGCTACCGCAAGGGCGATGTCATCAGCGGCTTCGACGCTGCCGAAGCGACCGGCTGCAAGGTCTTCCATGCCGGCACCGCCGAGCAGGACGGCCAGGTCGTCACCAGCGGTGGTCGCGTGCTGTGCGTCACCGCACTGGGCGATAGCGTCGCGGCGGCCACCGAGCGTGCCTATGAAGGCGTCGATGCCATCAGCTGGCAGGACATGCTGGTGCGTCGCGACATCGCCTGGCGCGCCATCGCTCGCGAGCGCGGCGATAGCTGAAAGCGCTGAGTCGCACGGGCCATCGCCCCGCGACATGCCTGCTTCACGACAAGACCCGGCCTCAGGCCGGGTCTTGTCGTTGGGGTGCCTCTCGACGCCCTGAGCGCCTACGACCATCGTGTCGGGGTCTGGTCATGTCGGTGTCGGGCATGCGATAACCCTAGTCATCCTATATTCCTTCTTGAGGCTTACCGGCGTCGAAAGATGGCGTCGCCGTCCGCCCTGAACCCTTTTCCTGTCTCGCCGACAAGGAGTCTGCATGGACCGTATCCGGCTTGAATTTCCGGTTTCCCGCCTGGTACATCGCCACCCGATGACGATTCGGGTCAGCGACATCAACTATGGCCAACACCTGGGCCACGACAGCGTAGTCAGCCTGGCGCACGAGGCGCGGGGCCAGGCCTGGCAGGCGCTGGGCTTCCCCGAATGGAACATCGATGGGCTGATGAGCATCGTCGCGGATCTCGCCGTGCAGTATCAGGGTGAGGGCCGGCTGGGCGACGCCCTCATGGTGGAAACGGCCATCGACAGCGTGTCCGGCAAGGGACTTGGTGTCCATCACCGCCTGCTGCGTGTCAGCGATGACGCGGTACTGGCGACGCTGCGCGTCGGGCTGGTGTTCGCTGGCGAGCAGGGGCTGGCGGAACCGAGCGCGCGCGCCAGTGCCGCCATCGAGCAGGCCGTCTCAGCCATGTCTTCCCGGGTAGCCAACTGATGTCGCGGGAATATCCGATCATCGCCGTGACGGGGTCTTCCGGCGCGGGCACCACCACGGTCATGCGCACCTTCGAGCGCATGTTCTCGCGTGAGGCGATTCATGCCGCCTACGTGGATGGGGATGCCTTTCACCGTTATACCCGTGACGAGCTGGTGCGCATGTTTCAGGAGGCGCCGGAGCGCAAGCGCGAGCTGTCTCACTTCGCCGTCGAGGCCAACCAGCTGGATCGTCTGGAAGCGCTGTTCGTCGAATATGGCGAGCAGGGCTCCGGCACGCATCGTCATTACATCCATGCCGAAGACAAGCGCATGATCGAGGCCGGCTACAAGGTCGGCACCTTCACCGAATGGCAGTCGCTGCCGGACTGTACGGACCTGCTGTTCTACGAGGGGCTGCATGGCGGGCTGGTGACGCCAGAGCATGACATCGCGCGTCATGTCGATCTGCTGATCGGGGTGGCACCGACCATGAATCTGGAGTGGATCCAGAAGATCGATCGCGACACCAAGCTGCGCGGGCACTCCCAGGAAGCGGTGGTGGACACCATCCTGAGCCGCATGGATGACTACGTGCGCTATATCCAGCCGCAGTTCTCACGCACGCACATCAACTTCCAGCGCGTGCCGACGGTGGATACCTCCAACCCCTTCGAGCCGCAGGATATCCCGACGGATGCCGAGTCGATGGTCGTGATCCACTTCCGCGATCCCGGCAGTGTCGACTTCCCGTTCCTGCTCGCGATGATCCAGGGCTCGTTCATGTCGCGCCCGCATACGCTGGTGGTGCCCGGCGCGCTGATGGCACTGGCCATCGAGCTGATCATCACGCCGCTGGTCAAGAGCCTGCTGGCGCAGCGGCGGTTTCGCTGAGCGGGAGACGAGGCCGATATTCTCCCGTGATGGAACATGCGAAACACCACTGAAGGCTTCATCTTTTCTCGATACAGGAATCATTGAATGTCCCCGATAAAGGCCTTGTGTCTCTCCGGTTTCCTGCTGATGGCAGGCAATGCCTTTGCCGACAATCCCGTCGATACGTCGTCTCTTTCGTATGATGCTCTGTTGAGCGGCTATGAGTACGATTTCAGCGTGAATCATTTTGCGTTCGACTCGCAGCGCCAGTCATTGAAAATGGCCTATATCTATCTGAAGCCATCCGCTGGCATGCCTGTCGTCACGCTCATGCATGGCAAGAACTTCAATGCTGACTACTGGACGCCAACGGCCAGGTATCTGCAGTCACTGGGTTATGGCGTGCTGATTCCGGATCAGATCGGGTTCGGGAAATCCTCCAAGCCGGCAGATTATCAATACTCGTTCGCTGCCTTGGCGAAGCACACGCATGACTTGATGGACTCTCTCGAGATCAAGGATTCGATAGTGCTGGGGCATTCCATGGGCGGCATGCTGGCGAGTCGTTTCGCGTTGATGTACCCGGATACGACGCAGGAATTGATACTGGTAAATCCGATCGGGCTCGAGAACTACCTCGAGTATGAGGTCTACAAGGACACCAACTTCTTCTACAGAAACGAGTTGGCCAAGACCCCGGAAAGCGTCAAACGCTATCAGCAGAAGAACTATTATGCGGGCGAATGGAACGCGGAATATTCCTCGCTCACTGACTTCATCACCGGCCAGATACAGGGGCCGGACAAGGACACCATGGCATGGGTCAATGCCAAGACCTACGACATGATCTTCACTCAGCCAGTGATCACTGAATTTGGTGACTTTACTGTCCCGGTCAAATTGATCATTGGTACACGTGACAGAACCGCACCCGGGCGCAACTGGAAAAAGGAAGGCGTGGAGCGGGAGCTGGGGCGCTATGACAAGTTGGGCAAGCACGCCGCAGCCTTGATCCCGGATTCCGAGTTGTTCGAGCTGGAGGGCCTGGGGCACTTGCCACAAGTGGAGGATTTCGAGCGCTTCAAGGTAGCCCTGAACAAAGCACTCAAGATGGACTCATGAGTACTGATGTCGCCATGTGAATGCCTGCCCCAGTCCTGGGCCTGGCCCTGGACGGCCCATGCTGGCGGCGCGTTGATGGCACTGGCCATCGAGCTGAACATCACGCCGCTGGTCAAGAGCCTGCTGGCGCAGCGACGGTTCCGCTAGTCACAGACACGAAGGGGGCTGGGCTCGGGCTGGCTCAGTGCTTGCGGCCCTTGAGGCGTGGCAGGATGCCTTTCTTCCAGATACGCAGGGTGCGATTCAGGCGGCCACTGCGAATCAGCAGGCGTGCCTCGCGGGTGCTCAGCGGCAGGCCGAGGGTGCGTTGCTTGAGCTTCAGCGAGTGACGCAGATCGAAGCGACGCATCATGCGCGCGAGAGTGGCCGTGCCCGGTAAGCGCGGCAGGCGGACGGCAGAGGTGAAGTCGATCAGGACCGGCACGCCATCGCGCAGCACGACGTTGGAGCCACGGATGTCGTTGTGGGCCATCTGACGCTGATGGAGTTGCTGCACGACGAGAATCAGCTGCTGACTGAGGCGGGCATCCGTCACGTCATCCAGGGCGGCGTCACTCAGCAACGGCCCTGGGATGTATTCCATCGCCAGCGACAGCGGTGACAGGCGCGCCACGGCGCGGGGGGCGTGTGTCCAGTCGCCCAGACGCTCGAGCATCTTCAGCTCATGGCGTACCAGCCAACGTGCCACCAATGCCGCCGGCGTGCCGGCATAGCGGCGGTAATCCTTGCAGACCACCGGCTGGCCATTGAGGTGCGTGATATAGACCTCTGCCTTGAGAAAGCCCTTGGCACGCTGCAGGAACTCGCCCGGGGCCTGCTCGCCGTCAACACGCGTGACCCTGGGCGCGGCACGCAGTGCCTCCCGCGCCTTCTCGGCGCGCGTAGGCTCAGCGCGATCGACGGCGGGGGCGCCGACAGTGGCCGGTCGTGTCTCGCCGTGAGAACCAAGGCCGGCCTCCAGTTCGTGGTTGGCCTTGCGCAGGGAGGAATCTTGGCGAGTGAACACGGGCATGACGGGCGGCTTCTCGTTAGCGGGATAACAATGATTATCCTACTGTTTTCCTCATTCGCCCACTGGCAGCGGTGAATCAGTCTGTTTCCCTAAAGGCGACATTGCCCTGTTCACAAGCCGGCCCGCGTTTTCCTGCGTCTGCCCTTGGCCTGTTGCCCGGCTGGCGCTACGCTGGCAGGCCACGCTGCCGTGGGCAGCCCCACTTCAAGGGAGAAGATGTCATGGACTGTCTGTTCTGCAAGATCATCAACCGCGAGATTCCCGCCGATATCGTCTATGAGGATGATGAGGTGCTGGCCTTCAATGACATCAATCCGCAGGCGCCGACCCATGTGTTGATCATCCCCAAGCAGCACATCGCCACGCTCAACGATATCGAGGAGCATCAGCTGGCCACGGTAGGGCGCCTGCAGTACACCGCCGCCAGACTGGCGAAGGACTACGGTTTTGCCGAAGGCGGTTATCGCGTCGTGATGAACTGCAATGAAGATGGCGGCCAGACGGTCTATCATATTCATATGCACCTGATGGGTGGTCGCCGCTTCACATGGCCGGCTGGCTGAGCCGGCATAGAGCAGGCGCCTGTACCGGCGGTTCGCGGGCAGGTAGCGGCTAGCGATAACAAGCGCGCGGCACACAGGCGCATACCGGCAATGTCGTGAAAACGGCATTGCCGGTTTTTCATTTGGGAAGCCACGGCGCAAGGGAGCCGGTCAGGCCTCGCCCGGCGACACTCTGCCCCTTACCGTCGCGGGCTGGCTTGCGTAAGATGGCCTCATTGCTCACGCCGTGCAGGAGTCTTCCCATGCCGCATTCCGATGCCATTTCGGCGCAACGTCATCACAGCCGCGCCGATCAGTTGATCCATCAGTTCGACACCGTACTGCGTACCCTGGTGCCACATGCCGCCCAGCCGTCGCGTCCCTCTCCGGCGGGCAACATCCATGATGAAGCGATCAGCGATCAAGAGCGCCAGCACGCCGCTGGCCTGATGCGCATCAATCACACCGGCGAGGTGTGTGCCCAGGCGCTCTATCAGGGCCAGGGGTTCACGGCGCGTCTGCCCGAAACGCGCACGCAGATGGAGCTGGCCGCCCAGGAAGAGATCGACCACCTGGCCTGGTGCGATGCACGACTCGTCGAGCTGGATGCCAATACCAGCCTGCTCAATCCGCTGTTCTACATGACGAGCTTCGCCCTCGGGGCAGCGGCCGGTGCCATCAACGACAAGGTCAGCCTCGGGTTCGTGGCCGCGACCGAAGAGCTGGTCGGCGAGCACCTGTCGAAGCACCAGCAGACGCTGCCCGAGGGTGATCAGCGTTCACGTGCCGTGTTGCGCCAGATGGAAATCGACGAAGCCCATCATGAGCAGTGGGCACTGGAAGCCGGTGGTCATCGCTTCCCGGGGCCGCTGAAGAGCGCCATGCGCCTGATGTCCAAGGTGATGACGGCCAGCGTCTACCGGGTGTGATGGTCAGACGGCTGAGCTTGCCTTGGCAGCTTCAGGACGCAGCAACACAAAGGCCGCCCCATGGGGCGGCCTTTGTGTTTTGGGCGAACGTCGTGATGATCAATGCGAGACGATCATTGCGAGTCGGCCAGTGAGAGACGGCGAGTGCGAGACGGCCAGTGTGAGACGCTCAGCGGTCTCTGGCGTCAGGGCTTATTCCTTGACCTGATACTCACCGTCCAGCGTCTCGGTGCTGCTGCCGTCTTCACGCGTGGCATCACGCGAGTAGTTCTGGCTGCCACTGGCCTTGTCCTGGGCCTCCTGCATGCGCTGCTGCATCTCGCTCATGCGCTTTTTCATGCGACGGCGGATGAAGGGCAGCATGATGATGCCGAGTACCATCATCACCAGCGCTGCGAACAGGCTGAAGATCATGACCACGCCACCGATCAGCCAGGCGGCGACCAGCTTGAGGCCGGACAGGCCATTGGAGGGGCGTTGGTTGCCTGCATTGGCCTGCCATTGGCGAGCCTGGTTCCACAGAGTGTTGTGCTGTTGGCCTTGCATGTGTCTTCTCCACGATAGAGCCGGGCCGTCAGGCCGGGCGAGGATGACCCGATAGGTGAAAGTGGGTGGTCGGGGATATCGGGTCAGGAAACAGGGGTATTGCCCTCCCGGCGCAACTGGCATTCGTGCTCTGGGCCGAGGGATGGGTAAGTGGGGCTCGATGCGACGCACTTTTGCATGAGGCGCTTGATGGCATCGGGCGGCCGGTTGACTCGTTCAGCATCGAAGTTGGCATCGTTGCCGTCAAGCGGCTTCGGCGTTGATCCAGCGCTGGATGTCGGGTTCAGTCCCTGAACCACTTCAAGGCACGGCGGCTGGACAAGCGGGTCGATCAGTTCACGGCCGGTAATCCGGATTCATGGATACGCTGGCGGCGAGGTTGAAAGCGTTGCCCGGCAGCGGCATGTTCAATGTCATCCGCTGCGGCCTGCCTTGCGCATCGCGCCCGTGAATCCGGATGGCGTGCGCAGCGACTTCGACGCTCTGTACACTCTTGATGCCGTCGACAGCGGCAAAATTCAAGGTCTGGCGCATGCTGTCGCCATCGATGGCCTTGTCGCCGGGCGCGGAATCACTCTGGCGCAGCGCTTCGCTGATGAATTCTCCATCGGCGAGATTGATGGCCAGTTCCATCTGCCACCCATTATGCCCCCAGCCCGTGAACTGAACATGATCGTCGCGGATATCCATCGTGCTGAATTCCATCATGCCCTTGCGACTGGCGTGGATCATCATCTGCGTGAGCAGCTCTGGCGCGAGCCCTTGAGTAGTCGCGGCGTCAGAGATATCCGTCGCAGGCTTTCCGGCTGTGCGGGTGGCGGCCGTGTCCAGCGCGCTATCCTCCGCATCATTTCCGAGCGTGGCGTGCGCCTTGCCATCATCTGAGTGCTCGGTAGTCGAGGGCCCATTTGCAGAGAGCCCTGCGGTCGAGAGTTCTGCCGCCGACAGCTGATGGCGCACCGGCAGGTCCTCGATGCCGTTGGCATAGGCGGGAGCCGAGCCCAGCATCAGGCCGAGTGCGCTGACGCCCAGGCCGTGTCGCCAGTGCTGGACTGCGCGGCTGGCGAGCCAGAAGCGCGACGGGGCGACACCTGCGGCCGGCGGCTGCCGGGATGCGGAGTCTGATTCACGAGCGGGAGCAATACGGGACGCGGCTGATGGGGACATGACACCCTCCTCAAGGATGGCTGGGCATGGCACTCACTGTGGGCCAGGCGACCTTGCGCGACGCTGAGACGTGAATTCATCTGAGGTTCATTGCCTCCTGTCAGTCTCTGCATCACAGGGTCAGTGGTTGCTCTCGGGTTGGCCCGCGTTGTTCCAACGCAGGTTTGATTGCACATTCCGTTGCTAGATTGAGCTCCACGCGCGAGCGCCCGCCTTGGGCGCACACCAGCCCCGCCGTCATTCACGAGGTTCCTCTTCATGCAGACTCCCCACAAGGCTCAGCCAGACGCCCGTGCAGCGCGTGGCAGTCAATGGCGGCAACGCTATGCCTGGCTGTGCCTCGGGCTCGGGAGCCTGCTGGTCGGTGCGCTGGCACTGCCGCCGCATGCGCTGTGTGACAGCGAGCGCTGGCGCAGCCTGCACGATGAAGTCGCCGCCGGACGTGTCATTTCGTTGTCCGAGTTGCTCGATAGCCTCGAGCGCGACTGGCTGGGTCAGGTAGTCGAGGTGGAACTCGAAGAAACGCATGGCGAGCTGATCTATGAGGTCGAGATGCTCGGGCCGCAGGGCCAGATGGCCAGATTCACCGTGCGTGCCTCGGATGGCAGTCTGCGTGAGGTGCGCGGCGTCAATCTGGATGCCATGCGTCGCGCAGGCAGCGGTTCCTTGTCCGAGCCTCTGACCAGGCCCCTGCCCGAGACGGCCGACGCGCCGCTCGTGACTGACGGCGCCAATGCCGAGGTCGAGAGTCAGTAAGGCGAGGCAGGTAGTGGCCAGGCCAAGCAGTGTCAGCGCAGGCTGTGACAAGGGCGCTGAGGGTGCCTGGCGGCCCTGAGGAACGGTATGCTAGTGCCATTGTCCATTGCGCCACCGGTAGAACGCCGCTTGCGTCAGGAGCCCGAGAATCGATGAAGATATTGCTGGTTGAAGATGACATGCCGTTGGCCGAAGCGCTGATGGCGCGCCTGGGGGAAGCCGATGTACTGGTCGAGCATGCCACCACCGGGGGAGACGCCGACTTTTTGATCCAGACCGAGAGCTACGATGCCGTAGTGCTGGATCTCGGCCTGCCGGACGGTGATGGCACGCGCTGGCTGGCCCAGTGGCGAGAGGCCGGCATCGAGGTGCCGGTGCTGGTGCTGACCGCGCGCGAGCGCTGGTCTGACAAGGCCGCCGGCTTCTCTGCCGGCGCCGATGATTACGTCACCAAGCCCTTCGAGACCGCCGAGGTCATCTTCCGTCTGCGCGCCCTGGTACGGCGCTCACGCGGCCATGCCCACCCCGTGCTCAAGCTGGGTGATCTGGCCTGCGACACCCACGGCGGTACCGTCAGCCTGGCGGGGCGCCCCGTGTCGCTGACCGCCCAGGAAACGCGCCTGCTGATGCACCTGATGCACGCCGTGCCCGGTGTGGTCAGCCGTTCTGAACTGGTCGAGCATGTCTATGACCGCGACCACGAACCCGATTCCAACGTCATCGATGTGCAGATCAGCCGTCTGCGCCGCAAGCTGGGGGCCGAGCGCATCGAGACGCTGCGCGGGCGTGGCTATCGCCTGCGTGATCCGGACGCCGAGACACAGACGCCGGCGGATGGCAGCGACGCATGAAGCCATTGTCCGTCGGCCGCCGCTTGCTGGGCGGCTCGCTGGTCATTGCCTTGATCGTCATGCCGCTGACCGGGCTCGGTCTGGCCTGGAGTTTCCGTGACGCCGTGACTACCGCCTTCGACCAGCGCCTGCTGTCGCTGTCGAAGGTGCTGATCGCCGCCATCCAGTTCGACCGCGAGAAGGGCCGCCCCGGCCTGACACGCTCGCTGGGCGACCCGCGCTTCGATCAGGCCTATTCGGGCTGGTACTGGCAGATTTCCGATCGCAACGGCAATGTGCTGACGTCGCGCTCGCTGTGGGACCAACGCCTGCCGCCGCTGGAAGACATGGACAAGGGCGTCATCATCAGCCGTGACCTCAAGGGCCCGCGCCATCAGGTGCTGCGCTCCCTCGAGCGCGATATCCGCCTGCCCGGTCGCAACCAGCCACTGCACGTGATGGTGGCGGCCAGCCGTAGCGAGGTCGACACCGAGGTCGCGCGCTTCGAGTGGCTGCTGGCGGGTGCGCTGGTGGCCTTGGCATCGCTGTTGGTGTGCGGCTCTGCCGCGCAGATCAGCTGGGGGTTGGCGCCTCTGCGGCGCCTGCGGGCTCGCCTCAAGAAGGTCGCCGACGGCGAGGCGGAGCGGCTGGAAGAGACCCGTCTGCCGCCGGAGCTGACCGAGCTGACCCGCGCCATCAATGCCGTGCTCGAGCGTGATCAGCGCTTGATCGAGCGTGGGCGTGCGGCGGCCGGCAATCTGGCGCATGCGCTCAAGACGCCGGTCAGCGTGCTCAAGGCGCAGTCCGAGCGCTTCGATGGCGAGGACCGTGCGCGGATCGACGCCGAGCTCAAACGTATCGATGAAGCCGTGCGCCACCACCTGGCGCGTGCCAGTGCCGCCGGTGGCGCGCATCTCAGCGGGCGCATCAGCCTGCGTGAGGCGGCGGGGCCGGTCTTCGAGGGGCTCGGGCGCTTGGCGAGTCGGCGTGGCATCACGCTCAGTCTGGCGCTGGAGGACGACGCCAGCGTGCGGGTCGACCCGCAGGATCTGCAGGAAATGGTCGGCAACCTGCTCGAGAACGCCTTGCAGTGGGCTCGCCAGCAGGTGCGCGTCAGCAGCGAGACCCGCGATGGCGGCGTGCTGTTGATCATCGAGGACGACGGCCCCGGCATGAATGAAGAAGAGGGCGCCGCCGCGCTGGGGCGTGGGGCGCGTCTTGATGAGGGGCGCTCCGGTTCCGGTCTGGGGCTGGCGATCGTCGATGATCTGATGGCGCTCTATGGGGGCGAGCTGGCACTTGAGCGCTCCAGCCTGGGCGGCCTGGCGGCACGCGTCTGGCTACCGAGCTCCCCGCTGGTCGGGGCACAGCCGACGGAGTGACAGGGCGCCGCCTCGTTTATCGGCGCTCTTGTCTTGATAGCTCAGCGCTATCACAGCCATCCCGAGAGATGATTGGGCGCGGGCAGGGCGACACCGTATTCTAACGGTGTCCGGCTGGCAGCCGGACGGGCTTCGTTTCTGAGTCTCGTCTGCCGCGCCCTGCGGTGATGACGAACTGGCGCTCCTTCGGGAGCGCTTTTTTTTGCCTGTCATTCGTCACGCCATGCCTGATCGGCGATGCTCAAGGCGCCGATTGAACGCTGGCGGGGCTAACGGTCACGCTCAGGATCGCATAGGCTGTCAGAGAGTAAGCATCCGTTGCCGGGCGTCAGGAGGTGGTGATGAAGGACATGACAATGTGTGCTCAGCATGGCGATCTGGAGGGCCTGGCACAGGCATTGGCCGCTCCCGATGCGCACGAGCGAGTCAATGACGTGGATTATCGCGGGCGCTCGCCATTGCTGGTCGCGGTGCAGGTCAATCAGCCGGAGGCGGTGGAGGCCCTGCTGGCCGCCGGCGCCGATTGCGAGCAGACCGATGCCCTGCACGACACGCCCCTGCTGGCCGCGGCCGCACTCGGCTATGGCCGCTGCCTGAGCCGGCTGCTGGCGCATGGTGCCTCGGCGACGGTGCTCAATCGCTTCTCTTCCACTGCGCTGATGTCGGCCAGTGAGCGTGGTCATGCCGATATCTGTCGTCAGCTACTCGAGGAGACCGATGTCGACGTCAACCACCAGAATACGCTCGGCTGGACGGCACTGATCGAGGCCGTGTTGCTGGGGGATGGCGGCGTTGACTATCAACGGGTCGTCGAGCAGCTGCTGGCCCACGGTGCCGACGTCAATCTGGCGGACGCCGAAGGTGTCACGCCGCTGGCGCATGCGCGCTGGCGCCAGTTCGATGCGCTGAGCGAGAGGCTGGAAGCGGCCGGCGGACACGAGCAGGGCGTGGCCCATGACGTGAGCGACGACGTCCAGGCCCGTACCTCGACACCGCGTCGTGCATGATGGCACCGACCACAAGGAGGCATCGCATGGCGTTGACCTGGGGACTGATCATCATCGGTATCGCCTTGCTGCTGCTCGGCGGCTATCGCTGGCAGCAGGCGCAGTCCTTCGCCCGCAACAGCGCGCAGGTGATGGGCGAGGTCATCAACCACGACCGCACGCTGCACGTCGAAGGGCGTGGCCCTATCCATCTGCCCAAGGGCGGCAAGCTCAGCGAGGATGAGGCCCTGGCGATGGCGGGCCTGCCGCCGGGTGGGCGCTTCAATATCGAGTCGATCCAGTATGCGCCCGTGGTGCGCTATCAGGATCAGCGTGATGGCTGGCACGAGATCATCTCGCCGCTGGCGGTGCCCTCGCCGACGCCCGCCGTGGGGGAGAGCGTGGCGCTGGTCTATCGCCTCGATGCCCCGCATGAGGCCAGCCTGCCGGGGACGCGCGGCTGGCTGATCGGGGTGCCGTTGATTCTCGGCTTCGCACTGTGCGCCGTCGGCCTGCGTCTGCTGTTGCGGGGTGGTGGTGGATGAGTGATTCAGGGGGCGGCGCGACCCGCCGTTATGGTGTCGGCATGCTGGTGCTGTGCTGGGCGCTGATTCTCGCCATGCTGGTGTGGTGGTTTCAGGGCCAGCTTGATGAGCGCACCCGGCCCAATGCCTCGCTGGCTGGCCAGTCGCTGTCGTCCGGAGAGCCACTGACGCTGTCGCGCAATCGCTCAGGGCACTTCGTGGCCCCCGGTACGATCAATGATCAGCCGGTCACCTTCCTGCTCGATACCGGCGCCACCTATGTCTCGGTGTCCGAAGCGCTGGCCGAGCGCCTGCAGCTGCCACGCGGGCGGGATGCGCGCTTCACCACCGCCAATGGCGTCAGTCACGGCGCCCTGACCACACTGGATACCGTCAGTCTGGCGGGACTCAGCCAGCGCGAGGTGCGCGGGGCCATCGTGCCGGGCATGCATGATGAGGTGGTGCTGCTGGGAATGAGTTTCCTGGGGGAGTTCGATATCAACATGCGCGGTCAGCAGATGACGCTGACGCCGGTGGATGGCGCTGGCGGCGGCCGATAACGCCATTGGCTGACACAGATGGCTGACAGGGCTGGCAAGAAGGTCAGCTGACACTCCACCGCTCTGTCAGCAGGCCCCGCAAACGACAACGCCCCGCTCAAGATCTCCATGAGCGGGGCGTTTCACGTCTGGCGTGTCAGAGCAGGTGCTCAGTCTTTCTTGGGCGGCTCGACATGGCCACCGAAGCCGAAGCGCATTGCCGACAGCAGGCGGTTGGCGTAGGTGTTTTCCTTGCGCGAGCTGAAGCGCGAGAACAGCGCATTGGCCAGCACCGGCACGGCGACACCCTGCTCGACCGCGGCATCGACGGTCCAGCGGCCTTCGCCACTGTCGGAGACGGCACCGCTGTAGTGGTCCAGACGCTCGTCACCGGCCAGTGCCTGGGCGGTCAGATCGAGCAGCCAGGAAGACACCACGCTGCCACGACGCCACACTTCGGCGATATCGGCCAGATTGAGGTCGAAGCGCTGATCTTCCGGCAGGGCGTCGGAGCCCTTGCTCTGCATCAGCTCGAAGCCCTCGGCATAAGCCTGCATCAGGCCGTACTCGATGCCGTTGTGGACCATCTTCACGTAGTGACCGGCACCGACCGGACCGGCGTGGATGTAGCCACGCTCGGCGCGCTCATCCGGGGCGTTGCGGCCCTTGGTGCGCTCGAGATCGCCATAGCCCGGGGCGAGGGTATCGAACAGCGGCTCGAGATGCTCGAACACGGCCTTCTCGGCACCGATCATCATGCAGTAGCCGCGCTCCAGGCCCCACACGCCGCCGGAAGTGCCCACATCGACGTAGTTCAGGCCCTTCAGCTTGAGGGCCGTGGCACGGCGGATGTCGTCCTTGTAGAAGGTGTTGCCGCCATCGATGATGGTGTCGCCGGCTTCCATCAGCTCGGCAAGCGTGGCGATGGTCTGCTCGGTGATCTCGCCAGCCGGCAGCATGACCCAGACGGCGCGCGGCGCCTCGAGCTGCTGAACCAGTTCCACGAGGCTATCGACGTGCGTCGCACCGTCGGCGACCAGTGACTGGGCGATTGCCGCGTCACGATCATGGGCGACCACTTCGTGGCCATTGCGCATCAAGCGACGAGCGATATTGCCGCCCATGCGGCCGAGTCCGATGATACCGAGTTGCATGTTCGTTCCTTTCACGTGAAGCCGGGGAGAGTCGGGACGGCGCGAAGCCTACCCTGTGCGGGCGCTGGACGCAAAAACGGGCCATATCAATGACATGGCCCGTTGGGGTGCTCAGCAGAGGCAGGCGTCAGTCGCGTGCCTGTCTCTGGGAGGGGGAGTGATCAGCGATCAATCCCAGCTCAGGGCACCGCCGACCTGATATTCGGTGACGCGCGTCTCGAAGAAGTTCTTCTCCTTGCGCAGGTCGATGATCTCGGACATCCACGGGAACGGGTTCTTGGCGCCCGGGAACTGTTCCTTGAGGCCCAGCTGCGCGAGGCGACGGTTGCAGATGAAGTGGAGGTATTCCTCCATGATGGCCGCGTTCATGCCCAGTACGCCGCGCGGCATGGTGTCACGCGCGTATTCGATCTCGAGCTGGGTGCCTTCCAGAATCATCTGGGTGACTTCGTCCTGGAATTCGGCGGTCCACAGGTGCGGGTTCTCGACCTTGATCTGGTTGATCACGTCGATGCCGAAGTTCAGGTGCATGGACTCGTCACGCAGGATGTACTGGAACTGCTCGGCGACGCCGGTCATCTTGTTGCGACGACCCATGGACAGGATCTGGGAGAAGCCGCAATAGAAGAAGATGCCTTCGGTGACGGCGTAGAAGCCGATCAGGTTGCGCAGGAATTCCTGGTCCGCTTCCGGTGTACCGGTGTGGAAGTCGGCACGTGCCAGCGCCTGGGTGTGCTTGAGGCTCCAGGCGGACTTGCGCGCCACGGAGTCCACTTCACGGTACATGTTGAAGACTTCGCCTTCGTCCATGCCCAGTGACTCGATGCAGTACTGGTAGGCGTGGGTGTGGATCGCCTCTTCGAAGGCCTGACGCAGCAGGTACTGGCGGCACTCCGGGTTGGTGATGTTCTTGTAGACGGCCAGCACCAGATTGTTGGCGACCAGCGAGTCTGCAGTGGAGAAGTAGCCCAGCGAGCGCATCACGATCAGGCGCTCGTCTTCGGTCAGGCCGTCCTGGCTCTTCCACAACGCGATGTCCGCGTTCATGTTCACTTCCTGCGGCATCCAGTGGTTCGCGGAGCCGTCGAGGTACTTCTGCCATGCCCAGTCGTACTTGAAGGGCACCAGCTGGTTGACGTCGGCGCGCGCATTGATCATGCGCTTCTCGTCGACCTGAATGCGCTGGGCACCCATTTCCAGTTCTTCCAGACCCTTGGCCACGTCGAGATCGTCCAGCGCCTGCTGGGCGCGGGCGATGCGCTCGGCATCGCTGATCGCGTAGCCTTCGCTGTTCTCGTTCGCGACGACAGCGTCAGCCGCCGGGGCAGCGGCGGGAGCTTC
This sequence comes from Cobetia sp. SIMBA_158, assembly GCF_046566945.1. Lineage (NCBI taxonomy): Bacteria > Pseudomonadati > Pseudomonadota > Gammaproteobacteria > Oceanospirillales > Halomonadaceae > Cobetia > Cobetia sp. SIMBA_158. The sequence continues at coordinate 53,774 of NZ_JAWJYL010000013.1, forward strand.
GGCCTGCGGCGCCGGTTTGGCCGTCGCCGGCTTCTCGGCAGCGGGGGCTTCGTCTTCGTGGAAATCGTCCCAGTTCAACATTCTCTATATTTCTCCGAAACGGCAAATAGGGGCCCCTTATGGGACCCCTAAAAGGGTTATGAAATTGCAGCGGCAATTATCAAGCTAAGTATCGGCCGCATTTCGATTAATAGACGTCTTGCAGCAACCATGAAATCTGGGGTCACTGTCAACGAGGAAAATACGTTCAGGCCATCTTGTCCAAAATTACATCGAAAAGTCAGGTCCATTCGCGCATTCCTCAATTATTGACAGGCCTCACAGCCCAGCTCATCGATGTTGCTGGCGGAGGGGGCACGCTGGCCGCTCTTGCCCTGCAGGAAGTCTTCGATGCCGCGCGGTTCCGGCTTGGCTTCCGGTGCCGGGGTCGGCGCGGGAGTCGGTGCCGGAGTCGGTGCATTGCCGACGGCGTTGTGCTTGCTGCGATCGACGGTGGATTTCTCCACGGCGGTCGCACCCAGAGCACGGAGGTAATAGGTGGTCTTGAGGCCACGGAACCATGCCATGCGGTAGGTCACGTCCAGCTTCTTGCCGGACACGCCCTGGATGTACAGGTTCAGGGACTGGGCCTGATCGATCCACTTCTGACGACGCGAGGCGGCTTCGACGATCCACTTCGGCTCGACTTCGAAGGCGTTGGCGTACAGCGCCTTGAGGTCTTCCGGGATGCGCTCGATCGGCTGCACGCTGCCGTCGTAGTACTTGAGGTCGTTGATCATGACCTCGTCCCACAGGCCGCGCGCCTTGAGGTCGTTGACCATGTAGGCGTTGACCACGGTGAACTCGCCAGACAGGTTCGATTTGACGAACAGGTTCTGGTAGGTCGGTTCGATGGACTGCGAGACACCACAGATGTTGGAGATCGTCGCGGTCGGCGCGATCGCCATCACGTTGGAGTTGCGCATGCCCTGGGTGCGGACCTTCTCGCGGATGTAGTCCCAGTCCTGAGTCTGGCTTTCGTCCATCTCGATGTAGTCGGCGCCACGCTCGGTCTTGAGCTTCTCGATGGAATCGATCGGCAGGATGCCCTGACTCCACAGAGAGCCGTCGAAGCTTTCGTAACGACCACGTTCGGCGGCCAGATCACTGGAAGCTTCGATGGCGTGATAGCTGACGAGTTCCATGGATTCGTCGGCGAAGGTCACGGCTTCTTCGGAGGCATAGGCGATGGACTGCGCGTAGAGCGCATCCTGGAAGCCCATGATACCGAGGCCGACCGGGCGGTGACGCATGTTGGAGCGACGCGCCTGCGGTACGGCGTAGTAGTTGATGTCGATGACGTTATCGAGCATGCGCACGGCGGTACGCACTGACTTCTTGAGCTTGTCGCCATCCAGCTTGCCGTCGATGACGTGCTGAGCCAGGTTGATCGAGCCCAGGTTGCAGACCGCGATCTCGTCCTCGGAGGTGTTGAGGGTGATCTCGGTGCACAGGTTGGACGAGTGCACGACACCGGCGTGCTGCTGCGGGCTGCGCAGGTTGCACGGGTCCTTGAAGGTGATCCACGGGTGGCCGGTCTCGAACAGCATGGAGAGCATCTTGCGCCACAGATCACGCGCCTTGACGCGCTTGAACAGCTTCAGCTGTCCCTGACGGGTCATCTCCTCGTACTGCTCGTAACGCGCCTGGAAGGCCGCGCCGTACAGGTCGTGGAGGTCCGGGCAGTCGGACGGCGAGAACAGGGTCCACTCGGTGTCATCGAAGACACGCTTCATGAAGAGATCCGGCACCCAGTTGGCGGTGTTCATGTCGTGGGTACGACGACGGTCATCACCGGTGTTCTTGCGCAGGTCGAGGAATTCCTCGACGTCCATGTGCCAGGTTTCCAGATAGGCACAGACGGCGCCCTTGCGCTTGCCACCCTGATTGACGGCAACGGCGGTGTCGTTGACGACCTTCAGGAAGGGCACGACGCCCTGGGACTTGCCGTTGGTGCCCTTGATGTAGGAGCCCAGCGCACGCACTGGCGTCCAGTCATTGCCGAGACCACCCGCCCACTTGGAGAGCATGGCGTTGTCGCGGATGGCGCCGTAGATGCCGTCGAGGGCGTCCGGCACGGTGGTCAGGTAGCAGCTGGACAGCTGGCTGCGACGAGTACCGGCGTTGAACAGCGTCGGCGTGGAAGCCATGTAGTCGAAGCTGGACAGCAGCTCGTAGAACTCGATGGCACGACCTTCGCGGTCTTCCTCGTTCAGGGACAGGCCCATGGCGACACGCATGAACATGACCTGCGGCAGCTCATAGCGCACGTCGTTCTGGTGCAGGAAGTAGCGGTCGTACAGGGTCTGCAGGCCGAGATAGGTGAACTGGTTGTCACGCGTGTGATCGATGGCCGCGCCGAGACGCTCCAGATCGAAGGTGGCCAGTTGCTCGTCCAGCTGTTCGAAGGCGATGCCGCTCTCGATGTAGGCCTTGAAGGCGACCGGGTAGTGGTCCTTCATCTCGCCGAAGGTGGCCTCGTCAGCGACCTTGAGGAAGCTCAGGGCTTCGCGGCGCAGGTTGTCCTGCAGCAGGCGAGCGGTGACGTAGGTGTAGTTCGGGTCCTTCTCGACCAGCGTACGCGCGGTCATCATCAGCGCGGTGGACACGCCATCGACCGGCACGCCGTCGTACAGATTCTTCAGGGAGTCATCGACGATCTTCTGGGCATCGACGTTGGAAAGCTCGGCGCAGGCATCGAAGACGAGGGTCTCGATACGGCCCAGATCCAGCGGACGCACGCTGCCGTCGAGGTGCGTGACGTTGATGGTCGGGTGCGGCTTGGCGATCCCTTCGCTTTGGGCGCTGCGGGCACGAGCATGCTCATCGCGGTACAGCACATAGGCACGGGCGACCTTGTGCTCGCCGGAACGCATCAGCGCCAGCTCGACCTGATCCTGGATGTCTTCGATGTGCAGGGTGCCACCGTCAGGCATACGACGCTGGAAGGCGTCGGTGATCTGGCTGGTCAGCTGCTGAACCAGGTCGCGGATGCGCGAGCTGGACTCGACCTGATCGCCTTCCACGGCGATGAACGCCTTGGAGAGAGCGACGGAGATCTTGCTGGCGTCGAAGGCCGCAACATCGCCATTGCGCTTGATGACGCGCAGGCGCTGGGGGGCAGTCACGTCGACTGTCGCCTGATCGGTGCTGAAAGTGGAATCCATGACGCCTTCCTGAATCGTCTGAAGGTGAATCGTTGCCCGTTAGGGCTCGAGGGCAATTCGTATCGGGGCGCAGGCTGGAAATTCCTGCCTGCGCCCGGGGATATTCTGTCGTCGTCAGCCTTGTCGTCGAGAAACTCGATCAGGCTCAGGCGGGGCAATCGGCGCCCGGGCTGAGCCTGATAGCGTTCATGAGACACGGTTCCAGCAGCCTTGCGTGACTGCCTTCCCATACGCTTATTCATGCTTTCGGGGCTTGACAATCGTCGCCATGATCTATGGGTGTCGACGTCGCCAAAACCCTACATATGGGGTGTGAGCTGATTTTGGACACAAGATAGTGTTGTTTGGTGGGGCGTGCAAGTGGATAACTTGTGGGTAAGGTGTGGTTGAAAATCCGGCCTTGTCGCTGGGGGATGTCAAGAGTTCAGGTGTTAAATTTTCTGCGCTCCGTCAATGCAGATGGTGCCTGCGCTGCTGGCGCGTAAACGCCCAAATTGGCGTATCATTCGTGACAAATCACCCTGAAAAGGTTACGACGTGGCACAGGAAAGTAACTGCTTGTGAGCTGCTGGCCACGTTGACCCAACGATGCGGATGGAATGCCCTTGGATACCAATGCGCAAGAACATGTATTGATTGTTGAGGATGACGAGCGTCTGGCGACACTGACGCGCGAATACCTCGAAGCCAACAACTTCCGCGTGAGCGTCGAGAATGACGGCGCGCGGGCGGTGGACCTGATCATCAGTCTGCGCCCCGACATCGTGATTCTGGACCTGATGCTGCCGGGCGAGGATGGTCTGTCCATCTGTCGTCGCGTGCGGCCTCAGTTCGCCGGGCCGATCCTGATGCTGACGGCGCGTACCGATGACATGGATCAGGTGCTGGGTCTGGAGATGGGCGCCGACGATTACGTGCCCAAGCCGGTGCAGCCGCGTGTATTGCTTGCACGCATGCGGGCCTTGCTGCGTCGCGCCGATGGCCCCGAAGTGGCCGCCGGTGAGACGCGCCTGGTGTTCAATGATCTCGAGATCGACAACGCCACCCGTGAGGCATGGTTGGCGCGCGAGCGCATCGAACTGACCAGTGCCGAGTTCGACCTGCTGTGGCTACTGTCCTCGAACGCGGGACGCGTGCTGACGCGCGAGGAAATCTTCTCTGCGCTGCGCGGCATCAAGTACGACGGCCAGGACCGCTCCATCGATGTGCGTGTCTCGCGCATCCGCCCCAAGATTGGCGATGACCCCAATCATCCTGAGCGGATCAAGACGGTGCGCAGCAAGGGATACCTGTTCGTCAAGGACCTCTAGAAGATGCGCCGGGCTCTCTCCGACAGCATCTTCCTGCGTGTCTATGTCGCCTTGCTGGTGGCATTGGTGCTCACGCTGGGCATCGCGCTGGGCGGCTTTCAGCTGACCAACATGGTCCGGCTGGAGGCCTACCAGACGCGTCTGGGCGCAGCGCCGATGCGCCTGCTGGTGAGCCAGATCGCGGCCACGCCGGAGGCTGAGCGCGGGGCCTTCCTCAATCGGACCGCCCGCCTGCTGGATGGGCGGTTGTTGCTGGCACCGGCGGCGGTCTTTGACCTCAGCTGGTGGGAGCAGCGCCGCCTTGAGGCCGGGCGGCCGCTGGTGCGGCCACATGATGACGCCGGCTGGCAGCTGCTGATGGCGGTGCCCGGCGAAGAGAGAGTGCTGGAATTCCGGTTGCTGCATCTCGCGGAGCGGCAGTTGCGCGGGTTGATGGTGTCGCTGCATGACACCCTGCAGCCCATGAATGCCGAGCAGCGCAGCGACTTGCTGGCCCAGCTGCAGCAGGCCTCCGGTCTGTCCTTCGCGCTGCTGCCGGACATTCCGCAGAATCTCGATGCGCAGCAGGCCAGTCGCCTGGAGGCCGGTCGGGTGGTGCTCAACGTGGCCAGTCACGGTCAGGCGATGGCGCTCTATGCTCGACTGGGTGACCGCGCCATGCTCAAGGTCGGGCCCATTCGCGGCTTCGAGACGACACCGCCGGCCTTGATCATTGCCATGATACTGGCGGTCATCAGTCTGCTGGGCGGCGTCATCTATCTGGTGGTGCGTTCACTGGAGGCGCGCCTGACGCGTCTGGAAAAGGCCGCGACCCGCATCGCGGGCGGCTATCTCGATACGCGGGTGCGCATCGAGTCCAATGACTTTCTCGGGCGTCTCGGCATGGCCTTCAATGGCATGGCCGAGCGGGTGCAGGGGTTGCTGGGCGCGCAGCAGGACATGATTCGGGCGGTCTCGCATGAATTGCGCACGCCGGTGGCGCGTATCCGCTTCGCGCTGCAGATGATCGAGGACATGGTCGATGATGATTTCGTCCAGCGTCAGATAAAGGGCGCAGACGGCGACATCGAGGAGCTCGACAAGCTGATCGACGAGATCCTGACCTATGCACGCCTCAACAATGCCGCCGGTATCCAGCTGGACCTCGGCATGGTGGATTGCCGCGAGATCGCGGAGCAGGTCTGCGAGACGCTGGCGCCGCTGCATCCTGAGTTGCTGCTGAGCATCGAAGGCGAGGCGCTGGAGGTCGAGGCCGAGGCACGCTATCTGCAGCGGGCGCTGCAGAATCTGGTCTCCAATGCCTGCCGGCATGCGGATTTCCGTGTACTGGTGCGCATTACCAGTGACCCGCAGGTGGTCAGGCTCGATGTCGAGGACGATGGCCCCGGCATCAATGAGGAAGATCGCAAGAAGGTCTTCAAGCCCTTCGCGCGCCTGGACGATTCGCGTACGCGTGCCTCCGGCGGCTACGGGCTGGGGCTTTCCATCGTGCAGAAGATCCTGCATTCCCACGGCGGCAGCGTGGTAGTGGACAAGGGCAGGTCGCTCAAGGGCGCGCGCTTCAGCCTGTTGCTGCCACTGACCTCCAGCCAGCTGGAACGCAAGGCGCCTGTGCCCTTGCCGCCAGTCAAGCCGCCGTCACTCCAGGACGAGCACGCCACCTGATCACGACCGTTTGAGGAATCGGCCATGCGGGAATCTTCCTTGTCACTGCATCCTGACTTGATCGGCGCGTGGCGGCTCGAGCGTTTCTGGTATGCCTGGCCGGATGGACGCGAGCTGGAGCCGCTGGGCGAGTGCAAGGGCCAGCTGCATTACATGGCCAATGGCTATATGAGCGTGCAGCTGGTGTCCTGTGAGCGTCAGCCTCTGGGAATGGCGCCGACGGATGATCAGCTGGTCGCCGCCTTTCGTGAGGGCTTTGCCTACTGTGGGCGCTGGCAGTGGGACAGTGAGCGGGAGGAGGTCTGCCATCATCTGTCGCTGGCCACGATCGCTGATTGGGATGAAGTCACCCTTGTGCGGCGCGTCACGCTCGAGGGAGACCGCCTGCTGCTGGGGACCGATGCGCCGAATCTGCAGCTGCCGGAAGGGGGATTTCTGACCTGGCTGGAGTGGCATCGCTTGGCGACTGTGTGAAGTGATTGTCGAAAAGGCTTGACGTGATCATGGGTTAGCGTGCAATGTAGCCCCTGTTGGATAGCAAGACGCACCACTCAGTCGCCTGTGCTGCTCGGTAAATCGCCTTGAGCGCCCCGAGAAGCCTCGCTGATTTGATGCATGGTTTTGCTTTGCCCACGCTCTTCGGGTAATGCCCGTTATTTCAAACATGCTAATCAGAGAGGAATTTCTCATGGCTACAGGTACAGTTAAGTGGTTCAACGACGCTAAAGGTTTTGGTTTCATCGCTCCGGCTGACGGTGGTGACGATCTGTTCGTTCACTTCTCCGAAGTCCAGGCTGATGGCTTCAAGACCCTGCAGGACGGCCAGCAGGTCTCCTTCGACGTGACCCAGGGCCAGAAAGGCCTGCAGGCAGCCAACGTCAAGGCTATCGACTGATCATCACTCATTGCGGAATGCTTTCCGCTTGAGATGATAGATGTCAAGAACCGCCCCAGCTCATGCTGGGGCGGTTCTGTTTGTGCTGAAGAAAAAGTCTTGGACGCAAGCCGTAGTGATATGGCGCGAACAAGCAGTGATCAGCATATGCACGAAAGCCCCACCACTCGATGCCTTGCGGCCTGTCGAGTGATGGGGCTTTCGTGTATCCATTCTTCGTAAGCGCTGAGGCCCGGGTATCAGGCAGGCTTCACGCCACTCAGCACCTCGAATGATGTCTCACGGGCGGTACGCAGGAAGTCGTCCATCCACGGCGTGCCGAGCAGATCTTCTCTGACGGCGGCGTAGAGTGTCGCCCAGACACCGTCGCCCAGCGACAGGCCGCGCACGTAATCGCGCGTCAGATACTCGGCCAGCGCCCAGTTGGGGAGCGCCGTGACGCCGCGGCCGCTGGCGACCAGCTGCATCATCATCACCGTCATCTCAGCGCTGCGGATCTCGCGCGGGCTCACGTTGGCCGGTTCGAGGAACTGGGTGAAGACGTCCAGGCGATCATGCTCGACTGGATAGATGATCAAGGTCTCGTCACATAGGTCCTGCGGCTCCACATGGCCCTTGATGGCCAGTGCATGCTGGCGTGCCACGGCCAGCATGACCTCATAGCGGAACAGCGGAATGTACTGGATGCCGGTCATCTCCACCGGGTTGGCGGTGATGACCAGGTCCAGCTGCTCGCGGCCCAATGCCTGCAGGGGAGCGAAGCTGTGGCCCGAGGGGATATCGACTTCAATCTCCGGCCAGTGATCGCGGAAGCGATCCACCGTCGGCATCAGCCACTGAAAACAGCTATGGCACTCGATGGCCATGTGCAGCCGGCCCTGCTCGCTACCCGCCATGCGAGCAATGTCTCGCTCAGCCATGCGGAACTGCGGCAGTACCTGCTCTGCCAGCGACAACAGGCGCTGTCCGGCGCGGGTGAACTCCACGGGGCGCGTCTTGCGGATGAACAGCGGCGCGCCCAGTCGCTCCTCGAGGTCCTTCAGCTGATGGGACAGGGCGGACTGGGTAAGGTGGACACGCTCCGCGGCTTCGACCAGCGAGCCAGCATCACGCAGGGCCAGCAGGGTACGCAGATGGCGCAATTCAAGCATGATGAATGGTGCTCATGTTGAGAGGTTGAGAGAGATACATTGTGAACGGCAAGTTGAGACAGGTCAGTTGAGACAGGTCAGTTGAGACAGGCAAGCCGAGAACGTTAAGTCGAGAACGATAAGTTGAAAGTCCTGGCGCAAGCCGCGCGCGGGTCAATCACTCCCGCGTGACTGGATCAGTGGGAGAGTGGCAGCGGGATTTTCTCCCCGCCAAGCCACCATCGTGACGCGCGGCTGCCCGAGAGTGCTCATGACACTGTCTCATATTCATGGCGATTCGCGTATCACTCGGGGCGGCGGAACACGAAGGGCGCCGGAGTCAGGCGCCAGGAGGGTGTCATGCAAGGCCGGCAGGGCACGCGCCTTGTACCCTCAGTGCATTCCCATCCCCACAAGCCCCGCTGCGCTTGATAGACTTTGGCAGGGTGCGCCAGGAAAGCCGCCGTCTCCGCCTTGAAGTCCAGCCATGCCGCAGTGTCTCATCATCAGAGTCCTGCGCTGCATCTTGTCGTCCGACATGCCCAGGGAGGGTTCATCATGTCACGTCACTGCTGTCGTCTTTTTGCCATTTCCCGTGTGTTGCCCCATAGGTGGGCCGCGAGCCTCACGCCAGGGATGATCGCTGTCGGTCGAGCGGGCTTGCGCCTGTCGCCTCTGGCGGTGCCCATGCTGCTGGCCGGATGTACCTCCCTGCCGTGGAGTCAGGATGCCGCGTCAGGGACGGATGCTGGCCAGCCGCCGCTCAAGGTGCCGGCTCCCGCACAGGGCCCGGGCCCCGTGGTGCATGAGGTGGCAAAGAAACCTGCGCCGCCCAGTGCGGAATCGCTGGGCAAGGCCGCTGCCGTGACCTTGCCCTCCAGTTTTCTGCCACCGCCCCGGGCGAGTGAGTATCAGGTGTGGCGCTGCACCCCGGCGCAGGATCTGCTGATGGCCTTCAGCGAAGGCGACTCCGAGGCGTCGCATGACTGGTTGCGCCTGTGGTCGCGGCGGCATGCCTATACCCTGGAGCGGGTCGTCAGTGCCTCGGGCGAGCGCTATCAGGCCAATGCCGGTGCATCGCCGGCCGAGAAGGCGTCTGGTGATGTGAAGGCGCTGCCCGGTGAAGAGGGGCTGGAGGTGTGGTTCAAGGGTTCCGAGGCGATGCTGCAGAATGCCCATGGCAATCTGGAATGTGTGCAGGATGATCGGCGCGTGATTCATCCGACGACGCAGAAGCCGCTGTTGGTGGCGCAGGGCAACGAGCCCGGCTGGCAGGTCAGTCTCGACAGCGAGCACAACCTGCTGACGCTGACGGCCATGCAGGGCTTGCTCGAGTTGCCGCACGAGGCGCAGGCATCCGAGCGCTCTGCAGAGGCGGAGGCTGGTGCTCGCTCGTCAGGTGTCCAGGTGGTGAAGCTGCCTTATCGGGTCGCCCGTGAGGCAAACGATAGCCGTGTGCTCAAGGCGCAACTCCCGGCTGACGGCAAGCAGGGCGAGCCATTGCAGCTGGTGGTCGCGCCGGGCGCCTGCTTCGATTCCATGCAGGGCGCGCCCTATCCACTGACGGCGACCTTGACGATTGCGGGGCAGGAATTGAAGGGCTGTGGTGAGGCGTTCCGTTATCAGTCAGCGGTCGAATAAAAGGCTGGCTGGATTTAATATTCGCTTTTTTCGAATGATATGGGCGATTTAAGTCGCTTTTCGTGTGGAATGGTTCATTTATCATGCTGTCCATGCGGATCGGGTCGAATACCGTCGACAGGATCGCGCCTCACTTTCATGGAGACCCTCCACATGTCAAAAGCTTCGCTCAATGTCCTGCTGGTGTCTGCTTCCCTGTTCGCCGACAAGGGCAATTCACGTGCGCTGGCCTCATCCTTCGTCAGTGCGCTCGAGGCCTCCGGGCAGCCATTTCAGCTGACGCATCATGATCTGGTCGAGCGTGACCTGCCGCATCTCGATGGCGCGGAAATGCAGGCCTGGATGACGCCGGCGGATGAGCGTAGCGCCGAGCAACGCAAGCTCGCCGCACTGTCCGATGGCTTTCTGGCCGAGCTGAGAGCGGCAGACCTGCTGGTCGTTGCGGCACCGCTCTACAATCTGGGCTTGCCGACGCAGATGAAGGCGTGGTTCGACCGGGTGCTGCGTGCCGGAGAGACCTTCCGCTATACCGAGAAAGGGCCGGTGGGCCTGCTGGAAGGCAAGCAGGCGCTGGTACTGGCGGCGCGTGGCGGCATGTACGCGGGCACTGAAATGGACTCCCAGACACCGCATCTGAAATCCATGCTCGGGCTGATGGGCATCACGGATCAGCACTTCGTGTATGCCGAAGGCCTCAGCATGGGCGATGAGTCCAGGGCCGCCTCGCTGGCCGAGGCCAAGGCAGCCATCGCCAATCAGGTGGAAGCCCTGCAGTTCCGCTGAGAGAAGTGAAAACACGAACGCCATCGCCGCCCCTTGTCCGGGCGGCGATGGCGTTCGTGTTTGTGGAGAACCAAAGGGAGGCGCTGGCGTCGGTCAGTCGCTGGTGCAGATCAGTCGCGGGAGTCGAGCACTTCCAGCGCTCCCTTGAGGCGCGCATGCAGTTCTTCCAGCGGCGGCTGGGTGCCGCCTTGCGGCCAGCCCGCCGTCAACACCACGCCATCGGCACCATATTCGCTGGCATCCACCGGCACATCGTAGCCGCTCAACCAGTGGCGAACATCGGCCTCATGGGCGAAGCCGACTTTCAGACGCCTGGGCGTGCGCGGCGTGAAGGTCGTGGTGGGCAGGTGCTCGAGCGCCTCGAGCACCGCGCGGCTGTATGCCCGCGCCAGGCCGCCGGTGCCCAGCTTGATGCCGCCGAAGTAGCGGATCACCACGCAGGCCACCTGGCCGACGCCACTGCCTTCGAGCACCTGATACATCGGCCTGCCAGCAGTGCCGCCCGGCTCGCCATCATCGGAGAAGCCGATGGCATTCTGCTCATTGGGTGCCCCAGCGATGAACGCCGTGCAGTGATGGCGTGCGTTGGGGTGGGCGAGATGCGCCTGAGCCAGCAGCCGCGTCATGCCTTCTGGCGTCGGGGCATGGGCCAGCCAGGCGATGAAGCGGCTCTTCTCGATCTCGATGCTGTGTTCATGGTGCGCCTCGGGCGCCAGTGCCGGTATCAGATAGGTCATGGCACCATCTTACCAAAGCGTCGCCCTCAGTGAGTGACGGCATTGCCGCGCACCACGCCCATCACCATGCCCAGCACTTCGATATCGGCATTCTTGAGATAGATGGGGGCCATGCTGTCGTTGGCCGGTTGCAGGCGCACGCCGGTCTTCTCGATATACAGCTTCTTCAGCGTCACTTCCTGCTGATTGATCATCACCACGGCGGTCTCGCCATTCTCGGCGCTTTCGCTGCGTTCGATGATGATGATGTCGCCATCATGGATATTGCAGTTGATCATCGAATGGCCGCGCACGCGCAAGGCGTAGGTATTGCGGCGCACCATGCGCGTCGGCACGGCAACCGTACCGCAGTCGGCGATGGCTTCGATGGGCATGCCGGCGGTGATGTTGCCGAGCAGCGGGATATCCATCATGTCGCTGGCGGTGATTTCCTGCCAGGCCTGGTCATTGAGCGGCAGGTTGTGAAGACGCTGAAGGTAGTGCGGAGCGTGAAGACGTGACATGAGCTATCCCCTGATGCCGTGCGGTCGGCGCGGATGGTGCGTCGGCCTGCGGTGCAGCGTGGAGGGTCGTCAGGCTGAGTTCATCTGTCGCCTGCTAGGCTCCGCGAACATGCTGGCAACGCGTTGAGCCGACCCGATCAGTCTGTGCCTGCACTCGGCAGGCGTGTGATGAAGGTACTGTATGGATACTGTTTTTGTATACAGTGTCTGCATCATAGCAAGCTCTCGCGAAGTGGCAAGAGGTGAGCGGATCGACTGGCGCCAATCCAGCGAAAGTGTGTCGTATGAATGTGCACCACATGTCGCTGATATATTTCTCGAGTGCTTGACTGCCCGTCATGGCGGGGCTGCGAGGTCAGGCGATCGGCTGCTCGGTGGTCAGTGTCGACCTCAGCTCGTAGAATGGCTCGCAGTGACCCCACGGGGTCAGCCCTTGATGTCGCACTCCGCGACGGCTCAGCCGCGAGAATCCGGGATGCCCAGCCAGTCTGCCAGCGATGAAGTCTGTAGCGCGCCGCCTCTGTTGGCGGTCGTGGCGCTCGGCTGTGAGCGTGATGAGCGGTGGCTGTTCGAGGGGCTGGATCTTTCGCTGCATGCGGGAGAGATCCTGCAGGTCGAGGGCCCCAATGGCAGTGGCAAGACGACCCTGCTCAAGATTCTGTCCGGTCAGTTCCATGACTACGAGGGCGAGGTGCTGTGGCGCGGCCAGCCCACCTCGCGGGTGCGTGACGACTTTCTGGGCTCACTGCTCTATCTGGGTCACCAGCCCGGCATCAAGGGCACCCTTACCGCATTGGAAAACCTTGCCTGGTATCAGGCGCTTGGCGGTCAACCGCAGGCGAAGGCAGAGGCCCGCCGCGAGCTCGCCTGGGCAGCGCTGGACGCCGTGGGGCTGGCCGGTTTCGAGGATGTGCCTGCCCAGCAGCTGTCCGCCGGTCAGCAGCGACGTATCGCGCTGGCGCGGCTGCATCTGACGCCACGCCGGCTGTGGGTGCTCGATGAGCCCTTTACCGCCATCGATCGTGACGGCGTTCAGGCGCTGGAGGCATTGCTGCTGGCTCACGCCCAGCGTGGGGGCAGCGTGGTGATGACGACTCATCATCGCTTCTCACAGGCCTCGCGCTTGCGCCGCCTGTGCCTGGGCGCGAAGGAAGGGGAGAAGGCCGGACAGGGATCGGAGCAGGGGCTAGAACAGGGTTCAGAGCAGGGCGTGGGCGGGAAAGACACAGCCTCGACACAAGGCGCCTCGGCATGAACCATGAGCTGCTGACGGCACTGCCCGAGGCCCCGCCCACCAGTTCGCTGGCCGGGGCCTTCAAGGCGACCCTCGCGCGCGACCTGCGTCAGGCGCTGCGCCGACGCAGTGAGCTGATCAATCCACTGGTGTTCTTCGCCCTGGTGATCACGCTGTTCCCGCTGGGCATCTCACCGGACAAGGCGCTGCTGGCGACGCTGGCGCCGGGCCTGCTGTGGGTGGCGGCATTGCTGGCGACGCTGCTGTCACTGGACGGTCTGTTCCGGCAGGATCTGGAGGACGGCAGCCTCGAGCAACTGTTGCTGACGCCGCAGCCATTGCCGTTGCTGGTGCTGGCCAAGGTGGCGGGCCACTGGCTGCTGACCGGCCTGCCGCTGGCGCTGATGGCACCCTTGCTGGGCGTGATGCTGGGGCTGCCGAGCGGCGCCTTTGGCGTGTTGATCGCCTCGCTGGCGCTGGGCAGCATGAGCCTGTCATTGATCGGCGCGATCGGTGCGGCGCTCACGGTGGGGCTGCGGCGCGGCGGAGTGCTGCTCTCGCTGATCATCCTGCCGCTGTACATTCCGGTGCTGATCTTCGGCGCCGGCGCCGTACAGAGCGCCGTCAACGGCATGCCCAGCCTGGCCCATCTGGCCATTCTGGGCGCGATGCTGGCGCTGGCCCTGCTGCTGGCACCGCTCGCCATCGCCGCCGGACTCAGGCTGAGCATCAATGGCTAGCCCGATCAAGAACTGCATGACGCTGCCCGAGCATTCTCGGGCATTCGCAAGGCTCTTCATTGCCCCTGACAAGAGGCCCGTGTGACCGCCGACTCCGACTCTCCTCAAGCGCCTGCCCGCAAGGTTCGCCCCCGCAAGGGCGGGCTATGGCCGTGGCTGCATCGCATGGGCGCACCGGCGACCTTCTTCGCGGCCAGCCAGCGCTGGCTGCCATGGTTCTGGGCCCTGGCCATCATCGCGCTGGTGGCCGGCAGTGTCTGGGGGCTGGCCTTCGCGCCCGCCGACTACCAGCAGGGCAACAGCTTCCGCATCATCTATGTGCATGTGCCGGCGGCGATTCTCGCCCAGTCGTGCTTCATGCTGCTGGCGGTGTGCGCGCTCATCTTCCTGGTGTGGAAGATCAAGCTGGCGGACATGGTCGCCACGGCCGCCGCGCCCGTCGGTGCGCTGATGACGGCGCTGGCGCTGTTTTCCGGCTCGGTGTGGGGCATTCCCACCTGGGGCACCTGGTGGATCTGGGATGCCCGGCTGACCTCGATGCTGATCCAGCTGTTCCTGTATCTGGGCGTGATCGTGCTGCGTGGCTCCTTCGCCAGCCGTGACAGCGGTTCGCGCGCGGCCTCGATCCTGGCGCTGGTCGGCATGGTCAACATCCCGATCATCAAGTATTCGGTGGACTGGTGGAGCACACTGCATCAACCGGCCACCTTCACGCTCAGCGAAGCGCCGCCGATGCCGGCCAGCATGTGGATCCCCTTGCTGATGATGGTGATCGGCTTCTACGCCCTGTTCGGCGCGCTGGTGCTGATGCGCACGCGGGTCGAGTTGCTGAGACGCGAGAGTCGCAAGCAGTGGGTGCGTGATCTGCTGAGTCCATCTGCGCATGCGCACCCCGACGCGGCGGTAGTCGCGACAGAAGGGGACAAGCCATGAACCTGCCGGGCATCGCCTTCTCGAGTGTCAGCGAGTTCTTCGCCATGGGCGGCCATGCGCTGTATGTGTGGTCGGCCTGGGGGCTGACGGCGGCGTGTCTGGTGGGGCTGGTGATCGCCACGCGGTTGTCGCGTCGCGCGCTGGAGGCGGATATCCGTCGCCGCCTGCGCCGTGACGCTTCCCGTCATTCTTCGCACCCTGCTTCACACCGCGCTTCGCATCGTTCGTCACATCAGGCTTCGCGCCACACCTCTCGTGATTGAACCTGTTTTCTCCCTCCCGCGGCGGTTGTCCCGCTGACCGCGAGAGGCTTGACCGTCCCTTGCCCTGATCGAGCCCTGACCATGACTCCCAAACGCAAGCAGCGCCTGTATATCGTCACGGCCATCGTGCTGCTGGCCGCCCTCGCGGTGGGCCTGACCCTCTATGCCCTGCGCGCCAACATCAACGCCTTCTATACCCCGACGCAGATCGCCACCGGCGAAGCGCCCCAGGGGCGGCAGATCCGTGCGGGCGGCATGGTGCGTGATGGCAGTGTCAGGCGCGACAACGAGACGCTGGATGCCATCTTCACCGTCACGGATTTCGATCATGACGTGACGGTGCATTATCAGGGCATCCTGCCGGACCTGTTCCGTGAAGGGCAGGGCGTGGTGGTGATGGGCACCTTCGATGGTGAGTATCTCGAGGCCAGCGAGGTGCTGGCCAAGCATGACGAGAAGTACATGCCGCCGGAGGTGACCGATGCACTCAAGGCCTCCGGGCGTGATGTGTCTGGTAACAGGACGGGCAACCTGACCAGCGACAGCAGCGCAGCCAAGGCCGCGCTCGATCCGCAGGAGACCCCGTGATGGTGACGCAACTGTTGCCGGAAATCGGCCACTTCGCGCTGATTCTGGGCGCCTGTCTGGCCTGTGTGCAGGCGGTCGTACCGCTGGCGGGGGCCAGTACGCGCCGTCCGCTGTGGATGAGCTTCGCCCAGCCGATGGCCTGGGGGCAGTTCCTGTTCGTGCTGATCGCCTATGCCTGCCTGACCGCGAGCTTCCTGCTGGATGATTTCAGCGTCACCTACATCGCCAACAACTCAAACAGTCAGCTGCCGTGGTACTTCAAGTTCAGCGCCGTGTGGGGCAGCCATGAGGGCTCGGTGCTGCTGTGGAGCCTGATACTGGCCGGCTGGGGCTTTGCCGTCTCGCTGGGCGCGCGCCATCTGCCGCGCGACATGCTGGCACGGGTGCTGGGCATCATGGGGCTGATCTCCACCGGCTTCATGGCCTTCGTGCTGCTGACCTCCAATCCCTTCGCACGCCTGCTGCCGGACATGCCGGCTGACGGCGCGGACCTCAATCCGCTGCTGCAGGACATCGGGCTGATCATCCATCCGCCGATGCTCTACATGGGCTATGTGGGCTTCTCGGTGGCGTTCGCATTCGCGATGGCGGCACTGATGGGCGGGCGTCTCGATGCCGCCTGGGCACGCTGGGCGCGCCCCTGGACCAACATCGCCTGGGCCTTCCTCACCGTCGGCATCGCGCTGGGCAGCTGGTGGGCCTACTACGAGCTCGGCTGGGGCGGCTGGTGGTTCTGGGACCCGGTGGAGAATGCCTCCTTGATGCCGTGGCTGGCCGGTACCGCCCTGATCCACTCGCTGGCGGTCACCGAGAAGCGCGGCGCCTTCAAGAGCTGGACGGTGCTGCTGTCGATCTTCGCCTTCTCGCTGTCACTGCTGGGCACCTTCCTGGTGCGCTCCGGCGTGCTGACCTCGGTGCACGCCTTCGCCAGCGACCCCGATCGCGGGCTGTTCATTCTGGTGCTGCTCGGCATTACCGTCGGTGGCTCGCTGCTGCTGTTCGCGCTGCGCGCGCCGCGCGTGCGTTCGACGCTGGGCTTTCACTGGTTGTCGCGGGATGCCTTCCTGCTGGTCAACAATCTCGTACTGCTGGTGATGATGGTCACCGTGCTGCTGGGCACCCTCTATCCTCTGGTGCTGGATTCGCTGGGGCTGGGCAAGATCTCGGTGGGCCCGCCGTACTTCAATGCGCTGTTCGTGCCGCTGACCACGCTGCTGTGTGCCTTCATGGGCCTCGGGCCGGCCTCGCGCTGGAAGCAGATGCCGGGCCGCGAGCTTATGCGTCGTCTGGCGCTGGCCGGCTGCGCGGCACTCGTCATCGGCGGCCTGCTGCCACTGACGCTGGATATCGAGTGGAGCTTCTCGGTGGCGCTCGGACTGGTCATCGCGCTGTGGGTGGTGCTGCCGCTGCTGCGCGACCTGTGGGACAAGAGTGCCTCTAAGGCGGGTCGCTGGGCGGGGCTCAAGCGCCTCACACCCAGCTACTGGGGCATGCAGCTGGCGCATCTGGGGCTGGCGGTGACCATCGTCGGCGTGACGCTGGTCTCCAATGCCGAGGTCGCCGAGAACGTGCGCATGGTGCAGGGCAAGGAAGTCAGCGTGGGCGGCTATCAGTTCCGCATGACAGAGCTTGGTGAATATCGCGGCCCCAACTACCTGTCGGACCGCGCCACGGTGGAGGTCAGCCGTGATGGCAAGGCGGTGACGACACTGCATCCCGAGAAGCGACTGTTCCTGGCCAGCGGCATGCCGATGACCGAGACCGCGCTCGATGCCGGCTTCACGCGTGACCTCTACGTCGCCATGGGCGAGAAGCTGGATGACGACAGCTGGGCGGTACGCATCCAGGTCAAACCCTTCGTGCGCTGGCTGTGGCTGGGCGCCCTGTTGATGGGGGCGGGCGGCGTGATCGCCGTGCTGGATCGCCGTTATCGCCGCCGTGTCGAGGCCAGTATGGCCTCTGACACCCGCTCCCTCGCCACGCAGGAGGCTCGCCCATGAATATTCGTCGTCTGGTGCTGTTCGTGCCGCTGGTGGTCGTGGTGGGGCTGGGCGCCTTCCTCTACCAGCGCCTCGATGATGACCCCTATGCACGGGACTCCGCGCTGCTGTCGCGGCCCTTCCCCGAATTCTCGCTCAGCACCTTGAGTGATCCGCAGGCGCGCCTCGATGCCTCGCTGTTCAAGGGGCAGGTCAGCCTCGTCAACGTCTGGGGCGAGTGGTGCCCGACCTGCAAGCACGAGATGCCGCAGCTGCTGGATCTCGCCAGCCGCGGCGTGCACATGGTCGGTGTCGACTACAAGGACACCCGCGCCAAGGGCCGCCAGTTCCTGGAGGAATTCGGCAACCCGTTCAGCGTCAATCTGTTCGACCCCGACGGCACGCTGGGCTTTGATCTTGGCGTCTATGGGGCACCGGAAACCTTCCTGGTCGATGCCGAGGGCGTGATCCGCTATCACCACACCGGCTACATCCGCCCCGAAGATGTCCGCGACGTCATCCTGCCGACGCTGGAACGCATTGCAGAGCCCGCGACTGACGCCGCCAGCACGCCCGATGAGGAGGCCAGCTCATGAAAACCGTGCTCAGGAGTTTCGCCATCCCGCTGGTGCAGGCGCTGGTGGTGCTGATGTTTCTTGCCTGGCTGTCTGCCGGCAAGGCGCAGGCCGCCATCGAGATGCATCAGTTCGACAACCCGGTGCTGCAGAAGCGCTACGACAGCCTGACCGCCGCACTGCGCTGCCCCAAGTGTCAGAACCAGGCGATCGGTGACTCGGACTCCCCCATCGCCGGTGACATGCGCCAGAACGTGGCGGACCTGCTCAAGGACGGCCGCAGCGACAGCGAGATCCAGAATTTCATGGTCGCGCGCTTCGGCGAGTACGTGCTCTACAACCCGCGCCTCGATGGGCGCACCTGGCTGCTGTGGGGCGGTCCCGCTGTCCTGATTCTGCTCGGCTTGCTGGTCGTGACCCTGATCGTGCGCGCCCGGCGGCGTGCGCGAGTGCGTGCGCTGGATGATGATGAGCAGGCGCGCCTGTCGGCACTGCTTGCCACGCACCGCCAGTCCAGCGATGAGCAGCCCGGCGCTGGGCAACACACTGCCAAGGAGCGCTCATGATCCTGTTATGGCTGGCGATTGCCGTGCTGTTGATTCCCGCCGGCTGGCTGCTATTGCTGCCGTTGCGGCGGGCGCGTCGCGTGCATGCCGATCAGCAGGCGTTCGAGGACAACGACAGCCTCGGCGCCGAGAACGTGCGTGTCTATCGGCGTCGACTGGCATCGCTGGAGCGCGGCCATGCGCGCGGCGAGCTGGATGACACGGCGCTGGCGGAAGGGCGGGTCGAGCTGGAACGCAGCCTGCTGGAAGACGCCGAATCCCTCAAGCGCTCCCCGCTCCAGGCGGCCAGCAGCGGGCGCGTGCTGGTGCCCGTGTTGCTGGTGGCGATGGTGGCGGGCTCGCTCTACTGGTATCAGCGCGAAGGCGCGAGCGGGGACCTGGCGCTGGCGCAGGCGATTGCCGCCACGCCGATCCACGATGCTGCCAGCTTTGAGGCGCGCATCGCCCGGCTGCGCGCCGAGGCCGAGGCCCAGCCCGACAACGCCAAGGTGTGGATGGCGCTGTTCCCGCTCTACCGCGATGCCGGACGTCTCGATGAGGCCATGCAGTCGCTCGAGGCGTTGATCGCGCTCGAGGGTCGCGTGCCTGCGCTGATCGCGCAGCTGGCGCAGCTCAAGTTCTTCGCCGCCCAACGCACCCTGACTGATGAGGTCCAGGCACTGGTCGATGAAGTGCTGGCGGCCGATCCGCGTCAGCCGACGGTACTCGGCCTGCTCGGGATCGAGGCCTTCGATCATGCCCGCTATTCCGAGGCCATCGATTACTGGCGCAAGGCGATTGCCGGCTTCGAGAATCCCGATGCCGCCAAGGCGCTGCGCGAAGGCATCAAGGCCGCACGCCAGCGCATGGCCAGTGCCGGTGATGTCGATGCCTCGGTCGCCCTGGCCAACTCGGTCGCGCCAGACCAAGGCTCGGCGGCTCAGAGCACTGCGGCTGATCAGGACAGCAAGGAGGGCGCCGCACGTCTGACGCTCAAGGTGTCACTGGACCCGGCGCTCGAGGCGCAGCTGGCGGCGCTGCCGGTCAGCGCCGAAGCGGCGACCCTGTTCATCGTGGCGCGCGATGGCGAAGGCAAGCTGCCGCCGCTGGCAGTGGTGCGCACCACCGCGGACAAGCTGCCGCTGACGCTCACTCTGTCGGACGACAACGCCATGGCCCCGATGGCGCGGCTCTCGATGGCCGAGCGCGTCACGCTCGTGGCGCGTATCTCTGCCTCTGGGCAGCCGACTGCCCAGCCGGGGGATCTCGAAGGCAAGCTCGAGAATGTCATCGTCACCCGCAGTGCCGATGACGATGACGAGAAGGGCACTGATGCGACACAGGCGCCGCTGGCACTGCGCATCGATCACCGCGTCACTCAGTAAGTCGCGATTGGCCCCTGGCCCGCGCGATGACGGCTTCGTTTGTCATTGCGCCGGTTGGGGCCATCGCTGCTTTTGGGTAGACTGCGCGCTGGTTTTTCGAAAATACCCTCGATGACCGGCTGTCTCGTCGTAAGGACATGTTTACCTTGCGGCGGTGCGGGCTCTTGTCGAAAGGCCTGCGACGCCGCGGTATTTCAGGTTTTCCTGCGTCAGAGCTTCTTTCTCCAGAAGTTGTTTCTTCAGACCTTCTTTCTCCAGACTCAAGGACGCGCCAGGCGCAATGCGGCTCAAATCGATCAAGCTGGTCGGCTTCAAATCCTTCGTCGATCCGGTCACCGTGCCCTTCGACAGCAACATGACGGCGATTCTCGGCCCCAACGGCTGCGGGAAATCGAACGTCATCGATGCTGTGCGCTGGGTGATGGGCGAGTCCAGCGCCAAGAATCTGCGCGGCGAGTCGATGACGGACGTCATCTTCAATGGCTCCACCGGGCGCAAGCCGGTGGGGCAGGCCTCCATCGAGCTGACCTTCGACAATGCCGATGGCAGCCTCGGTGGCGCCTGGTCCGAGTACGCCGAGATAGCGGTCAAGCGTCTGGTGACGCGCGATGGCCAGTCCGGCTACTTCCTCAATGGCCAGAAGTGTCGCCGGCGTGATATCGCCGACGTCTTCCTCGGTACCGGCCTCGGGCCGCGCTCCTACTCCATCATCGGTCAGGGCATGATCTCGCAGCTGATCGAGGCGCGCCCGGATGACCTGCGCAGCACCCTCGAGGAAGCCGCGGGCATCTCCAAGTACAAGGAGCGCCGCCGCGAGACCGAGAACCGCATGAAGCGCACCCAGGAGAACATGGAGCGCCTGGATGACCTGCGTGAGGAGCTCGACAAGCAGCTCGAGCGCCTCAAGCGTCAGGCCGAGGCCGCCAAGCGCTATCAGACCCTCAAGCAGGATGAATACCGCCTCAAGGGCGAGCTGGCCGTGCTGCGTCGGCGGGGCCTGCGTGCGCAGCAGCGCGAGCAGCAGTCACGCGTCGCGGAGCTGGAAACCGGCGTCGAGCGCGAGATTCTCGGTCAGCGTCAGTGCGAGAGCCAGCTGGAAGAGCAGCGCTATCAGCACGACGAGCTGGCGGGAGAGCTGGAAACCCATCAGGCCGCCTTCTATGAGACCGGAGCCCAGATCGCGCGCCTCGAGCAGAGTCTCGAGCACGCCCGCACCCGTGAGCAGCAGCTGGCGGCGGATCTCGAGATGGCCAGGCGCGAGCTGAGCGACATCCAGCGCGTCGAGGGCGAGGACGGTGAGCGCCTCGAGATGATCGATGCGCGCCTGGAAGACATCGCCCCGGAACTCGAGCTGGCCCGCGAGACCCTCGAAGGGCTCGAGCTGTCATTGGAGGAGGCCGAAGAGCGCCGCCAGGACAGCCAGAGCGAGTGGGAGCGCTTCAGTCAGGCCGACAACGAATCCCAGCGTGGCGCCGAGCGGGCCCAGAGCGAGATCCAGCAGCTCGAGAATGCCATCGCCGACGCCGAGCGCCAGCGCGAACGCCGTCGCCAGCAGCTGGCGGAGCTGCCGGATGTCGCCGAGTTGCGTGAAGCCCGCGAGGAGCTGCGCGAGCAGCTCGATGAATTGTCGCTCAGTGGCGAATCGCTGGAGTCGCGCCGCGAGCAGGCCAGTGAAGCCCGTGAGCAGGCCCAGGCTGATCGTCTGGCGCTGGATGGAGAGCGTGATCAGCTGCGCCAGCGTCGCAACGTCTTGCAGGGCGAGAAGGCCTCGCTTGAGGCACTGATCAACGCGGCGCTGCGTGACGACGATGACAGTCTGGCGAGCCATCTGGAGCAGCATGGGCTCGCCGAGACCCCGGCGTTGGCCGAGGGGCTCGAGGTCGCCGAGGGATGGGAATCGGCCAGTGCCTGGGTGCTGGGGCCCTTCCTCAAGGCGCGCCTGGCGGCGAGCGAACCGTCGCGGCTGGCCACGCTGATGGATGAGCTGCCCGGCGGCGAGCTGTTGCTGGTCGATGGCACGCCGGCGTCCAGCGCGGCAGCCCGCCCCGCCGGCACATTGGCGGCGCAGGTGAGCGGCGCGGATGCCTTGGCCGGCTGGCTGGCCAGCATCCACTGTGTCGAGTCACAGGCAGCCGCCTGGGCCAGGCGTGAATCGCTGGCCGCGCACGAGAGCGTGCTGACGCCGGACGGCCTGTGGTTGGGGCAGGGCTGGAGCCGCCGTCAGGTAGCCGGTGAACGTGCCGATAGCGTCATCGCCCAGCGGGCGCGCCTCGAGCAGGTCGTGCTGGAGCTCGAGTCACTGGATGAGCGTCTCGAGGAGATCGAGACGCGTCTGGCCGCAGCCGCCGAACAGATTGCCGGCGCCGAGCAGCAACTTGAGCATCTGCGCGTCGAAGAGCGCGAGCTGGGCGAGCGCCAGCGTGAAGTCAGTCTAAAGGAGGCCGGCATCGCCAGCCGCCTGGAGCATGTCGATGGCCGCGCTCGTGAGCTGGATGAGGAGCTCGAGCAGCTGGCGGAAACGCGTGAGACTCAGGCCCTGACGCTGGAGGAGGCGCGCGAGCGCTGGCAGCAGGCATTGGAGGCGGTCGAGAACAATGCCCAGTCGCGCGAGTCGCTGGAGCGTTCACGGCGCGAACATCAGGAGGCGCTGGCCGGGCTGCGTGCCCAGCTGGCGCCCGCGCGTGAGCAGGTCAACCGTCTCGACATGGAGCGTCAGCGCCTGACTACCGAGCGTGATGGCATGCAGGGCCAGCGCATGCGAGCCGTCGAGCAGCGCGAGAAGCTCGCCGAGCGCATCGAGATGCTCGAGGCCAGCCGCGAAGAGGCCTCACTGCCGCAGGAAGAAGAGCGCGAAAAGCTCGAGATGCTGCTCGAGACGCGTCTGTATCAGGAAACCAAGCTCAACGCCTGTCGTGACAAGACTCATGAATTGGTCGAACAGATGCGTCAGGCGGAACAGGCGCGTCAGACTCATGAGCGCAATCTCGAGGGGATTCGCCAGCGCCTCGAGGAAGGCCGCATGCAGGTGCAGGCGCTGACCCTCAAGGGCGATGCGCAGGACGAGCAACTGGCGGAACTGGGTTATGACGAGGCAGCGATCACGCAGCTCGAGGACGAGCTGGACCCCAATGCCACCGAATCGGCCTGGAGCCACAACCTCGAGCAGATCGGCGAGCGCATCAAGCGGCTGGGGGCCATCAACCTGGCGGCCATCGAGGAATACGACCAGCAGGCCGAGCGTCGCAACTATCTGGAAGCCCAGCATGCCGAGCTGAGCGAAGCGCTGGAGACCCTCGAGCGCGCCATCCGCAAGATTGACCAGGAAACACGGGTGCGCTTCAAGGACACCTTCGACAAGGTCAATGCCGGAATCCAGGCGCTTTTCCCCAAGATCTTCGGGGGCGGAACCGCATGGTTGACGCTGACTGGTGATGATTTGCTGGAGACGGGAGTCGCGATCATGGCGCGGCCACCGGGCAAGAAAAACTCCACCATTCACCTGTTATCAGGCGGCGAGAAGGCACTGACGGCACTGGCGCTGGTCTTCGCCATCTTCCAGCTCAATCCGGCCCCGTTCTGCATGCTCGATGAGGTGGATGCACCGCTGGATGATGCCAACGTCGGACGCTATGCAAGGCTGGTGAAGGAGATGTCGGAAAGCGTACAGTTCATCTATATCACCCATAACAAGATCGCCATGGAAGCGGCAGATCGGCTGATGGGTGTCACCATGCAGGAACCCGGCGTCTCGCGCCTTGTCTCTGTAGGGATAGAAGAAGCTGCCGTGCTTGCCGAAGCGTGAGGGAAAAGCCGTTCAGGAGGGCAAGGTCATCCTCCGGCGCGGTAGCCAGTGGCCGCCTTGGCGGCCTAGTTGGCAAGATCGTGTTGCATCTAGAGATCGAAAGCACTACGAGTTTGCGTCATAGTGTCAGTCAGGGATAATTGAAGGGCGATTGCGCAGGTCACCACCACAGGATTGACATTCGAAAAAATGTCCCCTTTTTCTGCAATCGCGCTATGCTGTTCACGTGCATGGTGCCCAAGCAAACAGGCTAATGACCCATGGAATTGAGAGAGTGGCTCATCTTGTTGGGGTTGGTGCTGGTCGCAATCATCGTCGTTGACGGTGTGCGCAGGCTCCAACGTCAACGTCGAGTACCCCGACTGGATCGAGCGGGTACAGAGGATTCCACCGACGATGCGGGCAATCCCGCGGTGGAAGAAGAGGAAGAACGTGACAACTGGGAGCTGCCGAACGGCGGCTACCGGGTGGTTGGCGATTCCGAGACGCATGCCGAGGCCGAGGAAGATGTCGTGCTCGACAATGCGCACGGCATCAAGGCCTCGCGGGTGACTCAACCGAGTCGTCCGGCGCAGCCCATGGAGCGCCGTGAAGCGCCGGAGCGCAAGGGCTTCGGCGAGCGTGCGGCTGCCTTCGGTGCGCGTGCCAGCCAGTCAATGCGCGATGTGACGGCTAGTCTGGGCGCACGGCGTGATGACGAGCATGAGCACGACGATGCGCATCGTGAGCCCGTGCTCGGCAGCGCCTCCAGCGAGCAGGTCGAGACGGCGCGCGAAGACGACTTCCATGAGAAGCCGGTGATCACCGCCGAGGACGACAGCATCAGCGTCTCCTCCACCCAGGCCGATGATCTCGAGCCGATGGCCGAGATCGAGGAAGGTCAGGATGCGAGGACTGAGGCGTCCTCCGCTGGCAAGCCGGCCGATGTCGCCGGCAGTGCTTCCCAGCGCCAGGAACCTTCACTGGAAGCGGCCGCTGCGCCCGCTGCCGATGCCACAGCGCCCGAGGATGATCGTCATCCGCTGGTGCTGCGTGCCGAACGCAATCAGGTCGATGACCAGCTCGCACGTGACACCTTGGCCGATGCCAGTGAAGTCATCATCATCTCGGTGATGGCGCGCGGCGATGAAGGCTTCAGTGGTGAAGACGTGCTGGGTATCTCGCTGGCCTGTGGTCTGCGTCATTCCGAGATGGGGCTGTTCCTGCGCCACGAGGAAGATGATGACGACAGCCCGCTGCAGTTCGCGATGGCCAACGTGGTCAAGCCGGGCATCTTCAAGCCGGCCGAGATGGTGGACAGCCAGCTGGATGGCGTCACCTTCCTGATGCCGCTGCCGGGCGCGGACGACACCTCCGCCGCCTTCGAGACCATGGTCGAGATCGCCATGCTGCTGGTGCGCCGTCTGGGTGGTGAGCTGAAAGACGAGAACCACAGCGTGATGACGGCCCAGACCATCGAGTTCAAGCGCCAGCAGGTGCACGAGTTCGAGCGTCGCAATCGTCTGCATCGCTACCAGGCCAACTGATCGACTCCCCAGCCATTCTCTGAGTCGACCAGTCATGCCAAAACGCCAACGGCGACCTTCGGGTCGCCGTTGGCGTTTGCGTGTCCTGCCGGCCTTTTGCAGCCTCTGACGGCCCCTGCCAGCCCCCGACTGTCGCCCTGAGTGCTTGAATGTGTGGCCCGTCGTTCACATTGAGTACAATGGCAGCATCAAGGCGACCCCTCCGCCTGCAAGCCTTTGCAAGCTCTTGCGAGTGCGTCAGGTCGGAGGGTTCGCCACCCGTTTTCAGGTCGCTCAGCGCTGCCTTCTGGCAGTGCTGGCGAGCCACTGTTTCGAGTGAGTGTCATGTCAGCCCAGGATGATCTGTTTTCGGCGCCTGCCGATGATTCCAACGCCTCGAGCGCTTCTCGCTCCGCTGCACCGGCCGCGGTGGAAGGCGTGCCTGCCAAGGTGATGGAGGAGGTCGCGCAGCTGCATCGCGAGCTGCTCGAGGCCAGCCATCGCTATTACGTGCTGGATGATCCGACGCTGACCGATGCCGACTACGACACGCGCCTGCGCCGTCTCGAGGCGCTGGAAGCCGAATATCCCCAGCTGATCACCTCGGAATCGCCCACCCAGCGCGTCGGAGCCGCACCGACCAGCGGCTTCGAGGAAGTGCAGCATGCGGTGCCGATGCTGTCGCTCAACAACGCCTTCGATGACGATGAGCTGCGCGCCTTCGTGCTACGTGCGGCGAAAACGCTGGAGCTGGGAGACGCCCAGGATGCGGGTGACGAGCTGAGCTTCTGCTGCGAGCCCAAGCTCGATGGCCTGGCCGTGTCGCTCATCTACGAGAATGGCGTGCTGGTGCAGGGCGTGACGCGCGGCGATGGCCGCACCGGCGAAGGCATCACCACCAATCTGCGCACCATCCGCTCGATCCCGCTCAAGCTGCGGGGTGATGATCTGCCGGAGCTGCTGGAAGTGCGCGGCGAGGTCTACATGAGCCACGCTGGTTTCGAGGCGCTGAACGCGCGCGGCCGCGACGAGGACGGCAAGGTGTTCGCCAATCCGCGCAATGCCGCCGCCGGTAGCCTGCGCCAGCTGGATTCCAACATCGCCGCCTCGCGTCCGCTGGAATTCTGCGCCTATCAGGTCGCGCGGGTGGATGATGCGCTGCTCGCCAGCGAGGCCGGCCAGAATCATTCCGGTCTGATGGCGCTGCTCAACGACTATGGCTTCCGCACCAGCCTGCAGCTTGAGGTGGTGCGCGGCGCTCAGGGCATCATCGACTACACCCGCCGCCTCGGCGAGCAGCGTGATGGCCTCGATCACGACATCGATGGCGCGGTCATCAAGCTCGATGCACTGCGCCTGCAGCGTGAGCTGGGCTTCGTGGCGCGCGCACCGCGCTGGGCCATCGCCTACAAGTACCCGGCGCAGGAGCAGGAAACCACCCTGGAAGGCGTCGATTTTCAGGTCGGACGCACTGGCGCGCTGACACCGGTCGCCCGGCTGGCACCGGTGCAGGTCGCCGGTGTGGTGGTCTCCAATGCCACACTGCACAACATGGACGAGGTGGAGCGTCTCCGCGTGCAGATCGGTGACAGCGTCATCATTCGGCGCGCCGGCGATGTCATCCCGCAGGTGGTGCGGGTCGCCAGCGAAGGCGCCAACCGCGAAGCCATCGTGCTGCCGGACGGCTGCCCGGTGTGTGGCTCCGAGATCGAGCGCCTCGAAGGCGAGGTGGTGGCACGCTGCGCGGGCGGACTGATCTGCGCCGCGCAGCGCAAGGAAGCCCTCAAGCACTTCTCCAGCCGCAAGGCGCTGGATGTCGATGGCCTCGGTGAGAAGCTGATCGAGCAGCTGATCGAGCGTGAGCTGGTCAAGACGCCGGCGGACCTGTTCCACCTGGAAGCTGCCACCCTGGCCGAGCTGCCGCGCATGGGCGATAAGTCCGCCGCCAATCTGGTCGCCTCGCTGGACAAGAGCCGCAACACCACCCTGGCGCGCTTCATCTACGCCCTCGGCATTCGGGAAGTCGGTGAAGCCACCGCCGCGAATCTGGCCACGCACTTCGGCACCCTGGAAGCGCTGCGTGCAGCGGATCAGGCCGCGCTGGAGGCAGTGGAAGATGTCGGTCCCATCGTCGCCGCGCATATCCATACCTTCTTCCAGCAGCCGACCAACAACGAGACGCTGGACGCGTTGCTCGCCTGTGGTCTGAGCTGGGAAGAGGTCGAGATCGGTGAGCGCCCCCAGCCGCTGGCAGGCCAGACCTGGGTGCTGACCGGCAGCCTCGACAGCATGACGCGTGATGAAGGCAAGGCGCGTCTGCAGGCGCTGGGCGCCAAGGTGGCGGGCAGTGTCTCGAAGAAGACCGCCGGTGTGGTCGCCGGCGAGGCAGCGGGCAGCAAGCTCGAGAAAGCCATGCAGCTGGGCCTCACGGTGCTGGACGAAGAGACCTTCGTGAAGCGCCTGGCCGAATGGGAATCCGGTGCTGATGCACAGCAGGACAATCCGCAAGACAGTGCGCAAGCCAATGTGCAGGACAGCGCGCAAGACAGCGCGGGAGAGGATGCATGAGTACGGATACGCTGAACGATGCACCGCAGGCGGCGCCACGCCACCCTGATGAAGGACAGGAGCTACCCATGAGCCAGATGCCACTTGATCAGATGGACCCGCGGGACCGCTTCATCGAGGTACCGCAGACCATGCTGCCCGCCGATACACGGCGCGCCCTGCTGGAAGCCTTCGTCACCCGTCAGGGCTATGACACCACCGATGTCGGCGAAGGCATGGTTGGCTGGGTCGCGGAGCTGGAAGGCCAGCTGTCACGCGGCAAGCTGCTGATCGTCCACGACATCGGCACCGAATCCACCGAGGTGATGACGCTGGAGCAATGGCAGTCCTTCGGTCGCCAGCTGGCGGACGACGAGGAAGAGGGCGACTGAGCCCGGCCAGCGGTCATGCTGTGTTGAGCATGCCCTGCCCCTGACCCCGGGGCTGGAAACGACAACGCCCCTGGCACAGGCCAGGGGCGTTGTCGTTCATGATGCACCAGTTGTTGCACCAGTTGGTGCGGCTAGTGACGTCTGGCGATGCACCGGATCATGCGAACCACATCGGCACGACCAGGCTCGAGATCAACAGGATCAAGGCCCCGCCCAGGCGCGAGGAAATCTGCGCGAAGGGCATCAGCTGCATGCGATTGGCCGCCGAGAGTACGGCGACGTCACCCGTGCCGCCCATGTTGGCCATGCACAGGCCAGCGGTGATGGCCGACTCGATGGGGTAGAAGCCGACCAGCTTGCCCACCAGCCCCGCACCGAAGGCGGCACCGGCGACGACACCGAACACGATCACCACGTAGGTGATGGTGATGGCATCGATCACCTGGCCCAGATCGGTGTAGGCCACGCCGATGCCGAACAGCAGCGCGAAAGTCCAGTTGCCAGCCACGAACCGGAACCATTGGGCGGCGGCCTGATTGATGTTCTCCGGTACCAGGTTGGCGCACTTGAGCACGGCGACCGCGATGATCATCAGCGCGTAGGGGTGCAGCGGAATGACCTTGCCGAGAATCTGGCTGGCGACGAAGAAGCTCAGGGCAATCACCATGCCGATGCCCAGCTGGGACAGGTCAGGCGCGCTCTTCTCTTCGCGGACATTGACGCCCGGCATCATCTGGCCGCCACCGGTCAGCGACGGGAAGCGCTTGCCAAGCCCGTTGAGCAGCCCGGCAATGATGATGGCGAAGACATTGCCCAGGGCCAGTGCCGGCACCAGGATCGAGATATAGTAGCTGGCCGGTTGCCCCAGCAGCTGCTCGTAGATCTGGCTCATCGGCACGGCGCCGGCGCCCATGCCGCCGCCCATGATGGGCAGGGCGATGACCATGACGGCATCCTTGGGCGAGAAGCCCATGACCCAGCCGACCAGCATCGCGAAGAGCGCCGCGAACAGCACCGAGCACAGCAGCGGCAGCGCGAAGCGGGCCCCGACCTTGACCAGTACGCGGGAGTCCATGCCGAGAATGCTGCCGGTGATCAGCGCCGCGATGTAGAAGTTCAGAAAGCCACCGGCTTTCATGAACTCACTGACATTCGCCGTGACCTCCTGCGGCAGCCAGCCGCTGTAGACCAGCGCTGCGGCACCGAAGATGGCGAGAATGGCGCCGCCACCCAGATAGCTGTTGATGATCGGCAGGCGGTCGCCCAGAAAGCCCAGCAGCTCCCCGAGAATCATCATGACCAGCAGCGCGCCGATCATGCCGGCAGGCAGGGTGTCGGTGGCGATAGCGGCAATCAGGACCAGGAAGGACAGGGCGAAGATCGGCAGCGACATGCCGAAGATGTGCGTCTTCTGCCAGGGGGGCTCTGCGGCAGGCGTGGCCGTGGCGGTCTGCGAGGAATGTGTCATGCATGCTCCTTGTCCTGCACTCTGTCGTTGCAGGACCTGTTGTCATGCCCGGACGCGTTGGCGTGGCATCGCGGGATCGTTTGGGACGGGGAAGGGACATCATGTTCGCGCACTGGATGCGCGTCACAGGGAGCTTACGGTGTGGCTCCCGAGGGCCAAGTTTTGCGAATTAAAGAAAGCCTTTTGAAACTTATGAAAGCGCCGGCTGCCACTCGCCCATGCGCCGGGCCGAATGGCCATGCCACCAAGGGGGCACATGGCTTGTCCGGCGTGTTGCGGCATTCTCAACCCGGACTGAGCGCGCTGACCTCATTGCTCGCCGCCGGCATGGTGATCGTCAGCCTGCTGGTCGCGGCCTGGCTCTTCAGTGCCCAGCTTGAGCGGACCCAGCGCGAGATTCAGGGCCAGCGCATTGCCGCTCTTGCCCAGCGTATCGCGCGTCTGCCCGAGGTGCGTTCTGCCCTGAGCGAGGCCAGCTCGCCGCAGGCTGCGCCTCCTGTCGCGGACAGCCGGCTGGCGGCACGCATCGAGCGACTGCGTCGGGAGAATGCCGTCGACTTCATCGTGGTGATGCGCCCGGATGGCCTGCGGCTCAGTCACCCGGACCCCGCACGCATCGGGCAGCCCTTCCAGGGTGGAGACGAACAGCGTGCGCTTGCCGGTGCCTCCTACCTCTCCGAATCCCGCGGCACGCTCGGCGAAAGCCTGCGCAGCTTCGTTCCGGTCATGGCGCATGCGTCCAAGGGCGGTGAGCGCGCCGTCGTCGGTGCGGTGGCCATCGGTATCACGCTGGATTCCCTGGGGCGGCGTCTGGCCGATGAGAAGCGTCAGCTGCTGCTCGGACTGGGTGTGTTGATGCTGTTCGGCACGCTGGGCGCACTGGGACTTGCGCGCTATCTGCGCAGACAGCTCAAGGGACTGGAGCCGGCGGCCATCGCGCGCCTGGTGGAGGAGCATCAGGCGGTGCTGGCCAGCCTGGAAGAGGGCATCATCGTGGTCGATCCCGAGGGGCGGATCACGCTGGTGAATGCCGCGGCGCGCGAGTTGTTGGGGACCTTGCCGACGCTGGGAGAGCACCTTGATGGCTGGCTGCCCGACACCGGCATGCGTGAGTGCCTTGTTGCGCGCCAGCCGGTGAGCGAGCAGGAGGAGACCCGACTGCGGCAGGTGACTCACGGCGGGCGGCGATTGCTGGTGCGTTGCCAGCGAGTGCATGATGGCGAGCTGCTGATGGGCGGCGTGCTGGTACTGCGCGAGCACGACCGCATGCAGCGCCTCGCCGAGGAGCTGACTGGCGTCCGCCGTCAGGCGGAGTCACTGCGTGCCGCGCGTCATGAGTTCCGCAATCGGCTGCATGTGCTGTCGGGCCTGACACAGATGCAGGACCTCGCCGGTCTGCGCGATTATCTGGCGTTGCTGGTGGAGCGGGAGTTGCCGGCGGATGCCGCGGCCGCCGAGCGCATCGCGGACCCTCTGCTGGCAGGTCTTCTGATTGGCAAGCACAGCGAGGCTCGCGAGCGTGGCATCGCGCTGGCGGTCGAGCTGGAGATCGAGTGCCATCATGGCCGCTGCGCTGAGTGGGGAATGTCACAGGACGAGGGCGCTCAGGCCGAGTTTCCGGTGCTGGAGCGTAGCCTGAGTCATGATCTGGTCAGCGTGATCGGCAATCTGCTCGACAATGCCTTCGAAGCGCTGGAGGAGGTGGGCGCTGACGCTCACGCCCCGTCTGTGACCCTGGGGTTGATGCTGGAATCACTGGACCCGTCGGCAGAGGCGCAGTTGTCGATCAGCGTGGCGGACAACGGCCCCGGCATGCCGACGGAGCTGAGGCAGACGGTGCGCATGGCGGGGGTGAGCAGTCATGGAGAAGGCCGCGGACTGGGCCTGTCGCTGGTGCAGGAGATCGTGACCGCGCGCGAGGGAGAATGGCACCTCTATGCGCCCCCGGGCGGCGGTACCCTGGTCGAGCTGACCCTGCCTTGCCGACTGCTGACTGGTGTGGCGCCTTGAGCGGATCTCGAGCGCCATGGGATGGCGTTGCGGCCGGAATTTGCACAACGAAGGAGCCAGAGCGCATGCGTGTGCTGATAGTCGAAGACGACCCCATGGTCATGCGTCTCAATGTCGAATACCTCAGTCGCATCGACGGCATGCGCCTGGTGGCCCAGTGCGAGGATGTCGCGACGGCACTCGACGTGCTGGCGCAGGAAGCGGTGGACCTGGTGTTGCTGGATGTCTACCTGCGCAGCCGCAGCGGGCTGGAAGTGTTGCGATGGCTGAGGCGCCACGCCGCCCCCGATATCCAGGTGATCCTGATCACCGCCGCCAGTGAGGCGGACACGGTGCGCAGTGCACATGCGCTCGGGGTGTGCGATTACCTGGTCAAACCCTTCAGCTTCGCCCGTTTTCAGCAGGCGTTGGCACTGGCGCTTCGCGGGCGCCAGCAGCTGGAGAGTCTAGAGGGTGAAGTCAGCCAGCAACAACTGGACCAGCTCTTCGGCGTGCAAGGGCTGGTCAGCGGCGCTGCGGGCGCGGTACCCGAGGGGCGCCTGCCCAAGGGCGTGACGGCGGCGTCACTTGCCTTGGTGGCCAGTGCCATCCAGGCGTTGCCGCGTGAGGAAGGCAGCTTCACCAGTGAGGCGTTGCTGCCTGCCACCGGCATGTCGCGAGTGACCATCCGCAAGTACCTGCGCCATCTCGCGGCCTGCGGCATGCTCAGCGAGGCCTTCCACTACGGTCAGATCGGCCGGCCATCCTTTACCTACCAGGTCATCGACCGTCATGCCCTGTCCAGACAGTGCCGTCAGGCCTGAGTGATACCGACCTCTCAGCGCCGCTGGACGATATCGCGGATCAGGCGGCGTCCCGGGTGCAGGTGCTCGGCCAGTTCGCGTTCCAGCGGCAGCGGCTCGCCACACAGTTGCGAGGCGATCAGTTCGGCGCACAGTGGGGCGGTGGTGAAGCCGCGTGAGCCGTGTGCGGTGGAGAGCCACAGGCCGGGCAGGTGGGCGCCGCTCGACTGTGGCACGCGCTTTTTCGCATCGAAGGCCATGGCGGCGTAATCCTCACGCCATTGCGCGGCGTCCGGTGCCGGGCCGGCCAGCGGACTCTTGTCCGGGCTGGCGGCGCGCCAGGCGACACGTCCCTGCCAGTCATCGTCTTCCAGCGTGATGCCACGCGCCTGCTCCCAGGCGGCGACGAAGGCGGGCAGGGCGCTGCGCAGCTCCGCGACATTGGCAGCGTGGTCCGCCTCGCGGACTGCCTCATCCTCATCGCGCGGGGCGAAGGTCGCGCCGAAGCTGAGTGTCACGCTGCCATCGGCGTGGCGCTGATAGGGCGAGACATAGCCACCGGCGCACACCACGCTGTCGAGCGCGGGCAGGTGCGTGGCATGTTCCGGCGCTACCGTGATCTCGCTGACCTGGCCGCGAATCGGCTGCAGCGGCAGGTGCGCGAGCGGCTCGGGCAGGTGAGTCTGCTCCCCCAGCGCGACAATCAGCTGATCGGCTTCAATGCTGGTGCCGTCGCTGGTCTGCAGTTGCCAGCGTGGCGCGCCGTTGCCAGTAGCCCCGCTTTCCTCGGCCCCCAGCGACTGAATGGCCTCGATGCGCGCCTGCAGAAAGCGGATGCCCGGGGTGGCGGCGAGGTGCTGACAGAGCGCGCTGG
The DNA here is from genome assembly GCF_046566945.1 of Cobetia sp. SIMBA_158. Taxonomy (NCBI): domain Bacteria; kingdom Pseudomonadati; phylum Pseudomonadota; class Gammaproteobacteria; order Oceanospirillales; family Halomonadaceae; genus Cobetia; species Cobetia sp. SIMBA_158. The sequence goes on from NZ_JAWJYL010000013.1 coordinate 87,266, forward strand.
GGCGCACCCAGCCCGCGACCGGATAGAAGAGGCCGTCGAAGGCGATCTCGCTGCCGGCGATTCGACTGGCCTCACTGGCGCTGACCGGCTTGAGCAGCGCCTCGGGCAGCGGGTGATTGTCGAGGAAGCGCTGCTGGCGCTTGCGCTCACGCTCGCTGGTGGCCAGCTGCAGCACGCCGCTGGCGGACCACAGGGTCTGCTCGGGATCGAGGCTTGCCAGCCAGCGCCGGCTGTACTGCAGCGCAGCCAGCTGGAAGCGACTGGCGGGGTTGGTCTCGGCGGCCAGCTTGACGTAGAGCGCACCCTGGCGATTGCCGGAGGCGCGCGCGCCGGGGGCTTCGGCATCGATCAGCGTGACCTGCACGCCGCGCCGCGCCAGCGCCTCGGCGCAGCTGGTGCCGGCGATACCGGCGCCGAGTACCGCGACATGCGTCTCGCGACTGACAGGCGCGGGCTGTGGGGGCTGGGTCCAGGGCTGCTCACGACGCAGCGGATGAAGGGCGCCACGCACCGCGTGCTCCTGCATGGGGGCATGACCGGATGCGGGTGAGGCATTAAGTCCCATCAGTTCGGCGCGCGCGGCGGCGGTCGGTTCGTCCAGCTCGCCGCAGATCATCTCGCGCTTCATGCCGTGGCCGGGCACCTTGCGCCACACGAAGCCTGCCGCGCGCAGGCCACGCCGCACGAAGCCCGCGGCGGTGAAGGTGGCGAAGGTCGCCGTGGGGCGCGAGACACCCGCCATGGCCGCGAACAGCTCGGGTGACCACATCTGCGGGTTCTTCGACGGCGAGAAGCCATCGAGGAACCAGGCATCCACGCCACCTTCCAGGCGCGAGAGGCGCTCCACCGCATCGCCGAAGTGCAGGTCCAGGGTGATGCGCTCATCCAGCCACAGGCGGTGCACGCCGAGGACGGCAGCGGGCCATTGAGCGACCAGCGGCTTTGCCAGTGAGGCGAGATCCGGCCAGGCGGACAGCGCCCGCTCGAGGTCGGCGGCGCGCATCGGGTGCTTTTCCACCGAGACGACATGCAGACGCGCCTCGGCGGGCGCCGTTGCCAGGAAGCGCTGGGCGGCGCACAGGATGTTGAGGCCGGTGCCGAAGCCGGTTTCGCCGATCACGAAGGGGCGCGCTTCCCGCCAGTCACGGAAGCGCTCGCTCAGTCGGTTGCTGTCGAGGAAGACGTGCACGGTCTCGGCACGGCCATCGTGGATCGAGAAGTACACATCGCCGTAATCGGTGGCCTGTGGCGCGGTGTCGTTCCACTCGAGCTGCGCCTCCTCCAGTGCCGCCAGTGGCGCCAGTGGTACGTCCGGCACCACGCCGGGCGCCGTGACTGGCTCGATCGCGCTCGGTGGCGTCGTGGCAGACTTGCGTGCCGCGGTGCCCGGGGCTTGCTGTGGCGGAGCCTGGCGGGTTGGCGAGGCGGCCTGATCGGGAGCTGATTGGCCGGGAGCGGGCTGGCGGGGGGAGGAGGGGCGATCGTTCACGGGCATTCCTGGCAGGAGGTCGAGCGGGAGAGCAGCACAGCGAGACAGCGGCAGAGCAAGGCCTGCAACGCAGACGACGGACAGCCAGGCTGTCCGTCGTCTGTGAGAAACCGCCGGTCAGATGACCGGTCGGGCGCCGGGCTAGGGCAGGGTCTGCTTGAAGGGCTTCACTTCGGCGCTTTCATAGACACCGGCGATGACGAAGGGATCGGCATCGGCCCACTTCTGGGCGTCTTCGAGGGAATCGAACTCGGCGATGATGACGCTGCCGCTGAAGCCGGCTTCGCCCGGTGCTTCGCTGTCGATGGCCGGGTTGGGGCCGGCGATGACCAGACGCCCGGCGGCGTGCAGCGCTTCCAGACGTGCCAGATGCGGCGGGCGCGCCGCCATGCGCGCTTCGAGGCTACCTTCGACGTCCTGACAGACAATGGAGTAGAGCATCACGAATCATCCTTTTGAGAATTGGTCGAGGAAGCGTTCTCTTCCTGAGGGGCCTGCACCATGTGGCGGGACAGGTAGACGCCCTGAACGATGACGAACAGCAGTGTCAGACCGAGCATGCCGAACAGCTTGAAATCGACCCAGATGTCTTCCGAATAGTGACTGAAGACGTAGATGTTGAGGCCGCCCATGGCGAGGAAGAATACCACCCAGGCCAGATTGAGGCGGTGCCAGATGGGGCGTGGCAGCTGAATCGCCTTTTCCATCATGCGCTCCACCAGCGGCTTGCCGCCGAACAGCGGCGACAGCAGGAAGGCGACGGCGAACAGCCAGTTGACCACGGTGGGCTTCCACTGGATGAAGGAGCTGTTGCCGAACAGCACGGTCGCGCCACCCAGCACGACGACCAGCGCCAGGGTGACCAGCTGCATCTTCTCGACGCGCTTGTGGCGCCAGTAGATGTACAGCACCTGCGCGAGGGTCGCGGGAATCAACACGGCGGTAGCCATGATCATGTCGCCAGTCATCTTGTAGACGGCGAAGAAGATCACGATCGGCAGAAAGTCGAGCAACATCTTCATGGGTAATGCGCACTCCTGAACACGACGACGCAGCCGTCGGGAAGGCAAGGGCCTGTGCGAGTGGTATCCTGTCTGACACCAGCGGCGCACCCCTGCCTGCATGTGCTCATTCTGCCGCCATTGCTGCCTGCTGACAAAGCCCCTGTGTGTCCGGGCGCGCATCGCAGCCAATACTGCCCGACGTCTGGCCCGCTGGATCGCCTGCATCCCAGGCATCGCGTGGCACAGACGTTCATCCCGAGAGGTTCCCCGTGTCCGACGTCCCGTCCGACTCTTCGCCGATTTCCGCAACCCGCAAGCCGATCGAGTTTCGCCCGCTGCCGGAGCGCTTCGATTCCGATATCGAGGTGCCGGACATCGACCTGCACATGCACTCCACCGCCTCCGATGGCGGCATGGCACCGACAGAGCTGGTGGCGCTGGCCGCGCGGCGCGGTCTGTCACGCATGTCTCTGACCGATCACGACAGCATGGAAGGCATCTTCGAGGCCCAGCAGGCCGCCCGCGCCGAGGGAATCTCGTTGCTGCCCGGCTGTGAGCTGTCGGTCCGCTGGCGCAACCAGACCATCCACATCGTGGCGTTGATGCCCGAGGGCGCCGGCGATGCGCTGAGTGCCGGTCTCAAGCAGCAGCACGAGGCGCGTGAACGCCGCAGCCACGAGATCGCCACGCGCATGGAAAAGCTCGGGCTCGAGAATGCCTTCGAGCGCGCCCGGGAGCAGGCCACGCTGAGTGGCTCAGGCGACCGCCCGCTGTCACGCCCGGATTTCGCCCGCGCGCTGGTCGAGGCCGGGATTGCACGCAACCTGCAGGACGCCTTCAAGCGGCATCTGGGCGCGGGCCAGAAAGGCGACGTCAAGGCGCACTGGCCGGAGATGGAAGAGGCGGTGGGCTGGGTGCGTGCCGATGGTGGCATCGCCGTGATGGCGCACCCGATGCGCTACAAGCTGACGCGCACCAAGCGTGGCGAGCTGCTGCGTGACTTCATTGCCGCCGGCGGCGAAGGCGCGGAGCTGGTCAGCGGCTTCCAGAATATCGATCGCGCGCGTGACCTGGCGCGTCAGCTGGATGAGCTGGGGCTCTACGCCTCCGTTGGCAGTGACTTCCACTTCCCTGGCGGCCCGCTGGCGCCCGGCAGCATGAGTCCGCCGCCCCGCACCAAGGTGCCGCCCGTGTGGTGTCATCCGCGCATTGCGCCCTTTTTTGCGGCCGACGCTGCCTCCATGTGATATCAAGAGATCACCGTGACGCCAGTCCGCCTGCCGGGCTGGTGCCCAGACGCAAGGAGCACCGCATGGGACAGTTCTTCCAGATTCATCCCGAAAATCCCCAGAAACGCCTCATCGATCAGGCCGTCACCATCATCCAGCAGGGTGGCGTGATTGCCTATCCGACCGACTCCGGCTACGCGCTGGGTTGTCATCTGGGCGAGAAGAAGGCCATCGAGCGCATCAAGCGCCTGCGTCAGCTGGACGACAAGCACAACTTTACCCTGGTGTGTTCTGACCTCTCGGAAATCGGCACCTACGCCAAGGTCGACAACGCCATCTTCCGCCTGCTCAAGAGTCACACGCCGGGCGCCTACACCTTCATCCTGCAGGCGACTTCCGAAGTGCCGCGTCTGCTGCTGCACCCCAAGCGTCGCTCCATCGGCGTGCGCGTGCCGGACCACGCCATCACCCACGCCCTGCTGGAAACCCATCGCGAACCGCTGATGAGCGTGACGCTGATTCCGCCGGGCGAGGAGTTGCCGATGACGGACGCCGAAGAGATTCGCGAGCGCTTCGGACACGCGCTGGATCTGGTCATCGATGGTGGCGCCTGCAGCTTCGAGACCACCAGTGTGGTAGACCTGCGCGAGCTGCCGCCGGTGATCGTGCGCGAAGGGCGTGGCGATATCTCGAGCTTCGTCGAGTGATCGCGACAGCGTAGCGCTTCACGGCGCTGACATCGCCTTGGCATACGAAGACGCCCCCGGACCTTGCGGTCGCGGGGGCGTTGTCATTTCTGAGGCGTTGTCGTGTGCTGAGCGACTCTCGGCTTCGTCAGCTGCGGTCGCGATCGGGAGAGTCGTCGCCTGGGGAGGCGGTCTCATCCCCCGATGGCGTCTCTGCGTCAGGCGCAGATTCGGGATCCGGCTCTGTCTCAGGTTCCGGCTCAGGCTCCGGTTCCGGTTCCGGCTCGCGCGGGTCGCGGGTGTCCTCGTCCAGCCAGGTACCGCAGAACTTGCAGTACTTGGCGTTGCGATCATGGCCTTCACGACCACAGCCCGGGCAGGCTTCGTCGCTGGTCTGCTGCATGCGCAGGCCGTTGAGGACCTCAGCCGAGAACACCCCGGTGGGCACGGCGAGAATCGAGTAGCCGAGAATCATCATCAGCGCCGAGATGAACTGCCCCAGCGGCGTGATGGGCGCGATGTCGCCATAGCCCACCGTCGTCAGCGTCACCACGCCCCAGTAGAGCGCCTTGGGGATGGAGGTGAAGCCGGCCTCGGGTGGCTCGATCAGATAGATCAGGGCGCCGAACACCGTGACGATGCTGAGCACGGTGATGAAGAACAGCAGGATCTTGCGCCGGCTGCGCGTCATGGCCTCGACCAGCATGCGGCCCTCGCCGACGAAGGCCATCAGGCGCAACACGCGGAACAGGCGCAGCACACGCAGTACGCGCACCACCAGTAGGGCCTGGGCGCCCGGTATCAGCAGCGACAGCCAGGTTGGGGCAATCGACAGCAGGTCGAGCACGCCGTAGAAGCCCTTGGCCCAGGTGCCGGGATGCTTCAGGCAGTAGAGGCGGACGGCGTATTCCAGCGTGAAGATGATCGTGAAGCCCCACTCCATGATGCGGAACAGCTCGCCGTATTGCGCATTCAGCGAGGGCACGCTGTCGAGCATCACCACGGCGACACTGGCGAAGATCATCAGGATCAGGCCGATATCGAAGGCCTTGGCCGCCTTGGTATCGGATTCGAAGATCCAGTGGAACAGCCGCGCGCGCAGGCGGCCCGTCGCGGGCTCGTAGTCGCTGGGGTGCGAGGGTGTCGCTGGGGGGCTTTGCGGTGTGCTGCCATATTCATTGGCAGGGCCCTGGCGTTCAGGCATGCAGGCTTCCTTGACGGGCGTGACGACGCCGGATGAATGTCAGGGCGTATCGGGGGGGCTCAGTGTGTGACCTTCAGTGACTGCCCGGCTGTTGTCCATCAGCCAGTGGTCTAGCGCCTGGCGGCTGGGCAGTCAGTGTCGTGCTGAGATTCAGCCGCGCAGCGTCGCGAGCAGTGACAGGCTGTGCTGGCCGAAGTCGCGAGTCGCCCAGTCCTGTGAGGCGTCGCCGTCGCTGCTTTCCAGCGCCTCGACCAGCGCCACCGCATGGATATGGCCGGGATGCTGGCAGGCGGCCAGTCGTGATGCGAGGGCCGACAGGGCAGCCAGCGCATGCGCGTGCCACTTGAGGTCATCTTTCGCCTGGCGGTCGGCGTGGGCATCGAGTGCATCGATGGCGGCGGACAGCAGCGCGCTCGGGTCAGCGGTATCCAGCGTCTTCTCATGCCATTCGCCATCCCGCAGCGCCGCGCCGCGCTTGGCCTTGCTGGCATCTGCCGGGCGCAGTGCCAGGCGGCTGGCCAGTGAATCCGCCAGCTGCCAGAGCACGCCTTCTCTCACCTCGGGGGCGAGTGCTTCGCCGCCGGTCAGCTCGAGCTCGATCTCCTGGATGGCCACTTCGCGACCACTGGCCTTCACCGCGCCCAGGTCCAGCGCCATCTCGACGCCGACGGTGACCTGCTCGTCGCTCACATTCTCGTCACTGCGTGTCGCCTTGACGTCGATCTGCCAGGCATGACGCTCGAAATCGGTGCTGAAGCTGGGTGCGAGTGCACTCAGCAGCTGTTCGCGGGCACCGTCTTCCAGCGCCTGCAGGGGCGGCAGGTCACGCAGGCCGTCGAGGTCGAGACCGGTCTGGCCCTCGGGCAGCTCCCACTCCCATTCGCCGCGTGAATGCAGTCCGCCATGGCTCTCGCCGCTGGTCTTGAGCGTCTGGCGCAGGGCGCCCGTGCTGTCGGCATCCTCACCGCTCTGGCGCAGACGCAGCGCCATGCGCGCGCGCTCCAGCGCATGCTCGGGGGTGTCGAAGTAGGTGTTGGCCAGCCAGCGCCGCCTGGGGGCGACCGTTGCCAGTTCTGCAATGCTCGTCAGTGTCTCCAGAATGGCATCGCGATCAATGACGGGTTGAGACAGTGCCAGTTTGAGTTCGATTTCCTGCGCCATGATGGGCACTCCCTGTACAGATGAAAGAAGACAGATGCTGACGGATGAGGGTGACAGCGGCGCCAGGACCGCAGAGCCTTCGGTATGCGTGGTGCATGGTGATGAAGGCCCGTGTGTCTCATGCTCGCGCCTGGCCCGCGGCAAGGCAAGCACGGGGAGGGCGGAAGGGCATGCGGGATATCGGTCTGTCGGCGGAATCACACTTATATGACAGCATGATGACATTGAAGTGACAGCAATTGCCTGTCGTCACGTCCTTGGTTATATTACGAACAGTGGATAAAGCCAGCGACCACGGGTCCTGCCGCTACATGACAATCTCTCTTCTGGAATCCTTCGTGTTCCCCCGAACTGCCGCTGTTGTTGCGTAAATGACAACAGCATGGCGGTATCATGACGTTACGATGAAAGTTATGTGATCGTCACAAAGGCTTTGCTACACTCCGCGCGTCAATCCTTAACGCCGACGGCCACTATGGTAACGACCAACCCTTTCTCTTCGATGTTCGGGCGCTCGCCTTTCAAGGCGCTGCACACCCACATCATCAAGACCGACGAGTGCGCCCAGCACTTGCTGACCTTCTTCGACGCCTGCGAGCAGGGTGATTGGGAGCAGGCAGCCAGCATTCGCAAGACCATCAGTGGTCTGGAGCGTGAAGCGGACGAGTTGAAGACGCAGCTGCGTCTCAACCTGCCCAACTCGCTGTTCCTGCCGGTCTCGCGCTCCGACCTTCTCGAGCTGATCCATGTCCAGGATTCCATCGCGAATGTCACCAAGGACATCGCCGGGATCATGCTGGGTCGTCATATGCAGATACCCACCGCACTGGTGCCCGCCATGCGTGAGTATCTCAAGACTGCGGTCGAATCGGTCTGCCAGGCGCGTCGTGCGTTGGGTGAACTGGAAGACCTCGTCGAGTCCGGTTTCGGGCGCAACATGAGCGAGCTGGTCGACAAGCTGATCAACGAGCTGCATGAGCTCGAGAAGCAGTCCGACGAACAGCAGATCGCCATCCGCCAGACCCTGTTCTCGCTGGAAGCCAGTCTCCCGCCCGTCGATGTGATCTTCCTCTACAAGATCATCGATTGGGTCGGCGATGTGGCTGACCAAGCGGAAAAGGTCGGTACCCGACTGCAGATCCTGATGGCGCGCTGAGCGCCATCAGGACGTCCTGCCATCTGTCCAAGAGTCTTCTATGTCCATCATTGCTCAATACGGCGATGTGCTCGTCATTCTTGCCTGTCTGTTCGGTTTCTTCATGGCATGGGGTGTGGGTGCGAATGACGTCGCCAATGCCATGGGAACCTCGGTAGGTTCCAAGGCGATCACCATCAAGCAGGCGATCATCATCGCCGTGATCTTCGAATTCCTCGGTGCCTGGCTTGCCGGTGGTGAGGTGACTGACACCATCCGCAAGGGCATCATCGACCCGTCACTGCTGATCGAGAATCCGCAATATCTGGTCTACGGCATGCTGGCCTCGCTGCTGGCCGCCGGTATCTGGCTGCTGATCGCTTCCATGAAGGGCTGGCCGGTCTCGACCACCCACTCCATCGTCGGCGCCATCGTCGGCTTCTCCGCTGCGGGTCTGGGCGTGGATGCCGTCGAATGGTCCAAGGTCGGTCAGATCGCGGCCTCCTGGCTGGTCTCGCCGCTGCTGGCGGGCTCCATCGCCTTCGTGCTGTTCAAGTCCGTGCAGACGCTGATCTTCGACAACGAAGACCCGTTCGCGGCCGCCAAGCGCTACGTGCCGATGTACATGTTCCTGGTCGGCTTCATCATCTCGATGGTGACCATGGTCAAGGGCCTCAAGCATGTCGGCCTGCACCTGAGCTTCGAATCCAGCCTGCTGCTGGCCGTCGTCATCGGCGCCATCGTGATGGGTATCGGCGTGCTGATGGAGCGCAAGGTCGCGCGTTCACGCCTCAAGGAGAAGAATCGCGCCACCGGTGACGACTTCGACTTCAGCGGCGTCGAGAAGGTCTTCGGCCTGCTGATGATGTTCACCGCCTGTGCGATGGCCTTCGCCCACGGCTCCAACGACGTGGCCAATGCGGTCGGTCCGTTGGCGGCCATCATCAGCGTCGTCGACTCTGCCGGTCAGATCGGCGCCAAGGCGAGCATGCCGTGGTGGGTCCTCGTACTGGGTGGCGGCGGTATCGTCTTCGGCCTGGTCACCTATGGTCGTCGCGTCATCGCCACCGTCGGCACCGGCATCACCGAGCTGACGCCGTCACGCGGCTTCGCGGCCACGCTGGCCGCCGCCTCGACTGTCGTGCTGGCCTCCGGCACCGGCCTGCCGATCTCCACCACCCACACCCTCGTCGGTGCGGTGCTGGGGGTAGGTCTGGCACGCGGCATGGCAGCGCTCAACCTGCGTGTCATCGGCACCATCGTGATGTCTTGGCTGATCACTCTGCCGGCCGGCGCGATCCTGTCGATCCTGTTCTTCTTCATGTTCAAGGGCATGTTCGGCTAAGCCGCCGCATGATCCAGAGCTGAATGGGTAAAACGAGAAAGGCGACCTTCGGGTCGCCTTTCTTGTATCTAACACATGGATGTCAGGGGGCACCGCTCGCCGTGCAGGCTGCGGCGCTGATATGATGATTCATGGGCATGCCTGACATGCCATTTTCCCTCTCTCCTGCCCGGAGCTGGCTCTTGAACACGCGTTTCCCCTTCGCGGACTGGTTTCGCAACTCCTCTCCCTATATCAATGCCCATCGTGGCCGCACCTTCGTCATTCTGATCGAGGGCGATGCCCTGTCCTCGTCACGACGAACGCAGTTGATACAGGATCTGGCGTTGCTGCATACCCTCGGCGTGAAGCTGGTGGTGGTGTTCGGGGTGCGCCCGCAGGTGGCCGAGGCGTTGCAGGCTGCCGGTATCGAGGCGGATCGCCATCAGGGCCGCTGGGTGGTGACGCGCGAGATTCTCGGCCATCTGGAGCAGCAGGTCGCCACGCTGCGTCTGCGCCTTGAGGCGAGTCTGTCCCAGGGGCTACCCAATACGCCGCTGCATGGTGTGGAGCTCTCCGCCGTCTCCGGCAATCTGGTGATGGCCAAGCCGCTGGGTGTGCGTCATGGCGTCGACTTCCTGCATGGTGGCGAGGTGCGCCGCGTGCGCAGCGAGGCGATCCAGGGGCTGCTCTCGCAGCAGGCCATCGTCGTGCTGCCGCCGCTGGGCTATTCCAGCACCGGTGAGGTGTTCGATCTGGACGCTGCTGAGGTCGCCGAACACGCCGCCGTGGCGCTGGCCGCTGACAAGCTGATCCTGCTTGGTGAAGGGGAGGGCCTGTTCGGCGAAGACGGCGAGCTGCTGCGTCAGCTCAATCCGGAGGAAGCCGCGCTGATGGCGCCGCCCCGCGATGACGACAGTGAGCTGTCGCGCCACCTGGCCGCTGCCTGTGGTGCCGCACGGCGCGGCGTCGGGCGCACTCACCTGTTGAGCTGGCGCGACCGTGACGCCCTGCTGGGCGAGCTGTTCACCCGTGACGGCATCGGCACCATGATCACGCGTCAGGGCTATGAGCAGCTGCGCAAGGCGCGCCTCGAGGATGTCGGTGGCCTGCTGGCGCTGCTGGGGCCGCTGGAGCAGCGTGGCATCCTGGTGGCCCGCTCGCGGGAGCGTCTCGAACACGAGATCGACGACTATGTGGTGCTGGAGCGCGATGGCATGGTCATCGGGTGTGCGGCACTGCACCTCAGCCGTGACGCCGCCATGGGCGAGCTGGCCTGCGTGGCTGTGCATGATGACTATCGCCGCGGACAGCGCGGCGAGCAGCTGCTGGCCGAGATCGAGCTGCGCGCGCGTCGCGCCGGCGTCGAGCGTCTGTATGCGCTGACGACCCATACCGTCCACTGGTTCATCGAGCACGGTTTCGTGTCGGCCGGCCTGCAAGACCTGCCGCCCATGCGTCGCGAGGCCTACAACTCGGCGCGTAACTCCAAGGTATTGCTCAAGTCGCTCTAGTCACACCTCACTTGCCTGCCAGTGTGAATCGCCCAGAGAACACCCGCTGATGACCCCCTCGATGAGGGCTGATCAGCGGGTGTTCTTGCGTAGGTGTCGCAGTTTTCCCCCACCTCTTGCGGGATTGTCTTGCAAAGGAGACGTTTCAAGATATTGATTCAGAAGGGAAAAATAGCATGCCCCGTATATGTGTTGGCAAATCGCGACGAATCGGCCAGTAAAACACGACTCTGTGTGCCGCCCCGGGCAACATTGGCATGCCTTTCGCCGTTATCTACTTTTCAAGTCATTGTTTTGTAATGAGTTTTCGCGTTTATGGCACGCCTTTGGCAATAGGTACCGTGAGCAAGAGATATGCGGTGCATCACCGGCCCTTTCTCTGGCCTTCCAGCGATGACGGTACTCACTACCCTGTGCGCTCCGTGATCGCTGACAGGCCAAGCGTCTGCTCCACGCGATGTGTGACTTCAGGTTGCGATGAGACAGGTACGGCCCCTGGTGGGCATGGACAGTATCTTGAGGGCAAGGACGCCCGGGCAAGGATGCCCGAAACCGATGCGGTAGCCGGAGAGATTGGCTGCCGTCATCCCCGAATTGACGATCGAGGCGGGCAAGTCGGCAAGCCATCCGACTCGATCATCCACATTGCGATGTGTTGCCCCCTGCTTCACATCCGATAGGGAGCGCGGACGCTGTCCGGCGTGAACGTCAACTGACCTGGAACGACCACCAGGTGACGTTCTTTTCTCCCGGGACTGACAGGCAGACCACCTGTCAGACCCGCCAATCACGTGGTGCCTCTGGTCTCCAGGTACCAGAGGCACCACGTGATGACTGACCCTTCAGTTCCCTGCGTACTTGGGGCCGGCTATGCCGGCCCTCTTTTTTTGTGCGTCTAGCGCTGAATGGCCAACAATTTCATGCGAAACGTTGCCAATGGGGCGGTTTGTCTCGTGGCGGCGTAATGATTTGAATAAGAGTCATATTTATTAACGAACTGGCAACCGCGATGGACGCTGGTGAACTCTGGTATTCTAGGAAGACGTGATTCGATGATGACCACCCCTTTCTTGCATAGAGTTCTTTCCATGGCCTCCACAGTGTCACGACGCTGGCGTCCCCGCTCGCTGCCGCAGCTGGTTCTGATGGCATTTCTGGTGGTGATGCTGCCGATTGCCGTGCTCATGTTTCAAGCAGGGCAGGCGCTGTCGGAGTTGTCGGAACTGGCGGATGTCAGTGCCCGCCAGGCCGTCGACCAGACCCGCCGCGCCCGCACGCTGACCAATCTCGCCGTCGAGATGGAGCGTAGCGCCCGCCAGTACGCCGTGCTGGAAAATCCCGATCTGATGAAGATCTACGCCGACAAGGCCAACAGCTTCCGCACCTTGCTGGATGAGCAGGCGCGCCTGTTGGGCGAGGGGGACCCCCGCGTCAGCGAGTTGAAGGCGACGCTGTCACAGCTCGAGCGCATGCCCGAGATGAGCGTCGATCAGGTCAGTCGCCATCTGGAAGACTTCGGGCCCTTCTCGATCCAGGCCAGCGGCCTGCTCAACTCCACGCGTGAACTCGTCGATGCGCGTATCGAAGGCATCCGCGCCCGCGCCTCCCAGGTCAAGAATCAGCTGTGGTGGCAGACCGCCGCGCTGGTCTCCATCAGTCTGCTGTTGATGCTGTTCTTCACCTGGCTGATCATCCGTCCCATCCGGCAGCTGGAGCGCCGCATCAATGGCCTCGGTAGCGGCACCGACAGCGAGCGACCCATCGTCATCAAGGGGCCGGCGGAGCTGGTGCAGCTGGGCGAGCGTCTCAACTGGCTGTCGACGCGTCTGGATGAGCTCGAGGAGCAGAAGCAGCAGTTCCTGCGTCACATGTCGCATGAGCTCAAGACCCCGCTGGCCAGCATCCGTGAAGGCACCGGCCTGCTGATCGACGAGGTCGCCGGGCCGCTGAGCCCGCACCAGACCGAGATTCTTGGCCTGCTGGATGACTCCAGCAAGGAATTGCAGAAGCTGATCGAGCAACTCCTCGACTACAATCTGCTGCAGCACAATCAGGGCCTCGAACAGAGCCGCTTCGATGTACATGAAGTGTTCAAGGAAGTGCTGGCAAAACATCGCCTGGCACTGGAAAAGAAGGGCATGCGCGTGCATCTTCCGCCTGCCAGCCTCAGTTGGGAGGCGGACAGGCCGCGTACCGGGCGTATTCTCGACAACCTGATCTCCAATGCCATCGCCTACGGCGAAGACAGTGGCGACCTGTGGTTGAGAGCCCGCAAGGAGCGTCGCAAGCTGATCATCGAAGTCGCCAACAGCGGTGAACCTATCGCCGCCCAGGACCGTGACCACCTGTTCAAGCCCTTCTATCAGGGCGCGGTGAAGCGCAAGGGCCCGCTCAAGGGCTCCGGCATCGGTCTCTCGGTCGCCGCTGACAGCGCCCGCGCCCAATTTGGTCAATTGGCGCTGGTGGATGACCCCAAGGCGGATGTCTGCTTCCGGCTGACATTGCCGACACCGAGTCGCTCGCTGACGTCAGGGGAAGGCAGTGAGCATGAACCGCAGGCAGACAGGGATGCCGCCGGAGCGGATCAGCAGTCCACACCACATGAAATGGCGTCATTGAACGCCATCAAGCACGCAAGGAACTGAAGTGATGAAGGGTCAACGACTTCTGATGCGCCTGGCTGCAGGCGTGTTGCTCAGTACGCTTAGCGCCTGTGGCGCCCTGACCAATATCACCATGCCGGGCAGCGAGCCGGAAGTGGTCAGCCCGAGTGTGCGGGAGAGCTGCTACGGCGCCGGCGACCTGCCGGACTTCACCGGCGAGGACTGCCTGCTGGATGAATGGGTCGCCTTCGCGCTGCAGGCCCAGCGTGGCAACAGCGGCTGGCGTGAAAGCACCCTGTTGCAGCTGGAAGGCAACCGCCACGACCGTCGCCTCGCGCGTGCCATCGTGCTCAGCTGGGGCGATGAATCGGACTGGGAGCTGGCCTCCGACCTCTACAAGGCGGACCTGCCCACCGCCCCGAGCCGCCTGCAGCCGCTGCTTCGTCAGTGGCTCAATGGCCTCGAGGAGCGTCGCGGTCTGATCGCCGAGCGTGACAAGAATGACGGTGCCCGTCGCAAGCTCAGCGCCGAGAACGCCCAGCTGACCAAGAAGCTGGAAGCCTTGACGGCCATCGAAGAATCAATCAATTCGCGCCGCCAGAGCACGCCCTGAACCCTCAGCGGCAGACTCTGGCCACGACCCTGTCACTCAATCCCCGCGATTGCATGACGCAAGACTGTGCGGCCCCGACGTCGATGTCCCAGGCCCTCGGGTGTCGCAAGGAGAGTTAGTGTGAAATACGCACAAGCGCATATTCTGCTCGTCGATGATGATGCGAGCCTGCTCAAGCTGCTCGGCATGCGTCTCGAAAGCCGTGGCTTCAAGGTCACGACGGCCAGCAGTGGCCGCGAGGCGCTCAGCCGTCTCGAAGCCGCACGTCCAGACCTGGTCCTGTCCGACCTGCGCATGGATGAAATGGATGGCATGGCTCTCTTCGGTGAGCTGCAGAAGCGTCAGCCGGGCATGCCCGTCATCCTGCTGACCGCACACGGCTCCATCCCTGATGCCGTCAGTGCCACCCGCCAGGGCGTGTTCAGCTTCCTGACCAAGCCGGTCGACAAGGACGAGCTGTTCGCCGCCATCGATGAGGCGCTGGCCCAGGCGCCGCCCGTAAAGGAGGGTGACGATGCCTGGCGCGCTGGCATCATCACTCGCTCCCCGCAGATGGAGCAGATTCTCGAGCAGGCGCGCATGGTAGCGGCATCCGATGTCAGCGTGCTGGTCACCGGTCCGTCCGGTTCGGGCAAGGAGCTGATGGCCAAGGCCATCCACAACGCCAGCCCGCGCGCCTCGCGTCCCTTCGTCGCCATCAACTGTGGCGCGCTGCCGGAGCAGCTGCTGGAAAGCGAGCTGTTCGGTCACGCCAAGGGCTCGTTCACTGGCGCGGTCAGTGCCCACCAGGGCCTGTTCCAGGCGGCGGACGGCGGCACCCTGTTCCTCGACGAGATCGGCGACATGCCGCTGGCGCTGCAGGTCAAGCTGCTGCGTGCCCTGCAGGAACGTCAGATCCGGCCGCTGGGTTCCACCACTTCGGTGCCCATCGACGTGCGCATCATCTCCGCCACGCACCGCAATCTCGACAAGGCGATGCATGACGGCGACTTCCGCGAAGACCTCTACTACCGCCTCAACGTGGTCAATCTGAAGCTGCCCGCCCTGCGCGAGCGTGCCGAGGATGTGCCGCTGCTGGCCAAGTATCTGATCAGCCAGGCCGCCGCGCGCCACAAGCCGTTCGTGAAGGGCTTCTCGCCGGAAGCGCTCAACCTGCTGGCCTCCAGTGCCTGGCCGGGCAACGTGCGTCAGCTGGTCAACGTGGTCGAGCAGTGTGTCGCCCTGACCAGCTCCTCGATGATTCCGGAAGCGCTGGTCTCCCAGGCGCTGGCCGCGGAAGAGAACGCCTTGCCGTCCTTCTCCGAGGCGCGTGCCGGTTTCGAGCGCAGCTACCTGATCAAGGTGCTGAAGATCACCGAAGGCAACGTGACCCAGGCGGCGCGTATCGCCGGACGTAACCGCACCGACTTCTACAAGCTGCTGGGACGTCATGATCTGGAGCCGGGCGTGTTCAAGCCGGGCGCCGAGCAGGGTCCGCCTGATTTTTGATCTAACGCGTCCGAAGCCACGCGAAAGGCATGAGGTCAAAAGCGGCCCGGCGCCGGGCAGAAGCCCAGGGTCAAGACCTGCATAGCAGTTCACGAGTGTCAGTGTGAGTTGTGCGCAAGGCGAGTGGTCAAAAGTGGCCCGGTGTGTCGGACGTAAAGCGCTCATGAAAAAGCCCCGTTACCTGTTCAGGTAGCGGGGCTTTTTGCGTCTTGTTCTCGTCTTGTTCTCGTCATATCGAGGCAAGGCAGGGGATCAGGGGCGCGGCTTGTAGCGGCGTTTGACCTCGACGGCGAGGCGGCCTTCGCCGAGGCGGATCGAGAGCATCTCGCCGGGCTGGGTCTGGTGGGCGGCGCGAATCACCTTGCTGTCGCCGGGTGTCGGCGTCTGGCTGCCGACGCGTTCGACGATGGCGTAGCCACGGTTGAGCACATTGAGCGGACTGACGGCATTCAGCGCGCGCATCGCGCCTTCCAGGCGCTCACGATCAGCGGCCAGACGACGTGGCAGGGCGTTGTTGAGGCGCGGGGTCAGCATCGCCAGTTGCTGACGATGGCGCTGGATGTCGCGCGCGGGGCTGGCCTGCTGCAGGCGGCGGGTCAGCTGGTCGGCCTTCTGCTGCTCACTGGTCATGCGCATGCGCACTGCGATGTGCAGGCGGCGCTCCAGCTCGCGGGCACGCTGGCGCTGGGTTTCCAGCTCACGGGCCGGATGTCGCAGGCGCGAGCGGGCATGATCCAGACGCTGCGCCGCCTGGTCGAGGCGGGCCCGCTGCGCGCGCCACAGGCGCTGCTTGAGGGCGGTCAGTTGCTGCACCTGGGCGCGTTGGTCCGGGTACAGCGCTTCGGCTGCGGCGGAGGGCGTCGGCGCGCGCAGGTCGGCGGCCAGCTCCGCCAGGGTGGTATCGGTCTCGTGGCCGATGGCGGCCACCACCGGCAGGCGCGAGTGGAAGATGGCACGCGCCAGATGCTGGTCATTGAAGGCCCACAGGTCTTCCAGGCTGCCACCGCCACGCGTGATCAGCAGCGCATCACAGTCGCTGTCGCGATTGGCCATCGCCACCGCGCGAATCAGCTGCGGCACCGCCTGCGGCCCCTGCACGGCGACTGGCAATACGCTCAGATGCGCCTGCGGCCAGCGCTTGCGCGTCACCGCGATCACATCCTGCAGCGCGGCACCTGTAGCAGAGGTGATCACGCCCAGATGGTGCGGCGGATGGGGCAGGGCGCGCTGATTGGCGAACACGCCCTCGGCCGCCAGTTGCTCTCTCAGGCGTGCCAGTCGCGCCAGCCACTCCCCCAGCCCCGCCTGCTGCAACGCCTCGACGATCAGCTGATAGTCGCCACGCGCCTCGAACAGCGACACCTTGGCGCGTACCCGCACTCGGTCGCCGTCCTTGGGCTTCTCGCGCAGAAACTGGGCACGGCTCTTGAACAGCGCACAGCGCACCTGGGCGTTGTCATCCTTGAGCGTGAAGTAGCAGTGGCCGGAGCGCGGCTGCGAAAAGCCCGAGATCTCCCCCTCGATCCAGAGCTCCCCCAGGCCTCGCTCCAGCAGGCCCTTGGCCTCACGGTTGAGCTGGGTCACGCTGATGGCGTTGGCGGCAGACGAGGTTTCGAACACGCGACCTTCCTTGTGCTGGAGCTGACGGGGAGCTCGTGTAAGGGCGAGCTCTGAAGCTTATGAAGAGAACAAGACAATGATGCCACAGGCGAGAAGCGAGAGACGATCCAAAGCGATCCTCGGGATGCGCTGGCCGGCACCCAGCGAGGCTCGGCTCTGGCAAGGTGACTCACCGCCCGCCAGCCCGCAGGCCGCGCCATCCGTGGCTTTAGTTGACCAGATGGTTAGTGTCGCCGGGACGTGAAGTTGCGAGTTTGATAGCCTGCGACGTTTGTCTCGGGCGGGGCGAATGGGTTATCATGGGTGATTACCTCGCAGCAACCGCTAGAACCGTAGTCATGGCGCCTGTCCATCGGGCCCTGCACTGCGGCTTTCGCGCATCCCTCATAAACTGCTACTGGGCGTTCGACATGCTACGTATAGCGCAAGAAGCTCTGACGTTTGATGACGTTCTTCTCGTCCCCGGCTACTCCGAGGTCCTCCCCAAGGACGTCAGCCTGAGATCACGTCTCACACGCGACATCAGCGTCAATATCCCGCTTATCTCCTCTGCGATGGATACCGTCACCGAAGCTCGCCTGGCCATCGCCATGGCGCAGGAAGGTGGTGTCGGCATCATCCACAAGAGCATGAGCATCGCCCAGCAGGCCGCGGAAGTCCGCAAGGTCAAGAAGCACGAAAGCGTCATCGTGCGTGACCCGGTCACTGTCAGCCCGAAGGCCAAGATCCAGGATCTGCTGGCAATGTCCGAGGAGCATGGCTACTCCGGCTTCCCGGTGGTCGAGGGCGAATACCTGGTCGGCATCGTGACCGGTCGCGACATGCGCTTCCAGCCTGACTTCAGCGATACCGTCGCCGGCATCATGACCGGCCGCGAGAAGCTGGTCACCGTGCTGGAAGGTACGCCGCTGGACCAGATCAAGGCCAAGCTGCAGGAAAGTCGCATCGAGAAGATGCCGATCGTCGATGACGAATTCCGCCTGCGCGGCCTCGTCACCGTTCGCGACATCGAGAAGGTCAAGACCTACCCGAACGCGGCGAAAGACAGCAACGGCAGCCTGCTGGTCGGCGCCGCCGTCGGCACCGGCCCGGAAACTCCGGACCGCGTCGCTGCGCTGGCCGAAGCCGGCGTTGACGTCATTGTCGTCGACACCGCTCACGGTCACTCCAAGGGCGTGATCGACCGCGTCGCCTGGGTCAAGGAGCACCACCCGAAGATTCAGGTCATCGGTGGCAACATCGCGACCGCTGAAGCCGCCATCGCCCTGGCAGAAGCCGGCGCAGACGGCGTCAAGGTCGGCATCGGCCCGGGTTCCATCTGCACCACGCGTATCGTCGCCGGTGTCGGTGTGCCGCAGATGAGCGCCGTCGCCAACGTCGCGGCCGCCATGGCCAAGTACGACGTGCCGGTCATCGCCGATGGCGGTATCCGCTTCTCCGGTGACATCGCCAAGGCCATCGCCGCAGGCGCCAGCATCGTCATGATCGGCGGCCTGCTCGCCGGGACGGAAGAAGCCCCGGGCGAAGTCGAGCTGTTCCAGGGTCGTACCTACAAGGCGTATCGCGGCATGGGTTCCATGGGCGCCATGTCCCAGACCCAGGGCTCCAGCGACCGTTACTTCCAGGACAAGAATGCCGGCGTCGAGAAGCTGGTACCGGAAGGCATCGAAGGCCGCGTGCCCTACAAGGGCATGATGAGCGCCATCGTGCACCAGCTGATGGGCGGCCTGCGTGCCTCCATGGGCTACACCGGTAGCCAGACCATCGAAGAGATGCGCACTGTGCCGCAATTCGTGCAGATCACCGGTGCCGGCTTCGCCGAATCCCACGTCCACGACGTGCAGATCACCAAGGAAGCGCCCAACTATCGGCGCGACTGATACATAGCGAAGCGCGAAGCAAAGCGGGAGCCCAACACGGGTTCCCGCTTTGCTTGGGTCGAACGAACTTTCGGTATCGGCTACCCTCGACGCCAGATTGTTTCGGCCCTGCGCTCCCTCGCAGCTCCGAAGCGGGTCTCACGACTCCCCAATGAGAGACTGAAGATGCAAGACATCCATTCCCACAAGATCCTGATCCTCGATTTCGGTTCCCAGTACACACAGCTGATCGCGCGTCGCGTGCGTGAGCTGGGCGTGTTCTCCGAGGTGCGTGCCTTCGACATCACCGAAGAAGAGATCCGCGAGTACAACCCCAACGGCATCATCCTGGCCGGTGGCCCGGAATCCGTCACCGAGCTGGACTCGCCGCGTGCGCCTGAGTGCGTGTTCGAGATGGGTCTGCCGGTGTTCGGCATCTGTTACGGCATGCAGACCATGGCCGAGCAGCTCGGCGGCAAGGTCGAAGGCTCCAACGTGCGCGAATTCGGCTATGCCCAGATTCGTGTCGACGGTGAGTCCGCGCTGTTCAAGGACATCAAGGACCACCTGGACGACGAAGGCCGCCCGCTGCTCGACGTCTGGATGAGCCACGGTGACAAGGTCGCGCAAGTCCCGGAGACCTTCACCGTCACCGCCTCCACCCCGAGCTGCCCGATCGCCGCCATGGCGTGGGAAGAGAAGCAGTTCTACGGCGTGCAGTTCCATCCGGAAGTCACCCACACCCTGCAGGGCCAGCGCATCCTCGAGCACTTCGTGATCGAGATCTGCCAGTCCGAGCGTCTGTGGACTCCGGCCAAGATCATCGAAGACCTCACCGATCGCGTTCGCGCTCAGGTCGGTGACCGCAAGGTGCTGCTCGGCCTGTCCGGCGGTGTCGACTCCTCCGTGGTCGCGGCGCTGCTGCACAAGGCCATCGGCGACCAGCTGACCTGCGTCTTCGTCGACAACGGCCTGCTGCGCAAGAAGGAAGGCGACCAGGTCATGGAAACCTTCTCTCGCCACATGGGCGTGAAGGTCATCCGTGTTGACGCTGAAGACCTCTTCCTCGGCAAGCTGGCTGGCGTCAGCGACCCGGAAGCCAAGCGCAAGGCCATCGGCAACACCTTCATCGAAGTGTTCGATGCCGAAGCCGCCAAGCTCAAGGATGTCGACTTCCTCGCCCAGGGCACCATCTACCCGGACGTGATCGAATCCGCTGCCAGCAAGACCGGCAAGTCCCACGTCATCAAGTCCCACCACAATGTCGGCGGCCTGCCGGACGACATGAAGATGGAACTGGTCGAGCCGCTGCGCGAACTGTTCAAGGACGAAGTCCGCAAGGTCGGCCTCGAACTCGGCCTGCCCTACGACATGGTCTACCGTCACCCCTTCCCGGGGCCGGGTCTGGGCGTGCGTATCCTCGGTGAAGTGAAGAAGGAATACGCAGACATCCTGCGTGAGGCCGACGCCATCTTCATCGAAGAACTGCACAACTTCGACTGGTACCACAAGACCAGCCAGGCGTTCGCCGTCTTCCTGCCGGTCAAGTCCGTCGGCGTCGTCGGCGATGGCCGTCGTTACGAGTGGGTCATCGCCATTCGTGCCGTCGAGACCGTCGACTTCATGACTGCCCGCTGGGCGCACCTGCCGTATGAGCTGCTGGAGAAGGTCTCCAACCGCATCATCAACGAGCTGGAGCACGTCTCGCGCGTCACCTATGACGTCAGCAGCAAGCCGCCGGCCACCATCGAGTGGGAATGATCGCCTGACGATCACCCCTCGCTGAGCTGACGCAGCGTTCTGTCGAGACGGTCTCTTGAACTGATCGAGACGAGAACGCAGCAAGCAAAAAGCCCTTCTGGCCAATGGCCGGAAGGGCTTTTTTGGGTTATTGCTCCATGATCCTCCTAAGATTTAGGTAATTATTGGCTTCTAGGGTTTTTTTTTAATATAATTATGCTGTTCTTAGTATTTGGGTAGTGTACATTCTGGCTAGTTATAGGTTGATGTTATGAGAAGTATTTGCTCATAGTCGCAATGATAACTGCTGTGAATGTAATGAATTATAAAAGTATATTTATTGATAGTCTCAATAAAATTCTTAGCTGAGAGTTGTATCTTTACGTAGGTTTCAATGTAGATATTATTTTAGTATAGGTATTGGATGCCAAATATTAACTCCATTAAAAGGTGTTAAATTTGTCATTTTTTGGTCATAAGAGTGATAAAGTTCTTGCCTGAAATAGAATATTAAGAGTAGACTTGGAAGTAGGAGATACATAAGTTTTGGTGCGATTTAGATTATGCAGAAAAATATTTGGTTTTCTTGATGTAGTCTATATATGTCTGTAGAGTCATTTTGCATATAATTTATTAGCTGTGTGGTTCTTCAGTTATATTTATGGGGTCGAGCTTCTTGATGAGAAATATTATTGCTATTAGTCATGCTCTAGGTCGTCTCGCTAATGCTATGCGACTCTATAACGAAGCTTTTATTTGCTACAAGAGTTTAGCTGGTATTGATTATGAAGAAGCTATTCATAATCTCGATCGTGCGTTTGAACAAAAGCTCGAATGTTTTCACTCTCTATACGATGTGTCAAAAGGGGAGTTTGACTTCAATGCACACCCTGAGACAAATCTTTTGATTAACGTTCGTAATGCCATCCATCATCGTAATCATGATTTGTTTCATAGTATTCTTCAAACTACTTGGTTAGATAGAGATCCTGAGTATTTGCTTGGAGCAGAGTTTTTAATAGCAAGGCATCGAACAATTGGCGGATTTCCGCCTCCGCCGATGCACTTGATAAAGCTAGATGATATATATTTACGGCTTGATCCAAGAGTTGAGTCTTGTCGCTTAACGACTAAGGCTGGGGTTAATTTGTTACCTAAATTTCTTTTTTTAGAAGAGGGCTTGTCTTTTAATAAGATTTGGACTAAGGCTGAACAGGAGCGCTATCCGAGAGAAAGTGTCTACTTAGATATGCTGCCTATTTTTATTTCTGCAATATCAAAAGTTTTCATCGCCTTGGATAAGGCCAAAATACCCTTCTGCGGTTTCGACGCAAATACGTACAAGTCTGTATTTATTGACGAGTTAAGGACGGATTTGGATCATTTCGATTATTATGGATTTATTATTAATGAAGCACAGATAGCGGCAGGCCCAAAATTAACAATCCAAGAGGTTGCTATAAAGAGGGGATGTACTTACTAGCATATAAAAGGTCTAAGTATTTGTTTATGGCTAAAGAGATAATGTTCATGGTGCAGACGGCGTAATGCCTGCTACGATATCCTAAATAATATTATAATTAGGCTGAAATTGAAAGTACAAAGATTTTTGAAAATAGCTTTATCTAGTGCAAGCTCTTTGTTGAGTAATTAAGTTGTTCTTTTCAATATGTGGATGTAATTTATACTGTGGGCAAAACAATAGGGTCTTTTATACATAACTATTTTCTCCTAGGATATCGGTATGACACAAGTAGCTCGAATGCGTGATGGTAGCTTGGTATATGCAAATACTATACCAATCAATGAGTGGGAAATATTGAAAAAGTCGGCGGATTCAGATGGATTCATAATGCCTTGTTGCGATGCGTCGGCAATACTTAAAACAAGTATTAACGGTGCTCAATTCTTTGCTCATACCGCTGGTGAGTGCAGTAGTGCGCCCGAAACGAAATGGCACAAAACTGGGAAAGCTACAGTGATGGCTGCCCTAGCTAGTTTAGGGGTTGAAAGCTGTGACGAAGTTAAAGGACGGCGGATGCAGGCTCTGAGTGCAACACCCTATTGAATTGAGGGTGGTGCTTCATTGTGCTTTGCCATCAGTTCATT
>NZ_JAWJYL010000014.1:0-99400 GCF_046566945.1 Cobetia sp. SIMBA_158
TACGCCGAGGTGCTCAAGAAATCCGTCGGCGGTCCGAGCACCCTTCAATAGCGTTGCGCTTGGAACTTGAGACCGCCGTCGGTCAGCCAGCCATAGATCATCACATGACTAGTACGATGCTCGAGTACTAGCAGCCAAGCGCGGGCCGCATCTAGGTCGTCGTCAATTATGATTTCTATTCGATCAGACCACTCTAGCCTTATCTAGAAGATGGGCTCGCCGGCGATCCTTGAGCCTAGCGACCTCCACTCGTATTACACCGCTTGGGCTGGCGTCAGGCCGAGCATCATCATTGTGCCGGTGATCAGCAAGCTGAGCATCTTAAGGTGGGGCGTCGAGACTCTCCATCGAATCTGTTGTTGTGTTGTGACGGTGGTTCTACGGCGGCAAAATGTTGTACATATTATTTTTGTGTTCAACATATACCTTTGTATGTGTCGACTATGGTGCTTTGTCCAGTTACCGTCATCCCATGGTCGTGTCGCCCGAGGGGCACGCTCACGATGAGACGCTCAACATGGGAACAGGTCGCGATAAGCAATGAGGAGAGGCCTTCATGCCAGATAACAAGCGCCGGCTGCGCAGCGCCGAGTGGTTCGGTACCGCTGACAAGAACGGCTTTATGTACCGCAGCTGGATGAAAAATCAGGGCATTCCCGATCACGAGTTTCAGGGCAAGCCAGTCATCGGAATCTGCAATACTTGGTCGGAGCTGACGCCTTGCAACGCCCATTTCCGAAAAATCGCTGAGCATGTCAAGAAAGGCGTACTCGAGGCCGGGGGCTATCCGGTGGAATTTCCAGTGTTTTCCAATGGCGAGTCTAATCTTCGCCCCACGGCGATGTTCACTCGTAACTTGGCGAGCATGGACGTCGAGGAGGCTATCCGCGGCAATCCGATGGATGCAGTTGTATTGCTGGTGGGTTGCGACAAGACCACACCAGCGTTGCTGATGGGCGCTGCCAGCTGTGACCTGCCGACGATTGTGGTGACGGGGGGGCCGATGCTCAACGGCAAACACGAGGGCCAGGATATCGGTTCCGGTACTGTGGTATGGAAGCTCTCGGAAGAGGTCAAGGCAGGCAAGATATCGATACACGACTTCATGGCCGCCGAGGCCGGAATGTCTCGCTCTGCGGGTACCTGTAACACCATGGGCACTGCCTCCACCATGGCCTGTATGGCGGAATCACTCGGCACCTCGTTACCGCATAACGCGGCGATTCCAGCAGTTGACTCCCGTCGCTATGTATTGGCGCACCTTTCCGGAAATCGCATTGTAGAAATGGTCGATGAGGATCTAAAGCTTTCAAAGGTGCTGACCAAGGATGCTTTCGAGAACGCTATTCGTACCAATGCGGCTATAGGCGGCTCCACCAATGCTGTAATTCACTTGAAGGCTATCGCCGGGCGCATAGGCGTCGACTTGGGAATGGACGACTGGTCACGAGTTGGCCGAGGTACGCCGACCATTGTCGATCTACAGCCCTCCGGCCGCTACCTGATGGAGGAGTTTTACTATGCTGGTGGCCTTCCTGCGGTGCTCAAGCGTCTCGGCGAAGCCGATATTCTGCCCCATAAAGACGCGTTGACCGTCAATGGCAAGACCCTGTGGGAGAACGTCTGCGACGCCCCGCTGTACAACGATGAGGTGATTCGTCCCCTCGACAATCCGTTGCGGGAGGATGGTGGCATGTGCGTGCTTCGCGGGAACTTGGCACCGGGCGGCGCGGTACTCAAGCCTTCGGCGGCAACCCCCGAACTGATGCAGCATCGTGGTCGCGCGGTAGTGTTCGAGAATTTCGACGACTACAAGGCGCGTATCAACGACACGGACCTAGATGTAGATGCCAACAGTATATTGGTGATGAAAAACTGCGGGCCACGTGGCTATCACGGCATGGCTGAGGTCGGCAACATGGGCTTACCCTCCAAGCTGCTGGAGCAGGGCATAACCGATATGGTGCGCATCTCCGATGCCAGGATGAGTGGAACTGCCTACGGTACCGTAGTGCTGCATGTGGCCCCGGAAGCGGCTGCAGGGGGGCCGTTGGCTGCAGTGCGCAACGGCGACTGGATTGAGCTCGATTGCAACAGCGGTCGGTTGCATCTGGAAGTCGACGCACTTGAACTTGAGGCGCGTCTGGTCGAGGGCGACCCTACCGCAGTATCGAAAGAGATCGCCCGCAGTGGTGGCTATCGACAGCTCTACATTGAGCACGTGTTGCAGGCTGACGAAGGTTGCGATTTCGATTTTCTGGTTGGCTCGCGGGGCGCCGATGTGCCGCGCCACTCGCACTGAGGAACATTTCTATGACTAAACAACTTATGACCAAGGATCGCCTGCGCTCGCGATATTGGTTCGACAACCCGGATCATCCAGGCACCACTGCCCTGTGCTTAGAGCGTTACATGAACCAGGGGGTCACCCTAGAGGAGTTGACCAGTGGCCGGCCGATCATTGGCATTTGCCAATCGGGCTCTGATCTGGCGCCCTGTAACCGGCACCACATTGAGTTGGTGAAACGAGTCAAGGATGGTGTGCGCGCTGCTGGTGGAGTCCCCTTCGAGTTCCCATTGCATCCGATTCATGAAAATGTGCGCCGGCCCACCGCGGCGTTGGACCGTAACTTGGCCTATCTAGGGCTAGTCGAGGTGTTGCACGGTTATCCGCTGGACGGTGTAGTACTGACCACCGGCTGCGATAAGACCACTCCGGCCAGTCTGATGGCCGCGGCAACAGTTAATATCCCTGCCATAGTGCTGTCGGGCGGGCCGATGCTGAATGGTTGGCGAGGCCGTGAACGAGTCGGCTCCGGAACTGTGGTGTGGGAGATGCGCAAGCGTCTGGCCGCCGGGGATATCGATTACCCGGAGTTCCTTTCGCGGATAGCTGATTCGGCGCCCTCAGTGGGTCACTGCAATACCATGGGCACCGCCTCGACGATGAACTCGCTGGCCGAGGCACTAGGCATGAGCCTGCCCGGTTCAGCGATGATCCCCGGGCCCTATAAGGAGCGAGGGGCGGTTGCCTACGAGACTGGTGAACGCATCGTCGACATGGTCTGGGAGGATTTGCGGCCGAGCGACATTCTGACCCGTGATGCGTTCGAAAATGCCGTCGTTACCTGCTCGGCGCTAGGGGGATCATCCAACGCGCCGATCCACATCAACGCCATCGCTCGCCACGCTGGAGTCGAACTCGACAATGACGACTGGCAGCGTTTGGGCCATGAAGTACCGCTGCTAGCTAACGTTATGCCTGCTGGAGCCTATCTCAGCGAGGAGTTTTATCGTGCCGGCGGTGTCCCGGCGGTGATGAATGAACTGCTATCGGCGGGACGAATTCACGGCGAGGTGATAACTGTCAATGGCTTATCCCTAGCAGACAATATTGCCGGTTGTGAGACTGCTGATGAAGATGTGATTCGACGCTATAGAAATCCGCTGGTAGAACACGCGGGGTTCCTCAACCTGAAAGGCAATCTTTTCGACTCGGCGTTGATGAAAACCAGCGTAATTGCCGCTGACTTCCGCCAGCGCTTCCTCAGCGACCCGGATGACCCAAACGCCTTCGAAGGTAAGGTGGTCGTGTTTGACGGTTCTGAGGACTATCACGCACGCATTGATGACCCGTCGCTTGGTATTGACGGGCGTACCATCCTAGTGATGCGGGGCGCTGGCCCTGTCGGGCATCCCGGTGGTGCCGAGGTGGTCAACATGCAGCCACCTGAGGCGCTCATTCGCGCTGGCATTGACTCGTTGCCATGCTTGGGGGATGGGCGTCAGTCGGGCACATCCGGCTCGCCGTCCATCCTCAATGGTTCGCCAGAGGCTGCTGCCGGTGGGGCGCTTGCGCTGCTCAAGAGCGGTGACTGGGTACGGGTCGATCTTGGTCGTAGCGAGGTAATGTTGAAAGTCGATGACGCCGAGCTGGCAGTGCGCCGCGAGTGTCTGGAGGCCGAGGGTGGCTATCGTTACCCCGACCATCAGACACCTTGGCAGGAGATTCAGCGCGGGATGGTTGAGCCACTGGACCAGGGCATGACTTTAGCACCTGCAACCAAGTATCGAGATGTTGCCCGGACCAGTCCCCCGCGGGACAATCACTGAGTAAACACTAACGGCAAAAGCACGCGGCCGGCACAAAGGCGCCGGCCGCGTGCTTTTGCTGAGGACAAGTCTAGGGCTCAGACTAGGTCGAGCCGACGACCTAGGGCGCTGTCCCCAGGCTCAATGCCCAGTGCCTCGGCGGTTCCAGCAAGCACAGCTTGAGCAGCGAGGAAAGCTTCGCGGGGCTGGCGGGCACGAATGCTCTCCATTAGCTGACGGTGTCGTTCTAGACTTGCTTCGGGATCGCTGGCGCTGGTGTTGGATTCTGCCACCAACATGTAGATCGAGGGTCTGAGGATGTGCGAGAGCTGTGCCCAAACGATGTTGTGGGTTGCTTTGAAGATGGCTACATGGAAGGCGACGTCGAAGTCACTATGCAGCCTGCCACCCTGGCCGTGCAGGTTTTGTCCCATGCCCTCGAAAGCCTCCTCCATAGCGACCAGGTCTCGGGCTGTGGCGCGCTTGGCTGCGGTTAGTGCCACATAGGGCTCGACGTCGAGACGAAACGATAGAATTTCGCGCTGGATGCCCGGGTTGGGAGCAGCGTACCGGGTCATCCAATCGGTAACTTGGGTATCGAGGATATTCCATTCGGCGTATTCGCGTACCTTGGAACCATGGCCCGATATGCGTTCGATGACGCCTGCATCCACCAGCTGTCGCAGGTCGCTGCGCACAGCTGAGCGGTTGATTACAAACTGCTCGCAGAGGTCTACCTCCTTGGGCACGAAGTCACCAGGGTGATAGCGGCCAGAGAAAATGGCCTCAGCCAAGAAGTCGGCCACACTAGGGCGAGTAGCTGTTTTGCGCTTTTTATCTATCACAGGTCCCTCGGCTAGTAAAAACTAAACATATGATGTTTTATGTTGCACATTTCGTCAATACGATTTTTGTGCTACCAAGTCGTAGCCCGTTATTGGACCGCAGAATGGCCAAAGGCGATGTGGTCTTCGGGCTTGGTAGCGCCGGAGCCAACAGTGTCTTTGGTCATGCCTCTCTTTAAGCCGCCCTCGGGGCATGGTGGTGGGCGAATATTACTGCTGAGAAAGAAGCGCCTAAGAGGTGGGGTCTCTGCTTGCCCCCTTGCGCAACGCCTACAAGGTATCGTGAAATCTCCTAGCCGGCACTTTGCTCTCTGTCAACGGTGTAAAATGTGGCCGCCTTAAGGTCTAAGAAATTTGCTGGTGGGTATGAACGGCTAGAGCAAGCTGTCGGGGAGCCGTTGTGAGCCTCGACGATGATAACCAGGTCGTTCCCGCCTTGATGGACACTAGTCGTGGTATTTTGGTTCTCTTCAGTGCGCTTCTGCTTAAATGCGCGCATGGAGCCAAGCGATCTACGTCTAAACGATTTCAGATATTCATTGGTCTATTGGATTTTGTCGATGCTGTAACGGATGTAGAAAACCGTAGATAGGTTGGCGTTATGGAACTATCTGCTCTTGATAGTCCGCGCTTCAATTATACACAATCGATTTCACCCATCTACTTTAGGTGCACATTTAACGATTATCCTATTTCAAGTATACTTGGGTTGAGCATTCTAATTATGTTGTGTTGGTTTATGTTTTTTAGTTTGTAAGGAGTTTCTAATTGTTGGTATTGGGATTGGCTAAGGGATAGACATGACCTAGTCTCCAATAAGCTACGGCGTGAACTAAATGGCATTCTCTTAAGCTGGTAAATATTGATTAAGTTACCTAATAAGAGTATTTGCTCTATTTTTAAAGCTTTATGCTGTATATTGGTTTTAATTTTTGATATATGGGTATATCTAGTGATTGGTTTTTCACTAGATATTATATTAAAATTTACGGACAGGTCTCGCCCTGGATCAGCTGTGTCGAGAGCCGGTGTGATGACGCGGGCTCCAGCCCCAGAATCATTCGCGCGGCAAGGCGGCCTTTCTCGGTACTGTCCTGGTGGACGGTGGTCAGACGCGGTGACCGATATTGTCCTTCCTCGATGCCATCGAAGCCGGTGATACGCAGATCCTCGGGAATTCGGATGCCACGTTGTTCGGCCAGGGTCACGGCGGTCAGAGCAATGCGGTCTGACATGCACAGCAGGAGGTCTGGCCGCTCGCTGGCCGGCAGGTCGAGTATCTCTGCCAGCACCGGCGCGCAGACCTCATAGGTGTTTTCCTCGATGTTCCACATCGCGACGTCTTGCAAAGACACCTCTCGCTCTGCCAGGGCGCGATGAAACCCCGCCAGACGCGAGCGAGTAATGGTACGGCCGGCCGGAAGCAGCGTATGGGCATCGGTGATGGGGCCATTGCAGGGCGTGTCGGTCAGGCGCAGGTTGACGATACCGATACGACTGGCGGGTGTCTGCAAGGCATGTTGCGCGATGGTGTAGCAGGCGGGCTCATCATCCACATGGATGGCGGGGTGATCGCCCAGATCGAAGTCGACTGCCACGATAGGCTTGTGACCCGCGCTCTGGAGTTCTTCCACCAGCGCCATGCTGGCCATCAGCCCGTAGACGATGAAGCCATCGGCAATGCTGGAAGATCCGGGTGCCTGGGAGGCATTCTGGCGGCCTGAAAGCAGCAGTAGGGTATGGCCGTGAGCATCCAGCACTTCCGCGATGCCCGACAGCAATTCGCTGGCGACGGCGTCCTTGAGGCTGTAGGTCAGCGTCTCCGCGAGTACCACGGCGATGATCCGTGAGCGCCCCGTGCGCAGACTGCGCGCCTTGGCATCCGGGCCACGGTAGCCAAGGCGTTTGGCCTCCTCGAGCACCCGCTCGCGCAATGCTGGCGAGAGCTGGTCGGGGCGGTTGAAGGCGTTGGAGACGCTGGCGGTGGAGACGCCGAGTTGAGCGGCTAGCTCCTTGAGAGTGATGCGGCGAGGCGATGACACAGGCGTCGGGTTCCTGAAGGTGAAAAGCTTGAACGATTAAGTGCAGAGATAGCATATCGCCACGTACCAGAAATGCCCAGAAAGTGACGGAGTTGGCCGAACGAGCGGTCAACTGCGCACAAGGCGTCCAGTCGGGCAACGCCTGCTAGCAGTCCTGCACTTGCGAGGTATCGGCTGGCACGACCAGCCAGGCTGCCATCCCCGGCGCCAGGCTCAATTGGCCTGCTTCAAGCGAGGGCGTGGCCATGCCGGGCAACGAGACGACCTCTATCGGGTCATGATGCTGGCCATGAGGCATTCGCGAGCCCATCAGGGTAGGCAGATCGAGCATGACGGGGGCGTTGTCGTGTTCCGGGGCGTGACCTGCCTCGTGTTCCAGATTGGCCAGGCACACCATCTGCTGGTGAGGAGTGTGACGTATCACACCAAAGACACCCTTCGGCAGCACGGACGGGGAAATGAGCGTCTGTTGCCCCGTCTTCAGCGTCGCATTCTCGCGACGCAGTTCCAGCAGCTTGCGAACGCGATTCAGCAGGCTCTCGGGCGCCTCTTGTTGCAGCGAGACCGCCTGTGACTGATGAGGGGCATGGACGGGAAGCCAGGGCGACAGGGAGTCAGCGCAGAAACCACCATTGCGTTGAGGCGCCCACACCATGGGCGTGCGACAGCCATCGCGTCCCTTGACCTCGGGCCATAGCGCGATTCCGAAGGGGTCCTGCAGCTCGGCGTAGCTCAGCTCCGCTTCCTCGAATCCAAGCTCTTCGCCCTGATAGAGGCAGAGGCTGCCCCGCAATGAGCAGAGTACCGTCAGAGCCAGCAAGGCGCGTGCGCTCCCCCAGCGGCTGGCACTGCGCGGAACATCATGATTGGACAATGCCCAGCACGGCCAGGCGTCTTCGCCATGCTCGGCAAAGCGTGCCAGAACGGCGTGCAAGTCCACGGCATCGCCCGTGCTGTTGAGCAGGTCGAAGGTGTAGGCCATATGCAGGCGTTGCTGGCCCGCGGTGTAGGCTGCCATGGCGGGAAGCGGGTCGCTGCCCCCGACCTCGCCGACGCTGGTGGCGCCGGGGTATTCCTCCAGCAGGGCACGAATCTCTTCCAGATAGTCGAGATTCTCTGGCTGATCCGCATTGTGTTTCAGCAGTTGATAGCTGCGGGGATGCCCACGGCTACGGTAGTCGTCCGAGGACGGCGGATTGTCCGTCAGCGCCTGGTCATGGAAGTAGAAGTTGGCGGTGTCGAAGCGGAACCCGTCGACGCCCAGCTCCAGCCAGAAGCGCAGATTGTCGAGCTGTGCCTGACGCACCTCGGGATGATGGAAGTTGAGGTCCGGCTGGCTGGCGAGGAAGTTGTGCAGATAATACTGGCAGCGTCGTGAATCGAAGGTCCAGGCCGGGCCACCAAAGGCGGCTAACCAGTTGTTGGGCGCACCGCCGTCCGGGCGCGGGTCGGCCCAGACATACCAGTCAGCCTTGGCATTGTCCCGGGATTGGCGACTTTCCCGGAACCACGCATGCTGATCGGAACTGTGTGACAGCACCTGATCAATGATGACGCCCAGCCCGAGCTCATGTGCGCGGGCGACGAGCCGCGAGAAGTCCTCCAGAGTGCCGAACAGGGGATCGATGTCACGGTAGTCCGAGACGTCATAGCCGAAGTCCTGCATGGGCGAGGTGAAGATGGGGGAGACCCAGATGGCGTCCACCCCCAGGGTCGCGAGGTAGTCCAGACGTTGGATGATGCCGGCAATATCGCCGACACCATCGCCATTGGCGTCCATGAAGCTGCGCGGATAGATCTGATAGAGCGTTGCGCCGCGCCACCAGTCGTGTGCGGCATGGCGATGGAGTTGGGTAGATGTCATTGCACAATCCTTGTTGTCGAGGCGGCAGGGGGCACGGGCATGCTAGAGCGCCGGAAAGGCCCCGCGTCTCTGCGCGAGACCTTCCGGGCGTCATCAGTCTGCAGGCGCAAGGCCTGGCGGGGTGAGGCCGTTGGCGTTACCAGCCGCGGCGCCCGATGCGGGTGAGTTCTCTCCCGAGCGCTTCCACCGCCTGAGCACCGGTCTCCTCGCCCGACAGCACCTGATGGGTGCGGTTGAAGAAGGCATTGGAGACGCGAGCGTAGGCATCGCCCGTCACCGAGGCCGGGCGCGCGACGCCGGTTCTGAGCGCTTCATAGAGCTCGCCCATCGAGGGGTTGCTCGCCAGCACCTCGTCATCCTGATAGAGGTGTTCGATGGTGGGGTTGCGCCCCATCTTCATGGCATGGGCCTTCTGCTGCGGAGCGGCGGTGATGTAGGCGAC
The DNA here is from genome assembly GCF_046566945.1 of Cobetia sp. SIMBA_158. Lineage (NCBI taxonomy): Bacteria > Pseudomonadati > Pseudomonadota > Gammaproteobacteria > Oceanospirillales > Halomonadaceae > Cobetia > Cobetia sp. SIMBA_158. The sequence continues at coordinate 9,286 of NZ_JAWJYL010000014.1, forward strand.
CAGCTCCGCTGCGGCCTGTGGGTGCTCCGAGTAGTGTGATACCGCAAGATTCCAACCGCCCAGGGTCGCGCGTGACTCGCCCTGCGGGCCATGCGGGAGGGGGGCCATGCCGACCTTGCCTGCCACCGGACTGCCCTCGGCCTGGCTGAGCTTCCAGACATAGGGCCAGTTGCGCAGGAACAGCGCATTGCCCGACTGGAACAACCCACGTGACTCCTCCTCGGTATGATTCAGCGCACCTTCCGGAGCGATGCTGCCGATCCAGGAGGCGGCGAGGTCGAGTGCCTCGGCGGCGCGCGAGTTGTCGATGGTGACCTCACCGGCATCATCCACCAGGGTGCCGCCGCCCTGGCTTGCAACCCACTCCAGTGCGTTGCAGGTCAGCCCCTCGTAGGCGCGCCCCTGGAAGCTGTATCCCCAGAAATCGGCATTACCGGCGTCGCGTTCCGCCGCCTGGATCGTGCGCGCCGTCTCGGTGAGTTGCTGCCAGGTCTCCGGCACCTGCTGGTCGTATTTTTCCAACAGGTCCTTGCGGTAATAGAGCACGCCTGCGTCGGTGTACCAGGGCATGGCCACCAGACGTCCCTCTACGGTGCCGTTGTCGACCAGCGCGGGGAAGAAGCCCTCGGTGGCGTCGTCGGGCAGATAACGAGAAAGGTCGACCAGGTGATAGTCGAGCAGCCCTGGCCACGCCATGTCGACGATCAGCACGTCGATGTCACTGGAGCCGCTGCTCAGCAGCTGCTGATACAGCGAGAGCTTCTCGGTGGTGTCGTTGGGAGTGGAGATCACATTGACACGATTGCCGGATTGCTCGGCCCATTGCTGGGCGAGCTCCGGACACATGTCGGAATCTCCGCCGGGGCCACAGGCAATCGTGACCTCGGTGGCCAGTGCGAGGGGTGCCGTCAATGAGGCCCCGCTCAACAGCAGGGCACCGGCGCTACCCTTGAGGGTAGTGAGCATCCGTTGGCATGGGGTGCTGATAACAGAAGGCATGGCGTGCGACTCCATCATTGTGATTGTTGTTGCGGCGTCCGGGATGACCGTCATCCACCGAGCATCCCGTGAAGCATCGAATCTGCCAGGCGTCAGTTGAGGGCGAGCCACATGGCGCTGCCTGGCATCAGCGACAGGGGGTGGTGAGAGGCGTGTGTCGCCGTGACACCGGCGATCTCGAGGGTGGTCCAGGTGGTGATGTCTGGCGCCAGTTGACTCGGGTCGATAACGCTCGGCGTATCGCCTGTCCCGAGGTGTGCCAGACACAGCAGGCGTTGCGCTCCATGCTGACGCACGCTGGCGAAGACGTCGTCCGGGAGCCGCTCGGGGGCAATTAGGGTCTGATCACCTTCGCGCAGCACCTGGCTGGTCCCGCGATAGCGCAGCAGGCGACGCGCTCGCGACAGGAAGCTGTCATCACGGTTTTCCTGCTGCGCCACCGACAATGGCAACTGGCGTGGGGAGACCGGTAACCAGGGCGTGGCCTCAACGCCGGACTCCGTCGCGCAGCGGCTGAACCCACCGTTCAGGCCGTCATCCCAGACCATCGGCGTGCGACAGCCATCGCGGCCCTTGATCTCGGGCCACAGGTTGATGCCGAAGGGGTCCTGCAGGTCCTCGAAGGCCAGCTCCGCTTCGGGAAGCCCCAGTTCTTCTCCCTGATAGAGGCACAGGCTGCCACGCAGCGAACACAACACCGTCAGGGCGAGCAGGGCGCGCGATTCTCCCCAGCTGGTTGCACTGCGTTCCACGTCATGATTGGACAGGGCCCAGCAAGGCCAGGTGTCTTCGCCTTGCTCGGCAAAGCGCGTCAGCACGTCGTAAAGCGCGCGGGCATCGCCATCACTGTTGAGCAGGTCAAAGGTGTAGGCCATGTGCAGGCGGCATTGGCCGGCGGTATAGGCAGCCATGGTCGGGAGAGGGTCATTGCCGGCGATCTCGCCGACACTGGTGGTGCCCGGGTACTCATCGAGCAGGTCGCGGATGCGCTCCAGATACGCCAGATTCTCCGGTTGCTCGATATTGTGCTGCATCCGCTGATAGCTCTGCGGGTTGCCCGGGTTGACGCCTTCGCGCGCCATCGCCGGGTTGTCGGTCAAGGCGCGGTCATGGAAGTAGTAATTGACGACGTCGAAGCGGAAGCCGTCCACCCCCAGATCCAGCCAGAAGCGCAGGTTGTCCAGCTGCGCCTGGCGCACCTCGGGATGATGGAAATTCAGGTCCGGCTGACTGGCCAGGAAGTTGTGCAGATAGTACTGGCGGCGCTTGGCATCGAAGGTCCAGGCGCGACCACTGAAGGCCGCCATCCAGTTGTTGGGCGGGTTGCCATCCGGAAGCGGGTCGGCCCAGACATACCAGTCGGCCTTGGCGTTGTGACGGTCCTGACGGCTTTGCTGGAACCAGACGTGTTGATCGGAGCTGTGAGACAGCACCTGGTCGATGATCACGCGCAACCCCAGCTGGTGGGCTTGCGAGACCAGGTGCTTGAAATCCTCCAGGTGGCCGAACATCGGGTCGACATCCCGATAGTCCGCGACGTCATAGCCGAAATCCTTCATCGGCGAGGTGAAGAAAGGGGATAGCCAGATGGCATCCACGCCGAGACTGGCCACATGGGGCAGGCGCTCGATGATGCCGGCCAGGTCGCCAATGCCGTCGCCGTTGGCATCCATGAAACTGCGGGGGTAGATCTGATAGATCGTGGCACCACGCCACCAGTCGAGGCGTGCGTGAGGATCGAGTTGAGACAGGGTCATCATGACCTCCTTGTGAGTCGCGTGATCGGCAAGCGGGAGATTCAGTGCGCCTCGCCAGCACAGCGCGCGATGGCAACGCCGTGGGGCGGCAGCGTCAGGCGACCTGCCTGCCAGTGACCATTGATCATGCCGGGGGCATCCTCGAGGGCTTCCGCTCGCCAGGCGGTCTTCAGAGTCAGGGCCTGAGCAGAGAAGTTGAGCGCGATCAGCAACGACTCGCCGCCTGAGTGACGCGTGAAGCAGATGACTTCCTCATGCAGCGAGTGGAAGTGGATCTCCCCTCGGCTGAGAGCGGGGTGACGGCGGCGGAAGGCGAGCAGCTCCCGGCTGGCATTCAACAGCGATGCCGGGTCGTGTTCCTGATGGTCGACGGCCAAGGCATGGTGGAAGTCGGGAACCGGCAACCAGGGAGACACGCGAGAGAAGCCCGCATGTGACTCACCGGCCTGCCACGGCATGGGCGTCCGGCAGCCGTCGCGTCCCTTGTAGCGTGGCCAGAAGGTGATGCCGGCGGGGTCCACCAGCTGGTCATGGCGTAGCTGGGCTTCACTCAGCCCCAGTTCTTCGCCCTGATACAGGCAGACGCTGCCGCGCTGGGTCAGCAGGAAGGCGAGATAGAGGCGCAGGCGCGCCGGCGAGGCTTCGGCGTCCCAGCGCGTTGCCAAGCGTGTGACATCGTGGTTTCCCAGCGCCCAGCACGGCCAGCCGTCTCCGATCTGCGCTTCCATCGTCTGTAGGGTCGCCAGGAGGTGGTCAGGTGAGGCGTTCTCGGTCAGCAGATCGAAGGAATAGGCCATGTGCAGCCGCTGGTCGCCCCGGGTGTACTCGGCCATCACGCGCAAGGAGTCATCGTCACCGACCTCGCCAACGCTGGTGGTGCCGGGGTATTCATCGAGCAGACTCCGCAGCCGTTCGAGAATGGCGAGGTTCTCGGGTTGGGTCTTGTCGTGAAGATGTTGTTGATAGCCGTAGGGGTTGTCCGGGCGCACGCCAATGAAGCCCTCGGCGATCTCACGCCGCGGTGGGTTATCCTTTAGCTCACCATGTGTGCAGAAGTTGATGGCATCCAGACGGAAGCCATCCACCCCCCGCTCCAGCCAGAATCGCACTTCTTCAAGAATGGCCGTCACGACCTCGGGGTGATGGAAGTTGAGGTCCGGCTGCTCGATCAGGAAGTTGTGCAGGTAGTACTGGCAGCGGCGAGTGTCCCATTGCCACGCGGAGCCCCCGAAGATCGATTGCCAGTTGGTGGGCGGTGCGCCATCGGGTCTGGGGTTTGCCCAGACATACCAGTCGGCGCGCGGGTTATCGCGGCTCTGGCGGCTTTCCTCGAACCACGGGTGGGCGTCGGAGGTGTGTGAGAGCACCTGATCGATGATGACTTTCAGGCCGCGCGCATGCGCTGCCTCGACCAGACGGTCGAAGTCCTCCAGGGTGCCGAACATCGGGTCGACATCGCGATAGTCGCTGATGTCATAGCCGAAGTCCTTCATGGGCGAGGTAAAGAAGGGAGATAGCCAGATCGCATCGACATTCAGCGAGGCGATGTAATCCAGGCGCTCGAGGATGCCCGGCAGATCACCGATGCCATCGCCATTGCTGTCCTGAAAGCTGCGCGGGTAGATCTGATAGATGACGGCGCCGCGCCACCAATCGTGGGCCGACACCTGGGTGTCTCGAATCGTGGACATGCGAGTCTCCTGGGCGGGAGCCATGGCTCCCGCCCGTGCGGTCCTTGCGGAGAATGAAGCGGTTGGCCTGAGGCGCCGTAAGCAGGCGCTGGATACTCAGTCCTGGCTGCCAGGTCCTCGAGGAAAAGCCCTGCAGAACAGGCCCTGAACGTCAGGCTGCCTGGCGTTGCTGAGTCAGGCTCAACGCGCGATCCTGGCTGTCGAAGAGATGCACGTGCTCCAGGTCCGGCACCAGCGCGACGCGTTGGCCGATCTTCCATTGACTGGGGGCTTCACTGCGGTGGATCAGCAGGCTGTCGCCGTCTTTCGGGTCCAGATAGACATAGACTTCGTTGCCCAGGTACTCGACGTTGACGATCTCGAAGGCGTTGTCGCCACGAGCCTCTTCCAGGCAGAGGTGTTCGGGACGAATCCCCAGCGTCAGGCGGCTGCCGGTGCGTTCGTCGCCGGCATCGCGAGGCAGATCCAGTTCGCCGATCCCGGGCGTCGCGATGCGACAGCCATTGCCCTCGCTTCGCAGCAGCTCTGCCGGCAGGAAGTTCATGGTCGGGGAGCCGATGAAGCCGGCCACGAAGCGGGTCGCCGGCGCCTGATAGAGCGTCTGGGGGCTGCCGACCTGCTCGATGCGCCCATCACGCAGTACCACGATCTTGTCGGCCAGCGTCATGGCTTCGACCTGGTCATGGGTGACGTAGACCATGGTGGAGCCCAGGCGATGGTGCAGGCGGGCGATCTCGTTGCGCATCTGGACGCGCAGCGAGGCATCCAGGTTGGAGAGCGGCTCGTCGAACAACAGGATCTTGGGCTCACGCGCCATGGCGCGCCCCATGGCGACGCGCTGGCGCTGGCCACCGGAAAGCTCCTTGGGCTTGCGATTCAGCAACTCCTCGAGCTGGAGGATGCGCGCCGTTTCCATCACGCGCTGCTCGACGTTGTCCTTGTCGGCCTTGGCAAGCTTGAGGCCGAAGGCCATGTTCTCGTACACCGTCATGTGCGGGTAGAGCGCATAGGACTGGAAGACCATGCCCACGCCGCGCTCACGCGGGGGGAGGTCATTGACCAGATCGCCGGCGATATGCATCTCACCTTCGCTGATCGATTCCAGCCCGGCGATCAGGCGCAGCAAGGTCGACTTGCCACAGCCTGACGGCCCGACGAAGACCACGAATTCTCCGCTGCCGATCTTCAGGTCCAGGTCCTTGATGATGTGCGTGCTGCCGAAGGTCTTGTTGATCTTGGAGAGGGTTACGCTTGTCATCTTGCGACTCCCAGCCGGTGCTCGGCACCGGCTTTCGAAAGAAGGTTAGTCGAGTGCCAGGAAGGCAGCCTGATAGGCCGGCAGTACCAGGCGCGCTGCCTGGGGCTGAGCCTCGTCCAGTTCGGCAGTGAAGCCCGTGCCCCCGAGAAGGCGCGCGCCGCCTGCGTAGGCTTGCGGCAGTGCGGTGGTCCGTTCGGTGCCGGTCAGGTTGAAGAGACACAGCATGCGCTGGCCATCGTGCTCGCGCTGAAAGCCCAGCAGCTCGTCACCCACGTCCACCAGTTCAATGTTCCCCTCGCGCAGTACCGGGTGTTGGCGGCGGAAATTCAGTAGGGTGCGTGTGGCATGCAATACCGAGTTGGCGTCGTCTTCCTGATTGGCCACGGCCAGCGGCAGGTGGCGTTCATCGACCGGCAGCCAAGGCTCGACATTCGAGAAGTCCCCCCGGGCCGTCTGACGCCAGGGCATGGGAGTCCGGCAACCGTCGCGGCCCTTGAATTCCGGCCACAGCACCTTGCCGTAGGGGTCCTGGATGCGCTCGAAGGGCACCTCGGCTTCCGGCAGGCCCAGCTCCTCACCCTGGTAGAGGCAGACGCTGCCGCGCAGTGACAACACCATGGCCAGGGCGACCTTGGGATAGGCCACCGGGTCTTCGTCGGCACCCCAGCGTGTGGCGCTGCGCACGACGTCGTGGTTCGACAGGGCCCAGCATGGCCAGGCATCACCGGCCAGGCGCTGGAAGCGCTCGATGACTTCTCGCAGATAGCCTGCGGAGTGCGGGGCATTGAGCAAATCAAACCCGTAGGCCATGTGCAGCTTGTCTCCCCCGGCGGTGTACTCCGCCATGCGCTCCAGCGGCTTGTCATCACCGATTTCGCCCACTGTGGTGGTGCCCGGGTATTCATCCATCAGGGCGCGCAGGTCTTTCAGGAAGTCGAGGTTTTCCGGACGGCTCAGGTCATAGACGTGTCGCTGCCAGGTATAGGGGTTGGAATCCGGCGCGCCCAGTGTCTTGGCCTCGCCCGCCGGTACCGGCGGATTGTCGCGCAGGGCCTGATCATGGAAGTAGAAGTTGACGGTATCCAGACGGAAGCCATCGACGCCCAGCTCCAGCCAGAAACGCATGTTGTCGAGCTGTGCCTGCCGGGCTTGCGGGTGGTGGAAGTTCACGTCGGGCTGGCTGGTCAGGAAGTTATGCAGGTAATACTGCTGGCGGCGTGAATCGAAGGTCCAGGCCGAGCCGCCGAAGATCGACAGCCAGTTGTTGGGCGGCGTGCCGTCGGGCTTGGGGTCTGCCCACACGAACCAGTCGGCCTTGTCATTCGTCCGGTCCTGACGGCTTTGCTGGAACCAGGGATGCTCATCGGAGGTGTGGCTGATCACCTGATCGATCATGACCTTGAGATTGAGCGAGTGAGCGCGCTCCAGCAGCACCTTGAAGTCCTCCAGGGTGCCGAACATCGGGTCGACATCACGGTAATCGCTGATGTCATACCCGAAGTCGAGCATCGGAGAGGTGAAAAAGGGCGACAGCCAGATGCCATCCACGCCCAGGGAGGCCACGTAATCGAGTCTGGCGGTGATGCCCGGCAGATCCCCGATCCCATCGCCGTTGCTGTCCAGGAAGCTGCGCGGGTAGATCTGGTAGATGACGCCACCGCGCCACCAGCTGGAGGAGGTCTGCATTTGGGTTTCGAGCAATGACATGAAGATTATCCTTTGACGGCGCCGGCGGTCAGGCCGGATACGATGCGGCGCTGGAAGATCATTACCAGGATGACCAGCGGTATGGTGACGGTGACGGAGGCGGCCATGATGGGGCCCCAGGGGAGCTCATGCTGGCTGCCGCCGGAGATCAGAGCGATGGCGACCGGCACGGTGCGTTCGCTGTCGGTCAGCGTGAAGGTCAAGGCGAACAGGAACTCGTTCCAGGCCGCGATGAAGGCGAGCAACCCGGTGGTGGCCATGGCCGGCCACATCAGGGGCAGGAAGACCTTGGTGATGGTCTCCCATGGCGTGGCGCCGTCCATGATCGCGGCCTCTTCCAACTCCATGGGCAGCTGTCGCATGAAGGTCGTCAGCACCCAGACGGTGAAGGGCAGCGTGAAGATGGTGTAACTGAGAATCAGGCCACCGGGGTTGTTGTAGAGATTCAGGCTGCGAATCACCTCGAACAGCCCGGACAGCACCGCGACCTGAGGGAACATCGAGACCCCGAGGATGATCAGCATCACGGTGGAGCGGCCGCGAAAGCGCACGCGTCCCAGTGCATAGGAGGCGGTGATGCCCAGCAGCAGCGCGATCAACACGACGCTCAAGGCGATCAGGATCGAGTTGCCGATCGCCTGCAGGAAACTCTTCTGCGCAAAGATCTGGGCGTAGTTGCTGAAGTCCAGTGAGGTCAGCCAGTAGTTGACCTCGAACAGCTCACTGGACGGTTTCAGTGAGGTGATGACCGCGTAATAGAAGGGGAACACGGCGTAGACGATGATGATGGCGATCAAGGCCCATTTACCGACCAGCTTGGCGAGTCGGGTCATCTGGTAGCGATTCATCGGATGCTGATTCATTTATCCACTCCCAGTTGGCGGCGGCCAAGGTAGAGGTAGACCACGACGGCCAGCGCGATGATCAGGAATAGCATCGTGGAGGCGGCACTGCCGTAGCCCACGTCCTGGAACTCCACCAGTTGCTGGCGGGCGTAGATTGACATGGTCATGGTGCTGGACGAGTTGGAGGTCAGCACATAGATGACGTCGAAGACGCGCAGTGCATCGAGAAGACGGAAGATCACGGCGACCAGCAGGGCCGGGGTGATCAATGGCAGGGTGACACGGAAGAACACCTTCACCGGGTGAATGCCATCGACCTCGGCGGCTTCATAGCAATCCTTGGGCAGCATCTGCAGCGCGGCGAGTACCAGCAGTGCCACGAACGGGATGGTCTTCCACACATCGACCATGATCACGGCCCACATCGAAAGATCGGCATCCGCCGTCCAGGCCAGTGGCGCATCGATCAGCCCCAGCCCCATCAACAGGTGGTTGATGATTCCGAACTGGTCATTGAGCATCCAGGCCCACATCTTGGCGGAGACGATGGTCGGGATGGCCCAGGGGATGAGCACCGCGGCGCGGACCAGCATGCGCCCCTTGAATTCGGCGTTGAGCAGCAGGGCCACGATGATGCCGAAGACGACTTCCAGCGACACCGAGATGACGCTGAAATAGACGGTGTTCCAGACGGAATTCCACCACACCGGGTCAGCCAGCAGGCCGTACCAGACGCCGTCGTCCTTCACGAGATAGTTTTCAAAGCCGATGAAGGCGGCGCCGGTCGTGTCCGAGAGCGAGGCATCGGTCAGGCTGAGGTAGAAGGTTCTCAGCAGTGGCCAGCCGGCCACCAGGGCCAGCGCGACCAGCATCGGCGTGAGATAGGTCCAGGCCGCACGTACCCGCTGGCGTCTGACCTTGGTGCCGCGTTTGCGGGTCCGGGCCGAGGGCGTATCCGTCGGCACTGACTCATTGAGCGTGGTTGTCATGCGAAACCTCCCGGGTTACCAGCGACGACGTTTGATGCGAGCCAGCTCGCCCTTCAGCTGAGCCACGGCCTGGGCGCCGCTCTGCTCGCCGCTCAGCACACTGTGGGTCGCATTGAAGAAGGCGTTGCTGACCTGGCCGTAGTTGTCACCGGTGACGGCAGACGGACGTGCCACGGCATTGGTGAAGGTGTCGTAGAGCGTGCCGAAGAAGGGCACGGCGGTGAGCACCTCTTCATCCTGATACAGCGCCGTGAGGGTCGGGTTGTAGGCGGCCTGGATGGCCCGGCGTTTCTGCTCGGACTCACCGGTGAGGAAAGCCACCAGCTGTGAGGCGAGCTCGGGGTTCTCGCTGTACTTCGAGACCGCCAGGTTCCAGCCGCCCAGCGCCGCTGCGCTTTCTCCCTCGGCGCCGTGAGGCAGCTTGACCACCCCGACCTTGCCAGCCACCTTGCTGTTATCGCTCTGGGTCAGCGACCAGGCGTAGGGCCAGTTGCGCATGAAGACGGCGTTGCCGGACTGGAAGATGCCGCGGGCTTCTTCCTCGGAATAATTGAGCGCCCCCTGCGGGGTGATCTCGCCGATCCAGCTGGCGGCCAGGTCGAGAGCGGAGGCCGTATTGGGGTTGTCGACGGTGATCTCGCCATCGACATCGACAATGGCGCCGCCGTCGTTGCTGGCGACCCATTCCAGCGCATTGCAGGTCAGGCCCTCATAGGTACGTCCCTGGAAGACGTAACCCCACATCTTCTCCCTGCCGGCCTCGCGTTCCTTGGCCTGGATCTGCGTGGCAGTCTCTGTCAGCTCCTGCCATGTCTCGGGAGGTGCGAACCCGTACTTCTCCAGCAGGTCCTTGCGGTAGTAGAGCACCCCGGCATCCGTGAACCAGGGCATGGCCACCAGGCGGCCATCGACCGTGTTGTTGTCGATGATGGTCTTGAAGTGGCCCTGCGCTGCCTCTTCGCCGAGCGTCTGGTGCAGATCAAGCAGGTGATTGCCGAGCAGGCCCGGCCAGACCACATCGATCTGCAAGACGTCGATGTCACCGGACTGGGCCGACAGAATCTGCTGATAGAGCGAGAGGCGTTCCGTCGAGGAATTGGGCGTGGAGACGATATCGACCTCATGGCCGGTCTTGTCTTCCCAGGCAGCGACGCCCTGTTCACAGAGTTCCAGTTCGGCTCCGACCGCACCGCAGGAGATGGTCAGGTCCGCGCCCATGGCAGGGGCGGTGGTGGCCGCTCCCAGCAGGGCGAAGCTTGAGGCGATTAGCGTCTTGCGTTGCATGGTGGATCCTCGTCACTTGTTGTTGTTTGACCCGCATCGGACGTCTGGGTGGGGGAGAGTCACAACGTCGTCCGATGGTGGCTTCTTAATCGATTAAGGCGTGATCACAGTCAAGCGATTGGCGTCGATATCCGCAACCTGAACTTTGGTCTTGCTGTCACCGATATGTCGCCAGAAATGGGAGTTTTACGCGGTGATCGCTCCCCTTTGGTCGAATTTCGACATAAGTCGTGTGTCTGGAGCGCCGGATTGCCACTAGGGTCTTAAACGATTAAGTGAGTGTGGCCACCCCTCCAACGCCAATGATTCGGGCGCCACTTCGCTGATCATCGCCAAGCGAGTGATTCGTCAACAACAACAAAGGCTCTCTTCAACATGACAACTCCCCCTCAGCACCCGCTCAAGACCCCACTTGTCATGGCCGTTGCCATAGCGGTCATGAGCACCAATGGACTCGCCAATGCCGACGGGACAGGCGATATCGAGGCGCGGCTCGCAGAGCTGGAACAGCGTATCGATGACGCCGAACAACGGGCCAGAGCGGCTGAGCGTCGCGCCGCCGAGGCAGAGCGCGCGATGGCCGTTCAGCGCCAGTCGAATGAGGCTGATCAACCCGCGCGCGTGACCGCGCAGACCGAGGACCTCGAAGAGCGTCTGGCGGCCGTCGAGCGCCAGGCCAGTGGCGAAGAAGGTTTCTCCTTCAATGCCTATGCCCGCTCTGGGCTATTGATCGGCGAAGGAGGAAAGAGCATCGAAGGCGGCCCCTATCTCACGCCGGCGGGCTCGGTGGGCGGGGCGGTCGGGCGGCTGGGGAACGAGCCCGACACCTACGTCGAGTCGGTATTCAACTACAAGACCCGCTACGACAACGGGACGAAGGCGCTTTACCGCACCATGATTGCCGACGGAGTAGAGACCAGTAACGACTGGACCTCGGACGAGTCCAGTCTGAACGTACGACAGGTCTTCGTGGAGTTGAGCGATCTGCCGAGCTTTACCGGCGCCTTCGAGAATTCCTCCATCTGGGCGGGCAAGCGCTTCGATCGGGACAACTTCGATATCCACTGGCTAGACAGCGATTTCATCTTCCTCGCCGGGACCGGCGCAGGTATCTACGACGTTCAGCTTGCCGATGACTGGAAAGCCAACTTCTCGGTCTACGGGCGCAGTTACAGTGAATACCCGACAGAGGACTCCGATACTGGCGGTAATACCGACAACCTGACGTTCACCATGAACAACTATGTCGGCCACTGGCAGTGGATGGTCAGTGCCCTATCGGCGGCAGACAATGAAGAGCGCGCCATGGACACGGGGGCCGAAGCGGCCGATTCCGGCTTCCACACCATGCTGGCCTACCATGGCGACAGCTTCTTTGGCCTCGCCGATGGCAGCTTCAAGGCCGCCGTGCTGCATGGCCGCGGGCTCGGCGCGGAGACCAAGGTCATCGGGGCTGACGGGAACCTGACGGATGACGCCACCTCTACTCGCTTGGGGCTTTACGGCACGACCTATCTCGCACCCAAGTGGCGCTTCGCACCAGCCGTTCTGGCAGAGGTGAGCAAAGATCGCTACGACGACGGAGATGAGTATTCCTGGGCGACCTTCAATGCGCGTCTGGCCAATGAGCTGACGACGAATTTCGAGATGCAGTACGAGCTGAGCTATCAATGGATGGACCTGGACCCCGGCTCGACAGGCAATGCCGTGGAAGGCGGGTATCGCAAGTTCACTATTGCACCGACCTTCAAGCCTGAAGTCGGTGGCTTCTGGAAGCGTCCGGAAATTCGCCTGTTCGCGTCCTGGAGTGACTGGGATGAGGAGCTCAATGATTACTCCGAAGACGATGCCCTCGGGAGTGCAGGCTTCACGGGAGGCGAATGGGCCTTCGGTGTCCAGAGCGAGGTATGGTTCTAGGAGCAGGATGCCAAGCTGATCATCGCCTGCCAGTGTTTCGATCTTGCCCGCGGCTAGCCGCGGGTTTTTTGTAACGCCATCGTTGGATGGTTGAGACGCTGACCGCAAACTGACGAGCGAGATCTTGTTCGTAATGCTGGGAGGATCTGCTTAGGAAGTCGGCATGAATTTTCAGTATCGTTGTCTCTTGATTATGCAGCTTGATACCCATGATGCCTTTTCTGTATGAATTGCTTGTTGGGTATACGAGAGGCCAATAAAGGATAGGTTCATTGTAAGAATCGATCATCCGGCACCTTATAGTGAGTTGTTGATGGGGTATGCTGAATATTTCCTCCTTATATATTTAATGGCAGTTTTTATATTGATTTTTGAAGGCAGGGGAATGGCAGTATGTCACGGAAAGATGAAGGGAACTTTCTGTCGATGATGTTGTATTGAGTCGGCTGGCTCGCGCTATATTTTATGTAAAGTCAGTGGTCGCGCCACCAATGAGGTGAAGCGGTAGGGCTGTTGTTGAGCCCTAATATCTGTGCTAGCTTATATTCGTGGCCTGCCATGAGGCTCAATCACAGCATGTGACTGGTCATTGGTTGATTTTTATTTGTCGCATTATCTGTTTGATTTAGGAGACTGCCATGAATAGTGATATCGCCGAAGGTAAGTGGAAGCAACTCAAAGGTAAGGTCCGCGAAGGTTGGGGAGAGCTTACAGATGAAGATGTCGACGAAATTGCGGGTCGCAAGGAGCACTTTGTCGGAAAGGTTCAAGAGCGTTATGGCATGAACAAAGAAGACGCTGAAAAGGAATGGAATAAACTGTCCGATTCGTAAAGCTTTTTAATATATATTCCATGTTACCGATGCTTGCGCTTTGCAGGCATCGGTTTTTTGTGTCTGAGCTCCAGCAACAAGAGCAGCACGCATGGTATACAGGGGTTTAGAACATTCTCTCGAGAATACTTGGGATGGCTATTCGATAGCCGAGGCGCTGTCGAGAATGGTCATTCCGTTTCTCGACGCACCTTGCGTAGCTCAGTATTACTGACATTCTTGGAGACTGCCCCTTGGAGAAGTACTGGCGTGTCAAGCCATTGATATTCTCCGTGGTCCCTCGCCAGGTGGGGCTATAGAGGGCATGGCAATACATTTACTGTCAAAGCCCTTTGCGACATCTTCGTGATTGGCGACCTCCGAGTCGTATCCAGGGTCATCGTCTGGGGGTACCGCGACGAGGCTCCAGCAACCGATGCATCGGCTGTTGCGTCAGTTCTACTGGGGTCCTGAGTCGTCGTGCTGCCAGAGATAGTCGCCAGGGTCGTGTTATCGAAAGGCGGCTATTGACTCCCTGGTGGCACTCGTCAAAGCCAACGTGATATGGCTGTATTCTTCATCATGCGCCTGCTGCATGCTTGCGTGATCCGCGGTATGGTCGGCCAATGATTATCCAATGTGGGGTGGAATGCCTTGATGAGATGTTGAGCATTGAGCCCCGTTAGGGAGTGAGCATGAAGAAGTCCGAGGACATATCCTCATCCAAGCGTGTCACCATCACTGAAGTTGCCAAGGAGGCCAACGTCTCGATTGCGGCGGTCTCTCGGGCAATGAATCCTGAAGGCAGCAGCTCCCCCGAGATGCGTAGCCGGATCCTGGCGGTAGCCGAGCGAATGGGGTACAAGCCGAATCGTCTGGCACGAGGCATCAAGTCGCAATCCAGCCTGATCGGGATTCTCGTGACCAATTTCGAGAACCCTGTCTACCTGGCGATTCTCAGCGAATTTTCTGCTGCGATTCAGCGGCATAACTGCCACACCTTGTTGATCAACGTGAATACCGAGAAAAGCATCTCGGAGGCTGTCTCGTTGGTGATGGAATATCATGTCGATGCCTTGATCGTCACTTCTGCATCGGTGCCGCCGGAGTTGGTCGAGGCCTGTGCGAAGCAGAATACGCCTGTGGCCATATTCGGGCGTGATGGAGAAGATTCCGGCGCCTGTGTGGTGACCTGTGACGATGTCGAGATGGGGCGCATGGCAGCAGATCATCTCATTGATCTCGGTTATCGTCGGCTGGCCTATGTGGGGGCGTCGACCAAGGAGCAGGCCACGCTGGATAGAAAGCGTGGCTTCATCGAGCGGCTGGAGCAGCGCGGGCTGACCTTGCATGGCGTGGGGGAAGGGCATCGCCACAGCTACGATGCGGGTTATGAAGCTACCTGTGAGTTGTTCGCAGAGGCGGAGGTCATTCCTGATAGCATCTTCTACTTTGACGATATCATGGCATGTGGCGGCATGGACGCCATACGTCATGAGTTCTCGCACCGCATACCACAGGATATCGGTATCGTCGGGGTGGATGACATTCGCTTTGCCTCAAGCAAATCCTATGATCTGACGACGATCTGCCAGCCATTCACGGAAATGGTCAACAAGACGGTGTCGTTGTTGTTCGCGCGCATCAAGCAAGGTGGCATGGCGCCCAGTCGGGTCATCATGCCGTGTCAGATCACGCAACGCGGTTCGACTCGTCACGTCAACTGACACGCGCACTGCAGAACGCTTGATAGTTTTCTCGTGAAATCTTCTCTGGTGGCGGAGCAGCACTCTCTTGGTAGTCCGCCTGGAATACTGGCGATTCGTTGGCACATCGGTGGATTTTCGTTCTTTCTCGTCCCTTGGTCTAAATGGCTTTGAAAACATTTTCAAAGCCGGTTTGGCTGCGCTAGGCTGCTTGATATGCAGCGTACCAAAGCCAAGGAAAAGCCCCTGTGGTACGCGATAGAACAATAACGCCATCCACGCCTGAAGCCGAGACGCCCAATGACTCAGCAGACACCGCCCTCATTCGATCACCGTTTAAGCTCACAGCAGACAGCGGAACACCAGTCGAGCACTTTGGCCCCCAAAGTGCTGCGCATGGGGATGATCGGGGGAGGCGTTCAGTCTTTCATCGGTCAGGTCCATCGTGCGGCGGCGCAGATGGATGGACGGTATCGTGTCGTCGCCGGTGCGCTGTCATCGAATCCCGAGCGTGCTCGCCAGCAGGCGGAGCAACTCAACATCGCACGTGGTTATGGCGATGGTGAATCACTGCTACGCGAGGAAGCTGCCCGCGAAGATGGTGCTGAGGTGATCGCCATTCTCACGCCCAACGATAGTCACTTCGTCCTGGCCAAGCTGGCTCTGGAGCTGGGCTTTCATGTCGTCTGTGAAAAGCCGCTGGTCAATGATCCGGCTCAGGCTCGCGAGCTTGAAGCGATTGCCGAGCGGGCAGGGCTGCGCTTCTGCATGGCCTATGGCTATACCGGTTATCCCATGGTGCGTCAGGCACGCGCCATGATCGAGAATGGCGAGCTCGGTGAAATCCGTCAGCTGCAGTGTGACTACGTTCAGGGGCACCTGGCCTGCCTGACGGATGCGGAAAAGGCAGGCCACGACTGGCATATGGACCCCGCCATCGCGGGGGAGTCGATGATTCTCAATGATATCGCGACCCACGCCTTTCATATGCTCGAGTATGTTTCCGGGCTTGAGACCGGTGAATTGAGTGCCGATGTCACGGCCAGCGTGGCCGGACGCGAAGCGCACGATAATGCCAACGTAATGTTGCGCTATGGCAATGGTGCCCGCGGCCTGATGTGGATTACCCAGGCGGCTGCCGGCGCCGAGCATGGCCTGAGCTTCCGGATCTTCGGCAGTCTCGGGGGGCTCGAATGGCATCAGGAAACCCCCAATCAGCTCCTGTTCCGCCGTCTTGATGGCGCTCCTGTGCTGCTCTCCAAAGGGGCAGCGGGACTTCATGAAGCCTCCACGCGCATCTCTCGTGTGGCCTTTGGACACCCCGAAGGTTATCGCGAAGCCTTTTCTTCCCTGTATAGCGACCTCCATGAGGACATCACTGCCTGCCAGCAGGGGACTGAGCCGCACCCATTGGCCTGCTGGTATCCCGACCTGCGCAGTGGTGTGCGTGGTGTCGAGTTCGCCGCCACCGCGCTCGACTCCAGTCGACGAAATGGCGATTGGGTGTCTCTCCCATCACGGCGGACAGTCAATTGACGCGCTGATTCGGCTGTTCCATTGAGATAGCCAACGCCACTTCATTCAGGAATTACGCAATGACGGGCCGCCCTCGAGGCAGCCGGTGCGGATTCTGCTATGCCATTGTTCGGTCAATTACGTTGTAAGGAGTACGGGATGAACAGGAAAGGGGTCGACGATCTGCGCAGTAATCGCTGGTTCAAGCAGGATGATCTGCGCTCTTTCGGGCATCGCTCTCGCGTCAAGCAGATGGGTTACTGGGGAGAGGAGTTCGTCGGCAAGCCGGTGATCGCCATCATCAATACCTGGAACGACCTCAATACCTGCCATTCTCACTTTCCTGAGCGGGTCAAGGATATCAAGCGTGGTATCACGGCAGCGGGGGGCTTTGCTGTCGAACTGCCTGCCATGTCATTGGGTGAGCAATTGATGAAACCCAGCGCCATGATGTATCGCAACATGCTGGCCATGGAAGTCGAGGAATTGCTGCGCAGCTACCCCGTGGATGGCGCCGTGGTCATGGGCGGGTGTGACAAGACCACGCCGGGCGTGCTCATGGGCGCGATCTCCATGAATCTGCCGACCATCTATGTCCCCGCTGGTGCCATGCTGCGCGGCAATTACCGTGGGCAGGTGTTGGGGAGTGGTACGGATGTCTGGAAGTACTGGGATGAGCGACGTATCGGCAACGTCAGTCAGAGTGACTGGAACGAGATCGAGAATGGGATTGCCCGCTCTCCGGGCACCTGCATGACCATGGGCACGGCGGCAACGCTGATGTCGATCGGTGAATCTCTGGGCATGAGCCTGCCAGGGGCCTCAAGCATCCCCGCGGTGGACGCCAATCACAACCGTATGTGCTACGCCAGCGGCAAGCGAGCGGTGGAAATGGTCTGGGAAGATCTCAAGCCGACCGATGTCATGAGCGAGGCCTCCTTTGATAACGCGATTGCCGTCGACATGGCGATCGGTGGCTCGACCAACGCCATCATCCACATCGTGGCCATGGCACGTCGTCTCGGAATCACGCTGCCGATGGAGCGCTTCAACGAGATATCGCGTCGCGTGCCGCTGGTGCTGAACCTCAAGCCTTCCGGCGAATATCTGATGGAAGACTTCTTCTATGCCGGAGGGCTGCCGGCACTGATGACGAACATCGGCAGTGAGCTGAAGCTCTCTGCCATGACCGTGACCGGCCGCACCCTGGGCGACAACATCGAGGGCGCCAAGGTCTGGCGCCCGGAAGTCATTCTCCCGCTGGACACGCCGGTCAATGCCTCGGGCGGGACTGCCGTACTGACCGGCAGCCTGGCGCCGAAGGGGGCCATCATCAAGCCGACCGCGGCGGACCCTCGTCTGCATGTCCATCAAGGGCCTGCCTATGTGTTCGAGAATATCGCCGACCTCAAGGCGCGTATCGATGATGAAGACCTCCCGGTCACGGCTGACAGCATCATCGTGCTCAAGAATGGCGGACCGGTGGGCGGCCCCGGCATGCCGGAGTGGGGCATGATGCCGATTCCGGCCAAGCTGCTGAAACAGGGCGTGCGCGACATGCTGCGTATCTCCGACTCGCGCATGAGTGGCACCAGCTACGGGAGCTGCATTCTGCATGTGGCGCCGGAAGCCGCCGTCGGCGGGCCGTTGGCCATCGTCAAGACCGGCGACATCATCGCCGTGGATGTCCCCAATCGGCGGCTGGACCTGATGGTCGATGAGGAGGAGATCCAACGTCGACTGGCAGATTGGCAGCCGCCCAAGGACCGGCACCCTCATGGCTATGCCTCTCTCTACAAATCGCATGTCACCCAGGCAGATGAAGGCTGTGACTTCGACTTTGCCAATGGTGCCCCTGGCAGTACCCCTGAGCCCGATATCTATTGAGCGCCGCTGCCTGAGGCAGGGAGATAAGGTCGTGAGTACCGGGGCAGAGAGATAGAAGGTGTAAGCCCGCAGGGGTATCCACGCATGTGCCATAGCCATCGTCGACGGGAGTCCAGGAAATGGCGGAAATCGAACTGTTGATAGAGAGCCGGGCGGAATTGGGTGAATCCCCGGTCTGGGATGCCAGTCGCAACAGCCTGTTATGGGCGGACCTTTATGCCCCGGCGATCGAGCGCTACTGCCTGAGTGATGGCAAGCGAGAGCGTCGCGTGCTGCCAGAGACCTTGGGTGCCTTCGGGCGCTGTGCCGATGGGCGTTTGATCGTTGCCATGCGTTCGGGCATCCATCTGCTCGATTTCGAGTCGGGTGCACTGGAGTTCCTGGCTTGCCCACCCGGTGAGCCGTTGGCTGGCACGCGCTTCAATGACGGCAAGGTCGCACCGAATGGGCAGTTCGTGGTCGGCACCATGGATGAAGCGAGCCGCTCCCGGCCGTTGGGGCATTTCTACTCGGTCACGCCTGCGGGCGAGACACATTGTCTGCAGTCAGGCCTCATTGTCGCCAATGGACTGGCCTGGAGCGCTGATGGTCGGCGCATGCATTTTGCGGATACGCGGCGCGACACGATCCATGTCGCGGACTACTGCCCGGAAAATGGTGTCATGGGAACGCCGCGAGTGTTTGCCGAGACCCAGCCTGCACTGCACGGTCGCCCCGACGGTGGGGCGATGGATATGGCGGGAGGCTACTGGAGTGCAGGTGTCTTTGGCGGAGTCCTCAATTATTGGGATGCCCAGGGACGTCTGGCGCGCCAGGTCCGCCTGCCATGCCCCGGCCCGACCATGCCGTGCTTTGGCGGGGCCGATATGACAACGCTGTTCGTGACCACCTTGCGCAAGGGCATGAGCCCTGAGGCACTGGCCGCAGCCCCCTTGTCTGGCAGTGTCTTCGCGCTGGAGGTCGAGGTGCCGGGTGTCCCCATCGCCACCTTTGCCTCTCGCTCTCCAGCATCACCCGACGTGCTGAATGGAGAACGCTCACCCTCCCTGGACACGACCCGTGAACCTCACGCGTGACTGACCTTGTGACTGCTCTTGTGCCCCGTCCCTTGTGACCTCCACCGTTGATGAATTCCAGAGGGAGACCCCATGCGCCTCAATCGCCTCAAGCAACGCATTGCCCAAAAAGAGGGCGTCGTGAATGGCTGGCTCTCCATGCCGTGTGCCTTCTCGGCAGAGATCATGGCCCATCAGGGCTGGGACAGCCTGACCATCGACATGCAGCACGGGGTGATCGATTACAGCGATCTGCTGCCGATGCTGACGGCCATCTCCACCACTGACACCGTCCCGCTTGTCCGGGTGCCAAGTCTGGAGCCGGGGTTGATCATGAAGGTGCTGGATGCGGGGGCCTATGGCGTGATCGCGCCTTTGATCAATACGGCCGATGACGCCAGGGCACTGGTGGCCGCCTGTCGTTATCCCCCGCTGGGGATGCGCAGCTTCGGCCCTCATCGCGCCATGCTGTATGGCGGAGCTGATTATGCGAAGCATGCCAATGACGAGATGCTGGTGCTGGGCATGATCGAGACCCGCGAAGGCGTGGCGAACCTGGAAGAGATTCTGGCCGTCGAGGGGCTGGATGGCATCTATATCGGCCCTGCGGATCTGGCGTTGTCACACGGGCACACACCTGGGTTCGATCACGGTGATGGCCCCATGGATATCTTGATCGACGAGATTGTCGCACGGGCTCGGCAGCACGGCAGCGTCATCGGCATTCACAACGGCAGTGCCGCGCATGCGCGACGGATGTTGGCGCGTGGCTGTGATCTGGTCACGGTCGGAGCCGATACACGTCTGTTGATGGCAGGGGCACAGGCAGTACTGAAGGACATGGAGCGCAGCGCGAATCATTGTGAAGGCTATTGAATGCACCTGGCCGTGGCAGTCGTTCGCCTGAGCCAGCGATACGCTATCAGAGGAGAGGCAAAATGAATCAGTTCGCACGTTATCCCAGCCTGGAAGGCCGGCATGTCTTCATCAGTGGCGGCGCCAGCGGCATCGGCGCGACCTTGGTAGAGCATTTCTGTGAGCAGCAGGCGCGAGTGAGTTTCATCGATATCGATGATGCCTCAGGCGAGGCCCTGGCGGCGCGTCTGACCGATCAGGGAGGAGAGGTGCATTACCGACATTGCGATGTGACTGACATCCAGCAGCTGCGCACGGTCATCGAGGCTGCAGCAGATGAGTGGGGGCCGATAGGGGCCCTGGTCAACAATGCCGCGCGTGATACCCGGGTACCGCTCACGGAGCTGGATGTCGAGACATGGGATGACCTTCAGGCCACCAATCTTCGCCATGTGGTGTTTGCCTGTCAGGCAGTCTTTGCCGGGATGCAGGCGGCGGGCGGCGGGTCGATCATCAATTTCAGCTCGCCCAGCTTCCTGCGTCGCTCGCGGGACATCTCGGCCTATTCGAGCGCGAAGGCGGCCACCATCGGTCTGACGCGCACCTTGTCGCGTGACATGGGAGATGCGGGGATTCGCGTCAATACCGTGCTGCCGGGGTGGATCATTACGGAGCGTCAGAAGGCGCTGTGGTGGAATCCCGAGCTGGAGAAGCAGGTATTGGAAAATCAGAGCCTGCACCAGCGGGTACAGCCCGAGGATGTGGCTCGGATGGTGTTGTTCCTGGCAGCGGATGACAGTCGCATGATGACGGCCCAGACCTATATCGTGGATGGTGGCCTCGTCTAGCCATGCTGAAGTGGTCATGGCGTTTTCGCAGAGCGTTTTGGGAGGCTGCGTTTTGCATGCATCACTCCCCATGAAGCGCTTTTCGTGCCAGCGCCACTGGCAACGAGATGGCGGCTTTCGCCGGAGTGGTATCGAGTGCTCCTTGGGATGATCAATAGGATAAGGGTGATCGAAGCGACAGCTTTATAGGCTGCTTCAATCATGCCAAGACATCCTTATTGAACTTTGATCCAAGGGAAGCACTTTTTTTGAAAATGAAGGTGAAAACGTTTTCAAGCGCTGCTAGTGTCTTTTCAAGCGGCGAAGAATTCAGCGCTGACCATCATTTTCCTACGTCATCATCACTGAGCTTCAGGTGCGGATTTTTCGACCTGAATGCACACAATAAAACAACGCCATATGCTCGTCGGGAGAGAGGAATGAAAACGATAAAATTGACCGTCTCCGAAGCCATCGCCAGATACCTGGCGGCGCAGAAGATTGAACTCGATGGCAGTGTCGAGACCTTGTTCGGTTGCGGGTTCGCCATCTTTGGCCACGGTAACGTGACCTGTCTGGGGCAGCAGCTGCACAACATCCAGGACACGATCCCGATCTGGCGCGGCCAGAATGAGCAGTCCATGGCGGTTGCCGCCGTTGCCTACGCCAAGGCCAACAAGCGCCAGCGCATCGGGATCGCCAGCACCTCCATCGGGCCGGGTGCCACCAACATGATCACGGCTGCGGGTATTGCGCACACCAACCGCCTTCCGTTGCTGATGTTCGCCGGCGATGCCCATGTCTCACGCCTGCCAGACCCGGTGCTGCAGCAGGTCGAGCATGCCCATCAACCAAGCCTGAGCGTCAATGATGCCTTCAAGCCCGTCACTCGCTATTGGGATCGCATCACTCATCCCGCACAGATCATGCAGTCCTTGCCGACAGCGATCGCGACGCTGACGGATCCCGCCAATTGCGGGCCGGTCATGATTTCATTGCCACAGGATATCCAGGGCGTTGCCTATGACTATCCAGAGGCACTCTTCGAAGAATGCATCCATCATATTCGTCGTCCGGAAGCCGATACGCGTGCTGTACAGGATGCCATTTCCCTGCTGGAAAAGGCGGAGAAGCCGCTGATTATCGCTGGCGGTGGCGTTCATTATTCCGAAGCCAATCAGTTGCTGGCCGACTTTGCACAACGTCGTAATATTCCGGTGGTCGAGACGATTGCGGGCCGTTCTTCGCTGCTGCAATCCCACCCCTGCAATATCGGCCCGATTGGTGTGACTGGCTCGAATTCCGCCAATGCCATGGCAGCACAATGTGATGTGCTGGTGGCCATTGGCACACGCCTGCAGGACTTCACCACCGGATCCTGGTCGGTGTTTCGTAATCCAGCGCTGAAGATCGTGTCAGTCAACGTGGCGCATATGGATGCCATCAAGCATCGCGCCATGGCGGTCATCGGCGATGCTCGCCACACGCTGGAGCGTCTTGATTCCGGGTTGGGTGAATGGCAAGCCGATCAGCGCTGGCTGGAAAAGGGCCAGGCTGAGGTCGCCGAGTGGAAATCCCTGTGCGCCAACCGTGGCGAGATCACGCCCGGCGAGATGGCGTCCTACGCCCAGGTCATTGCCAGCGTCAATGCGGTGCAGGAACCCGGCGATACCGTGCTGACTGCCGCCGGTGGCTTGCCGGCAGAGCTCAACATGAACTGGCAGAGCAAGCAGCTCGGCAAGTTCGATATCGAGTTCGGCTTCTCCTGTATGGGATATGAAGTGGCGGGCGGCTGGGGCGCCAAGATCGCCAATCCCGACAACGAGGTCGTGGTCCTGGTCGGCGATGGCTCCTACATGATGATGAATTCCGACATCTACAGCTCGGTGCTGACGGGCCACAAGATGATCGTGCTGGTGTGTGACAACGCCGGGTTTGCGGTCATCAACAAGCTGCAGAACAACAGTGGCAATCCGTCCTTCAACAACATGCTGGCCGATTGTCGCAGCCAGGCCGATGAGCTGGTACGCGTCGACTTCCTCAAGCATGCCCAGTCGCAAGGTGCCTATGGTGAGCACCTGAGTGACATCAGTGATTTCCGGGCCGCCTACCAGCGCGCCAAGGAGAGCCCGCGGACCTACGTCATCGTGGTGGATATCGATTCCAGCAAGTGGTCTTCCTGTGACTGCTGGTGGGATGTGGGGCTACCCGAAGTCGTCCGCGAGGACGTGGATGAAGCGCAGGTCACCGCCATGAATGCCGGCCGTGTCCATCAGCGTCGCGGGCTCTGATTCTGCGTGAGGCCTAGCGCACACCGCACACCGCAACGGGCCTCATGAACACGCTTGGAATGACAACGCCAATTACCAGCACCCATGCATTTGCAGGAGAACCCTGATGTTCAATGAAGAACACAATATCGCACCGCTGCGCTGGGCCATGGTCGGTGGTGGCCGTGGCAGTGAAATCGGCCACGCCCATCGTGCTGCTGCCCATCGTGACAACTTGTTCCAGCTGGTCGCCGGTGCCTTCGATCTCGACGCTGAACGCGGGCGTGAATTCGGCACCAACCTGGGACTCGATCCAGAGCGTTGCTACCCGGATTACGCCAGCCTGTTCGAGGCCGAAGCTGCTCGCGAGGACGGCATTCAGGCGGTCAGCATCGCCACGCCCAACAGCACCCACCATGCCATCAGCCTGGCAGCGCTCAAGGCCGGTCTGCATGTGATCTGCGAAAAGCCGGTGACCTTCACGGTTGCCGAGGCCGAGGAGCTCAAGGCCGAAGCACAGGCGCGCGGTCTGGTCTTCGGTGTCATGTATGGCTATAGCGGCTATCAGATGCTGCACCAGGCACGTGCCATGGTGCAGTCGGGTGAGCTGGGGCAGATCCGCATGGTCAACATGCAATTCGCTCATGGCTTCCATAGCCAGCCGGTGGAGCAGGTCAGCAGCGGCGCCAAGTGGCGTACCAGTCCTGCCGTTTCCGGGCCGACTTATGTGCTGGGGGATCTCGGGACGCACATCTTCTATGCCGGCCAGTTCATCACCGGACTCAAGGTCGAACGCCTGATGTGCCACCGCCAGAGTTTCGTGGCCTCGCGTGCGCCGCTGGAAGACAACGCCCAGGTGTTGCTCCAGTACCAGAACGGCGCGGTGGGGTCGCTGTGGGCCAGCGCCGTGAACGCGGGTTCCATGCACCAACAGAAGATTCGCGTGGTGGGAGAGAAGGCCAGTATCGAGTGGTGGGATGAGTATCCCAACCAGTTGCGCCTGGAAGTGCAGGGCGAGCCGGCCCGCATTCTCGAGCGTGGCATGGGCTATCTCGCCGAAGGCGACAGCGCCGTGAATAGCAATCGCATCGGCGGCGGGCATGCCGAAGGCTTCTTCGAATCCTGGGCCAATGTCTATCACCGCTATGCACTCGCCATGCAGGGCGCCGAAGCGCGCCGTGATGGCAGAAGTACTCAGCATCTCGGTCTGTCAGAGCAGGAGTTGGAGTCGCTCTGGTTCCCCAATATCGACGCCGGTATCGAAGGTGTGCGGTTGCTGGAGTGCTGTGTGGAATCGTCTGACAACGAGAATCGCTGGGTCGCGTTCTGACCTGACTGCCGGCATCTGGAGCGCCTCACTCTGACGCTATCACCGCCATGGATTGGTGGTTTCTGTGAGGTCGCTTCGCCATTGCGCCACTGACGATGGTTATTTCAAAAGACAACGACAACACCAAAGAGAAGGACATCCTCATGCAAATCAAGCTTTCCAACGCACCGTGTTCCTGGGGTATCGAGTTTGCCGACAATCCCGCCAACCCCAGCTGGCAGACCGTACTGGATGAGATCGCCGGTGCCGGCTTCAAGGCGACGGAGCTGGGTCCGCTCAACTATCTGCCGACCGAGCAGGCAGCACTGGCGTCCGCGTTGGACAGCCGAGGGCTCGAGCTGATCGCCGGTACCATCTTCAAGCATCTACATGACGCGTCACGTCGTCAGGAAATCCTGGATTACACCCGCGCGACCTGTGAAGTGCTCAAGCCGCAGCAGGGCAACTATATGGTCATCATCGATCACGTCAGCTCGCCGCGCACCGATGAGGCTGGCCAGCAGGAAACCGCGACACGTCTCAATGATGAGCAATGGAACGAGATGATGGTCACTATCCGCCAAGTGGCTGAAATCTGTCAGGAATATGACGTGATGCCGGTGCTTCACCCGCATGCCGGCACCTATATCGAGTATCGTGATGAAGTCGATCGCGCCATGAAAGAGCTGGACTCTGACCTGGTCAAGCTGTGCATCGATACCGGCCATTGCACCTATGCCGGGATCGACCCCGCCGAGCTGATTCGCACCTATGGCAAGCGCGTCGCCTATATCCACTTCAAGGATATTCAGGCGCCGGTGCTGGAAAACGTGGTGAAGGATGGCATCGACTTCTATACCGCCATCGGCCAGGGCGTGTTCTGCCCGCTGGGCCAGGGCTGTGTCGACTTTGATGCGGTTCGCGAGAGTCTGGAATCCATCGGCTATCAAGGCTGGATCACCGTCGAGCAGGACGTGGACCCGACCAAGGACAACAGCGCGCTGGAAAATGCCCGCGAAAGCCGTGAATTCATTGAACGCAGCATTCTTGAAAAGGGCCTGGCGGAAGCCTGATCCGCATGAAGCCCTGTCGTCATCGCGCCAGAAGACGGCAGGGCACGGAAGATACCGCAATGACTTGTCTCGATAGCGTGGTGCGTCAGATGCCACGAGCACTCGAGCCACACCTGCCTCAGCAGTTCTCGTAATACTATAACAATCGATCACGAGAGGTCGTCATGCCCACTTCACACCCCGGTAGCGACACCGCTACCCCCTCAGCATCCACCGATTCCTCCTCACCCGACAATCAAGAAAAGCTGACGCCAGCGCAGCTTGTCTTCCTGATCAAGATCATTCTAGTGGCCGCCCTGGGTGGCCTGCTGTTCGGTTATGACACCGGCGTCATCTCCGGGGCCATCGGGCCCATCGCGCAGTATTTTGATCTGTCCGCCGCCGAGAAGGGCTGGGCAGTCTCATCTGTGGTCATCGGCTGTATTGGTGGCGCACTCATCGCCGGACGGCTGTCCATTGCCTATGGGCGCAAGGCCGTCTTCATGCTGTCAGCGTTGATGTTCACGGCGTCAGCACTGGGATCCGGCCTGGCGAGCACCTTTGATGCCTACATCTGGTGGCGCATTCTCGGCGGGATTGCCGTCGGCATGGCCAGTGTCATGGCACCGATGTATATCTCAGAGATGTCACCCGGGTATATGCGTGGGCGCACCGTCAGTCTGTTCCAGCAATCCGTGGTCTTTGGCCAGATGGTGGTGTTCTTCGTGAACTACTTCATTGCCAAGGGCATGGCGGAAACCTGGATCCTGAATCACGGCTGGCGCTGGATGCTGGGGTCTGAAGCGATCATTTCCATTCTGTTTGCGGTGCTGATTCCTTTCGTGCCGGAATCTCCACGTTGGTTGGTGCTGAAAGGGCGCCTGGACGATGCCCGCCGAGTCTTGGCGCGCTTCTATCATGGCGACGCCATTGAACGCACGCTGGGCGAGATCCAGAAATCCTTCCAGCACAATGAGAGCAAGCGTCACGCGTCGCTGCGTACCAAGGGGATGCTGGGGCTGGTGGCCATCGGGATCTTCATCGCAGCTGCCCAGCAACTGACCGGCATCAATGTGGTGATGTACTACGCCCCGGATGTGTTGTCCGCCGTCACTTCCAGCAATGAAGATGCCCTGTTCCAGACCTCCATCATGGGGGTGACCTTCGTCGCCGGTAACCTGCTGGGCATGCTCTTGATCGACAAGGTCGGCCGTCGTCCGCTGTTGATTGCGGGGAGCCTGGGCAGCATTGTTGGCATGACCTTCCTGGGTGTCGTGATCGGCAATGGCGAACCGGGCATCAGTGCCTTGATCGCCCTGATCGTCTATGTCGTCTCGTTTGCCATCTCCTGGGGGTGTGTCTGCTGGACACTGGTCTCCGAGATATTCCCCAATGCCATTCGCGCACGAGCCATGTCACTGGCCGTGGCGGCGCAGTGGCTGCTGGGCTTCATCGTCACTCAGACCTTCCCGATGATGCGCCAGAGCGACTTCCTCAATGAACTCGTCGGTGGTGGATTCAGCTTCTGGCTCTACGCTGTCCTGACCTTCATCAGCTTGATGATCGTGCTGCGCTACGTGCCGGAAACCAAGGGCAAGACATTGGAGGAGCTCGAGAACATCACAGGCACTCGCTTGAGCAAGCGTCGCCGTCGTCTTGCTCGTCAGGGCTTGCCACTGACCGCGGAGTAAACCAGGAGCGCTCTGGACTGTTCATCAAGCCGTCGTTATCTACTCCCGCTGGCAATCTTCACGTGCTGGCGGGAGCATGTCTTGCACCGGGCACTATCGTTCTGCCCCGATACCGATGGCATGATCAAAGGACACCAAGTCACATCCAGAGGACACATGGATGAAGCATAACGTCGCGCGGTATGGCCTGATATTGAATACAGAACGGTTCGAGGAGTGTGTCGCTTTCTACCAGGGTCTTTTCGAACTGCCGCTGATGTTCAGAAAGGAAGATGGCAGTTTCAGGCTGACCTGCCTGTCATATGGGGCGGGCTATCTGATGATCGAGCAGGGTGGAAAAGCCATTGAAGGCGGCAAGACCCCAGAACAAGGTAGCGCCAAGCTACGCTTCAATGTCAGGGATATCGATCAGGCATTGGCAGATGTCAAAGCCTGGGGAATCGACGCCGAAATTGAAGAGACACCATGGGGCAGGACCATACATCTGCATGATCCCGATGGTAACCGGGTGGGGATTCGGGATGAGGCGACATTTCTGACGCCCTGACGTTCTGCTTCCACGCCGTGAGACGCTCATCATGGAGGCTCCCCATCAGTAGATGAGCAGTCTGGCTTGTTGCCAATGGTCGTTGCCAGTTGAACAGGTTCTTGCTCCCCCCTCGACTCAAAATTATCACCCTCAACGCCATGAAAGGATTCTGGATATGAAGATTGCTCTACTGGGTGCAGGTCGTATCGGCCGTGTGCATGCCCGCGCCATTACCGAGCATCCGACAGCGCAGCTTGCCTGCATCAGTGATGCCTACGCGCCGGCCGCCGAAGCCTTGGCCAATGAATACTCGGTGCCGGTACTGTCCGCCGAGGAGGTCTTTGCCTCTGATGCGATTGAGGCAGTATTGATCGCGTCTTCGACACCGACTCACTCCGACTTTCTGGAGCGTGCCGTGCGTGCTGGCAAGGCAGTTCTCTGCGAGAAGCCGATCGACCTGGACCTCGCGCGCACCCGTGAGTGTCTTGCCGTGCTGGCAGAGCACCCAGTGACCTGCGCTCTCGGCTTCAATCGTCGTCATGACCCGCAATTCGCGGCGCTCAAGCAGGCGGTAACTGACGGGCGTGTTGGTGAGCTGGAAATGATCGCCATCACCAGTCGTGACCCTGAGCCACCGCCCGCTGAGTATATCGCGGCTTCCGGGGGCATCTTCCGCGACATGAGCATTCATGATCTCGACATGGCTGCTTGGTTGCTGGGAGAGCCGATCAGCGAGATATCGGTCACGGGGAGCTGCCTGATTGATCCGGCCATCGGGGAAGCGGGGGATCTGGACAGTGTTCTGATCAGCCTCAAGAGTGTCTCGGGCAAGCTTGCGAGCATCAGCAACTCGCGCCGTGCCTGTTACGGCTATGATCAGCGCATCGAGGTCTTCGGCAGCAAGGGCATGCTGGAAGCCCGTAACGAGACGGATACGCGACTGCGCTTCACGGGCGAGCAGGGAGTGATGGATGAACGACCCAAATGGTTCTTCCTCGAGCGCTATGCTCAGGCATTCGGGCGTGAGGTCGCCGATTTCGTCTCGGCCTGGCAAGACAAGCGAGCACCTCTGGCCGGGGCTCAGGACGGCCTGGCGGCACTTGAGCTGGCGGAAGCCGCGCTCATTTCCTGGCGCGAGGGACGCCGCGTGCTGCTCAGCGAGATTCGGTGAGCTTTTGGCACCTTGATGACCGATCAGGTGAGGCCGTACCCACAGCATGCAAAAGCCCGCCTCTGGACATTCCAGAGGCGGGCTTTTGCGTTCATGGCGTCACATCACGCCAGAGGGCTTTATACCAGCTCGCGCTTTTCTTTCCGTGCGATGCGGCGATCACGTGCGACCGCGCGGCAGATGACGATCAATACCGCCAGGGTGAGCACTGGCCATACCAGTACGTAGGTGGCAAATAGCAATGTCATGTGTGTTGTCTCCCTGTTCTGTCTCGGACGTTATCCAGAATCATGCGCCGGTGGAGGCAGCAGGCTGCGTCTGGATCGGTGTTGTCGTATCACGACCACCTGAGTCGAGTGCTTCGTCATAGTTGCCGACACGTGCGGTGATGGTGTCGAAGTCGAAGCGTTCCTGTCGGCTGGCGAGGCTCATGACCACACACACCAGAGTGCTGGTGCCGTAAGCGGTCAGCGATGCCAGCAGGACGGTGTAGTCGCGCAGGAAGTCAGTCGCGAAGATCAGCATGGCGATCATGGCCGCGATTCCCGCAAGGATCCCAAGAATGCGCCCCAGGAAGCCGAATACCATCAGGCCGATGATCACGCCGCCGCCGATGCTGGCGAGCAGCTCGAAGAACAGACCGCTCATGCCCGTCAGCGGCACCAGTTCAAAGCGTGCCAGGCAGAACATCACCATCGCGACGATGACCGACGTGGTGAAGGCGGTGTTGGTCACCCGATTCCAGAAGCAGCTGGCGATGACCGGGAAGACGATCGCGCCCCATAGAGCCCCGACGAAGACCAGCATTACCAGGATATCCAGTGAGAAGCTGGCGAAGACGATGCCCAGTACCGTGGCGATGATCATGGTCAAGCGGCCGATGAAGAGCATGCGCTTCGGGTCTGGCTTGCCGCGGGCGATATTCTTGCCATACACATCGGCCATGATGATGGCGGACAGCGCGGAAAGGTCGGAATCCGCGGTGGAGGACAGCGAGCCGATCACCAGAATGAAGAACAGCGCGATGAAGAACGGCGGCAGATACTCGGACACCATCTGCGGGATGAGGTTGTTCATGTCGCCGTTGAGCGGCTCCACCCCGAGTGTCAGTGCCATCAGGCCAATCATGCCCAGGCCGATAACGATGGCGCCATAGCCCAGCGTCGCGGTGAGGAAGGTCGGCTTGATGTGGTCTTCGTTGACGGCGAACAGGCGCTGGGAAATGGTCTGGTTACCGATCGCATAGGCCAGTACCGCGACGAAGAAGGGCGCACCCTGATTCAGGATGGCATCCGTCGAAAAGAAGTTGGCCTGCTCTGGCGTCAGGTTATCCAGGCCTGCGACCAGCTCTGTCGGGCCACCCATCGCAAAGAATACTGCCGGAATGATCACGATGGCGATCGCCATCAGGGCAACCAGTTGCGCGAAGTCGGTCAGCACCGAGGCGCGGAAGCCTGACCACAGGGTATAGAACAGCACCCCCACGCCCGCCATGATCACGCCCGCCTGGAAGGACAGCGGCGAGAGCACGGAGACGAGCGCCCCGGCGGCGGTGAAGTTGACCATCAGGCTGATCACGCTACCCAGCAGGTTGGAGAGCGCCAGAATCAGCTGACTGGAGGAGCCGTGGCGCGCATGGATCAGCTCGCCCAGTGTATGCGCATTGGGCGCCAGCTTGCGGAAGCGGCGACCGAAGGGGTAGATGAACAGAATCATCAGTGCACCCCACAGGCCATAGTGGATCGGCCCTGAGACACCATAGGTATAGCCGGAGGTGGCGGCAGCATAGAAGGAGGCCGCCCAGATCCAGGTAGCCGTCATGCTCGCCGCGCCCATGCCGAAGCCAACGCGATGGTTGGAGACCATGAAGGCATCGGCATCTTCATTTTTCTTGCGGATCCCCAGCGTCATCAGATAGGTGCCGCCATAGAAGGCAAGCAGCAGCAGTACGACAGTCAGGGTAGAGAATTGATATAGCGATTCGTTGTTCAAGAACTGGCCCTCGGTAGGGAAACAGGGCGCTACGCAACGCAGTTGCCCGAGGGCAAACGGTTGTCGATAGCGACGAGTAAGGAGGGGAAGGTTCTTAGCCGTGGACGTAGTTCTGCGTCATTTGCTCAAGCAAATGGCATCCAGCGCAGCACGTGGGCCGCGTCATCAATAATCGGCAATCTCGGTCAATGAAGACGGAGTTGGTGGCACTTCCCGGTCAGGCGGGAACTTGGGGGAGGGCGGCGTGGCATGCATCTGCCTTCATCGGAATAATGATATCGCATACGCGTCCTTGTTATCGGTCAAGCCTTGCAAGGGCGCTGATGCGAGTTGTTGGTCAGCCCCAAGCTTGGCAAAACGGTGTTTTTATTTTCTCTCGTTATCAAATTCGTTGGCAACGATAAATTATGCGCATGTCAATGTCCACACCCTGGCGGGCAAAGCTTGTCTCTCGTTTGCGTCAACGATGGTTGAACGAGCGGGTGCGACGATGTTCAGTTGCGTGACACGTGCCAGAGCAGGATGGAAGACATGACGTATTATATAAATAATATTACTTGGCATGACTCGTCTTTATTTGCTGAGCTTTCTGAATGGAGCCAGAAAGTGGAATAAATCGTTGTCATTACGTCATGCGTATTACTTGTCCAATGCTTGAGGAAAAGACTCCCTCAATGGCTCAGGCAACGACTGACTCGGCGTGGAAGGGGACGTTGACGCATGGGAGAGCGAGTCTTCAAAGCGGCCTACCCACAGTAAAACGCCCTGTCCGAAGACAGGGCGTAGTGGGCATGCTCAGCGCAGGGTTTGGCTTACCGAGAGCTTTCTGCCGTCTTGCGAGTGCTTTCCCAGCGCAGGTGCGCTTCGGGAGAATAGCTACGTGACGGCGTGTGCTCGAGACCGATCTTGGCGGTACCGATCGACACCAGACGCAGCAGGGACGCCGTGGCGGCAATCACGATGAACAGCGCCGGCACACCGCCGAGGTTGGAGAGCATCTTGATGCCATCAATGCCCACGAAGGCCGTCATGATCCAGGCGACGGCGCCGATGGTGCAGCCCCAGATGATCTTCATGAGCAGGCGATCATGGGTGTTTTCATCACTGTCACCGGCCATGGCGGCCTGGCTGTCGGTGCTGCACAGCTGGCTGATCGCTTCGGTGTTGGAGTCGGCCGCCGTCACGAAGGACAGGAAGGCGATGATCAGGAAGACGGCGCTGACCAGGGTGCTCATCGGCAGTTCGTCAAACAGGGCATAGATGACGGAGCCTGCACCAGACTCATTCAGCAGTTGGTAAAGCGCACCACCACTTTGCATGTCGAACTGGATAGTGGAGCTTGCGAAGACGCTCACGTAGGTAATCGAGAACAGTGCCGGCGCGACCAGGTTGATCAGCATGAACTGTCGCACGGTATAGCCACGGGAAATCTTGCCCAGGAACAGGGCGGAAATCGGTGCCCATGCCATCCAGTTGGCCCAGTAGAAGATACTCCAGCTTTTCGGCCACGGATCGTCATCGAAGGCCCCGGTGAACAGGCTATTTTGCATGAAATTGTTGAAATACTCACCCGCGGCTTCGGTGCCATAGCCAAGAATGGTCTGGGTCGGGCCGCACAGAAAGACGAAGGCCATGAAGACGAAGAAGGCCTTGGCGTTGATGGCGGACAGACGCGCAATGCCTTTTTGCAGACCACTGGCCGCGGAGGCGGTAAAGCAGGCCACGATGGCGAGAGTCACCAGTGCCAGCATCAGCGGGCCAGTGCCGGTCCCCAGGAAGCGGTCCAGGCCGCCGGCCAGTGTCATGGCGCCGGTACCCAATGACGATGCCATGCCGCAGACCAGTGCGAACAACGCCAGTGCATCCAGCGCGCGGCCCTTGCGACCGATCAGGCGATCACCCAACAGCGGCACGAAGAGCGTGCCGAGCGAGAACGGCTTGCCAAGGTTGTAATGCATCAGAGCGAACAGCAATGCCGGGACGGTATAGATCGCATAGGGCGTGAATGACCAATGCAGGAACATCGTCGAGAGCGCAAAGCGCGCCGCCTCGGGAGAATTCGCCGTCAGATCCAGCGAACCGGGGGGAGTATGCAGGTGATAGAGCGGTTCTGCGGTCGACCAGAACATGATGCCGACGGCCAGCGTGGTACATAGCGTGATGGAAAACCAGCGCCAGGGTGTCAGGATACGAGAAGCACTTTCCCCCCCGATCCGGGTCCGGCCCAGTGGTGACAGGTAAGTGATCAAGCATGTCACCACCATCGCCAATGCCGTAATCGAGAACAGCCAACCGAACTTGTTGAGTACCCAGTCATTCAAGGCCGTCGTGGTGGCGAGAAAGCCTTCAAGATTGATGAGGCTTGCTGCCACCGCGACCATCAACAGGATGAACGGTGGCCAGAAGACCAGGGGGCGGATGGAAGAGCCAAACATACGCATTCCTATAATTTCTTGTGAGGGTGCGGATCCTAACTCATAAAATTCTGTTTTGTCAGCGTTGAGATTCGCTCATCAACGGCGTATATACGCGCGCGTTCATGTAATGCGCTGGCGGGATTTCCAGAAAGTTCTGTCCGGAAATTGCGTCAGTGGCTAACGCCCCCGAGCCGTCACGCAGGCTGCATGGCCCACGCCACTGTGCGGGCTATGACACTCAAGAAAAACCACGACACCCCCGTCGCCTCTCGGCCCGGGGGTGTCGTGGTTTCTCCTTGAGGACTTGAGTATCACGCCATCTCGAGCTGGATCAGCTGGACTGGGAAGATTGCCAACGCTGGTGAGCTTCTGCCGAATAACTGCGTGACGGCGTGTGCTCGAGGCCGATCTTGGCGGTGCCGATCGAGACCAGACGTATCAGAGACGCCGTGGCACCGATCACGATGAAGAGCGCTGGTACCCCGCCGAGGTTGGAGAGCATCTTGATGCCGTCGATGCCGACGAAGGAGGTCATGATCCAGGCGACGGCACCGATGGTCGAGCCCCAGATGATCTTCATCATCAGGCGGCCCTTGCTGCGGTCTTCGCTTTCATTGCCTGCCAGAGCCTCCTGGCTATCCGAGCTGCAGAGCTGGCTGATGGCGTCGGTATTGGAGTCGGCCGCTGTCACGAAGGACAGGAAGGCGATGACCAGGAAGATCCCCCCCACCAGAGAGCTCATCGGTAGCTCATCGAATAGTGCGTAGATCACCGAGCCAGCCCCGGCCTCGCTGAGAATGGTGTTGAGTGCCCCGGCGGTATCCATGTCGAGCTTCAATGTCGTGCTGCTGAACACCGCGACATAGATGATCGAGAAGAGTGAGGGCGCCACCATGTTGATGAGCATGAACTGTCGCACGGTATACCCCCGTGAGATCTTGCCCAGGAACAGAGCCGAGATCGGTGCCCATGCCATCCAGTTGGCCCAGTAGAAGATGGTCCAACTCTGTGGCCAGGGGTCATTGTCGAAGGCCCCGGTGAACAGATTCTTGCTCATGAAGTTGGTGAAGTATTCGCCAGCCGCTTCCGTGCCGTAGCCCAGGATGGTCAGCGTCGGACCGAAGGCAAACACGAAGATGAGAAAGGCGAAGAAGGCCTTGGCGTTGATGGCGGACAGGCGTGCGATGCCTTTTTGCAGACCACTGGCCGCCGAAGCGGTGAAACACAGCACGATTGCGAGGGTGACGATGCCCAGCATCAGCGGACCCGAGCCTGTGCCTAGGAAGCGGTCGATGCCGCCTGCCAATGTCATGGCCCCTGTGCCGAGGGACGACGCCATGCCACAGACCAGAGCGAAGAGCGCGAGTGCATCGAGCGCACGTCCCTTGCGACCGATCAGTCGATCTCCCAGCAGCGGCACGAACAGGGTACCGAGCGAGAAGGGCTTGCCGAGGTTGTAATGCATCAGGGCAAAGATCAGCGCAGGAACGGTGTAGATCGCATAGGGCGTGAACGACCAGTGCAGGAACATGGTCGAGAGCGCGAACCGCGCGGCTTCCGGGCTATTGGCGGCAATGTCCAGCGAGGTGGGCGGCGAGTGCAGATGATAAAGCGGCTCTGCGGTCGACCAGAACATGATGCCCACGGCCAACGTGGTGCATAACGTGATGGAGAACCAACGCCATGGGGACAACAGTCGCGTCGCGTTCTCGCCGCCGATACGGGTGCGGCCCAACGGCGAAAGATAGGCTATCAGGCAGGCCACCACCATGCTGAGCGCCGTGATGGAAAACAACCAGCCGAACTTGCTCAGTACCTGGTTGTTGAGATTGGTGGTGACAGCCAGAAACCCTTCGAGGTCGACCAGGCTGGCAACGACGGATACGAAGAGCAGTATGAACGGGGGCCAGAAGACCAGTGGTCGAATGGAAGCTCCAAACATGAGTCACTCCTTGATCTTGTTATGGGATTTCTTGCAGGGATGAGCATCGGGATAGTGCTGCGGTTGCAGTGTCAGGAGAGGTTTCTCTATGGGACATGAGTAAAAACGAACGTATGTTTCCCTCGCATCACCAAACGTGTCTCGTCCCTGGCCCGGGAACTGCAGCAGGAAGTCTGACGACTGTCGTGTGGCGAGAGTGCATGCAGCCTATGGCAATGAATGGTGAGAAATCTTCAGTTACGTCGCAAACAGGATTTCAGGCGTCGTGATCGGGCAAGTAAAAACTCCCGCATAAGCAGCAAGAGCGCTCGAGAGGGATTCTTCTTCATTCAGGCTGAAAACTGAGAGCTACCTCGTCCCCCTGGCAAACCACCTCTGGGCTTGGTAGCGATACCAGTCCCTTCGTTCTCCGGCCAATCCTTGGCCTTGGCGACCGAGGCCTGCAAGGCCATGCGCCTTACGGGGATCGGTGGGTTTGATATCATCAAGGTCAAATACGCGGGTGGCTGTCAGTGACAGTCACCCGTTCTTGTCATTATCCCCTGGCGGATGGTGAGCCATGGGTTTCGTGGCTGTGTGTCGTCTGGCATACCCCCGTGTTGCTCCCTGCTTGCCAGCCTTACCGTCTTTCATGAGTGTCATCTATGCCAACCCCTCTGCCACTGCAGAAATTGCCACCCTTGAGTTCGCTGAAAGGGTTTGAAGCTGCTGCGCGTCTGCTGAGTCTCCGCGCGGCTGCCGAGGAACTGAACCTGACGCATCCGGCCATCGCCAACCAGATTCAGCGTCTCGAAGAGAGTCTGGAGGTGAAACTGTTTGCCCGTGAAGGCCGTCATGTGGTGCTGACGGCGGCTGGCGAGCGTTTCTATCCGGTAGTGCGTGAAGCGCTGGCGGGCCTGGTGCAAGGCGCCGAGTCTCTGCGCCAGATGCAGCATGCCCAGCCGCTGACGATTCAGGTCTATGTGACGACCTCGATTCGCTGGTTGGCACCTCGCTTGTCGCATTTCCAGGCCATGTATCCTGAAGTCGAGCTCAAGCTGATGACGTGCAGTCTCGGCTGGGAGTTCGATGAGGCCAATGCCGATGTCGGTATCGTCTTTCGCGATGCGCCGCTGGCGGACCACCTGCATTGGCAGCCGTTGTTCGAGTCACGCCTCCTCCCGGTATGCAGCCCCCAGCTGCTGGGCGACGATGCACACCCGGTGCCCGCGGATGCCTTGAAGACGCTGCCGTTGATCGGGGTCTACACCGAGGGCTGGAATTGGGAGAGTTACTTCGAGGCATTGTCGCTAGGGCCTTGTCCCACCCGCAATTGCATCGTGGTCGACACCCTGGCCGTCGCTCTGGAGATGGCGGCGCGCGGGGA
This sequence comes from Cobetia sp. SIMBA_158, assembly GCF_046566945.1. Lineage (NCBI taxonomy): Bacteria > Pseudomonadati > Pseudomonadota > Gammaproteobacteria > Oceanospirillales > Halomonadaceae > Cobetia > Cobetia sp. SIMBA_158. The sequence goes on from NZ_JAWJYL010000014.1 coordinate 46,129, forward strand.
GGGCGTCGCTTTGGTCAACGGGCCCTTTGCCGACGATGACCTGGCGAACGGTCGACTCATCAACCCGACCGGGCAGGTGACGACCGGGCGCGGTGAATGGGGGGCTGTCTGTCATCGCGAGCTGGAGCGGGACCCGCGCGTCGCGACCCTCCTGGGCTGGCTGGAGGCACAGAGTCGCAGCGTGCCCACCTGATCCGCCAGAGCGAGAGCTGTTACGTGACAACGCCACCTTCGGGTGGCGTTTTTCGTTTCTGAGTTCTGAGTTCTGAGTTCTGAGTTCTGAGTTCTGAGTTCTGGGTTCTGGACATCTGGCATCTGCCGGTTGATCGCTGTTCGCTGTTCGGAGACGTGGGGTCTGGGGGGACTCACAAAAATTGTTACCAATCGCCAAATTCTTATGAATTGTTGGCAGGCAGGTCGGCCAGTAGGGTGAGCCTCAAGATGACATGGGCCACGACGGACAGGATTCCACTCCGTCCCAAGCGGCCCTGTGCAGTACACCGGACAGCCAGCAGGCAGACAGCTAAGAGGACAGCACATGAAAGTCGGATTCATCGGTCTCGGTAACGTGGGTGGCAAGCTGGCAGGTAGTCTGCTGCGCAATGGACATGACGTCACCGTGCGTGACCTTGACCCGGAAGCCGCCAAGCCTTTCCTCGCGCAGGGTGCCAAGTGGGCGGATTCTTCCAAGGAACTCGCCGAAGCCAACGACATGGTCATCACCTGCCTGCCGTCTCCGGCTGCCTGCAGCGCCGTGATGGAAAGCGATGACGGCATCATCGCCGGTCTGGGTGAAGGCAAGATCTGGCTCGAGATGAGCACTACCGACGACGGCGAACTGCGTCGCATCGCCGACAAGGTGCTGGCCACCGGTGCCAAGGCACTGGAAGCGCCGGTCTCCGGCGGCTGCCACCGCGCTGCCACCGGCAATATCTCCATCTTCGTCGGCGGTGACCGCGAATCCTTCGAGCAGGTGCTGCCGGTGCTGACCAACCTGGGGCGTCGCGTTCTGCACACCGGGGAGCTGGGTACCGCCTCCGTGCTCAAGGTGATGACCAACTATCTGGCCACCGCCAACCTGTGCGCCATCGCCGAAGCCCTGACCGTCTGCAAGAAGGCCGGCATGGACATGAATACCACCTACGAGGCGATCAAGATTTCCTCGGGCAACTCCTTCGTCCACGAGACCGAGTCCCAGGTCATCCTGAACGGAAGCCGCAACATCAGCTTCACCATGGATCTGGTGCTCAAGGATGTCGGCCTGTTCGACACCTTGGCCAAGAACCTGGATGTGCCGCTGGAAATCTCCCCGATGCTGATGGACATCTTCCGCGATGGTCAGGAACGCTTCGGTCCGCGTGAGTGGTCCTCCAACATCATCCGTCGTCTCGAGGAAGCCGCCGATGTCCGTGTGCTCGGCACCGGCTTCCCGGCAGAGCTGACCGATGACGAGCCGGAAGAAGTCGGCTACGAAGTCGGCGTTACCGGCCGCAACTGAGCCGTGAAGACTGCCCCGGAGCGCCGTGCGAATGGCCTCCGGGGTATTTGCGTTTGAGACTCACCCTCAGGGAAAGTGTTATCTCCCACCAGCAACGAGAGGTCTGGCATGCAACATCACGACAACTTCTACATCAATGGTCACTGGCAGGCACCCTTCGGGCGCGAGCGCATGGAGGTCATCAATCCGGCCACCGGCGAGCTGTGCGCCAGTGTGCCGCGCGCCGGTGAGCAGGATGTGGAGGCTGCCATCATGGCAGCACGTCAGGCGCTGCCTGCCTGGTCCACGACATCCGCGCAGGAACGCCATGATATTCTGATGGCGGCAGCGGATGAGATGCAGCGTCGCTTCGATGAGCTGCGCGACGTTCAGGTGCTCACCATGGGTTGCCCGGTGCAACTGGCCGGCGCGCTGCACGTGGAAGGCCCCATCGAAGGCATGCGCTACTACGCCGAGCGCGCCTTCCAGATGGAAGAGGACGAGCGCAAGGGCGATGTGACTCTGATGCGCGAGCCCATCGGTGTCTGCTCGCTGATCAACCCGTGGAACTATCCGTTGCATCAGTTGATCGGCAAGCTGGCCCCGGCGCTGGCGGCAGGCTGCACCGTGATCGCCAAGCCGGCGGAGCAGACGCCGCTGCAGGACTTCATCATGGCCGAGATCTTCGAGAAGGTCGGTCTGCCTGCTGGCGTCTTCAATGTGGTGACGGGCGAGGGCAGTGAGATAGGCCCGGTGATGTCCGGACATCCGCAGGTCGACATGGTGTCCTTCACCGGCTCGACCATTGCCGGTAGCAAGGTCGCCGAGAGTGCCGCGCCTACCGTCAAGCGGGTCTGTCAGGAACTGGGCGGCAAGTCGCCGCTGCTGGTGACGGAAGATGCCGACCTGGCCGCGGCCGTGCGCTTGAACGTCGAGAACGTGATGGCCAACACCGGTCAGACCTGCGACGCCTTCACGCGTCTGCTGGTGCCGCGTTCGCGCATGGAAGAGGCGACCCGTCTGGCGGTCGAGATCGCCAATGAGCAGGTGGTGGGTGACCCGAATGATCCGGCGACCACCATGGGGCCGCTGGTCTCCCAGCGTCAGCGCGAGCGGGTGCTTGATCTGGTGCAGCGGGCCATCAACGACGGTGTCGAGCTGGCGCTGGGTGGCGTCGAGCCGCCCGAAGGGCTCGAGAAGGGCTGCTATGTGCGGCCGACTATCTTCACCAATGTCAGCAATGAAATGGAGATCGCCCGTGAGGAGGTCTTCGGCCCGGTGCTGTGCATCCTGCCCTACGACGACGTGAAGCAGGGGATTGCCATCGCCAATGACAGCGTCTATGGCCTGTCATCTGCGGTCTATGCGCGTGACGCCGAGGCAGCATTGCCGATCGCCCGCTGCATGCAGGCAGGGCAATGCTATCTGCAAGGGGCAGAGTTCTCCTTCGATGCGCCCTTCGGTGGCTACAAGCGTTCCGGCAACGGCCGTGAATGGGGCGACGAAGGCCTGGCGGAATATGTCGAGGTCAAGGCACTGCTCGGCGCGCCGGTCATCTCCTGACAGGAGGCGAATGACGCCGCCGTGATGCCACGCAAGATACCCGTGATTCGTGAGGCCAGGGTGGCCTTGTGAATCACGGGTATCTTGCATTCGCGCCATCGACCATTCGCGCCATCGACAAAAGACACCCTCAAGGCGCTTGTCGGCTGTCGCGGATGCGCTTCGCTATCAGAGCAACGCCCATCGCGTCTGTCACATCGCTGGGTACTGAAAAATACCTATATGCTCAGTGCTAAAAATACCTATATATAGTGGCAAGACTTTGTGCGGTGCAGCATTGCTGGCGCGTCAGGTGCCGTTTTGGACCTCAGATGATGCGCGAGGAGAGCTGACGCGCCGCCTGAACCAGATGCTTGGAGTAGGCGCGAGCCTGCTGCGGATTCAGGCAGTCCTGGCTGATGACGGCGCTGATGGCGGCAATGGGCTCGTTGCGCATGTTCAGCACAGGCGCCGCGATACAGCTCAGCTGTCCTTCGGCCTCGCCGCTGGACACCGCATATCCCAGGCGTTGTGCACGTTCAAGCTCGGCATCCATCTCGTCACGGCGTTCGGCCAGGCCGGGCGTGCTCCGCGTCGCAGCTTCCAGATACAGTTGGCATGAGGCCTCGGGGCGCATGGCGAGAATCGCCTTGCCGGCGGCACAGGCGTGCTGGGCCATGGTCTTGCCGATATAGAGGTTGTAGCTGCCACTGCCGGAGGCATCGACCTTCGAGATCACCACCACCTGATCCCCGATGGGGATGCACAGGAAGATCGAGCGGTGAATCTCGTTCTTGAGAATCTCGGCGATGGGGTAGAAGACCGGAATCAGGCTCTGCTTGTTGTAGATCGTCGAGGAGATCTGGAAGATGCGCGAGCCGATGCAGTAGGACTTCTTGCGACCTGGATCATGGGCGACCAGCTGGTGATGCAGCAGGGAGTTGATCACGCGGTGTCCGGTGGCAGGCGAGATGCCGGTGGACTCGCAGATTTCCGAGAGCGTCAGCGGGTAGGAGGCTGCCGCAAGCAGGTCCAGAATCATGACACTGTGGTCGACGGCAGGGGCTTTGGTCTTCTCGTGATTCATGAACGCGGGGACACTCCGAAACGCGAATCTCGGCCACAGGCGGCGTGCATCCGGGGCTGTGACACTTTGACGACGGATGAACGATGCCACACACGGCATCTCTCATGCGCTGAAAATAAAACGGCCCATAGGGTACCAGACCCATGGGCCGTGCGCGGGTTGTTTGGTGGCTCACTCGGCGTGATCGGCCAGCACCAGGTCCGCGCCTTTTTCCGCCACCATCATCACCGGCGCATTCAGGTTGCCGGAGGTGATATTGGGGAAGATGGCGGCATCGATGACGCGCAGCCCCGCCACACCATGCACCTTCAGCCGGCTATCGACCACGGCGTTCGCCTTGTCCGGGCCCATCGCGCAGGAGCCACACAGGTGGTAGATGGAGCCTCCCTGGGAGCGGAAGTACGCCAGCATGCTGTCCTCATCCTGGACCGTCTCGGCCGGGGCGACCTCGCACTCGGTGATGGCCTTGAGCGCGGGCGCGCCCATCAGCTTGCGCACCAGACGACTGCCCTGGATGACCTCATTAATGTCTTTCTGGGTGCTGAGGTAGTTGGGGCAGATGGTCGCCGGCGCCGCCGGGTCTGCCGAGGCCAGTGAAATGCTGCCACGGCTGGTCGGTCGACAGGAATTGAAGGCCAGCAGGAAGCCGGAATACGGCTCCGGCGTCAGCTTGGCCTTCGGGTCGTTGGGAATCTGGTAGGACATCGGATTGAAGTAGAGCTGGATGTTCGGCTCTGACTCCGCGTCGCTGCCGCGGAAGAATCCCCCGGCCTGATTGACGCTCATGCCCAGTGGCCCGCTGCGATTGACCAGATACTGCAGTCCCGCCTTGGCCTGGCCCCAGAAGGACGCGAAGTCGTCATTCAGCGTGGTGCGATTGGCGCGGTAATAGTAGCTGGCACACAGATGGTCCTGCAGATTCTGCCCGACGGCCGGCAGGTCTACCTGCGTCTGGATACCATGCGTGGCCAGCGCCTCACGCTCGCCGATCCCCGAAAGCTGCAGCAGCTTCGGGGAATCCACGGCGCCAGCGCAGAGAATGACCTCGCGCCGTGCCGTCACCTCGATGACCTCGTCATCAAGCCGGTAGACGACACCCGTGGCGCGCTTTCCGCCGTCGGGCGCCTCTTCCAGCGTCACGCGCTCCACCTGACAGATATGCTTGAGCGTGAGGTTGTCGCGTGACAGTGCCGGCTTCAGGTAGGCGGTATTGCTGGAATCCCGCTGTCCCTTGCGGATGTTGGCCTCATAGATGCCAGCACCCTCGAAGTGTTCGCCATTGAAATCATCATTGAGCGTGTAACCCAGCTCGCGGGCACCTTCCAGCCACGACTGGCAGATCGGGTGCGCGCCATGTTTCAGCGGCGTGATGCCGATCGGCCCCTGGCCGGAGCGATACTCGGTGTCGCCATCCGGGTGGCATTCAAGACGCTTGAAGTAGGGCAGTACCTCGCGATAGGACCAGCCGTCGTTGCCGGCGCGCGCCCAGTCATCGAAGTCCGAGGCCTGGCCCCGGACATAGATCATCGCATTGATGGAGCCGGAGCCACCCTGCACCTTGCCGCGGGGGGTATAGATCTTGCGCCCCTCCATCGCGGCTTCTTCCTTGCTGTAATACATGTAGTTGTAGGTCGGGTTGTAGTAGGTCTTGGCGAATCCGACCGGCACCTTGATCCAGGGCGAGGTGTCCTTGCCGCCGGCCTCCAGCAGCAACACGCTGTGGCGTCCGCTGGCGCTCAGCCGGTTGGCGAGGATGCACCCCGCCGACCCGGCACCGACAATGATGAAATCGTATTGCATCGGCGTTACGCCTCCGGCTTGCGCTTCCAGTCGGTGCTGGACTGTTCCTTCACGTCATAGGGACGCGGGTCCATGCTCAGGTGCAGGGTTCGGCCGGTGTAAGGCGAATTGGCCTTGACCACGTCCATGTCCAGCTCAACCCCCAGGCCCGGCTTGGTGGAGGGGATGATGTAGCCATCACGCCACTCGATCTTCTCCTTGAGCACATCGGCGTGGAAGCCATCCCAGGTGCCGATGCTTTCCTGAATCAGGAAGTTGGGCGTGGCGGTCGCCAGCTGGATGCTGGCCGCGGCGCCGACCGGGCCGTTGTAGAGGTGCGGGGCGATCTGGGCGTAATAGACTTCTGCCAGCGCCGCGATCTTCTTGCCTTCCAGAATGCCGCCGACGCGTCCCAGGTTCATCTGCAGGATGGAGGCCGCGTTGTTCTTGAGCACATCGTGGAATTCGTACTTGGTGGTCAGGCGCTCACCGGTCGCGACCGGGATGGAGGTGTGGTCTGCCACGCGCGCCATGGCTTCGCTCTGTCCCGGCGGCACCGGCTCTTCCAGCCACAGCGGGTCATACGGCTCGAGATACTTGGCGAGACGAATGGCGGATGCCGGCGTCATCTGACCGTGGGTGCCGAACAGCAGATCACAGCTGTTGCCGACCGCTTCGCGGATGCGGCGGCAGAAGGTGGCGCTCTTGTCCATGCCTTCCAGAGACAGCATCTGGCCGGAGTAGGCGGTGTAGGGGCCGGCCGGGTCGAACTTCAGCGCGGTGAAGCCCTTCTCGCGGTTTTCCAGTGCGCATTCGACAGCCAGCTCGACGTTGTCATAGTCGTAGTTGCCGCGTGCATCCTTGGGGTACAGGTAGGTATAGGAGCGCAGTTTGTCGTGGACCTTGCCACCGATCAGCTCATACACCGGCAGACCGGCCGCCTTGCCGACGATGTCCCAGCAGGCCATCTCGAGACCGCTGAGCACACCCATCATGGTGAGGTCGGGGCGTTGGGTGAAGCCACTGGAGAAGGCTTCGCGGTACAGACGTTCAATATGATGCGGGTTCTTGCCTTCCAGATAACGCGAGAAGACATCGGCGATCGCCTTGCTCATGACTTCCGGGTGGAAGGTGGCGGCATAGACTTCACCGACCCCTTCGATGCCGCAAGCGGTACGCAGCTGAACGAAGATCCAGTACATGCCGCCGACGTGGGGCGGCGGAGTGGCGACGATGTGTGTCTCGCAACTGACAACTTTCATGGTGGCAGGCCTTTCAGTGGTCACTGGCTAGCAGGAGATTGTGGATGCGCACTGCCTGGCATGCCGTCATTCGACGCCAACAGCGCGCTTCCGGAAAGAAATGGGGTGGGGCGTCAGCGCCTCCGGGGAGAGGGTTCCCCGAAGGCGTGACAGGTAAGACGGAATGGCGTGATCAGTAGTTCATCACGACCAGACGGGTCTGGGTGTAGTCGAGCATGCCGTGCTTGCCATCATCACCGCCCAGGCCAGAACGCTTCCAGCCGGCGTGGTAGCCCTGGTAGGGGTCCGCCGGGGTGCGGTTGATGTAGAGCTCGCCGGCTTCGATGTTGTTGGCGACCTTCATGGCGGTGCGATAGTTCTCGGTGAAGACCACGGAGGCCAGACCGAACTGGTGGTCATTGGCCAGTGCCAGCGCTTCATCCACATCGCTGTAGGTCAGCACCGGCAGTACCGGGCCGAAGATCTCTTCCTGCACGATCTCCATGTCCTGACGGCAACCGGTCAGCAAGGTCGGCGGGTAGAAGTGACCCTTGCCCTCGGGGATATAACCGCCGATTTCCAGAGTGGCGCCGTCATCGATGGCGCGTTCCACCATCTGATGGATGTTGAGACGGGAATTCTCGTTGATCAGCGGCCCCATCAGGCTGGCATCTTCCAGACGGTTGCCGAACTTGACGCCTTCCATCTGCTGCTTCAGCTGGGCGACGAAATCGTCATAGACGGATTCGTGCACATAGACACGCTCGATGGCGGTACACAGCTGGCCACAGTTGGTGAGGGTAGAGGCCGCGATCTGTGCCGCTGCCTTGGCCAGGTCGGCATCCGGCTCGACGATGGCCGGTGACTTGCCGCCCAGCTCCAGCGAGGACTTGGCGATGTTGACCTGGGAATATTCCAGCACCTTGCGACCGGCGCCGACGCTACCGGTCAGGGTGATCATGCCCACCTTGGGGTGCGTGCAGACGGCTTCTGCGGTGCCGTGGTCCATCGCCAGGATGTTGACGATGCCTGCCGGAATGCCGGCATCCTGAATCGCCTTGGCGATCTCGAAGGCGGAGGTCGGGGTGTTGTTGCTCGGACGCACGACCACGGCATTGCCGGTAATCAGCGCCGGGGCGATCTTGCGCAGCAGGGTGAACACCGGGTAGTTGAACGGAATCAGGCAGGCCACGACGCCGATGGGCTCACGCTGCAGCAGCAGGCTTTCATTGGGAGTGTCGCTGGGGACGATCTCGCCCTCGATACGACGTGCCCACTCGGCGTGGTAGCGCGTGATGTCGGCGGCGTAGACGGCTTCATTGGTGGCGTCTTCCAGGCTCTTGCCGGACTCATCTGCCAATGCCTGGCCGATGGCATCCTTGCGCGCCATCAGCGCCTCGGCAAGCTTGTGCATGTAGCCGGCACGCTCGGTGCTGGTCTTGGCACGCCAGTCCTTCTGCGCCTTGGCCGCAATGCTCACCGCTTCAAGCGCTTCGTCAGTGGTTGCTGCCTGCACCTGACCTACCAGTGCTTCGGTGGCCGGGTTGTAGACCGAAATCATCTCGCCCTGGGATGAGGCGACGAATTCGTTGTTGATGAAGTTCTTGTCAGTGCGCATGCATCACTCCTCCTGAATTTGGCCTACAGGCTATGAAGTGACGTCAAAGGTGTCAAACTGTTTTTCACATGTAGAAATAGATTTCCGCATATGGAATTAATGGTTTATCTCTTGTCGCGAATATTCGCCGCCGAGAACATTATCCCGCGTATTCAATCGATGTCCGCAGTGGTTGGCAGGCCCGCCATTCGCGAGATAACACCATGGGCCGGGCGCTATCACATTGGCTGCCCCGCTGGCTGAGCAGGCGGCAGACCGCAGACAGCAGGGGACAGAGCGAAGAGGGGAGAGGACAGAGCGAAGAGGGGAGAGGACAGAGCGAAGAGGAAAGACGAGAGACGAGAGATAGAGAGAGCAGATGGGGAGAACAGATAGAGAGAGCAGACCACGCGACTGACCTGAAATGATGGTAAGTCTTGTACTGATTTCTGGTGTCGACTCCATCATGACATATCCTCCTTTCTCGCTAGTCATGCCGCGCTTCATGTAGTCGTTAACGAGCTTTCATCGTAAGTGTTCACTCTGTTGAGTCATTAACTAAATCAGTGCATTCCTATATGCTGTGCAGCCTGATTGAGAGCCATGGACGGTCTTGTATAACAGGGCATCGTCTACGATAACTGCCAGGGATGCAGAACATGTCAGATTCATGGGTACTCGACGCCTTGCTGTCGTCGTTTGATGTCTCACTGAGCCAGAACGAGCGCCTGCTCACGCTTGAGATGAGCGGCGCGGACTTCATCCCGCATCGCCTGGTGGGGGAAGAGCGCATGTCGCGTCCCTTCGCCTATACCCTCGACTGCATCTCCCAGAACGGTGACATCGAGCTCAAGACCCTGATGGCGCAGCCGGCGGCGCTCTCGGTGCGTCAGGCCGATGGTAGTTACCGCAAGCTCTCGGGGCTGGTCGAGTCCGCCGCACTGCTCGGTGAGGACGGTGGCGTCTTCTATTACCAGCTGACGCTGGTGCCGTGGATGACGATGCTCAAGCTCGGGCGTGATAGCCGTATCTTCCAGGACCTCACCGCCGTCGAAGTCATCGAATCGGTGTTCTCGAATCATGCCATCGCGCAAGGCGAAGCCCAGGGCGGCTGGCGGCTGGACCTGCGTCGCGAGTATCCGGCGCGCAGCTACTGCGTGCAGTATCGCGAGAGCGACTTCCAGTTCGTGAATCGCCTGATGGAGCAGGAAGGGCTGTTCTATTACTTCGAACACGCCTCTGACGACAGCGACTTCAATGGCCACCGCCTCGTCATCACCGACGATGTCGCGACCTGTGCGCCAGTCGAGCCACAGGTGATTCGCTTCCATCGTCAGGATGCCACTGAACTGGAAGACTCCATCACCCAATGGAGCGGTCGCCGTCAGCAGCAGCCGACCCGCGTCAGCCTCGGGACGTTTGATTACAAGCAGCCGGGCCTGGAGAAACGCTCCGGCCAGGACACGCGTAGCGATCAGGGCAACCTCAGCGAGCAGGAAGTCTACGACTATCCCGGCGAGTACTATTTCGACGATCACTCGCGCGGCGAACGCCTGACCGTCAATCGCCTCGAAGCCCATGAATCCCGCGCCAAGCGCTTCTACGGCGCGGGGGGCACCCGCCAGTTGAAGGTCGGCCGCTGGTTCGAACTCAGCCAGCACGCCCGCCATGAAGACGGCGACTCAAGTGAGCGCGAATTCCTCGTACTGGGCCTGACCGTCTGCGCCGAGAATGCGCTGCCGGTGTCGGCACACCTCAAGGCGCTACCGGGCAGCCTGCAGGCGCGCATGGCCGAGGCGCGCCAGGTGCACGGTCTCAATGAGAGTGCTCACGAAGACTACGCCGATGTCGGCACCGGCCAGTATCTGATCGACTTCGAATCCCAGCGCCTCAGTCAGCCGTATCGTCCGTCTCTCGATCATCCGCGCCCCAACCTAGGTGGCCCGCAGACCGCGATTGTCGTCGGCCCCGCGAATGAAGAGATCCACACCGATTCGCTCAACCGCGTGCGTGTGCAATTCCATTGGGACCGTAGCGAGAAGGGCGCGGCCGACGCCAGCTGCTGGCTACGTGTCGCGCAACCCAACGCTGGCGCTGGCTGGGGCAGTGTGTTCGTGCCGCGTATCGGCCAGGAAGTCATCGTCGATTTCCTCGAAGGCGACGTGGATCGTCCGCTGATCACTGGGCGGGTCTACAACGGCGACCAGACGCCGCAATGGCACTCCAACGGCCTGCTCTCCGGCCTCAAGAGCAAGACCTACCGCGGCAACAAGTACAACGAGCTGGTCTTCGATGACGCGACGGATCAGGAGCGCGTGCGCCTCAACTCGGAGCACGAGAAATCCCAGCTCAACCTCGGCTATCTGATCCACCAGCAGGGCAACACACGCGGCAGCTTCCGCGGTACCGGCTTCGAGCTGCGCTCGGACGCCTATGGGGCGATTCGTGCCAACAGCGGCCTGATGCTGAGTAGCTGGGGCCAGATCGCCGCCAGTGGCGAACAGCTGGATCTCTCTCCTGCGCAACAGCAGCTCGCCAGCGCCTATCAGCTGGCCAATACACTCAGCGACAGCGCCACCAGCCACAACGCCGAGGCGCTCGCGGCGCGTACGCAGATCAAGCAGGCCAGCGACGATACCCAAGGCACCTATGGCGCCGATGACAGCGGTAGCCGCTTTGACGGTAGTTCAGCCCAGAGCGCTACCAATGGCGGGCGGGGGCAGGCGGCGCGCCTGAATGCGCCCTGGCTGCATCTCACATCGCCCGCCGGCATCGCCACCAGTACGCCGGAATCGACGCACCTGGCACAGGGCCGCTCGCTCAGCGTCACCAGTGGCGAAGACATCAACCTGGCCACCGGACGCAGTCTGGTAGGCGCCGTGGTCGAGAAGTTCTCGCTGTTCGTACAGCGCTCCGGCATCAAGCTGTTTGCCGGCAAGGGCAAGGTCGAAGTTCAGGCGCAAAGCGATGCGATGGACCTGACGGCGGAAAAGGACGTCACCATCACCTCCACCGAAAACGACATCGACATCAACGCCGCCAAGGAAATTCTGCTCACCTGCGGCGGCGCCTATGTCCGCCTCAAGGACGGCAATATCGAACTGCATGCGCCGGGCAAGGTGGATGTCAAAGGCGCGCAGCACAGCTTCGGTGGGCCGACGAGTCTATCCACGGCTTTCGATTCACTCCCAGAATCGAAAGGCCCCTATGAGCAATATTTCACGCTTAGGGACAAGCGGACAGAAAAGGCATTGCCTTACGCTTCCTATCGTGTCGAAACCGCAGAGGGCGACATTATCGAAGGTCGAGCCGATTCCGAAGGGAGGACTCAGAAGATTCTGACGCTCAAGCCGGAGAAGTTGAAAGCCACGATACTTGATCGCTTCGATGATGCAGCAGAGGGCAATTTATCATGAATATCTCTTCAACGACTGAAGCTCATGGAGAGGATAGCACCCGCTTAAACGCGAATGGTGCCGAGGCATCAAGCGACCCCGCTGATCAGCTTTTTTATCTGACTGGCACGAATACCATTCTCATGGTACCTCGTGAAGCGATGCTCGATTTCAATACTGAAATGTCCACTCTTGAAGCACTGGTGGAAGCTCAACAAAGTGCCACGGCAGAACTCAAGCAATGGCAGGACCGGTATATCGCTTATGTGCAAAGCAACTATTTTAAGCCTAACGAACGCTCCAATATTGAAGATGCCGGCGGCGTCGGTAATAAAGAAGCTGTTGGCATGCAGGTGCTGCAAGCTAAGGTCAAGCTAAATCAAGCCAATAGAAGACTCAACGAGGTCATCGATTCTCTGAGCAGTCTGGATAGCAAGACGAACAATATCGTCGAACTCATTGCGCTTCAGCGTCGTGGTGCCAAGTCGTCATCGGCAGGCTTTCGCATGGGCTATGTCAGATCGGAAAAGATCTCCAGTGAGTGGAATAGGTATTCTCTTTCCCCATCAGGCCATGAAGATATTGTTGATTCTGCCGGACAAGTCGATTGGATAACTTTGAGAGATCAGATCCAAAGCTTGAGCAATAAGCTTGATGGCAAAGAACCTTGGATTGATGGGTGGTTGGCGTTGGAGGATCAGGAGAAAGAGCTTTATCAGTGGAGCCAAGCCACCAACGTCAATCTTCAAGTGGGTAGCGAAAACGGAACCAATGGAGAACATGACCCTGGTTCAATCAAGGTTGAACTCACGAATGAAGCGCAATTGATGCGCTGGGCCCATGGCGCCGGTGGTATTTCAGTCACCAGTGCACCTTATGAACAAAGCGGTACTATCAAGTCCACTGGACATGCGGAACTGATGCTGGCGCAGGCCAAAAGTGAACTCCATTGCTACGAGCCACCCGGTGGTTACATGATGGCTTTTCAGCTACCGATGAGAGAGTCTGCCTCGACCGACGGCGATACTAGCGATAAGAGAAATGCATCCAAGTCCACTCAATTGATCGATTTGGGGATGATTCGCTCCCACCTGATCGTCATTGCTGAAGGGGGGGTTGGTGCCAGCATCGCTGCGGAATTGAATATTGAGGCAGACCTTAGTCAAGCCAACGGTAGAACAGTTGGTACGCGAGGTACGCTGGATACTCAAGCTCTACCTGGTATGCAACGTCTAGATATGTCAACTTCCGAAGAGGAAGATGATGCCGGTAATCAGGTTCGTGCCTTTGTTGGTGCGGAAATGAGTTGTACGGTGACTGGCCAGGTCGAGTGGAAGAATCCGGAGGTCAATGAATTCCGCCCGTTTGCCAAGTTGGCTCCAGCACTCACTGCACAGGTTGGCGGAGGGTTTGAAGGCGGACTGTACATCACCTATGGACAAAGTAAGTTCAAGTTTATGGCAAAAGCGGGTTTTTGCTGGGGCGTAGGTGCCAAGGGTAAAGTGTCTGGGGAAATCGACAAAGGATTATTGCTGGAGTTTATCAAATGGGTGGCTTATCAGCTGCGCCATGTTAATTATCAGCGTCTAGAGTTTATTGGTACAGATTCATTTCAAGCAATATCTGAAATAGTATATGGAGTTATTCTTACTGGGGAAAAAATAGAGGATTTCTTGGCTGACTCAGTAGTTGAGATATCTAAGTTAATAGATTATAAGTATAAAGATTTTATGGCTAGTATTAGAGAGGGGCGAGAGCGTGGTGCTTTGACAGACCGTATAAATGGAGATCCAAGTCTACTAAAATATGCTACTCCGGAAGCGAAAGGTGCAATATTATACTTGCTAACAGAAACAAGCGTTATAGATGGTTTGGACCCTAGGAATGCAGTATCGCCTATCGATAAAGATGCTTGGAGAGCTGGAGCTCTGCCCAATAGGAAACGAGCAATTATTCGTGTGTTTGAGTGGGTTCAGTCTAAGGCGGAATTTGATTGTGTCATGCAACGAGTTCAAGCTGTTATAGATACTAGAAAAATTACATACGCACAAAAAGCTAAGTTGAAAGTCGAAGGAGAAGCTAGAGTTTATAGCTTTCTTAACTTAGGTGAGTTTAGTCGTGAATCATGGTACGGGAATTCATTAAATACTAGTGATTATGATAGTGATCTACGGAGAATTTATCAAAATCTCCCTGACAAAGCCCCCAAAGGTGCACCACTAGTAAAAAACAACGTACAAGAATATTTCAGTCAAGTGAAATATGGAATAGATCCGAATTTCTATATACCTTGTGGCAATAAAACATCTTCGATATGCTCTCCCAAAAACTTTATGGTGGTGTAATAAAAGCCGAAAGAGCTTTATCTCTTTCGGCTTCTACTGTTATCCAGATATATCAGTATTTACTGCGCATCGGAAAGTAAATATCATTTTTGCACGATCAGTGAGGTCGGGGGGAGCATGATAGCGTTCCATGGTCAACTTACCCCCCATACCATCCCCATGTGGTGAGCCCCTTACAACTTTTTCTTGCCCCATATTTGGTCCAGCAGGGTTCACTTTGACAGAATGCTGGTAATAATCGGCTTTATACCAGTCTGAGACCCATTCGTATCCATTATCCCCCATTTGGTATATTCCTAGCTTGTTGGGTGGGTAAAGTGCCACTGGATAGGGGGCGATATTACTTCTAGCACCAGTCTGGGTTGCCTTATCTACGTCGATGCTTGTTGGTATACTCCTCCCTTTTTCTAAAGTGCCTGTGCTAGTACCATAAGGGATAAATTCCCCACCGGATCGTGCTGCATACTCCCATTGTGCTTCTGTTGGTAAAGTAAAGGGCAATGAAGTTTGCTCAGCTAGCCAACTGCAATACTCATTGGCTTGATGCCAGTCTACTCCAGCAGGTACATTGTCCTGACGGAACTGCATCTCGAACTCGCTAGTATTATTGATTTTATCTTTGTCCGTAGCTTGGGTATAAATATCATAGTCTGCGTATGTCACCTTAGTGGGTGACATATAAAACGTATCTAGTGTGACCTTATGCAACGGCTTATTATCTTGTTCCGCGCTATAAGGTAACCCTTTGTTGTTACCTGTCAGGTTGGGATCGATGGGCCCAAAATCTCCCATCTGAAAGCTACCGCCCTCGACGCGCACAAGAGCATCTTTTGTCTTTTGAATCAATGTATCGATAGCCTGCTGATTGCCTTCGTCAGCATTGCCATCGTTGCAAGCACTCATGCCTATGGCAGATAGGGCCGTCAGAACGACTGCGTATTTCATAAAAACTCCAGCAAAGACTGTAGGATCATTATGCCACGGATGGTGGCCTTGTGATGCAGGTCACATCATAAAAATGCACTCAGCACAATTCTTGACACGGAGTATCCAGACACTGATCTCTAGATCCCAAAGGGTATGAGGGACGGGCCATTTTGCTTTGTCATCAGATCGTTCGCTTTGTTCCATTGAGCCGAGGCTTGTGCGAGATTTTCGTAGCATAGGCAATTAATAGGCTCATTGAGCAGTAGCCCAATCTGCAGCCCGTAGTTCGCTCTGTAAGTTGTCCTATGTTATAATTATATATCACTTAGTTTTTGTAGATCTATGAGTTGTAATCTGTCGAGAGTTTCGTTGAAACAAAATTGCGTCGAAACAGAAATTTGACCACAAGGTTACGAACTAGCAAATCTCAGTTTGTCTGAGAGAACAACGGTGATGGTGTTTCCATTGGCTCTAATAGTTATCACCTTAACCATATATCGGAGAATTTAGCGGCTGATGGTGGTACAGCAATGGATAAAAAATCCTGGCTTATTCGTGACTAAATATAGGCGACGATAGCAGTGGTTCTTGGCAATACCATACCTGATGGGTCACATGTTGCACTAGCTCATTGAGACCGCTATGGTTCATCACTTGAGGTTAAAGTGGTTGGTATAGAAAAAGCCAAGATACTATATGATTTAAAAGTACTTTCTGAAAAATCAGCGGTTAATGACTCTGTAGTACCAGGTTTTAATAAGGAAATAGCATATTTTGCTAATAATGAAAATAAGCATTCTCTGGTAAAACTTTCTCGATACTTGAAGATGTAACCTGATGTCAGTGTGAGGTTGTGGTTTATTCCTCAAGCTATAGCGAAAGAATTAATGATAAGTTCAATTTAATGGGTGATTTGTGAAATTTTTTCTAGTTCTAGTTGTATGCTTGTTAAGTAGCAACGTGTATTCTGAAGTATTGTTTAATGATCCTAGTGAAAAAGACTTAAATGCGAGGTTTTCAAATCTCAAGCAAGAAGATTTTGAGAATAATAAAAAAAGCCCTGAGATCAATTTGTTCTTAGGTATTTTGTATTTTAATGGGTTTGAGAAGTATGAGATAAGCAAAGATATTGATAAATCTATAGGTTTTTATAAGGCAGCATGGCATGATAACATATCGGATGCAGGTTATGCACTGTCAAAAATTTACCATAATGGAATAGGTGTTAGTAAAGATAGTGCTAAAGCTAAGTACTATCTGGAAGAATCAGCTGAGAGTGGCTATATTCGCTCACAAAAATTATTAGCAAAAGCATATTGGGGGCAAGACTTACAAGGTTTATATGTAAAAAATATTGATAAGGCAGTTTATTGGTTTAAAGAAAGTGCTAATCAGGGAGATAGTGAATCTGCGCTAATTCTCTCTAGGTTGTATTTGAATGACGAAGAAGTTGACAAGGACTTAGATGAGTCTTTTAAGTGGGTAGAAAAAGGACTTCACGCTAAGTACGATACCTCTGGAATAGCTCCTTATATCGCCGCAGAATACTATGAGAAAGGCTGGGGTGTAGATAAAAATTTGGTATTGGCCTATAAATATTATGATTTAAGTGGCACCGCTGGTTCAAAAGGCAAAAGCAGAGTATCGAAAAATATGTCTGATGCTGAGATCGAGGAAGCCATCAAGCAGTCTCGTGCGTGGCAAGCAGTCCAAACCTTTCTCCGGTCGTTTCACTGTGATGATAAATTCACGATCAAGAAACTACATGATATTAAAAGATATTCAGATACTTTTTATTTCAGGGCATGATTCAATGAATAAATATATGGTTGTAGTGTTTTTTTTGATTTTTCATTCTGTAGCACAAGCAGATACTATAGCTTTTCCAGACCCTGGTGGTGTGTCACTTTTTAAAACATACATTAGATATGGCAAAGACGATATTAACGGGCTGAAAAAATCAGATAATCCAGTTGATAACTATATACTGGGCCACCTTTATTTTATAGGGAGTGAGCAACTAGGAATACCTAAAAATAATGATGAGGCGCTAAAGTTTCTAAGTGAAGCTTGGAGAGGAGATGTTATTGACTCTGGGTTTGACTTGGCTTTGATTTACTATAGCTATGGAAAAGTCAAAGATTTTGATAAGTCAAGGTCTTACATGCTCGATTCTGGAGATGGAGGGTATGTTAAATCGCAAAGGACCCTAGCTCGTGCTTATGCTGGTGAAGTATTAGAAAATGCTTTTTCTGTTGATAGAAAGAAATCAATTGAGTGGTATGAGAAAGCCGCACGTAATGGCGATCAAGATTCTGCAGACTATTTATCCTTCGCTTATAGAAATGGAAGTTTAGTTAATGAAGATCCTAAGTCTTCTTTCTACTGGAGAGAGGTTGCGTCAAAGTCAAAATACGGTCAACAGGAGTTATTTAGCTTTCGCATACTTGCTAAGTACTATGAAAAAGGCTACGGCACCTCTAAAAATTTAGTTGAATCATATAAGTACTACGATCTCTCTGGTACAGGTGGTACTGAGGGAAAGAAAAGAGTTGCTAAAAATATGACTGATGCTGAGATCCAACAAGCCATCAAGCAGTCTCGTGCGTGGCAAGAAGAGCACAATACGTTCGTGCCTAGTTATTACGGGCTTGAGCATCAAACCGATGGCAGCTATCGTTAGTCGACTCAGTTGACCCAGTGTTGTGCAGACAGCCCGAGCCCTTCCAGGACTCGGGCTTTTTTGTGCTTGGGGCTTTCAATGCTGGCTGATGATCGTGAGTCAGTACCAACCAAGGGGAGGGGGTGTTATGAGTCTGTAGCAGGGCAAGGCGATCAGGATGGCCTTTGACTCGCTAGCGCTTGGGCGAGAGAGGCTGGCTGCAGTTCTGTTGGCGCTGGTCGCCATGAGTGAGCGTGAAGAGGCTGCATGGGTGCGCAATGGTCGCCTGCATGACTGAGAGGTCAGGAAGTGCGGCAAGCGAAAAAAGGAGACATCGCTGGTCAATAATGAGGGTTTTCATCAACGTGATGACTCTGTCATTTCACTCAGTGAAGGGGTCGTTTATAATATTAGTTTAAACTGATTCAAAGTGTCAGAAGAAATGTCGTCGCGTAATGGGCAACTGTCTTGTCATATTTATGTTACCCAATCTCGGTATTTTTGTAACACTTTTGTTCCAGTATGGTATATGGCAGCATGTCATTGTTCTGATGGTGTTTTCCCCACCTGCGTGCCAGGTGGTGGCGAGTCGGGAGTGGCGAGGCAGGATTGAGTCCTTACTATCGCTCCAGGGTAGGTACGGCAGGCCTCTCTGTCAGATGATTGCGACACCATGGGAGATGGCGCCGCCCGCTCTGTGGCGTGGCAAGCATGGTGTTAATCGTTATTTAAACGATATTTGCCTTGCGTTTCTTGCTGGAATCTCCACCTGCAATATGTTTCCATATTCGCGTCTGCGCTAGAACAAATATACAGATTTACCCTCTATGTATCGTCAACGCTTTTCCTTCTGTATGCCCGCCGCAAGATGTCACCTATTCACGGTATCGAGCACGTCAATCAGAGGGTAGTGGTGGCAAGACGTTGTCTTGATTTATCTGACAGGGAAGCAGATTGATGTCAAGAAATGGCGGCATGTCCTTACCAGGCGGTGAAACCTTGAAGACTTCTTTTATTGCCATTGTCGGGTCATTGGTGGTGGGGCTCCTGCTGTTGAGCGGTTGCAGCTCTGCACCGGACACAGGCCCTGCCGACTACACGCCGCCGCCGATCGAGCGCTTCGTCGGCACGCTTCCCTGCCAGGATTGCCGCCTCATCCGCGCGGACCTGACCCTGCATCGCGATTCCGAGAGTGGCAAGCCTACGGCGTTCTTCCTGCAGGAAGCTCACGTCGATGCCATCGGGGGCGATTTCGTGACCACGCAGTGGGGCGACTTCGAGGCCGAGACCTCTGACAGCACTACCTATCTGCGTCTGGAGCGAGATGCGCCGCTGATGCTCAAGATGGAAGAGGGCGGCGACACCCTGGAGTTGATGGGGCAGCAGGACACTGACAGCGATTACCAGTTCACCCGTGCCGAGCCGCTTGGCTGAGGTTCATCACGCGTTGCGCAAGGTCTGCGCACGGAGAGTATCTGACATGGATTCGTCCTTTGACATTGAAGCCTTCATCCGTCAGCGCAAGCAGACTCGCGTCGTCAGTGATCTGCTGTATGACAATGCGTCGGATTATCTGACGACGCTGGGGGCCTTGATTCGCCCACAGATGATCTTTGGCGAATACCTGCAAGGGGCGCCGCGCGGTAGCGGCCGTGAGGCACAGCATGCCTTCAAGGAATTCACCGCTCTGTATGACTCCACGGCCAATGCCGAGCCTTTCCGCTTGCTGCAGGAGCTGGATGTGCCGCTGGAGCTTCTGAGCACGGCCCCGCGCCTTTATCCGCATGAATATGACGTACGCCTCACGTCCACCGGCAAGGTGATTCGCGTCACCAGCCCCACACGTTGGGTCGTGGGCTTTGACGGCTTCTCGCTGCAGCGCTTCCGCCACATCATCAAGGACCCCAATCGCAGCACGGCAGAATTGCTGCGCTACGTGGTGCACTACCTGATGCTGTTCTATTGCGTCAATCGTGCCCCGGGCCTCGGGCGTCTGTTGCTGGGCCTGCGCTTCCCGGTCAGTTTCGAGAAGCTGGACGAATTCGGCAGCATGCCGTTCTGCGTGGTGGGGTCGCCCATCCGCTCGCACCTGCCGGAGCAGGACACCATCCTGCGCAGTACCGAAATCGCCGGCAACGACACCTTTGAAGAACTGATCGATGTCGCGGATATCGAGTCGATGGATGACGCCGTCAAGCAGCGGCTACTCAAGGCGATAGCGGCAGTCTGACAGGCTGATGTCGCTCAAAGATGCGCCGGACGGCTCAGATTGATCCCCCATTTTTGACACGCGCAATCACTTCACAACAGCACATAAGGAAATGCCCCATGGCGGAGAGGGATAGCACACAACACAAGCTGGGACGCATTCGCGCACCACGCGTCCAGATCACCTATGACGTCGAGATCGGTGACAGCCAGGAGCAGAAGGAACTGCCGTTTGTGGTCGGTGCCGTCGGTGACTACACCGGCAACCCGCTCAGCCCGCCGCCCAAGCTCAAGGACCGCAAGTTCGTCGCCATCGATCGCGACAACTTCAACGGCGTCCTCAAGGGCTTGAAGCCGCGCCTTGCCTATCGCGTCGACAACACGCTGAGCAAGGATGGCACCCAGCTGCCGGTGGAGCTGAACTTCAACTCGCTGGAAGACTTCGAGCCGCAGAATGTCGTCAAGCAGGTCGAGCCGCTGCGCAAGCTTCTGGATGTGCGCAACAAGCTCGCCGATCTGCGCAACAAGATGGGCGGCAACGACAAGCTGGAAGAGCTGTTGATGGACGTGCTGCAGAACAGCGAGAAGCTCAAGACGCTGGGCGACGAGTTCGGTCGCGAGCAAGCCGTGCGCAAAGACGACAACTGATTGCGGAGTCAGACCATGAGTGACAATCGTAGTGAATCAGCCACAGTGGCGCCGCAAGCGCAGGATGCCGTCTTCGCGCCGCAGTCTTCCTTGCTCGACAGCATCATCTCCGAGAGCCGCGTGGCGCGCTCCGAGACTGAACGCACCCGTGCGCGCGACCTGATCGAAGAGCTGGTCGCCCAGGTGCTGGATGGCGAAGTCATGCCCAGCAAGGACCTCATCGCCGTGCTGGATGCGCGTATCGCCGAGATCGACGCGATGCTCTCCGAGCAGATGAATGAAGTCATGCACGCCAGTGAGTTCCAGAAGCTGGAATCCTCCTGGCGCGGTCTGCGCTATCTGGTCGATCAGACCGAGACCGGCAGCAACATGAAGATCCAGATGCTCAACGCCACCAAGAAGGAATTGGTGCGTGACCTGAAATCGGCGCCGGAATTCGATCAGAGCGCGCTGTTCAAGAAGGTCTACGAAGAAGAGTACGGCACCTTCGGTGGCGCGCCGTTCGGCATGCTGGTCGGCGATTACGAATTCTCGCGCAGCCCGGAAGACATCTATCTGCTGGAGCAGATCTCTCACGTGGCCGCCTCGGCGCACGCCCCCTTCATCTCCGCGGCGTCACCGGAGCTGTTCGGCTGGGACTCCTTCACCGAGATGAGCGGTCCGCGTGATCTGTCCAAGATCTTCGACACCGTCGAATACGCCAAGTGGAAGTCCTTCCGCAACTCCGAAGATGCGCGCTACGTCGGCCTGACATTGCCGCACGTGCTGGGACGTCTGCCGTATGGCCCGGACACCACGCCGGTCGAGGAATTCAATTTCGTCGAGAACGTCGATGGCCGCGAGCACAACAAGTATCTGTGGATGAACGCGGCGTACGCCATGGGCTCGCGCGTGACCGACGCCTTCGCCAACTACGGCTGGTGTGTCGCCATTCGCGGTGTCGAAGGCGGTGGCCTGGTCGAGAACCTGCCGACCCACACCTTCCAGACCGACGATGGCGAAGTGGCGCTGAAGTGCCCGACCGAGATCGCCGTGACCGACCGTCGCGAGAAGGAGCTGGCAGACCTGGGCTTCATCCCGCTGGTGCACTGCAAGGGCACGGACTACGCCGCCTTCTTCGGCACCCAGTCCGCCCAGAAGCAGAAGACGTACAACACCGACGTGGCCAACGCCAACGCGCGCCTGTCATCGCAGATGCAGTACATCTTCGCCACCTCACGCATCGCGCATTACATGAAGGCGATCATGCGTGACAAGGTCGGCAGCTTCGCCTCGCGCACCAGTGTCGAGCGCTACCTGAACGACTGGCTGTCCCAGTACGTCCTGCTGGACGACAACGCCAGCCAGGAAGCCAAGGCGCAGTTCCCGCTGCGTGAAGCACGTGTCGAAGTCGCGGAAGTCCCGGGCAAGCCGGGTGTCTTCAAGGCCGTGACCTTCCTGCGTCCGCACTACCAGCTGGATGAACTGACCGCCTCGCTGCGCCTGGTCGCAGAGCTGCCGCAGTCCACTCGCAGCTGATGGCGTCTCGTCACTGAAGACCCCTCGCTCTTTTCCCTGCGTGTCCTGCACGCCCGCATCGTCAGACTGGCCAACGCCAGCCTGACGGTGCGGTATATCGCCGAAAAGGAGGCGTTATGCGCATGAATGGCACCCGCCGCCTCATTCCCACCTTGTGGGATCGGTTGCAGGACGATGCACCGCATCAGGGAGAGGCCGCGGAGGAGCAACGCTTCGTCAGTCTCGACGAGTACAAGCGCACCATCGTGCGTGACCTCGAGATTCTGGTGAACACGCGCAGCGAATTGCTGGGAGGGCGCTTGAATGACTTTCCCGTGCTGCGCGGCACGGTGCTGGGCTTCGGCCTGCCGGACTTTCTCGGCCGAGGCCTGCACAGCAGTGAAGATCGCCGCTTGATCCAGCGTCAGCTGGAGTACGCCATCGAAAGCAATGACCGTCGCTTTCGCAACGTGCAGGTCAAGCTGCTTGACCAGGACGGCCAGGATCGCCTCTTGCGCTTTCGCGTCGAGACGCTCCTCGTCCTCAAGGATGCAACGCGGCAAGTGGCGTTCGATGCCGTGCTGCATGCCGACACTCAGCAATACAAAGTGCAGAACCTTTCCTGATGCTTGATGAACTGCTGCCTTATTACGAACAAGAAATCTCGCACCTGCGCTTTCTGGGCCGGGAGTTCGCACGTGAGTACCCCAAGATTGCCGCACGACTGCAATTGGAAGGCGACCACTGCGAAGACCCGCACACCGAGCGTCTGGTCGAGTCCTTCGCGTTTCTGTCGGCACGGGTTCACAAGAAGCTGGATGATGATCTGCCGGAAATCGTCGAGGCCTTCCTCGATGTGCTCTACCCCCATTACCTGCGACCGACGCCTTCGCTGTCGATCGCACAGCTCGACCCCGGTGAGCAGACCTCGCTGACCGGGCGCTATCAGGTCGCGCGGCATACCGAGATGTTCTCGCGTCCGGTGGAAGGCGTGGCCTGCCGTTTCCGTACCTGCTATCCGGTGGATGTGTGGCCGCTGCGCGTGGAAAGCGCCGGCTTCTCGCTGCTGGAACGCTCGGCCTTCAATGGTCGCGACAAGGACAGCGTCGCGCGACTGGATCTGGCCTTCGAAGCCCTCAATGACCAGTCGGTGGGTAGCTTCGGGATCGACCGCCTGCGCCTGTTCCTGGACGGCGAGGGTGCCCTGATGCACCCGATGTATGAACTGCTGTTCAACAACCTGACTCGCCTGAGCGTCAGCTTCGATGAAGGCGGGCAGCGCCGCGAAGTCTCGCTGCCGCCGGACTCGCTCAAGCCGGTCGGGTTCGCGCCCGAGGAGGGGTTGATCGACTACCCCGAGCGCTCCTTCCTCGGCTATCGCCTGCTGCACGAGTACTTCACCTTCCCCGACAAGTTCATGTTCTTCGATGTCGAAGGGCTGACACGTCTGTTGGCACGCGCCAGTGGCACGCGCTTCGAGCTGCATTTCCACTTCGCGGATTATGCGCTGGACGAGCGGCTGTCGCGGCTGTCCCAGAGCCTGGGGCGCAATCATTTCCGCCTGGGCTGCACGCCGGTGATCAACCTGTTCGAGCGCCAGGCCGAGCCGATCCTGCTGACGCATACCCAGGCGGAATATCCGGTGGTCGCCGATGTGCGCAACCCGCACGGCGCCGAGGTGGTCTCGATCGACCGCGTCACTCGCGTGCAGAAGACCGCCGAGCGCGATCACGTGCGCTATTGCCCGCCGTTCTTCGAGCCGCAGGGCAGTGCACCGTCACGCGAGACCAGCTACTGGCTGTCGCGGCGGGTGCCTTCCGCCCGTGAGCGGGATGCCGGCACCGAGCTTTTGCTGCGCCTGGCGGACCGCGAACTGAACGCCATCGAAGCCACCAGTGACGTGCTGAGCCTCAAGCTGACCTGCAGCAATCGTGATCTGCCGCAGCGCTTGAGCTTCGGCCACCCACGTGGCGATTTCACCCTGCCGCGCGAGCAGGTGGTCAAGGCCATCCGCTGCCTGCGCAAGCCGACGCCCTCGGCGCGGCCGCCGATGGGCAAGGGCGTCATCTGGCGTCTGATCTCGCATCTCTCGCTCAACCACCTGTCGCTGGTGGAGCGCGGCCGTGAGGCGCTGCTGGAAATGCTCTCTCTCTACAACTATCGCGACCTCGAAGCCACGCGTCGCCAGATCAATGGCATCGCCAGCATCCACAGTGAGCCGGCGATGACGCGGATCGGGCATCCGCGCCCGGCCTTCGTGCGCGGAATCGGCATCACCCTGGAACTGGATGAACAGGAATTCATCGGTAGCGGCATCTACGTGTTCGGCATGGTGCTGGATCACTTCTTCGGGCAGTACTGCTCGCTCAACAGTTTCACCCGGCTGACATTACGCAGCCGCCAGCGCGAAAAGGACGTCGTGACATGGCCCGCCAGAACCGGCACTCAGCCCCTGGTCTGATCGACCAGGCGCGCGCTGAGCCATACCGGTTCAGCTTCTTTCAGCTCGTACGCTTGCTGCGGCTGCACTACAGCCGTGCCGGTCGTCTCGAACCCGAGCTGCGCCCGCACGAAGACCCGCTGCGGTTTCGCAGCCAGCTGTCGCTGAACTTCCCGGCCAGCGAAGTGAGTGACCTTGTCTTCGAGAGCGAGACGCTGCGTTCGCCCACCGACCAGCCGCTGACCCAGGTGCAGGTCACCTTCATGGGGTTGGTCGGGCCGTCTGGTGTACTGCCGCGCCCGTACACCGAGACGCTGATCGACCGCCACGTGCAGCTGCGCGATGACGGCGCCCATGCCTTCTTCGATCTGTTTTCGCATCGCATGACGGCGCTGTTCTATCAGGCGTGGCAGAAGTATCGCTTCCACGTCGAGTACGAGCGGCGAGGGCAGGCCGATATCGAGCGCCAGTTGCACGCGCTGTGTGGCCTGTCGGGTGCCTCGGCCGAGCTGTTGTTTGCCCCACAGGCGCCGTTGGCACTGCCTGCCGCCAGGTCGTCAGTCGAGGCGCCGGAGGTGGACGAGAACCGCGACTACGCGGCACCCAGCTGGGGCATTGGCAGTCAAAGCGGCGGCAGTCAGAACAGTGGGAGTCAGAGCAGCGGCAGTCAGAACCGTGACAACCAAGGCACTGACGAGCAGCGTGCCGGCAGCCGCGAGCTGCCGCGTGAGCTGTTCTCCTTCTTCGCCGGGTTGCTCGGGCAGCGGCCCCGCAATCAGCAGAATCTCGAGACATTGCTGGGCGTGTTCTTCGGTGTGCCCTGTCAGGTGAAGCCGTTTCAGGGCCGCTGGCTCGACATCAGCGAGCCGGAACTGACGCGCCTGGGTCAGGCAAATGCGCGTCTCGGCCAGAGTGCCGTGGCCGGCAAGCGCGCCTGGGACTACCAGTCTTGCCTGCGCATGGTCGTTGGCCCCCTGCGCCTGGCGGACTTCCGCCGTTTTCTGCCCGGGGGTGAAGACCACCTGCGCATGACGGAATTGATCCGTTTCTATGTCGGGCCGGAGCTCGATTTCGAGCTGGAATTGCAGCTCGACCCCAGTGAAGTCCCGTCGGCCCGCCTGGGAGGTGCCAATGGCATCTCGCTGGGTCGTCTGGGTTGGCTGGGCCAGACACCACGCAGCACCTCGGGAAGTGTGCTGTTACGAATCCCCTTCGATGGAGTGACCCCGTGAGTCTCAAGACGCTATTCGCCAAGCTCAATGATGTCAGCCGCGGTGCCATGGAAGAGGCGGCGGGTCTGTGCCTTGCCAAGCGCCAGTATGAAGTCGATGTCGAGCATCTGCTGATCAAGCTACTGGATGGCGATGACAACGACCTGCTGCGCATCGCGCGTCACTACTCGCTGGGCCTGGACCAACTCGCCGATCAGCTGGATCGCTCGCTGGAGCGCCTGAAGACGGGCAGCACCGCGACGCCGGCACTCTCACCGCATATCACGCGGCTGATCGAGAAGGCCTGGTTGATCGCCTCCATCGACCATGAGGTCGCCCATATCCGCAGCGGTCACCTGCTGCTGGCACTGCTGGAAGACCCGGAACTGGCGCGCGTGATCCGAAGCGACATGCCGGGTCTCGAGAGTCCTTTCGAGCGCATCGATGTCGCGGACCTGCGTCTGCACTTCACCAGCCTGTTGGCCGCCAGTCCCGAAGCCGAACTGTCCCAGCCGTCTCAGCATGCCCCGCGCGCGGGTGAGCCGACGTCAGGTGAGGGCGCTGGCGCTGCCCGCCCGGGCAGTCACAAGACCCCGGCGCTGGACCAGTACACCATCGACCTGACCGCCAGTGCGCGTGACGGCAACATCGACCCGATCCTGGGGCGTGATGATGAAGTGCGCCAGATGATCGACATCCTGACGCGTCGGCGTCAGAACAACCCGATCCTCACCGGCGAGGCGGGGGTCGGCAAGACGGCGGTGGTCGAAGGCCTGGCGCAGAAGATCGTCGCCGGCGAAGTGCCCGCGCCGCTGGCACGCGTCGAGCTGCGAACCCTGGACCTCGGCCTGCTGCAGGCCGGCGCCAGCGTGAAGGGCGAATTCGAGCAGCGCCTGAAGGACGTGATCGAGGAAGTGAAGCGCAGCCTGCACCCCATCATCCTGTTCATCGATGAGGCCCACACCCTGATCGGCAGTGGCGGTCAGGCAGGCCAGAACGATGCCGCCAACCTGCTCAAGCCGGCCCTGGCGCGTGGCGAGCTGCGCACCATCGCCGCGACTACCTGGGCCGAGTACAAGAAGTACTTCGAGAAGGACGCCGCCCTGGCGCGTCGCTTCCAGGTCGTCAAGGTCGAGGAGCCGGCCGAGCCGCAGGCCATCGACATGCTGCGCGGGCTGGCGACGCGCATGCGCGATCACCACAAGGTCGAGATTCTCGATGACGCCATCGTGCAGGCGGTGCGTCTCTCCAGCCGCTACATCACCGGCCGTCAGCTGCCCGACAAGGCGGTCAGCGTGCTGGATACCGCCTGTGCGCGTGTCGCGCTGGGCCAGCAGACCACGCCAGCACCACTGGAAGATGCCCGTCAGCGCCTGCGTGATCTCGAGGCCGAGCGGGAAGCGCTGGCCCGGGAACACGAGCGCGGCGATGACGGCCATGCCCCGCGTCTGGACGAGATCGACACGGAAGTACTGGCCATCACTGCTCAGGTCACGGCGCTGGAAGCCGACTGGACGCGTCAGCGTGAGGCCGTCGAGGCAGTGCTCAAGGCCGACGCCGCTCTGAACGAGGTGAATGACGAGATCAATGATGAGGGCCGCGACGCGGCCCGTGAAAGCGCACTGGAAGAACTGCGCGCCGCGCGTGCGGTGCTGGAAGAGGCCGGTGGCGAGGCGCCGCTGGTACACGCCTGTGTCGATGGCAATGCCATCGGCGAAGTCGTCGCCGCCTGGACCGGCATCCCGCTGGGCAAGATGCAGCGTGACGAGATCGACACCGTGCGTCGTCTGCCGGCGCTGTTGGGTGAGCGTGTACTCGGGCAGGACCACGCACTGGAAGAGATCGGCAAGCGCATCAGCCTGTCGCGCGCCAAGCTCGAAGACCCGAACAAGCCGATCGGTGTCTTCATGCTGCTCGGCCCGAGTGGTGTCGGCAAGACCGAAACCGCGCTGGCCCTCGCCGATACCCTGTATGGCGGGGAGCGCAATCTGATCACCATCAATATGTCCGAGTACCAGGAAGCGCACACCGTCTCCTCGCTCAAGGGCTCGCCGCCCGGTTATGTCGGCTATGGCGAAGGCGGCGTGCTGACCGAAGCCGTGCGTCGCAAGCCGTACAGCGTGGTGCTGCTCGATGAAGTCGAGAAGGCACACCCGGACGTGCTGGAAGTCTTCTTCCAGGTGTTCGACAAGGGCGTGATGGATGACGGGGAAGGGCGTGAGATCGACTTCCGCAACTGCGTCATCCTGCTGACCTCCAATGTCGGCACCGACGAGATCATGAACCGTTGCCTGGGCGTGGCGACTCCGCCGGCGCCCGAGGTGCTGGTCGAGGGCCTGCGCGATACCCTCAATGGCGTCTTCAAGCCGGCCTTCCTCGGCCGTCTCAAGGTGGTGCCCTACTACCCGGTGCACAGCGACATCCTGGCGCGCATCGTCGACCTCAAGCTGTCGCGTCTGGCCGCGCGCTTCACGCGCAATCACGGCGCCCACCTGAGCTTCGACTCATCGCTTGCGCATCACATCGCCGAGCGTTGCACCCAGACCGACAGCGGCGCACGCAGCATTGATC
The DNA here is from genome assembly GCF_046566945.1 of Cobetia sp. SIMBA_158. NCBI lineage: Bacteria > Pseudomonadati > Pseudomonadota > Gammaproteobacteria > Oceanospirillales > Halomonadaceae > Cobetia > Cobetia sp. SIMBA_158. The sequence goes on from NZ_JAWJYL010000014.1 coordinate 74,756, forward strand.
ATCTGCTCAGCGGTTCGATGATGCCGCCGCTGGTGGAGTGGGTGCTGGAGCGCATGGCCGATCAGCAGCCGGTGGGCGACATCCGCATCGCGCTGGATGACGCCGGCCAGTTCACCTATGAGATGCAGTGAGGACCATCACATGCCAGTCCGGGGATATCACGTGAAGGCTGTCCAGCGCGCCAGGTCACTGCGCCCGCGCCATTGGTTGCCGGCCATGCTGTGCGCCAGCCTGCTGCTCGGTGGCTGTGGCGTCGGCAGCCGTCTGGGCCAGCAGATGGATGGCACGGTGGGCGACATCCTGTTCAGTCAGGACGAGACGGTCGCCTTCACCCTCGATGCCGATGAATCACTCAATCCGGATGTCGACGAGGCGTCGCTGTCGGTGGTGGTGCGCATCTATCAGCTGGATGCGCGTGAAGCCTTCGCCAGCGCCTCGCCCGATGGCCTGTGGGACCACGCCGACAAGGTGCTGGGCGACACGCTGCTGGATACCCGCGAAGTGGTGATGGTGCCGGGCGGGCACGTCGTGGATGAGGCGCCGCTGAAGCCGGGCGCCCGTTACGTGGCGGTCGCGGCCTATTTCCGCCAGACCCCGGACGCGCGCTGGCGCGTGCTGTTCGATGCCGATGCGATGCGCAAGGACGGCCTGTTCACCTCACCGGATGGCGTCGAACTGACCTTGGCCGATCACTACATCACGGTGGCGCCCGACAGCGAAGACCTGCTGGCGACGGCGACCCAGCCCTGACACCCGGGCCACGAACCGCGTGGCTGACACGTCATCGGTGACACCGGACGGACTTTATAAAGGATGGATTCGTGAGCAAGCATAATCGCGTGAGGTGGTCCGAGGGCATGTTCCTGCTGCCCCAGCACTTCCAGTATCAGGACGAGTATCACCAGTGGCAGCTCGGCGAAGCCAGCACGCGCAGTGGGCCCTTTGCCTTTGGCGTGCAGCGTCTGGAAATCGATGAAAGCGCGCTGGCCCAGGGGCGCCTGCAGCTCAGTCGCCTCAAGCTGGTCTTTCCCGACGGCACGCTGTTCGATGCACCGCAGCACGATAGCCTGCCGCGGGCGCGCGACCTGGGCGAACTGGCGGGCCACAGCGAGATCAAGGTGCACGCTGCGCTGAGCCTGGTACAACCCTACGCCGGCAATGTGCAGGAAGATGAGCAGCAGCGGGGCGCGCGTCGCCGCTTCCGTCAGCGTTTCGACTCCCTGCCGGACCTGCTGGACGGCGATGGCGAGAACGAGCTGAGCCTGCTGGAACTCAATGTGCGTCTGTTGCTGGAAGGCGATGACCTGGAAGGCAGCACGCATTGCCCGCTGGCCGTGCTGACGCGCAATGCCGCCGGCGGCTTCTCCGTATCGCCGCGCTTTGTGCCGCCCGCGCTGCACCTCTCGAGCAGCGAGACGCTGATGGCCATGGGCCAGCGCCTGGCCGGCATGCTGCAGGCCAAGCACGAGACCTTGTCAGGCCGTCGCCGCGAGCGCGCCGATCAGGTCGCCGAATTCGGCTCAAGCGACGTGGCGCTGTTCTGGCTGCTGCATACGGTCAACCGTGCCTACCCGGCGCTGGCGCATCTGCTGCAACACCCGCAGCAGCATCCCGAGAAGCTCTACACCTTCCTGTCGGACCTGGTCGCGAGCCTGATGACCTTCTCGATGGATTACCGCCTGAGTGACCTGCCGCCGTACCGCCATGAAGACCCGGTCCAGTCATTGACGACGCTGGAAACCATGGCGCGCGAGCTGCTGGATACCGTGGTGCCCAACCAGTACATCCCCATCGCGCTGGAACAGACCAAGCCGTCCTACTACATCGCCCATCTGCACGATGCACGCCTGTTGGATGCCGACTTCTATATCAGCGTGCATGCCGACATGCCCGGCGCCAAGTTGCTGGAGCTGGTGCCGCGTGCCTTCAAGGTCGGCTCGCCGGATGACATCGAGGTGGTGGTCAACAGCGCCATGCCCGGCGGCTCGCTGGTGCATGCCTCGCGTCTGCCCACCGCGATTCCCTCGCGCCTCGATAACCACTATTTCGCGCTGGAACCCCAGGGGCGCATGTACGAACGCATGATGGCCGCCCAGGCCATCGCCTTCTATGTGCCCGGCGGCTTCCACAACCTCAAGATTGAATTGATGGCGGTGCTGAAATGAACCAGTACACGGCAACCCGGCCGAATGACGCTGCCCAGACCGGCAGTGCCCAGTCTGGCAGTGCTCAGGCCAACGGCGCGGCGGCGCCGGCGGATACGCGTCTGCGCACGCTGTCCCAGGACTTCTTCTCGCTGATCCTGATGATTCGTCGCGGCAGTGAAGCGCGCAACGTCGATGAATTCCTGACCCGTGTCGCCGACTACTTCCGTGAGCTAGAAGCCCAGGCGCTGGCCGTCGGCTACAGCATGGACCAGGTGCGTGACGCCCAGTACGCGCTGTGCGCCTTCCTCGATGAGAGCGTGCTGGGCGCCGGCGCCAGCAACATTCGCCAGCACCTGGAACTGCACCCGCTGCAGTACACCTATTTCGGGGTGCATCTGGCCGGTGAGGGCTTCTTCGAGCGTCTCGAGGCACTGCGCACCGACGTCAAGGCCAACCTGGACGTGCTGGAGGTCTATCACCTGTGTCTGGCGCTGGGCTTCGAGGGCAAGTTCCGCCTCGAACACCGTGATCAGCTGCGCTACGTGGCCAGCACTCTGGGCCAGGATATCGCGCGCTATCGCCAGTCTTCCGCCGTGCTGTCACCGGGTTGGCAGCTGCCCGACCAGGTGGGCCAGCTGCTGCGTTACGAAATTCCGGTGTGGGTCTACCTGCTGTTGATCGCGCTGTGCTGTGGCGCGGTCTATCTGGTACTCGACAACCTGCTGGATGCTCAGGTCACGGCGCTCATCGAGCGACTGTCGTCCCTGTTCGCAACGACATGAGGCGTGACTGAATGAAACGGGTGCTAGGGTTCCTCAAGAGTTTCTGGCTGGCGTCGTCACTGCTGTGGCTGGCCGGTGTCGTGCTGTGTGTCTGGTGGGTGCCGCGTCTGGGTGGCTCGCTGGAACGCCTCGCGATCGCCGTGGCCCTGCTCACCGCGGTATGGCTGCTGGCCATCGTGCTGCGCAAGTATCGCAAGGTGCGTGCCGAGCGTGATCTGGAAGACCTCGTCCAGCTGGAAGTGGACCGCGAAGCCGCGGATGCCGCCACCGAAGCCGGCGACTACGAAGTGCTGCGTGAGCGTCTCAAGTCGGCGCTGCGCATGCTGCGGGCCCAGCGTGGGCTGCACAAGGGCGGCAGTGCCTCGCTCAGCGATCTGCCCTGGTATCTGGTGCTGGGCCTGTCGTCCTCCGGCAAGACCTCGCTGCTGACACGCTCGGGCTTGAGTTCCAGCGTGGCGGGACTGGGCGGCGACTCCGGTACCCAGTACTGCGACTGGTACTTCGGCAATGACGCCCTGATGATCGACACCGCCGGGCGCTACGTCGCCGAGGAACAGCCGGCGCGTGCCTTCAGTGACTTCCTGCGTCTGCTGGCGCGTCGCCGTCGCGGTGCGCCCATCAATGGCCTGGTGGTCGTGGTCGACCTGCCGGCCTTGCTGCATGCGCCGCGCGACGAGAACCACGCGCTGGCACGCCAGCTGATCGAGCGCATCAATGACTTCCGCGATGCTCTCGATGCCTCGCCGCCGGTCTACCTGATGTTCACCAAGGCCGACCAGCTGCCGGGCTTCACCGCCGCCTTCAATACCCTGGACAGCGATGCCCGCCATGCGCCGTGGGGCATGACGTTCTCGGTGGCCGAGGCACGCCAGAAGGGTGTCGTGGCAGCCTTTTCCAGACACTTCCCCGAGATGGTGGCGGGGCTGCGCGGCCATGTGGAAGCGGCCCTGCGTGAACGTGGCCAGCAGGCGGACAGCGAGCTTTTGCACTTCCCGGAATACATTGCCGAGATGGAAGGCCTGCTGGCCGACTTCCTCGAGCCCTTCGATCTGCGTCGCAACAGCGCGCGTGGGCCACTGACCCGCGGCATCTATTTCACCAGCGCCTTGCAGGATGGCAGCGCGATGCCGGCGATCCTCGATGAGCAGGTCCGTCAGGGCTTCGCACTCAAGGAGCCGAGTGTCGCCCAGTCCGCGACAGTGGCGAGTGCCGCCGTCGGCGATCGTCCCTATTTCGTCGGCGGTGTCTTCCGCGACGTGATGATTCCGGACCGCAACCTGGTGCGTCACTACGCACGTGATGGCCAGGGCCGCTCCCTGAACCCGCTGTTGATCGGCGTGGGCGGGGTGGCAGGTGCGGTGACGCTGGGTCTGCTCGGCAACGCCTACTACCAGAGCCGTACCAGTCTCGAGGCCGTCGATGCGCAACTGACGTCGCTTGACGGTGCCGTGACGCCGAGCGTGCAGCTCGATCTGCTCCACGACGAGCTGTCGCGCGTGCGACAGGCCCGTGAAGACGGTGGCTTGCCCTGGTATCAGCACATGGGCCTGGATGGCGGCGAGCGCCTGGGCACCACGCTTGAAGCGCAGTATTTCGCGACGCTCAAGCAGCAGGTGCTGGCGCCGCTGGCCGAGGACCTGGACGCCCGTCTGCGGGCCGTCGGTCGCCTGGCGGTATCGCTGGGCATCGTCTCCGAATCTGCCTCGCTGCGTGCCATGGGCGAGGAGAGCGCGTCCGAGGCCGGGGCCTCCGATGTGTTGATCGAGGATGGCAAGTCACTGCTGACCTCCAGCGGTGAGCGCCTGCGTCAGCGCCTGACCGAGCGCCCGACGCTGGGCAGCGTGCCGCGCTCGCCGGGCGAACTGGCCAGCCAGCTCAAGGGCGAGGCGGATTATCGCCTGCGCGGTGGCGTCAATGACGCCTACTGGAGCACGCGTCAGCAGGGCCGTGAGGCGCTGCGCGACAAGGCAGACGCCCTGCGTGGCTCGCCGACGGGGTTCGGCGGTGATGGCACCGTACCGGGAGACGGTGGCCCGGCCGAGGGTGGCATGCCCGGCGGACCTGCCTTCTCGAGTGAAGTGCTCAATCAGCTGACGCCGGAGCAGGTCGCCGGTCTCATCGATGCCTACGATGCGCTCAAGCTGTATCTGATCCTGAGTGACCCCGTCGCGCACCCGGATGTCGCCTTCGTGCGTGAAGCCTTGCCGCGTGCCTGGCATCAGCTGGCCGACAGCCATCGTCAGGTACCGGGCGGCGATCAGCGCATTGCCGACAACGTCGCGCTCTACAGCGAATACCTGGAGCAGGGTCAAGCGCCTGCGCTGGTGCGTGATGAGGACCGCGTGGCGCGTTCACGCCGTGACCTGAAGGCCTTCCTGCTCGACAACTCGCCGGCGGAGCGCGAATACCTGCGTCTGCGTCTGGCGGCCGAAGCCCGTTTCCCGTCGATGACCCTGTCGGTGATGCTGCCGGATGAGGGCGCACGCGGCCTGTTGTATGCCGGGGAATCGGTGCCGGCCTTCTTCACGCGCCGTGTGTGGGACGAATTCGTACGCCCCGAGTTGCTCAAGACGCTGAGTTCGGACCTGCCGGTGGAGCATGACTGGGTACTGGAAGACGAGAACCCCGATGCGGCCCAGGGCAAGAGCGAATTCGCCGCGACCATTCTGGCCCACTACAAGCGTGACTACGCCGAGGCCTGGGAGCGCTTCCTGGCCGATGTCGGGGTGCGTCGCTTCGAAGGCCTGGCGCTCTCGCGTCAGCGTCTGGCGCGCTTCAGCGATTATCAGCGTTCACCGCTCAAGACACTGATGGCCGTCGTGGATGACAACACGCGCTGGGACAGCCGTGATGCCGAGGCCCGCAAGGCACCTCAGCCGCAAGCCGAAGGTGATGCCTCCGCACCGGCCGCCGAGTCGGCAGGCATGTGGGACCAGACAGTGGCGTGGCTGGAAGGCAGTGGCGCCGAGGTGGCCGAAAGTGCCGGCGTGATGCAGGGGCTGCCCCGCGTTCACGATGGCCAGCTTGCGGACCACTTCGCGCCGGTCGCCAGCCTGTTCGCCCAGGATGAAGGCCAGGGCGGTGACGCCTCGGTCATGAATCGCTATCAGCTGCGCCTGCGTCAGCTCAAGGTGCGCCTCGACGGCCTCGAGCGTGGCGATGTCGGCAAGCGCACCAAGCAGCTGCTGGCCGAGATGATCGGCGGCAAGCCCAATGAAATCTCGGCGGCCCGTGACTATGTCGCCGCCAATGTCGATACCTCGCAGGAACCGCTGGTGCAGTCGCTGCAGCGCCTGTTCCGTGCGCCCATCGATTACTCCGTGGCCAGCCTGCAGGGGCCGGTGGCCTCGCAGCTGGCCGCCGCCTGGGGTGAGCAGGTCGTCTCGCCGTGGCATCGCATGGTCAGTGGCCGTTATCCGGTCAGTGATTCCGGCAATGAGACGTCCGTGCGTGACCTGCGCCAGTTCATCGACCCCGATACCGGTCTGCTGACCCGCTTCGACAATGAAGAAGTCGGCAATCTGGAAGAGGGCGAACAGGACGGCACGCCGCTGGTAGACCCCAAGATCACCGCAACCATCACCAAGGGCACGGCAGTGGGCCGGGTGCTGGAGAGTCTGGCGGATGTGGAGAACGGCTTCGAGATCATGATCCGGCCTTCCTCCCGGCTGATCTCGATCCAGCTGACACTGGATGGCCAGCAGCAGGTGTATCGCAATGGTCGTCAGCACTGGCAGCGCTTCGTCTGGCCGGGCGACCCGGAAGTCTCCGGCGCGCGACTGGATGTGGTGACACGGGACGGCCGGCGCATCACCGTCTTCAACTTCCCCAATCGCTGGAGTCTGTTGAAGCTGATCGAATCCGCGGACGTGACCGATCTGGACACCGCCCGTCAGCGCTTCACCTGGTACACCCCGGTCGGCCCGGTGAGCTTCGAGGCGCGCAACTTCGGCGGCGTGAAGCTGACGGACCTCAAGCAGGTGCGCAACCTGTCGATGCCCTCGGTCGCCGGGAGATGACCGCATGATCGGCTTCTTCGGCAAGCTGCCCGGCAGCGCGGACTTCATTGCCCATCACGCGGGCCACAAGGACATCCGGGAACTGGATGGCTGGTGGCAGCGGGCGCTGAATCGCATGGCCGAGCGCGACGAAGACTGGCAGGCACGCTTCGACGCCTTGCCGCTGTGCTTCTTCCACTACCGCGCCAGCGGTGGGGCCTGGTTGATGGGCGCCATGTCGCCCTCGCAGGACGCCTCCGGACGACGCTACCCGCTGCTGGTCTTCCAGCGCCTGGCCGTCTCACCGGTGGTGGAAGGCAGCGTCGGGGTGCATACCCTCGGCGAGACCTTCGCGGGGCAGGTGCGGGAGTTGCTGCGCGATGTGAAGCATTGCGCAGACCCCCAGCAGGCGCAGGAGCGTCTGCTGGCGGGGATCGAGGCGCTGCGCCCGCTGGATGATTCCGATCTCAAGCTGCATCGGCGTCTGTTCGCGCGCTTTCTGGAAGACGTGCGCTATGGAGACCTCACGCGTGCATTGGCCAGTGGCTTTCCCGATGTGAGTGCCAGCAGATTGACCCGCGACATGCAGGCATTGCGTCGACAGTCGGCCACGTCGGCAGCCAGGCATGGCCAACGGGGGCATGTGGCATTGCCGCTGCCACCGGAGCGCGCGCTGAAGCGTCCGGCGGCGGATCTGTGGCTGCACTGGCTGGAGCATGACAATGGCGCGCCGGGGCACATCAGCGTGATCGTCGACGACTTCATGCGCCCGACGCTCGTGCGTTTCACGCGCGATGACCAGGAGGCACTGCGCATTCTGGCCGAGTCGGCCCCCGAGGCACTCGGTGGCTGGCGCCTGCTCGGAAGCGCGCAGGGCGAGGCGGCTCAGATAGCGGGGCCGTCAGCAGATCAGGTATCAGAGGCGGCGCAGACGCTGGGCATGGGGGCCTACCTGATCGCGTTGAACGACAGCGCCGCGCTGGAAGATGGCGTCGCACTTGCAGATGGCGCTGCGCTTGCAGACGACGCCGCTGCGGCCGGCAAGGCGGGGCAGCCAGCCAGACACCCGGGCAGTGCAGAGATGGTATACGGCGACATATCCAAGGATGAATCGGCACCGACATGAACAAGCTAAAGCTCCACGTTCTCAAGTACTACATCCTCAAATACCGCCCGTATTGGTTGGGCGTGCTGTTCTTCCTGGGCATCTTCCTGATCTGGGGCGTCGGCGTGAGCCTGGGCTTCCCGTCACTGGATAGCCTGCTGGTCGGCATTCTGGCATTCCTCGTCGCCTCCGCCTTCTATCTGTTGCTGCTCTACCGTGGGGTGGGCGAGCGTCAGGATGTCGAGTCGTTGTTGATCCAGAACGCCGATGACGCCGTGCTCAGTGCCGCGCCCCAGGACCGCGAGGAAGTCAGCCTGCTGCGCGAGCGACTGCTGGCGGCGCTGGACCGCATGCGCAAGAGTGCCAGCGAGAAGCGTAGTGGCTGGTTCAACCGTCAGGGGGACGTGCTCTATACGCTGCCCTGGTATCTGGTGATCGGTCAGCCTGCGGTGGGCAAGAGCACGCTGGTCTCGCGCTCGGGGCTGGATTTCCCCTTCGCGGAGCGCGAAAGCGCACGTGTCGCGGGCATCGGTGGCACCCGTCACTGTGACTGGTTCTTCAGCAGTGAGGCCGTGCTGCTGGATACCGCAGGGCGTTACGTCAGCTCCGAGGAGGAAGTCGGCAAGTGGCGTGCCTTCCTCGACATGCTGCGTCGCTATCGTCCGCGTCAGCCGCTCAATGGGTTGATCGTCGCGGTCAGCATCGATGAAGTGCTCCAGAACCGCCATGATGTCGAGGCACTGGCGCATCAGCTGCGCGAGCGCATCCAGGAAAGCTACGAGCGTCTCAGTGCGGCTCTGCCCATCTATCTGGTGTTCACCAAGAGTGATCACATCCCGGGCTTTCGCGAGTTCCATGCGCAGCTGGCGCCGGCACAGCGCGATGAAGTGCTGGGCATGAGTTTCCCGCACCAGGGCTATGCCGAGGCGGATTGGCGTACTCGTTTCAGTGAGGCGATGACTCGTCTGGTGGCACGTTGTGCGGGTACCGGTGAGCGCTGTCTGGTGGAGGGTGACATCGTGCGCACCCGCGAGGCACCGGCGGCGGTGGAATTCCCGCGTGAGCTGGAAGCGCTGGCTCCGCACCTGACCGATTTCGTCACGGAACTGCTCAAGGTCAATCCCTATCAGGCGGCGCCGCTGCTGCGCGGCTTCTATTTCACCAGCGCGCTCTCCGAGGGGCAGGCCAGCACGGCAGCCCACGGGCGTAACGTGGCGTCACGCTTTGCCGTTACCGAGCGACATGCGCCGGGCCATCAGGATGGCAAGCCGCTGTTCGTCTCGGGGCTGTTCTCGCGGGTGGTACTGCCGGACCAGCATCTGGTCGGCCTTTATGGCGGTGCCAATCTCCAGCGTCGGCGTCAGCTGCGTTGGGTGTGGCTGGCACTGGCGCTCGCCGCGGCCATGTGCCTGGCCTGGGCGGTGTCCTTCACCGCCAATACCCGGGAGCTGGGGGCGCTGGATCAGGCATTGGATGCCGCCTATGAGGAAGATGCCGGCGAGCCGAATGCCTATGCCCAGTGGGCGACGCTGGATGCCCTGCGTGACAGCGCGGCCCGCTACGACAGGCGTCATCACGAGAGTGGCGTGCCCTGGTCGCTCGGCTTCGGACTCTATGAAGGCGAGACGCTGGAACCCGCGCTGCGGGACGTCTATTTCGGCGCGCTGCGCCAGACGATGCTGGTGCCGATCGCCAGCAACCTCAACCAGTCGCTGTTCATGCTGCCGACCATCAGCGTGCATGACCGCGAGGATGGCCCGCGCGAGACCGATATCCATGTCCCGGGGGTCGAGGACCACGCCCAGCCGCGTGACAACTCGGCCCAGGCGCTGGCGGACTTCGGCAACAACACCCTGAAGACCTACCTGTCCCTGTCGCGCACGCCGCGCGAGGACATCGAACCGGAATGGCTGCGCAGCGAGATGCCGGTCTACTGGTATCCGGCCATCACCCAGGGGGAGGATGTGCCGCGCGATAGCCGTGATCTGGAATATGCCAGCCGTCAGGTCAACTTCTATGCCCAGCAGGTCGTGCGCCCGGACGTGCCGCGTCTGGAAGACAACACCTTCCTGGTGTCATCCAGTCGCAACTACATCGATGGTCTGCTGGACCGCTCCCTGAGCACCGTCGAGACCATCACGCTGGAGTCCGACACCTTGTTCGCCTTCGGGCGTGCGGATTACTCGGGGCTGCAGGGCGAGGGGCAGCGTCAGCTGAATGCCATCGCCGAGCGACTTTCCAATACGCCGAACCTGGGGCGCATCACCATCACCGGCCACGCCGACCCGATCGGGTCCGCCACTGCCAACCGTCGGATCTCGCTGCAGCGCGCCGAGACCGTGCGCACCTATCTGGTGGGCAAGGGGCTGCCGGGTGAGCTGATCGGCGCGGAAGGGGCCGGCAGTGATCGTCCGCTGGTCAAGTGCGATGGCGAGATGTCGCGCACCGACAAGATCGCCTGTCTGGCGCCCAATCGTCGTGTCGAGATTGAAGTGCGTGCGCTGAACTGATGCGCCTGCGCTGAACCGTTTTCACTTTGCCGACTCATGGAGGAGTCGAGCTCTTGGATGACAGGCCTGAAGGCAGGCCCGGAGCAAGAGAGCGGAGAAGCATGGACATACGCAGTGGGGGTGCCTGGATGGCATCTCCTGGCGGTAGCGTGTCCAAACGCGCGTTACAGGTGGCAGCCAGGGAGTGCTGCTACCCGTGATGCCTACCCATCACATGACTGAAATGGAGTTTTACCATGGCTTTTGACGCCTACCTCAAGATCGACGGCATCCCGGGCGAGAGCTTGGACACCAATCACAAGGACTGGATCGAGCTGCTGAGCTTTGAATTCGGCGCCAGCCAGGCGACTTCCGCGACGGCCAGCTCTGCGGGCGGCGCGTCTGCCGAGCGCGTCAACCTGAGCGAGTTCGCGATCAAGAAGTTCATCGACAAGGCTTCTCCGAAGCTGTTCGAAGCTTGCTGCCGCGGCCAGCACATCAAGGAAATCACCCTGCAGGTTCACCGTGCCGGTGGCGAGCAGGTGCGTTACATGGAAGTGAAGCTTGAGGAAGTCATCGTGTCTTCCGTGGACCTGGAAGGCATGGCGTCCTTCTCCCAGGCTGGCGGCGCCGGTGCGACCGATTCCGTGCACGACTCGCGTCACGATCTGCCGTCTGAAGAGATCAAGCTGAACTTCGCGCGTATCAAGGTTACCTACACCCAGCAGAAGCGCAGCGATGGCCAGGGTGGCGGCAACATCACCGGTGGTTGGGACCGCACGCGCAACCGCGTCTACTCCTGAGTATCGGCTCATGGCGCGGCGGCGTGAGTTGCCGTCCATGAACAGGAGGGTGGCATCCCGGGGCTTGGCCAGCGTGCTGGCGTGAGCTCGTTTTCAGGGGATATCACGTCCGGGTAGAAGGCATGCCGGGGGAGCGAAAGGCTCTCCCGGCATGTCTGTTTTCCCCTTGCGCATCCCTTTTGCTTCGATGAGCGCCTGCGAAATCATTGCGCTGTCAGTTCTTTGCCAACAGCTCTTTGCCAACAGGGTCTGTGCCAATAGCTCTGTACCAATAGCGCTGTGCTAACTGGCTCTGAAACAACAGCACTGCGCCACAGTGATTTCGCAGGCGTTGCCTCGCAACGCGATCAACACGTGATTCAGGAGAGACAAGATGGCCGACGAATGGGACCGCGACGAACTGCTCGCGCCAATCGGCGCTCATGGGACAGGAGAGGACCTGGGGTTCTCGCTGCTCTTTGATGAGATCAAGGAAGCGCGTCGCGCAGACCCGGCCTACCTGAGCCAGGGCGAATGGCAGGCCGATCTCAAGAAGTCCGACTGGAACGCCGTCATCTCGTTGACTGCCGACGGCCTGGCCGAGCAGAGCAAGGACCTGTCGCTGGCGGGCTGGCTTTGCGAAGGCCTGGCGCATCGTGATCACTTCACGGGCCTGGCCTGGGGACTGGAGCTGATGACGGCGCTGTGTGAGCAGTACTGGGAGACGCTTTACCCGACGCTCGAGGAAGGGGATGAAGAGCGTGTCGCACGTCTGACCTGGCTGGATGACACCCTCGCCGGCATGATCGGCACCTTGCCGCTGGTGGAAGGGCAGCTCTACGGGCTCGACCGCTATGAGGAGTCGCGTCAGGTCGAGAACCTGGCGCGAACCGACGTGGATGCCATGGAAAGCGCGCTGGCGGATGGCAAGATCAATGCCGATATCTTCCAGCGCTCCGTGGTGCTGACCGAGACGGCGACCTTCCGCGAGCGTCACCAGCAGATCGTCAAGTGCCAGCAGGCGCTGGCCGGTCTGGTGGCGCAGCTCAATGCCCAGCTGGGGGTGAGCGCGCCGACCTTCAGTCAGCTGCAGCGTGGTCTGGCGGATTGCACCCAGTTGATCGAGCGACTGCTGGGCGAGCGCGGGGTCAGCCTGGACGATGAGGCCCAGGCATCTGCCGAGAGCGATGCCGAGGTGACGGACGCCGCAAGTGGCGATGCCTCCACTGGGGATGCGAGTGCCACGCCGTCCGCTCAGGCGGGCATGGCGCCGGCGGCACTGCGCACCACGCCGCAGACCCGTGAGGAAGCCTTCGACATGCTCAATGGCGTCGCCCAGTACTTCAAGGGCAGCGAGCCGCACAGCCCGGTGCCGTATCTGGTCGAACGCGCCGTGCGCTGGGGCCGCATGCCGCTGGAGGAATGGCTGCGTGATGTCATCCGCGAGGAACATATCGTCGACGGCATCCGTGAAACCCTGGGCACTCAGCGGCGTGATGATCACTGATGATGTTCAAGAGCTCGATCTATGACCGCCTGCAGCAGGTGCGCCCGGCAGAGCCCGAGGCGCCGGTCGCCAAGGTGCGCAGCGACTACCGCACTGACACCCTGTGTCTGCTGGATGGCGTGGCGCTGACCTCGGCTGGGGCGGTGGCCAAGGGGCAGCTGCCGTCATCGGCGGCGGCCGAGATCTCCGCGACCCTGCGTGGCCCGGATGGCTATGGCCTGCTGGTGCACGAAATCGCGCTGGGCCAGGCGGGCGCATCGCCTGCCTCCGGCGAGCAGGTGGCACGTCTCGATCGCCGCCATCAGCGGCTCGAGACCTTGCTCCAGGCCCTGATCATCGACGCGCTGCTGATGCTGGAAGCGCTGCCGGAGGGCGCGCCCTTCGATATCGTGCTGAGTGCGCCGATCCGTCATGCCAGCCTGGTGGAGGGGTTCATCGCACGCCTGCGCGAGACGGTGGTGGCCACGCCCTTCGCCGACGCGCTGGGTAGCGTCTCGCATCGCGCGGCGGCCGAGCAGGACCTGCATGAACTGCTGGCCGCCGAAGCGTCGGGTGGCATGCCGCATGTCATCTGGCTCAGCGTCGACTCGCTGTTGTTCGACAGCAGTGTCTCGGAACTGTCGCGGCGCGGTCAGCTGGCGTATGCCTCCCGCCCGAGCGGTCTGTTTCCCGGTGAGGCTGTCGCGGCGCTGCTCTTCGAGCGCCTCGCGCCTGACTCACCGGCGCCCTTGCAGGGCTGGCAGGTACCGCTGGCGGCAACGCTGACCCATCCGGCGCGGGGCAGCCGAGAGCTGCGCCGCTCGCCGGCACCGCTGAGGCAGCTGATCGAGCGCCAGTGGCCCGTGCAGGCGGAAAATGACGAGCATGCCTCTACCCGCGAGCCGTTCGAGCCCATGCGCCTGGTAATTGATAGCCTCGGGCTGCCCGGTCGCGCGGTGGAAGCCGGCACCAGCCTGATGAATCGCTGGCCGGGGCTGGACATGATCGAGGATGGCACCACGCTCGACAGCTTCTGCGGCTGGCCGGGCGATGCCTGGCTGGCGTTGGCACTGGTGCTGGCGATCGCGGAACTGGAAGACAACGACAGCGCCCTGGTCGTGTCGCTGCGGGACGATACCCGGACCCGGATGCTGACACTCACGCCCTGTGCCGGATAGCGCTGACGGCTCTGCGCTTGCCCTGTGCTGACTGTGCTCGTCCTGTGTTGAGTGTGCTCGTCCTGTGTTGAACATCGCTGCGTCTTGAGACGCATCACCCGAACTGAACAAGCCGGTGCACTCGCTTGCCGAGCGAACAAGCGCGCGCACCGTGAGGATGTTAAGGATGGCAGAGAATTCCTGGCTGGATAGCCTGCTGGAGTCGTTCGAGATTTCACTGGATCAGAACGAGCGCCTGCTCACGCTTGAGATGAGCGGCGCGGACTTCATCCCACATCGTCTTGTAGGGGAAGAGCGCATGTCGCGTCCCTTCGCCTATACCCTCGACTGCATCTCCCAGAATGGTGATATCGAACTCAAGACCCTGATGGCGCAGCCGGCGGCGCTCTCGGTGCGTCAGGCCGATGGCAGTTACCGCAAGCTCTCGGGGCTGGTCGAGTCGGCCGCACTGCTCGGTGAGGACGGTGGCGTCTTCTATTACCAGCTGACGCTGGTGCCGTGGATGGCGATGCTCAAGCTCGGCCGCGACAGCCGTATCTTCCAGGACCTCACCGCCGTCGAGGTCATCGAGTCGGTGTTCTCGAACCACGCCATCGCGCAAGGCGAAGCCCAGGGCGGCTGGCGGCTGGATCTGCGCCGTGAGTATCCGGCGCGCAGCTACTGCGTGCAGTATCGCGAGAGCGACTTCCAGTTCGTCAATCGCCTGATGGAGCAGGAAGGGCTGTTCTACTACTTCGAACACGCCTCTGACGACAGCGATTTCAATGGTCATCGCCTCGTCATCACCGATGATGTCGCGACCTGTGCGCCGGTCGAGCCGCAGGTGATTCGCTTCCATCGTCAGGATGCCACTGAACTGGAAGACTCCATCACCCAGTGGAGCGGCCGTCGTCAGCAGCAACCGACGCGCGTCAGCCTCGGCACCTTTGATTACAAGCAGCCGGGCCTCGAAAAGCGCTCCGGCCAGGACACGCGCAGCGATCAGGGCAATCTCAGTGAGCAGGAAGTTTACGACTACCCCGGCGAGTACTATTTCGACGATCACTCGCGCGGCGAACGCCTGACCGTCAATCGCCTCGAGGCGCATGAATCCCGCGCCAAGCGCTTCTACGGCGCCGGCGGCACCCGCCAGTTGAAGGTCGGCCGCTGGTTCGAACTCAGCCAGCACGCCCGTCATGAAGACGGCGACTCGAGTGAGCGCGAATTCCTCGTGCTGGGCCTGACCGTCTGCGCCGAGAATGCGCTGCCGGTGTCGGCACACCTCAAGGCGCTACCGGGCAGCCTGCAGGCGCGCATGGCCGAGGCGCGCCAGGCACATGGTCTTGAGAGTGATGCGCAGGACGACTACGCCGATGTCGGCACCGGCCAGTATCTGATCGACTTCGAATCCCAGCGGCTCAGTCAGCCGTACCGTCCGTCTCTCGATCATCCGCGCCCCAACCTGGGTGGCCCGCAGACCGCGATCGTCGTCGGCCCTGAGAACGAAGAGATCCACACCGACTCGCTCAACCGCGTGCGCGTGCAGTTCCACTGGGACCGCAGCGAGAAGGGCGCGGCCGACGCCAGCTGCTGGCTACGTGTCGCGCAACCCAACGCCGGTGCTGGCTGGGGTAGCGTGTTCGTGCCGCGTATCGGCCAGGAAGTCATCGTCGATTTCCTCGAAGGCGACGTGGATCGCCCGCTGATCACCGGACGGGTCTACAACGGCGATCAGACCCCGCAATGGCACTCCAACGGCCTGCTCTCCGGCCTCAAGAGCAAGACCTATCGCGGCAACAAGTACAACGAGCTGGTCTTCGATGACGCCACCGATCAGGAGCGCGTGCGCCTGAATTCGGAGCACGAGAAATCCCAGCTCAACCTCGGCTATCTGATCCACCAGCAGGGCAACACACGCGGCAGCTTCCGCGGTACCGGCTTCGAATTGCGTTCGGATGCCTATGGTGCGATACGCGCGCATCAGGGCCTGCTGTTGACCAGCTGGGGGCAGATCGCCGCCAGTGGCGAACAGCTCGATCTGACGCCCGCTCAGCAACAATTGGCCAGCGCCTATCAGCTCTCCAATACGCTCAGTGACAGCGCCACCAGTCACAATGCAGAAGCGCTCGAGTCGCGCGTCAACCTCAAGCAGGCCAGTGAAGATGCCCAGGGGCGCTACGGCGCTGAAGACAGTGGCACCAGTTTCGATGGCAGCTCTGCCTCAAGCGCCAGCGCGGGCGGGCGTGGTGAAGCCGCTCGCCTCGACGCCCCCTGGCTGCATGTCAGCTCGCCTGCGGGCATCGCGCTGAGCACGCCGGAATCCACCCATCTGGCGCAGGGCAAGTCAATCAGCATCACCAGCGGCGAAGACATCAATCTTGCCACCGGCCGCAGCCTGATCGCCTCGCTCTCCGAAAAGTTCTCGCTGTTCGTGCAACGTGCCGGCATCAAGCTGTTTGCCGCACGCGGCAAGGTGGAAATGCAGGCGCAGAGTGATGCGATGGAACTGACCTCCGAGAAGGACATGACGATCACCTCCACCGAAGGCACCGTCACCATCCAGGCCAAGAACGAGATTCTGCTCACCAGCGGCGGCGGCTATATCCGCCTGAGTGGCGGCAACATCGAAGTGCACGGGCCGGGCAAGGTGGATGTCAAAGGCGCGCAACACAGCTTTGCAGGCCCTGCGAGTCTGGAGGCGACGTTGGACGAGCTACCGGAGGGTACCGATTGTGAAACCAAGCATAAAGGCGCTGCAGGTCGCGGCTCGGCACTGGTCGATGGGTGAGGTCACAGAATGACAAATTGGCTGATTCACGATCATCTGAATGGACCGCTGACTCTTGAGGGTGTCGAGTTTGTCGGTGCGTTCCAGCCACGGCGACGATTGGATCTGCACGCGCTGACACCTCATCTTTATCGCATCACTGAGTCTGCAGCTGCTCAAGTCAGGGAGCAAGCCGAGGCCATGTCGCGCCATGTCATGCCGCCCTCGTATTGCGCGCTACTGCAGGCAGATGTCGAGGCGAGCGTCTTGTTGGATCAATTGAGTCGATTCTGCTTGGTAGCTACTCCAACGGCAAAATGGATGTATTGCCGTTTTTTCGACCCTCGTGTCATGACTCATCTTCGATGGATTTTGACACCGCATCAGCTCCACTCGCTATTGAGTAAAGTTGAATGTTGGGAGTTTTTGGATTCTCGCTCGCAATGGATTGTATTGAATAGTGCCCCACAATCTACGTACCAATTGAGGTTGGTGTTTGATAAAAATCAGGAGCGTACCTTGTCCGTCTTGCCATTGCTGCGGGACTGCCTGAAACAGTGGCGGCTTCATGACTCATTGGCCCCGCAAGATGACGCACAAGCTGGCGCTCGTGTTGCCGACTGCCTGAATCGCGCACGCGAGCACGGGTTGAGGGATGAACGTGATCAAGTCGCAATGACTCTGCATGAATTACTGATCCATCCAGATATCTGCCAGCACCCTGACATCAAGAACGCGATTGTGTTGGCGAAGGGTGGCGAGGGCTATCGACGCGTGACGGCGGGCTGGCCAGCGGCACGTTGGGAATCTATTCAGACACAATTAACCAATCGGGAAATGACGTAGTATGAGCGCGATTCCGAACATCAACGAAGTGGTGGCAGCTGCTACTGCAAACGCTTCCAGTCAAGGTAACAATGCCTCTTCCGATACAGGAGGCTGCAGCGATTGTCAGATGTGCCAGAAATCCCCAGGGCTGGTCATACTCCCGGTACGTTACGCGGCAATTGCTGAAAGCCACGCTCACGGTATTGATGGACTCGTCCCGATAACAAGTGGAGGAAACTTCGGTGATGGCGTCCTCGACAAGTCGATGCAGAAAGCCAGCTATATTCTGCGCTGTATGCGATTCGGATACTTTTATCTGCACTTTCCGAATGGCGATGCAGACGGTGTCAAATGGCGCAAGTATCGTGTCACCAGTGACAGCAATTTCATTCCTCTTCCGATCGATGGTCTAGCAGCACCTGGTATAGAGAAAACCGTAGCTTGTCGGAGTGGCAGCGATTGGCAGATGGCCCGCTGTGTCACGATCAGTCAGCCAGAAAAGGTGACGCAGGCATGGCTGGCATTTTCTGATACTGACTGGGACAACACGGTGCGGGATCAGGTTGCTCAGAATCCCTCCCAGCGTATGCAGTTTCTTGATCCCTCTCTCTGTATCTCTCCGGCAGCGAGTCAGCCCCATACCGCACCGCTTTCGACAGTGACCGATTGGGTGAGTGAGTATCGCCATAACACGGCCCAAAGCTTCAGTAGTACCGTGGCCGACAAGGATGATTCGCAAAACACCGCCACGTTCGAATCCGTCTACCCCTATCACTGGCGCGCCTTCGAAGCCGACGATCTGGTCGGGATGGCAGAGCGAACATCGCAGGGGCGGTCCATTATCTTTGCGACTCATGACCCGCGGGGCATCACCGTCGAGCTCAATGCCGAGCAGATTCAGGCGGTATCCGCGTCGCTGCAGCGGTATAGTTGGGTGCTTTCCTCGACTCACGGTATTCGTAGTATACGTGCCGCCGTAGAGGAGGATGCCGAAAGAGATTACAGAGATAGTATACTTGGTAGAGAGCAAAATAATCTTGATTATACGAATAGTCAGATCGAGGAAATAAATAGTCGGTACGATAATGTCGAAGACTATGAAGAAATACTTAACCGCAGAACCATGCTTGAAGAGAATCGCAATAGAATTCAAGATCGTCTCGAATATCTGGAGAGAAATAAGATTGATGAAGCTCGCCTTGCGCGCATCCGCCGACAAGCATGGGATGATACGAGGGAAGGGGATACCTATCTACGCAAAAGTGATGAAGCCATTGATGAGGCATACAATCAGGCGCTTGATGATATACAAAAAGCCACAAAGAAATATAGTGATCTCTTGTCGATCGATCATGCTACATGGCTGAAGTCTGAAAGCTTATCTAAAGTCTTTAGTGCCGATTATGTCACGAATCGTCTAGATTCAGGAGTTGAATACGTCGAGGACTTCATTGAATGCATCGAGGAGGCTTCTGATCGTCATGAATGTGCTGAGGTTCTTAAGCAGTGGGTCAGTGCCGGTGATATTAGCGATTCCGCTAATATTTATTTGCGCTGTCTTGGTCATAATCAAGACAGCCATATATTTTCCATAAAAGAGACTTCCTCTCCTGTCACTCTGCAAAATGCTGCTAATGTGCTGGACGGATATCGGCGAGTATGGGAAAGCAGCCGAGAAAAAGTCTTTTCATCTCATAATGTGGAAAATGCTGCACGCAATGCATACGCACGTCTGATACACCAAAGTGGAGCACCAATAGCCCGCTTTTTATCGAATGGGCTTGACCAAGCTGTCACACGTATATTCATGGCAGCTTCCATGCTTTCGACCGATCGTATTTTGATACAACGAGATCTTAAAGGCACACCTGCTCAACATATTTCCATGATGGCTAATCAAAGTCGGGAGTTGATACCCGCTAATAAAAGACCTACACAACAACAGATGAAAAAAGTCATTAGGGAATGGCTGAAAAAATCGGGTATCAATCCAGATATAAAGGTTCCTCATTTCTTCTATCTGGATGAAGCGATGTTGACTGCGGCTGCGGAAGGCCGTGGTGCAAGAGGTGAGGTGACATTACGTTTGCTTCGCTCAACAGAAGATATACTTCTGACATCACGTAATATCCGTGAATCTATTTTGCCGAACTTCCGAAGAATAATAGATAGTGACGTCAGGATGAGTAGTATTGGGCTCTTTTTCTCCGCTATCTCTGTTTACTATGCTAATAGCGCACTAGACAAGGCTAGTCCTTTCAAGAATAAAGAGATGCAGTGGCGTTTTAATTCATCAATCATCACAATAGTAGGTGGTATAAGCGAACTGACCTCCAAGGGCCTCAATGCGGTAAAGGTAGGCGGCTACCTAAGAGTAAGGCGTGGATTCGTCGTTACTTCTGATATTTTTGGCCGTGCTTTGGGGGCTATAGGAGCGTGGATTATAGCGGGGTTGGATGGCTTCAATGCAAAGAAAGAATACACAAGAGGTAATGTAACATTGGGTATACTTTATACTTTATCTGCAATAACTGGGGTGTTTTTGGGGATTGCGCTATTTGCGGCTAATCTATGGTGGATTGCTATACTTTTCGCTATTGGTTTTATTTTGTCTTTGGTAATCTCTTTTTTCTCAATCGAAGATACTCAAAACTGGTTAAACCATAGCTTTTATGGACAAGCGGATAGATTCAAAAGCTTGGAAAATGCTAATAAAGAACTTTCTAACGCGCTGGGGTAAAATATTGAATATTCAAAAATATCTTCGTTTAATGAGTGTAATGAAATCAGGGGATTACCCTGATATTGAAATTCCTGATATTCAAGAAGAGAATAGTATTAAGTCACCGCCACAAACAATATTCTATATTAGTAATGATTGCATTGTTCTAGGAGATGCAGGGTTTCGTGAGAGAGGCATGCTACTTGGTTTGAGTATTCTTTTGATACCAGTAGTAATTGCCATGTGCTTATTTTTTGGTTATTATATGTTTTCGGTAGAAGCGTATATTGCTTTTGCTTTTGTTGTGTTGTTTATTTTGTTTTTGTCACACCCTTATATATTGGGAGCATGGATTGAAATAACACGAGTTCCTGTGTCTCCGGTAGTCTTCAATCGCAGAACAGGTAAAGTATATTTTTTCAGCGATAAAGATCATCAGGCCAAGCAATGGCCTTGGACAGATTGTTTATATGCTGTTGCGTATAAGGGAAGATCTATTGTGGCCTGTCAATATGAACTACGTGGTTTTCTAATGGACGGACATCGTGTCGATGATAGTTTTTCCTTTGGTGATACTGTTCTGGAAATGAAAGAGGCTCCAAAAAATGAGATTTTTTATCTCTTTTATTATATTCAATCTTTCATGGAATATGATGATGAATTTGAAGCTTCATCAGAACTAATATCATGGCGTCCATCGTTAGCTGAATCTGCAAGACACACGATACCTAGGCTCATTACAGATAACTCGTCTGTAAATTTCTTATCTACTGTCTTCTATCGCACCATGTGTGTCTTTTTCTCATGGCAAATACTCGGACATTATCTCATCTGTCGATATGGAAAGATTCCCCAATGGTCACAGGAAATTATCGATGAGTGCGGTGAAGATATAGTTTTAAAGTAACTATATATCATTTTGAATGCAATCACGGTATACAACACACTTTTCAGACCAGGTGGAGAAATTATCAATGTTCGGTTCCGGCGATGGCGTTATCGTACTCGGTGATAGCACGACACATGGTGGCAAGGTGGTGTCTGCCCAGTCCAACTATCTGCTGGAGGGCAAGCCGGTGGCAGTGGTGGGGGACATGGTGACGTGCCCCAAAGATGGCCACAGCACCTGCAGCATCATCGAGGGGCATCCCACCATCAGCTTGAATGGCAAGCCGGTAGCGTTTCATGGCTGCCATACGGCATGTGGGGCGGCGCTGATTTCTGCAGCGAGCGGCAAGCACGGCCTGGGATGAGGGCGTGAACTTGTCCATGAGGTATCTGTATTCGATGATCCCGTAGCCCTGGCTGCGGGATTTTTCGTCAGGAACCTACGTGAACTTACCAAGTTGGTATATCTGTGAGGACGCGTAGGCCTTGCCAGCAAAGATATATTTCTGTGACCCCTACTGCTCGGGCCAGCGAGGGGTTAACGAAAACACCAATGGCTTGATACGTCTGTACTTTCCTAAGGGAGCGGACTATCGACAGGTCAGCAATGCAGAGCTACGCAACTGCTCGAGAAGCTGAATGATTATCCCCTGAAAAATACCTCGGCAATCGAACACCAGCGCAAATATTCTTGGGGAGTGTTCAGGATCCTTGGTCACCGTAGATGCTGCACTTGTTACTTGAGTCCAAGGAATATTTTAAGCTGCATTGAAGTTGAATATTATCTTTGGGAGTTGCTGTGGATTTCAAAGGTCTAACTCAAGGTAAGCTTCTTAGGTACTCTGTAAATAGGAAGTTGTCCGGGGATGAAAAATGCAGGCAATTAAATCCCAAGCATAGAATGCAATGCTTGCCGAAAGATCTTTTTTCGGTTGTGAAGATGAATAATATTTATTTAGAGGTGGTGGATCGGTGGTATGCCCATAAAGGGCATTCATTAATATATTCTTTCGGAATGCTGTTTTTGTTCTTTTTTGCAGTAATTTCCTTATTAGTGGCCACTATTAATAAAGAAGGATATGATGCATGGATCGCACTTATAGGTATGTTGGTGATTATATCTCCGCTCGGTTATATCGGGTATAAATACTTAAGGTTGGAATCTTTTCAGAGGACATATTACCCAGTCAGATTTGACCGAGTAGAGCGTAAAGTATATGCAATTTTACCTAGAAGTAAATTAGTAAGCGAAAACTGGGATGACTTGTTTTTTTATATTGAGGCCAACAATATACCTTTTTCTAGCGAAGATTATTATGAGATAAAAGCACACGTGTTAGCTGAAGATAAAGATACTGTTCTAGAAACCTTCTCTTTAGGTTATCCTGCCTGGGGCGATGAAAATGATGCATGTGCGATTTGGGAGTTTATTAGAAGATACATGGAGGAGCCTGCAGGATATAAGGAAAATTCAAAGCTTATAAATATGTGTATGCCTATAGACAACAAAAGGGAGTCGATTGTCTTTTGTATATTCAGAGCAATGCTTTTGACATCTAACAGCCCTTTTGTTCAATTTATAACCTCTCCTTATATGGCTGTTTTGGCTTGGTGTCGTCTCTTCGCGGTGTATACAAGTAAGACACCCGAATGGCCCACTTATATTAAGGAGAAATACGAAAATGTGAGTGTAGATAAATTTAGTAAAAGCTCTGAAAATAATGTCCAATTGAGGTTTGTTGAAGGTACTTGGCCTATTATATGTTTTATTGCAGGCAGCATTATATCAAGCGCCTTGATTTATATTGGGTGCTATAATTTAATTGAGTTGTTATAAACTATGTTCAGTTCCGGCGATGGCGTTATCGTGCTCGGGGATAGCACCACTCATGGCGGCAAGGTGGTGTTTGCCCAGACCAACTATCTGCTGGAGGGCAAGCCGGTGGCAGTGGTGGGGGACATGGTGACGTGCCCCAAGGATGGCCACAGCACCTGCAGCATCATCGAGGGGCATCCCACTATCAGCTTGAATGGCAAGCCGGTAGCGTTTCACGGCTGCCATACGGCATGTGGGGCGGCGCTGATCTCTGTCGCGAGTGGCAAGCACGGCTTGGGATGAGTGAGTTATTCGAATTATCTCCAAAACCCTCATGGTCACTCCGTGAGGTTTTTTTCGTTGA
Source organism: Cobetia sp. SIMBA_158 (assembly GCF_046566945.1). Lineage (NCBI taxonomy): Bacteria > Pseudomonadati > Pseudomonadota > Gammaproteobacteria > Oceanospirillales > Halomonadaceae > Cobetia > Cobetia sp. SIMBA_158. The sequence continues at coordinate 98,087 of NZ_JAWJYL010000014.1, forward strand.
AGCTTCACAACGATTTCATGAATCGCTCGGAGGTAAGGACTGACGTAAAGGAGGCGGTACAGGGTGCCGCCGATGCCAGCTGCTGGCTGCGTGTCGCGCAACCCAACGCCGGCGCTGGCTGGGGCAGTATCTTCGGGCCGCGTATCGGCCAGGAAGTCATCGTCTATTTCCTCGAAGGCGACGTGGATCGTCCGCTGATCAACGGTCGTGTCTACAACGGCGATCAGACCCCGCAATGGCACTCCAACGGTCTGTTCTCCGGCCTCAAAAGCAAGACCTACCGCGGCTACAAGTACAACGAGCTGGTCTTCGATGACGCCACCGATCAGGAACGCGTGCGCCTGAATTCGGAGCACGAGAAATCCCAGCTCAATCTCGGTTATCTGATCCACCAGCAGGGCAACACACGCGGCAGCTTCCGCGGTACCGGCTTCGAGCTGCGCTCTGACGCCTACGGCGCAATCCGCGCGCATCAGGGCCTGCTGCTGACCAACTGGGGTCAGATCGCCGCCAGTGGCGAACAGCTCGATCTCACGCCCGCTCAGCAACAATTGGCCAACCCCTATCAGCTCTCCAATACGCTCAGCGACAGCGCCACCAGCCACAACGCAGAAGCGCTCGAGTCGCGCGTCAATCTCAAGCAGGCCAGTGAAGATGCCCAGGGGCGTTATGGCGCTGAAGACAGTGGCACCAATTTCGATGGCAGCTCTGCCTCAAGCGCCAGCGCGGGCGGGCGTGGTGAAGCCGCTCGTCTCGACGCCCCCTGGCTGCATGTCAGCTCACCGGCAGGCATCGCACTGAGCACGCCGGAATCCACCCATCTGGCGCAGGGCAAGTCACTCAGCATCACCAGCGGCGAAGACATCAACCTGGCCACCGGCCGCAGCCTGATCGCCTCGCTCTCCGAAAAGTTCTCCCTGTTCGTGCAGCGTGCCGGCATCAAGCTGTTTGCCGCACGCGGCAAGGTGGAAATGCAGGCACAGAGTGATGCGATGGAATTGACCTCTGAGAAGGACATCACCATCACCTCCACCGAAGGCACTGTCACCCTCCAGGCCAAGAACCAGATTCTGCTCACCAGCGGCGGCGGCTATATCCGCCTGAGTGGCGGCAATATCGAAGTGCACGGGCCGGGCAAGGTGGATGCCAAAGGCGCACAGCACAGCTTTGGCGGGCCTACGCGTTTAAGTGAATCACTAAAGCCCTTACCTGAACCAAACTCAGTGTATTGTTAACTCAGGGCGGATGCAGGCTCTGAGTGCAACACCCTATTGAATTGAGGGTGGTGCTTCATTGTGCTTTGCCATCAGTTCA
>NZ_JAWJYL010000015.1:0-86686 GCF_046566945.1 Cobetia sp. SIMBA_158
GGTAGGACCAGGCGGATTTGAACCGCCGACCTCCACGATGTCAACGTGGCGCTCTAACCAACTGAGCTATGGTCCTGTGTCAGCATGCTGAAATGCGAAGCAGTGTGATGCGAAGTGCTTTGCCCTGTCAGCGAGGACGTATTCTACGCAACTCCCGTTTTGATGCAACCCCCTGATGATAAAAAAATTTCTCGCCATTCCGCCTTGCCATGATCAGGTAAAAAGAACGGGCACAGAGCAGGCACGGACCGGCTGCGCGCGCGGCACGCAAGCAAGGCACGTCATCGCGGCCAGGCCTGAAAAGAACTCACCCGGTCTGATCTGATCTGCCCTGCTCTGCCCGGCACCGCCAGCCACTCTTGCCGAATGACACAAGGTTGGCTGGCAGCGCACGGACACGACAATGACTAGCTGCGGCACCTCGACGGCTAGAGGAAGACCCGACGCAGCGCAGCTGCCAACACCGCCCCCAGCAAGGGACCGGCAATCGGTACCCAGGCATACTGCCAGCCCGAACTGCCCTTGCCGGCAATCGGCAACACCCAATGCGCGATGCGCGGCGCCAGGTCACGCGCCGGGTTCATCGCGTTGCCGGTCGGCCCACCCAGCGACAGGCCGATCGCCCAGACCAGCACACCGATCAGATACGGCAGCGCCTGATCGGTGATCAGCGCGCTGTCGACCATGCTACCGATGGCGAAGATGAGCACCACCGTCGCGATCGCTTCACTGATGACATTGGCCGTCTTGTTGGCCACTGCCGGATCAGTACAGAAGACCGCGCGTTTACGCAGCGGGTCTCGGGTCACCTCCCAATGCGGGTAATAGGCCGCCCACACCAGCACCGCCCCCATGAAGCAGCCCAGCAGCTCCGCCAGCATCATCCTGGCGACCTTGAGCTCGTCGGTATGCACGCCCAGCAGGTATTTCGCGATCGTCACCGCCGGATTGAGATCGCCGTAGGGCGACCCTGTCGAGGTCGAGACCAGCACCCCGACCATCACGGCAAATCCCCAGCCGGCATTGATCATCAACCAGCTGGAACCCGCTCCCTTGGTGCCCCTAAGCATCGCATTGGCGACCACGCCACCTCCCAGCAGAATCATGAAGGTGGTACCCAGAAACTCGCCCGTCATGACGTCAGTCCACATCTTGATGACCTCCGCCACTTGCCCCCTGTCAGTCGTCTACCGCCACCTCTCGCCCGCACGAACGCGCCCCATGACGATGGAGTGGTGCTATCGCCGGGTGATGGCAAGAAAAGGCGGAGACCCGAAATGACTTCGCCCCGTCGAGGGACGGGGCGAAGTCAGGCTACAGTGCCACAGGTGCAGGGGGCTGCTCCAGCGGATTGCGGCAAGGATTTGTTACAGCAGCAGATGCCACATCGAGGCCGCGATCAAGGCCCCCGCCAGGGGGCCGGCGATCGGCACCCAGGCATACCCCCAGCCGGAGGCGCCCTTGCCGTGGATCGGCAACAAGGAGTGCGCGATACGCGGGCCCAGATCACGTGCCGGGTTGATGGCATAACCGGTCGCGCCACCCAGCGAGAGGCCGATGGCCCATACCAGCATGCCGACCAGATACGGCAGCAGGCCAGCGCTGATGGTGCCGGAACCGACGATGGCACCGATACCGAAGATCAGCACCACGGTCCCGATCACTTCGCTGAGCATGTTGCCCAGACGACACTCGACTGCCGGGTCCGTGCAGAACACCGCCCGCTTGAGGCCAGCATCACTGGTGCGCTTCCAGTGCGGCAGATAGGCCAGCCACACCATCACGGCACCGGCGAAACAACCCAGCATCTGCGCGATGACATGCCGCGCCACATCCATGAGGGTGGCATGTACCCCGAGCAGATACTTGGCCAGCGTCACCGCCGGATTGAGGTCCGCCTGGGGCGAGCCGGTCGAGACGGCCACGAACACGCCGATCATCACGGCAAAGCCCCAGCCGGTGGTGATCACGATCCAGCCGGAACCATTGCCCTTGGTGTCAGACAACACCACATTGGCGACCACGCCACCGCCGAACAGGATAAGGAACAGACAGCCGAGAAACTCGCCTGTCATGACATCGGTCCACATGCTCAGTGGCCTCCGTCGCTTTTCACTCTTTCCACCGCTTCCAGCCAACCGGCGTAGAGGCGCTCACGCTGCTCTTCCGCCATTTCCGGCGCGAAGGTACGCTCGCAATGCCACAGCTCGCTGATCTCATCCAGGCTTTCATACCAGCCGATATGCAGGCCGGCCAGATACGCGACGCCCAGCGCCGTGGTTTCCAGCACGCGCGGACGATCCACCTTCACGCCCAGCATGTCAGACAGGAACTGCATCACCCAGTTGTTGCTGACCATGCCGCCATCCACGCGCAGATTCGCGCAGTTGATGGTCACGTCATCCAGCATGCACTCCTGCAGGTCACGCGTCTGATAGCACACCGACTGCAGGCCGGCCGCCACGATATCGGTGATGCCGGTGCCACGGGTCAGCCCCAGAATCGCGCCTCGCGCCTGCGGGTCCCAGTGCGGTGCTCCCAGGCCAGTGAAGGCCGGCACCATGTAGACGCCGTGATCGGCCTTGGCCGCACGCGCCAGCGGTTCGGTCTCGGAGGCATCGGAAAACAGCTTCAGGCCATCACGCAGCCACTGCACGGTAGCGCCCGCCACGAAGATGCTGCCTTCCATGGCATAGGTCGGCTTGCCATTGAGGCGATAGCCCACCGTGGTCAGCAGACGATTGCGGGACAGCTCCATCTTCTCGCCGGTGTTCATGATCATGAAGCAGCCGGTGCCATAGGTGCTCTTGCTCATGCCGGGCGTGAAGCAGGCCTGACCGACCAGCGCCGCCTGCTGATCGCCGGCCACGCCGCGAATCGGCATCGCCGCACCGAACAGCTGCGGGTCGGTGGTGCCGAAATCATCACTGGAATCCAGCACTTGCGGCAGCAGGCTTTCCGGGATACCGAACAGCTCCAGCAGCTCGCTGTCCCAGCACTGATCGACGATGTTGAACAGGCAAGTACGCGAGGCGTTGGTGGCATCGGTGACGTGACGCTTGCCAGCGGTCAGCTTCCAGATCAGGTAGCTGTCGACGGTACCGAAGGCCAGCTCGCCTTTCTCGGCACGTGCGCGAACGCCTTCGACATTCTCGAGAATCCAGCGCAGCTTGGTCGCGGAGAAATATGGGTCGATCAGCAAACCGGTCTTCTGCTGGATCATGTCACCATGACCGGCATCGGAAAGCTCACGACAGTACTCGTGGGTGCGACGGTCCTGCCAGACGATGGCGTTGTAGACCGGCACGCCGGTCTCGCGGTCCCAGACGATGGTGGTCTCACGCTGGTTGGTGATCCCGATGGCGGCCACCTGCTCGGCGCCGACATTGGTGTTGATCAGCGACTGACGCACGGTGCGCTTCACCGACCCCCAGATATCATCGACGTTGTGCTCGACCCACCCGCTGTCCGGGAAATGCTGCGGGAATTCTTCCTGGGCCAGACCTGTCACCGTCCCTTCACGATCGAACAGGATGGCGCGGGAGCTGGTGGTACCCTGGTCGATCGCGAGAATGCGCGTGGGTCCATCGACGCGAGAGTCTTTCTCTGGCTTGGGGCTAGACATTATGACTGTCCTTGGCTTCGAGGCTGCTTCTGAGAGTACACGTCAGCGGAGACTGCGGTACTTCACTATATTGGCTCGGGTATCATGTGAGGGCGACAGGAGAAAGCGGGTTGGCTTTGTCCTCTTCACGCTTGGCAGGCGCAGCGAGAACACTTCCTCTTGAACCATCACAACCGAACACGAAATGTTCGTCTTTGAATATCGCTGCAAACGTTAGCGCCAAATGCGCGCTATCACAAACGTATTACCAATCAATATCATTGTACCTTGGTCTCATGCCCAATGCGCCGACATGGCCTGTTGCAGCTTCGCAACACCTTGACGCCATTCGTCAAATTGCACTGACGCCCCCCTGTTGGATTAGGATGTACCCTCACTGGACGACCCCACTCCCCAACGGCAACCGTGATGTGCGCTTCCTGACATGAAGTGAACTCACTATCCGCAAGCCGCTGACAACAAGAGAGCAGGATGATGCAGCCAAAGCGCCATCGCGCCATTGTCGAACTGATCACGCGTCAGGGATATGCCTCCATCGAGCAGCTGGCCAGTCACTTCGAGGTCACGCCACAGACCATTCGTCGCGACCTCAATCAGCTGTCCGAGGCCGGCGCGCTCAAGCGCGTGCACGGGGGCGCGGGGCTTGAGTCCAGTACCGTCAGCACCGCCTACAGCACCCGCAAGACATTGAACCTGGGCGCCAAGCGGCGCATGGCGGCGGCCCTGGCCAGGCAGATTCCTGACCACGCCTCGCTGTTCATCAACATCGGCACCAGCAACGAGATGGTGGCCGAGGCGCTGTGTGATCACCATGGGCTTGAGGTCATCACCAACAACCTGAACGTGGCGGCCATCCTCCAGCACAAGGAGGATTTCAATGTCATCGTGGCCGGCGGCATGGTGCGTTCCCGCGATGGCGGCATCATCGGCGAGGCAACCATCGACTTCATCAACCAGTTCAAGGTCGACTTCGGGATCATTGGCATCAGCGGCATCGATGAAGATGGCTCGCTGCTGGAATTCGACTATCAGGAAGTGCGTGTCGCCCAGGCGATCATCCACAACTCACGCCAGGTCTTCCTGATCGCGGATCACTCCAAGTTCCAGCGCAATGCGGTCGTGCGCCAGGGCAACCTGAGTCAGCTCGATGCGCTCTTCACCGATATCCAGCCCCCGGAAAGCATCCTGACCCTGATGCGTCAGCACGAAGTCGCGCTGCATGTCGCCGGTGACGAGTCGCCGGGTGAGACTGGCGACGCTTGAGCACCAGGATGCGCCACCCAACCCACTAGTCGCTTCACCAACAAGTCATCGCGCAATCAGGTCATCGCGCAACCAAGGGGCCAGGCAATACGCCGACGTGCGGCCTGGCCCGGCTCTCGCCCCCTTATTCCTCGGCCCCTTTCCCCCTTTCCTCCTTTCCTCCTAGCCCCCTTTCCCCCCCTTTCCCCCCTTTGCACCGATGAACCTCGCATATCACGAAAGCTACCCAGTTGATGACTGTGCGCTGCCCAGCGGCACCGCTTCGTCTCCGTATAACCTGTCAGGACGCTTGATCAGTCACTGCGGGCATCGTCTGCGCCGCCCGCGCGGCAACATGACAGCCAGGCGCTTCATGAAAATGTCACGCCATGATCAGAGACTGAGAAAAAAACACCGGCAAGACAACAGGTTGAATATCAGGCAATCCTCGGTTGCCAGACACTCGCCCAAATGATCACTTCCGAAAGCCATCAGCGCAGAAGAATCCCCTTGATGTTCGACTTTTGCTAAGCTATGTTCACTTTCGAAAACCTATTATCGCGCACCTTGCCGGTGCAGACTCATTCGCCCCACCCGGTAGCGCCGGGCACGAGCAGGAGCAGCCCATGTCCCGCGACAACGATGCACTTCTTGACCTCTTCATCATCGGCGGCGGCATCAATGGCGCCGGTATCGCCAACGATGCCAGCGGCCGTGGCCTGAGCGTGGCCCTGTGCGAGCAGAACGACCTCGCCAGCGCGACCTCCTCCGCCAGCAGCAAGCTGATCCACGGCGGCTTGCGCTATCTGGAGCACTACGAATTCCGTCTGGTGCGCGAGGCCCTGCAGGAGCGCGAGGTACTGCTCAAGAAGGCACCGCATATCATCTGGCCGCTGCGCTTCATCCTGCCGCACCAGCCGCATCTGCGTCCGGCGTGGATGATTCGTGCGGGCCTGTTCCTGTATGACCACATCGGCAAGCGCGAGACCCTGCCAGCCTCCAAGGGCCTCAAGTTCGGCGAGCAGAGCCCGCTGGTCAGCGAGATCAATCAGGGCTTCGAATACTCGGATTGCTGGGTCGATGATGCCCGTCTGGTCATCACCAATGCGCTGCAGGCGCGCGAGCAAGGCGCCGAGATCATGACGGGCACCCGCTGTGTCGGCGCCCGTGATGTCGAGGGCCACTGGGAGCTGACACTTGAAGATGTCAGCAGCGGCGAGACCTTCATCCGCCGCGCACGCACCCTGGTGAATGCGGCAGGCCCTTGGGTGGAGTCCTTCATCAAGGGCGCCACCGAACGCACGCCGCGCTACGGCATCCGCATGATCCAGGGCAGCCACCTGATCGTGCCGCGCATCAACACCGATGACCGCGCCTTCATCCTGCAGAACAAGGACAAGCGCATCGTCTTCGTGCTGCCCTATCAGGAAGACTTCAGCCTGATCGGCACCACCGATGTGCGCTACAAGGGCGACCCCTCCGAGGTGGCCTGCTCCAGCGATGAGACCGACTACATGCTCGAGGTGGTCAACCATCACTTCAAGCGCAAGCTGAGCCGCGAGGACGTGGTCTCGACCTTCTCCGGCGTGCGCCCGCTGTGTGACGACGAGTCGGCAGACCCGTCCGCGATGACGCGTGATTACACCCTGCACCTGGATGACAGCGGCGCACCGATGCTGTCCATCTTCGGCGGCAAGATCACCACCTATCGCAAGCTGGCCGAGTCGGCACTCGAAGACCTCAAGCCGCTGCTGCCGAGCATGGGCGAGCCGTGGACCCACGAGAAGGCCCTGCCCGGTGGCGATATCGAGAGCCGCGCAGCCTTCACCCGCCAGCTGCAGCGCGACTACCCGTTCCTCGGCGAAGCACGCGCCCGACGCTTCGCCTCAAGCTACGGCAGCCTGTGCCTGCACTTCCTCGACGGCAAGAAGAGCGAGGCGGAGCTGGGCGAGGACTTCGGCGCCGGCCTGAGCGCCGCCGAGATCGACTACCTGGTCGAGCACGAATGGGCGCGTGAGGTGCAGGATGTCGTCTGGCGCCGCACCAAGCTGACGCTGCGCCTGAGCGATGAGCAGAAGACGCGCATCGGCGACTACCTCAAGGAACGCCTGCTGGCACGCGCCGCCTGATGAAAACCGGCTGAGCCAGCAGCAAAAAAGCCCGCCCCTCCTTGCCGGAGGGGCGGGCTTTTCGTTCAGGGACAGGCGGAATTTTAGGTCATGTATTGACGACTTACTGGATACCGCCCGCCGTCAGCTTGGCCGGGTCGAGCAGACGCTCCAGCTCCTCGCGTGACAGTTCAGTCTCTTCCTCGGCCACATCCAGAATCGGACGCCCGGCCTGATAGGCCACCTTGGCCACTCGCGCCGCCTCGTTGTAACCGATCACCGGATTGAGCGCCGTGACCAGAATCGGGTTCTTGGCCAGCGGTGCCTCGATGTTGTCCTGGCGCACGTTGAAGGTGGCAATGGCCTTGTCCGCCAGCAGGCGGCTGACATTGGCACTCAGCGTGATCGAGGACAGCAGGTTGTTGGCGATCAGCGGCAGCATGACATTGAGCTGGAAGTTGCCGCTCTGCCCGGCGATGCCGATGGTGGCGTCATTGCCCATCACCTGCGCCGCCACCTGGGCGGCCGCCTCGGGAATCACCGGATTGACCTTGCCCGGCATGATGGAGCTGCCCGGCTGCAGAGCCTCAAGCTCGATCTCGCCCAGCCCTGCCAGCGGGCCGGAATTCATCCAGCGCAGGTCGTTGCTGATCTTCATCATCGCCACGGCGTAGGTACGCAGATGGCCGGAGAGCTCGACTGCCGTGTCCTGGGAGGACAGCGCCGCGAAGAAGCTCTCGGCGGGACGGAAGGCATGGCCAATCTGGTGCGAGAGGCGGTCGGCAATGCGCTCGGCGAATTCCGGATGCGCGTTGATGCCACTGCCGACGGCGGTGCCGCCCTGGGCGAGGCGCTCGAGGCGCGGCAGCACCTGCTCGATACGCTCGATAGCCTGCCCGACCTGCGCCTGCCAGGCACCCAGCTCCTGACTCATGCGAATCGGCATCGCATCCATCAGGTGAGTGCGACCGGTCTTGACGACGTCGTCCACTTCAGAGGCCTTGCGGGAGATCACCTCATGCAGATGGCGCAGCGCCGGCAACAGGGTGTCCGAGACAGCGATGACGGCGGACAGATGGATCGCCGTCGGGATGACATCATTGCTCGACTGGCCCATGTTGACGTGGTCGTTGGCGCCGACGGTCACGTCCTTGTCGCCAAGATGCTGATTGGCAAGCTGCGTCAGCACCTCGTTGACGTTCATGTTGGTCGAGGTGCCGGAACCGGTCTGGAAGACATCGACCGGGAATTGATCGGCATGTTCGCCGTCGATGATCTGCCGCGCCGCCTTGATGATCGCCTCGGCACGCACGTCATCCAGCAGCTCCAGGTCACGGTTGACCTCGGCGGCGGCCAGCTTGATACGCGCCACGGCACGAATGAAGGCAGCAGGCAACGACTGGCCGCTGACGGGGAAGTTGTCGACCGCTCGCTGAGTCTGGGCGCCATAGAGTGCGCTGGCCGGCACTTCGAGTTCACCCATGCTGTCGCGTTCACGGCGGGTCTGGCTGCTCATGCTTGTCTCCCTGTGCTGTTGCATATGACGTCGCACCTGGCTGGCGTCACTGATGGGCGGCTGGCAACAACTTGATCAATGACCTGATCGCCAGCTTCGATCCCCTGATGATCACTTGGGGACGCACAGGATACCAATCAAGCCGCTTGATGGTAGTGATTATCAATAACAATTACACATTCATTACCGGGCTCCGTCATCACCCGCCCTGCAACGGCGCGGACGCACGCTTGCAAGATGGCTTGTCACCAATCCTCTGTTACGCAAGACGGGGCCTCGGTTACACTACCGAGCGTGCGAGGGCCTATGGCTGGCCCTTTCCAGCGGCCCACTACCACCTTAGCGAGGACAGCATGAAAAGCCTGAAAGAGCAGACTGAAGCGAAGGTTGAAGCTGGGCGCCAGGCCAAGCCTGATTTCATGAAGAATGTCGATGAGATCATCGAAAACGCCAAGGCTTTGCAACAGGGTGCGAATGCTCTCTCCGTGAGCGAGAAGGCACCCGGGTTCGCGCTGCCCAACGCCGCAGGCCAGGCAGTGTCTCTCGAGGAATTGCTCGAATCAGGCCCGGTCGTGGTCACCTTCTATCGTGGTGACTGGTGCCCCTACTGCAGCTTGCAGCTGAGAGCCCTGAATGAGCGACTCGATGACATTCGTGCTCACGGCGCACAGTTGGTCGCCATCAGCCCACAGGTGCCGGATGACTCGCTCTCCGCCACCGAGATCGATGAGATGCAGTTCCACGTGTTGTCAGACCAGGACGCAGAGGTCGCCTCTCGCTATGGCGTCGCCTGGAAGGTGCCGGACTATCTGATGGAGCACATGCGCGTGGACCGTGAACTCGATCTGGATGCCATCAACAACGGGGATGGCAGTGTATTGCCTATCCCGGCAACCTTCGTCATCGCACAGGACAGAACCGTGAGCTGGCGTCATGTCGATGTCGATTACCGGACACGCTCGGAACCCGAAGATATCGTCAACGCCTTGAAAGAGCTCGCCTGACACCCTCATAGGCACTTGATGCTCCCCAGACGCCAGCCACCGCCGGCGTCTGGGGTAATATCTCCCGCGTGAGAGGCAGCAGTCTTGAACCGCGACAGTCTTGAATCACTACAGTCTTGAACCACCATGGTCTTGCGCCACCGCAGCCTTGAGCCACCTCGAGCCTGAATCAGCAGCGCAGTGGAGATTCCACGCCTCCACTGCATTTACATCAATGTCGACCATCACCTCATCTTCTCCAGCCACGGGACCCTGTCGCTCCAGATGTTCACCTCATTCTCGTTCACGATGACTGAACCCTTTCGCCCTCGGGTAGCCTCTTCCTCATGACAAGCACAGTGAGATACGCCCGATGAAATGGTTCTCGCACAACCCTTACTTCACCTATCTGCACCGCCAGCGCCTGCATATCCTGCGCGTGACCGTCGCCCTGACGCTGTGCTTTTCCACCATCGAACTGTTCAGCCTGCCGCACAGTTCCTGGGCATTGGTCAGTACCGTGATGGTCATGGGCAACCTGCCCCACGTCGGCGGTGTCATCGACAAGGGCTGGCAACGTCTGGTCGGCACCCTGCTTGGCGGCCTGTGGGGCCTGATATTGATTCTGGTCGCCGAGCCGCTACCGGGCGTGGTGCCCTTCTGGAGCATCGTCGGCATCGCCCTGGCGCTGAACGCCACCTTCAGCAATCGCTATGGCTACAGCTCACTGCTGTTCTGCGTCACGCTGCTGATGGTGATCGGTGATGGCAATCATGATCTCGGCATCGGGCTATGGCGCGTCTTCAATGTGGTGCTGGGCACCCTGATCAGCATCGTGGTCAGCATGGTGCTGCTGCCCCAGAAGGCGACGGATGTCTTCCGCTTCCTGCTGGCCGACAACCTCGACAAGCTGGCACGTCTCTACCACGGCCATACCAAGGCCGAGCGTGAGGGCGTCAATGAGGGGCTCGCGCTGGTGCGTGCCACCTCGGCACAGCTGGTCAAGCAGCGCGGACTGGTCGATGCCGTCGCTCAGGAAGGTCGCATCAATCGTGCCGACATCGAGGAAATCCTGTCCTTCGAGCGCCGCATGATCTCGACCATCGAGCTGCTGCAGGAAACCCACTGGAACACCCGCGAGGGGCATGAATTCATCGAGGGGCTGGATGGCCTGCGCGATGCCCAGCATCGTCTGGCCCGCGCCCTGGGGACCCTGGCCTTTCAGGTGCGCACCGGCCAGAGCATCGAGCTGACGGTGACGCCCTTCGACCTGCAACGCTATGCCGATGTTCGCAATGTCGAGAGCCGCAACGGCCGCGCGCTGTTCAGCCCGGCAGGCTACCTGTGGCTCAACCGCGAACTGGCACGCCTGACCGAAGCCCTGGGCGAGCGCCTGGCCTTGCTGGAGCGCCTGCCGAGCCAGCGCCTGCAACGCCGACTGCCGGGCCATGGCCTGATCAGTGATGCACGCCGCCTCTTCCTGCCCGAAGACCCGACACCGGGCGATACGGCAGCCCCCACCAGGCGCGAGAACAGCGCTGGCGAGCATCACTCTTCGGTCGGCAAAGCGCCGGCCAGCAAAGCGCCGGCGAGTGATGACAGCATCAGTGACAACAGCAGCGATGAGCCAGACCGCCACGACAGGCACCAGCCGGACTCGGCCGGCAATGAGACTGCCAGGAAAGACACATGAACTCAGTATCCGGAGTGACTCCCGCAAGCCAGCATGACGTGCTGATCGTCGGTGGCGGCGCGGCAGGTTTGACCCTGGCACTCAGCCTCGCCAATCGCCTGCCCCCCGGCCCGCGTACCCGCCGCGTCACGCTGTTGCGTCCGGCGCGTGAGGCACAGGGTGCCAGCCGCTGGGCGCAGGGCGGTATCGCGGCGGTGCTGGCGCCCGAGGACGATGTGGAATCCCATGTCGCCGACACCCTGATTGCCGGCGATGGCCTGTGCAACGAGCGTGCGGTGCGCTTCACCGTCGGTCACTCGCGGGAGGCCATCGAATGGCTGATCGCGCTTGGCGTGCCCTTCACCCCGGCCGACGCCGACGCCAGCTACCCCTTCCACCTCACCCGTGAAGGGGGGCATGGTCGCCGCCGCATCATCCACGCCGCCGACGCCACCGGGCGGGCGTTGCTCGATACGCTCAGCGCCCACGTCGAAGCCCACCCGAACATCGAGATTCTCGAAGACCTGCTGGCGGTCGACATCGCGGTCAACGCCGGCCGCGCCAGCGGTCTGTGGGTGATGGACGGCACGGGCCAGCGCCAATGGCTGGCGGCCAATGACCTGGTACTGGCCACCGGCGGTGCCAGCGGCCTGTTCGCCCACGCCACTAGCCCGAGCGCCAGCGTCGGTGATGGCATGGCGATGGCGACTCGCGCCGGCGCCAGCCTGATGAACCTGGAGTTCCAGCAGTTTCATCCCACCTGCCTGTATGACCCCGATGGCACGCCCTTTTTGATCTCCGAGGCGGTACGGGGCGAAGGGGGACTGCTGCTGCGCCCGGATGGGCATCGCTTCATGGCCGATCATGATCCGCGCCTGGAGCTGGCGCCGCGTGATGTCGTGGCACGTGCCATCCTCGCCGAGATGCGCACGCACGGCCTCGAGCATGTCTGTCTGGATATCAGCGCGCTGGGGGCCGAGGCCATCGAGCATCACTTCCCGACCATCGCCGAGCACTGCCTGGCACGCGGGATCGATATTCGTCATGCACCGATTCCCGTCGTCCCTGCCGCCCACTACAGCTGCGGCGGCATCGCCACCGGACTGGATGGCGCCAGCGACCTGCCGGGCCTGTGGGCCATCGGCGAAGTCGCCTGCACGGGCCTGCACGGCGCCAACCGCATGGCCAGCAACTCGCTGCTCGAGTGCCTGGTGCAGGCGCGCGCCTGTGGTGAAGCGCTGGGGCAGCCGCGCCGCGCCGACGAGCCACGCCTGATGAGCACGCTCGACTCGCTGATGCCGCAGCACGCCGCCCTGCTCACACAGCTTGCCGACAATGGTCAGGTCTGGCGCTGCGTGATGCATCTGAGCGCCGACGAGGCGCGCACGCGCCTGCAAAGCTTGCGCCAGCTGATGAGTCTGCAAGCGGGGATCGAGCGCAGCCAGCACGGCCTGAGGGAGGCGTTGAAGCAGATAGCGCAGTGGGTCTCGCTGGAGGCGGAGCAAACGGCGGAGACCGAGCAGCACAGGCAAGCTTCAGCGCCGCGTGCAGGGCTCGATCATCTGGCGCTCTATCAGGCCTTGACACTGGCACCGCTGTTGCTGCTCAGCGCCCATCAGCGCCATGAGTCACGTGGCCTGCACTTCATCCGCGACTTCCCGATGCCGGCGCCGCGTGCCCGCGATAGCGTCATTCGGCTCTCGGCCTTCGCTGCCGCGATCTGAGCGGTTCAGCGTAGGTGGTCTCCCTGGGCAGCGACGCGCCGCAGGGTCTCCAATGGCGGCGGCTGACGCGGCAAGCCATGCGGCAAGGGCGGCCACAGCAACCACAGCCGCAGCTGGTGAAGGTCTTCGCTGGAGGCGCTATCCGGCCACAGCCACACCTGCTGGGTTTTCAGGTGCTGCTGGTCCGCGTCCTGCGCTCTCAAGCCCTGTAGCCCCATCCCCTGTGGCCCCATCCCCTGGGGCCCGAAATCCTGCGGCGAGATCTCGAGCCCCAGCAGACGTGGTGAGCACCACAGACAGCGCACGTTGACGGGCTGCCAGCTGCGTGAGGCACCATCGGCCCACCACCAGCAGAGCTGCATCTCCGGGTGACGATGGCGTGCCTCTGACGCAGGCGGGGTGTCGCTGACTTCGGTCTCGGCTTCGCTCTCTGCTTCACTCTCGGCTTCAGCCTCGTTCTCCGGCACTGGCGCCTGGCCACCGCTGGCAAGCGCCACATCGGCGCAGAGGCTGCCCCCCAGGGCCAGCCAGACTCGCGCCTCGGGGTCCTTGAGGCGCCGCCGAGCCTGGCGCCACCATGACACCAGCTCTACGGCCTGCAGCAGCCAGCCCAGCCCCAACACGCTCAGCAGCGCCATGACACCATCCGGCAGCTGAGCGAGCCCCTCAAACGCACAATACCCCGCCTCGAAAGGCAGGGCATTGCGTAGAAATTGCCACTGACAGGTCCACCACGTACTGACAACGAACTGGCCAGTCGCCAGCTCGGCAAGCCAGACCCACAAGGCGAGACTCGCCGCCAACAGCCCGACGCGCAGGCTGGCGTGGGTCGCGAACGCCTGTCTAGAGGCCCTTGAACTGATCGCGCTCGCCATTCTCGGCATTGGCGATCACCATGTTGATCAGGCGCTGGTACTCGGCATTGCCGCACGGGTCGCGCTTCATCAGCCACACGAAGAGATCCTGGTCCTCTTCGGCCAGCAGCTGCACATAGAGCGCCTTGTCGTCTTCGCTCAAGGCGTCGAAACGCTGCTCCAGAAACGGCAGCAGCAGCAGATCGAGCTCCCACATGCCGCGACGCGAATGCCAATGAAGCCGCTTGCGAATCACATCTTCCATTGCCTGAACCTCAGTCGTCACATCAATGCGCGCAGTATACCCGAGGGGGGCGTCAGCGGCATCCGTTGACCCGTCGCTCGGGCAGGAATTGGCAATCCGTGCCGTGATCGGCAATGATGTCCCTAGTGCGTTGTTTTCTCAGGATTTGCCCATTATGCTGAGGAGATAACAATCACAAGGATGCGTGTGCCTGTCCGGTGACAAGAGGTCGCCCGGCTGCCGCATCACGAACGCCTTTCGCGAGAAAGGTGCAGGCATGGAGAGATCCGATGACCAAGTCCGAGCTGATCGAACAGATAGCCATGCGACAGCCTGAGTTGTCGCTCAAGGATGTAGAGGCCGCGGTTCGCATCATCCTCGATGATGTGACAGACGCCCTGGCCCACGGCGGTCGCGTCGAGATTCGCGGTTTCGGCAGCTTCTCGCTGCACTACCGTGAGCCACGACTGGGGCGCAACCCCAAGACCGGTGAGCCGGTGGACCTGGATGGCAAGTTCGTCCCCCACTTCAAGCCCGGCAAGGAGCTGCGCGAGCAGGTCGATGCCAGTCGCGCCCTGGGGTATTGACGACAGCGCGACTGATGACAGTGCCAAAGACGACGGCGCGGCTGACTGACAGCGCTGCCCGCAGAGGAAGACCCGGTGTCACGGGGCCGACTGGCTCAGCGCCGGCCGACATCTGCTCAAGCCGTCATGCCAGAGACGACAACCACCCACCTCACGGCGTCGCCGCCAAGACTCGCGCGATGGGCAGTGATACACTCGCTCCCAGATGATTCACGACTGCATTTCATGACAAGGAAACCGTTATGCGTTGGCTAAAAGGTCTCGTTCTGGCCGTGATCCTGCTGATCGTCCTGCTGGTCGGTATTCTCTTTGCCGTTCACAACCAGCAAGCCGTGCCCCTCGACCTCATCTGGGTAGAGCTGCCTGCTGCGTCCCTTTCCATGTGGCTGCTGTTCTCGCTGGCCGTCGGCGTCGTGCTTGGCATGGTCGCGATGACGGGCATGTACCTGCGCCTGCGCACGCTGTTGACCCGTGCCCAGCGTCGCAACCAGCAGCAACGCAAGGAACTGGACCAACTGCGCATCCAGGAGATCAAGGAAGTGGCATAAATGCCTGATCTGATATTGCTGGGATTGCTGATGGCGGCCATCGCCATCGGATTCTGGCTGGGGCGGCGTGATCGTCGCCCCGATGAACAAGCACCGGCTCCTGCCACCCTGTCCCGCGACTACTTCGTCGGCCTCAATCATCTGCTCAACGAGCAGCCTGATCGTGCCATCGAAACCTTCGTTCAGGCCCTGGAAGTCAACAGCGACACCGTCGATACCCACATCGCGCTGGGCAATCTCTATCGCAGTCGCGGCGAAGTCGATCGTGCCGTCAAGATTCACCAGAACCTGCTGGCCCGCCCTGCCCTGGATAGCGAACAGGGCGAGCGTGTCCAGCTGGAACTGGCCCGCGACTTCATGCGCAGCGGTGTCTATGACCGCGCCGAGAAGCTGCTGGAAACCCTCCTCAAGCAAGCGCAACACGACAGCCATCGGCGTGCCGGCCGCCGCCTGTTGATCGACCTCCTCGAGCGGGAACGCGAATGGGAGGCCGCACTCGAAGTCGCCCACGCCATCCTGCGTCAGGAAGGCGGCATCCGCCGCGCGGCGGCCCACTGGCACTGCGAACTGGCCGCGCTGGATATCGCCGAAGGCAGTCAGGCGATGGCCCGCAAACGCCTCAAGCAGGCACTCTCCACCGACGAGAAATGCGTCCGCGCCAACTGGATGCTGGCCGAGATCGAATTCGATCATGCCAACTACAAGCAGTGCATCCGCCTGCTGCAGCGCATTCCACGTCAGGACACCGGCTTCACCCCTATCATCCTCGAGCCACTGGGCAACGCCTTTCGCATGCTGGATGACGAGAGTGGCCTGGTGCGCCTGCTGCATCAGGAAGTCGAGCGCGCGCCCTACACCACGACGGTCATCAGCCTTGCGCAATTGATCGAGCGCCGCGAGGGCGTCGAGGCCGCCGCCAGCTTCGCCAGCGAGCAGCTGCATCGTCACCCCAGCCTGCGCGGCGTCGACTACCTGCTCGATCTCTACCTGCTGGATGCCGACGAGCGCGAGACCGAGCGTTTCAATCTGCTCAAGCGTCATACCCAGCAACTGATCCAGGCGCGTCCTCGCCATCGCTGTCATCGCTGCGGCTTCGAAGCCTCGATGCTGCTCTGGCAATGTCCGAAGTGTCGTCACTGGGGCACGGTCAAGCCGATCACCGGTCTGGAAGGCGAGTAACGGCGCCAGCTGTTAGACAGATACCAGCAGACAGACAGACCACAGACACCAGAACGAAAAGCCCCCTGCAGCACGCTGCAGGGGGCTTTTTCATGCCGCTTTGATGACTACCGAGCTGGCGCTATCGAACTGACGCTAGCGAGCATATCAGCCCTGCTCGGCGGCACGCTCGCGCAGGCGCGGCGAGAGCAGCTCACCCACGAGACAGGCTGCCAGGATGACAGCCACGAAATACGGCCAGTCGCCGAATGACAGCTCTGCGACACCCAGGGCGTCGACGAAGATCGCCAGGATGCAGACCGGACTGACATAGCGAATCATGAACAGCCACAGACGATAGCCGGCATCGCTCAGATTCAGCTCATCGCGCAGCATGCTGCTTTTGAAGACGAACCCGGCCAGCAGCGCCATGGCGATGCCACCGATCGGCATCATCCAGCGCGAGGTCAGATAATCGAGCCAGTCGAAGAAGTGCTTGCCGGCCAGCGTCCAGTCCGCGCCGAGATTGAACGACAGCATCGCGAACATCGCCACCAGCCACAGCACGCTGCCAGCCAGCCACGAGGCCCTGGTGCGGCTCATGTTGCGGCTCTCGCTCAGCCAGGCGACGGTCGCCTCGATCATCGAGATGGCGGAGGTCAGGGCGGCGATCGAGAGCATGGCGAAGAACAGCACCCCGAACAGCTGCCCGAAGGGCATCTGGTTGAAGGCCACCGGCAGACTCATGAAGATCAGCCCCGGCCCGGAGGACGGGTCCATGCCATTGGCGAAGATGATCGGGAAGATCGCCAGACCCGCCATCAGCGCCAC
The DNA here is from genome assembly GCF_046566945.1 of Cobetia sp. SIMBA_158. Taxonomy (NCBI): domain Bacteria; kingdom Pseudomonadati; phylum Pseudomonadota; class Gammaproteobacteria; order Oceanospirillales; family Halomonadaceae; genus Cobetia; species Cobetia sp. SIMBA_158. Next base: position 17,093 of record NZ_JAWJYL010000015.1, read on the forward strand.
CAGGGTATCGGCGATCGCCACCGTGAAGGTGGTGCGGGCGATGGAGGTGCCCGACGGCAGGTAGGAGCCATAGGTGAGGATGGCGCCGGAGGCCAGCGACAGGGTAAAGAAGGCATGCCCCAGCGCGGCCAGCACCCCTTCGCTGCTCAAGCGCGTGACATCGAAATCGAACAGGAAGTGGAAGCCTGCCGAGAAGTTGCCCGAGGTCAGGGCATAGCCGATCATGATCAGCAGCATGATCACCATGCCCGGCATCATCCAGCGCACGCTCTTCTCGACGCCTTCCTGCACTCCGCGCCCGACGATCAGCATCGTCACCACCGTCACCAGCGTGGCCCAGCCACCCAGCGCCCATGGGTTGGCGTTGCCGGCCTCGAAGATGGCGCCCAGCTCCGCGACGCTGTGTCCGGACAGCGCGCCACTGGCCATCTTCCACAGGTAACTGAACGACCACCCCGCCACCACGACATAGAACGACAGGATCATGAAGCCGGCCAGCATCGCGATCCAGCCGAAGACCTTCCATAACGGACTGGCCCCCGCTTCACGCGCCAGATTGGCAATCGCCTCGATGGGGCTGCCGCGCCCGCGCCGCCCGAAGGCGATCTCCGCCATCATCACGGGCACGCCCACGGCGAGGATGCAGGCCAGATACACCAGCACGAAGGCGCCCCCGCCGTACTCACCGGTGATATAGGGAAACTTCCAGATATTGCCCAGCCCTACCGCGGAACCGGTAGCTGCAAGGATGAAGCCCCAGCGACTGATCCAGAGATTCTTGGGTTGCTGTCTTGCCGTCATGGAATACCTTACGAGTTATTGTTGTGAGCCAGTGGTGATCGACGCAACGCCTGGCCGTCTTGGGTGCTCACACAGACCATTTTACTGATATGAAGCAGGTTCGTCCGCGATTCCCATCGAAAATCACCACGATTCCCTCAGAATTCCTCTGCGAAAACGCCATCACCACACGACGGCAATCACTCTACATTAGATGCTTCAAATTGGTAACATTTGAAACGATACCTGCCACTCAGGCCTGACAAGCAACCTCGCCTGAGACGCACCGCGCCGCAAAAGGACCCGACATCCCCGCATCACTGGAGTAGGCTCATTCAAGAGACGCCGACCAGAACGCTCTGGCTAGAGAGTGCTGGGCTAGAGAGCTTCTGGACAAAAAGCGTATGGTCTCACCCAGCAGCGCAGACAAGGAGTCGTCATGCATCGTCAATTCGCGGTCATCGGACTGGGCTATTTCGGCAGCACCGTCGCGCGGGAGCTCAGGCGCCATGACCATGAAGTGCTCGGCGTGGACGCCGATGAGAAGCGCCTCAATGCCGTGGCAGACCTGCTCAATCAAGCCGTGATCGCGGACCCCACCGATGAACATGCCCTGCAGGAGCTGGGGCTTGAGCAGTACGACGCCGTCTTGATCGATCTGGCCGACTCGATGGAACAGAGCCTGATCTGCGCGCTGCTGGCCAAGGAGCTCGGCGCCAGGGAGCTGTGGGTCAAGGCCACCTCGGATGCACACCACAAGCTGCTCAGTCGTCTGGGTGTCGATCACATCGTGCATCCGGAGTACGACCTGGGCGTGCGTGTGGCAGAAAGCCTCGCCTACCATGCCATGGTCGACTTCATCCATCTCGGCGATCACCAGTTCGTGGTCGAGCTGGAGGTCAGTGCACGACTGGGCGATGACTGCCAGCAGCTCGATCAGCTGCCCATCGATGACGACATCAGCGTGATCGCGCTGCGCAAGGGCAAGACACTCGATCGCCAACCCTCCGGCAGCACGCGTCTGGCCGCCGGTGACCATCTGGTCCTGATCGGCGAGCTGAGCGCGCTGCGCAAGCTGGGAGCACATCTATGAGGCAGCGCTACCGGCGCTATCTCCGCCCCCTGACCCGCAGCCCACGCGGGCCCATCATCCATCTGTCGCCGCCGGAGATTCTGCTGAGCGGCTTTCTGGGCCTCGGCATGCTGGGCGCCTGCCTGCTGAAACTGCCCGGCATGCACCAGCAAGGGCTGAGCTGGCTGTCGGCGCTGTTCACCGCGACCTCTGCCATCACGGTCACCGGCCTCTCCGTCACTCCGCTCAGCGACTTCACCCTCGCGGGCCAGACCGTCGTAGTGATACTGATCCAGCTCGGTGGCCTCGGCTTCATGACCATCGCCGCCCTGTCGCTGGTGATGCTGGGCCAGCGCCTGCCGATGCATCAGACCAGCCTGCTGCGCGAGGCGCTCAATCGCAGCAGCTCACGCGAGATAGGCCGCCTGCTCAAGATCATCACCGCCTTTGCGCTGACGCTCGAGCTGGCAGGTGCCTCCTTGCTGGCGTTGGACTGGGTGCCCGAGTACGGCTGGCAGGAGGGGCTCTGGCTGAGCCTTTTCCACTCGGTCTCGGCCTTCAACAATGCCGGCTTCACCCTGTGGCCGGACAGCCTGATGCGCGAGGCGGCCAACCCCCTGACCAGCGGCGTGATCGGCATCCTGTTCATGACCGGCGGCATCGGCTTTGCCGTCATCGGCGAGCTGCGCGAGCGGCGGCGCCGACATGGCTGGCGCGTATTGCTGCAGCCGTCACGCTTCTCGGTGCAGACACGCCTGGTGATCGAGGCCACCGTGGCGCTCAACCTGCTGAGTCTGGTGGTGATACTGGCGCTTGAATGGCGCAACCCCGGCACGCTGGGCGCCATGGCCAGTCATGGCGAACGCCTGCTCGCCGCTGCCTTCATGGCCATCACACCGCGCACCGCCGGGTTCAGCGTCATCGATTCCGCCGAGATGACACAAGCCTCGACCCTGTGGACCATGGCGCTGATGTTCATCGGCGGCGGCAGCGGCTCGACGGCCAGCGGCATCAAGTTGACCACCTTCGTGGTGCTGCTGCTGACCACGCGCGCCTTTCTGCGCAGCGAGCCCTCCCCTACCCTGCACGGCCGCCGCATCGGCGATGACACCGTCTTCAAGTCGATCGCCGTGGCACTGGCGGCGATGTTGCTGATCTTCAGCATGCTGTTCGGCCTGACCATCACCGACCCGGACCACGCCTTTCTGTCGCTGGCCTTCGAGACCGTCTCGGCCTTCGGCACCGTCGGCCTGAGCCACGGCCTGACGCCCGAGCTCTCGCCCGGCGGGCAATTGCTGATCATCGCGACCATGCTGCTGGGCCGCACCGGGCCACTCGCCCTCGGCTACCTGCTGGCGACCCGCAGCCGCCCCGGCATCAGCTATGCGCGCACCGAGCTCTCGATCGGCTGATGACGCACACCTGATGACACAAGAAACGATGCCTCAGAACGACGAAAGCCCCGACGCAAGGCGTCGGGGCTTTCGTGAGCATGGTCACCCGCTCAGGGAGCGGCGGGTGAGATCAGGCAATGACCTCAGTGATCATCATCATGATCATCGTGGTCATCATGCTCTTCAAGACGCTGATGTGCGTGCGTCTCGCCGTCGTACTCATCCACTCGGGCCTTGAGCTTCTGACCTGGGCGGAATGTCACCACGCGACGCGCGGAGATCGGAATCTCCTCGCCTGTCTTGGGATTGCGCCCCGGACGCTCGCGCTTGTCACGTAGATCGAAGTTGCCGAAACCGGACAGCTTCACCTGTTCATTTTCCCGCAGGCAACCGCGAATCTCGTCGAAGAATACCTCTACCATCGACTTGGCTTCGCGCTTGGACATGCCGAGTTCTGCGTGCAGATGCTCGGCAAGTTCCGCCTTGGTCAACGCTCCCATGTCCGCTCCCTCGTTCAAGTGGCGACTCATGCTCTCAGCGCCGCCCCGAAACGTGTGTGGCCATCGGTGACGATCGCATCGACTAACTGATTGATTTCCTCATCATTCAGCGTGCGCGAAGGATGCTGCCAGGTCAAGCCCAGGGCGAGCGACTTGTGACCATCGGCTACCCCCTGGCCCTGATAGACGTCAAACAGGCGCAGGTCCGTCAGCCATTCACCGGCTTGCGAGCGGATGGCGTCGAGCAGCGACTGCACGTGAACGCCCTCTTCGACCACGAAGGCCAGGTCGCGACGCACTTCCGGATACCTGGAGAGCGGCGCGAAGCGCGGCAGACGGCCCGCGCAGGCAGAGGCCAGTGTGATCTCGAACACGAACACCTCGACCTTCAGGCCAAGCTCGGCGCGCGCCGCCGGGTGCAGGGCACCCATCCAGCCCGCCGGCTCGCCATTGAAGAACAGCTGAGCGCACTGGCCCGGGTGCAGTGCCGGATGCTCGGCGGCTTCGAAGCGCCAGGCATCCAGATTGCCGCCCAGTGCCAGCAGTGCCTCGACATCGCCCTTGAGATCGAAGAAGTCGACCTTGTCACGACCGCCATTCCAGCCTTCCGGCAGACGGGCGCCGGTGATCAGGCCACCGATCATCGGCGTCTGCTCGAGGGAGTCCAGCTCACCGTGGAACACAAGCCCGGTCTCGAACAGGCGCACGCGCGACTGCTGACGATTGAGGTTGTGGCTCAGCGCCTTGACCAGCCCCGGCAGCAGTGAGCTGCGCATCACGGCCATGTCGCTGGAAATCGGGTTGGCCAGTGCCGGCGCCACCCCTTGCGGGTCCAGCGTCTTCTGCAGCTCAGGGGCGACGAAGCTGTAGCTGATCGCTTCCTGATAGCCCCGCGCCACCAGCTGACGACGCAGGCTGGTCAGCGGCTGGGTGGTCTCATTGGCCACGGCCGGCGCCAGACGCGCGTTCGGACGGCTGACCGGCAGATTGTTGTAGCCGTGGATGCGTGCCAGCTCTTCGATCAGGTCAGCCTCGATGCTGACATCGAAACGCCAGCTCGGCACCGTCACCTGCCATTGGCTATCGCCATTCGCGGCGACCTGCATGCCTAGACGCTCGAGAATCTCGACGATCTCGTCATCCGGCAGCGCCATGCCCAGCGTGCGCTCGACACTGGCGCCGCTCAGGCTGACGACGGCGGCCTTGGGCAGCGCTGCGTCGCTTGCGACCTCGATGATCGGGCCCGGCTTGCCGCCGGTGATCTCGAGCAGCAGGGCTGTCGCGCGCTCGATGGCATCACGCTGCAGCTGCGCGTCCACACCACGCTCGAAACGATGTGAGCTGTCGGTGTGCAGGCCGTAGCTGCGCGCCTTGCCAGCGACGCTCAACGGCGCGAAGAAGGCCGACTCGAAGAAGATGTCGCGCGTCTCGGCGTTCACGCCACTGCCTTCGCCGCCCATCACGCCAGCGATGGCCAGCGGACCCTTCTCATCGGCGATGACCAGGGTGTCGTCACGCAGCGCGACTTCTTGACCGTCGAGCAGCGTCAGCGGCTCTTCAGCGGCTGCCATGCGCACCTCGATGCCACCGTTCAGGCGTGCCAGATCGAAGGCGTGCATCGGCTGGCCGAGTTCGAGCAGCACGTAGTTGGTGACGTCGACGACGGGGTCGATGCTGCGAATACCACTGCGACGCAGACGCTCCTCGAGCCACAGCGGCGAGGTCGCGGCGACATTGACGTCACGCACGACACGCCCAAGATAACGCGGGCACGCCTCTGGAGCGCTGACGGTGACCGGGAAGGTATCGTCGATCTGGGCGGCGACCGGCTCGATGCTCGGCGCCGTGACGGCGAGACGGTTGAGCACGCCGACTTCACGCGCCAGACCCTTGACGCTCAGGCAGTCGCCGCGATTCGGGGTCAGATCGACCTCGATGGCGTTGTCGTCAAGATTCAGGAAGTCACGGGCATCGCGGCCCACCGGCGCATCCGCGGCCAGCACCATGATGCCGTCGGAGGCCTCGGCTTCCAGACCCAGCTCGGAGGCGCCACAGATCATGCCGCGGGATTCGACACCGCGCAGCTTGGCCTTGCGAATCTTGAAGTCGCCCGGCAGCTTGGCGCCGACCTGAGCGAAGAGCACCTTCTGGCCAGCGGCGACATTCGGCGCGCCACAGACGACCTGCACCAGTGCACCACTGCCATCATCCACCTGGCAGACATTGAGGCGATCGGCCTCCGGGTGCGGTTGCTTGTCCTTGACCTCGGCCACGACCACACCAGTGAACTCACCGGCGACCGGTTCGATACCATCGACTTCCAGACCGGCCATGGTGACCTGATCGGCAAGCTGCTGGGTGTTCAGTTCCGGCGACACCCACTCACGCAGCCACTGTTCGGAAAATTTCATCTTGCTGTCCTGTTCCGTAAGTTCACGCCCTCAAGGCGCGATACGTGAATGAGTGCCTAGCTGAACTGGCGAAGGAAACGCAGGTCATTCTCGAAGAACAACCGCAGGTCGTTGACGCCGTAACGCAGCATCGCCAGACGCTCCACGCCCATGCCGAAGGCGAAGCCGCGGAAGCGCTCGCTATCGATACCGGAGTGACGGAAGACTTCCGGATGCACCATGCCGCAACCCATCACCTCGAGCCAGCCGGTGTGGGAGCAGACACGACAGCCGTCACCGGCACACATCACGCACTGGATATCGACTTCAGCGGACGGTTCAGTGAACGGGAAATAGGACGGACGGAAGCGCACTTCCAGGTCATCACGCTCGAAGAAGGCATGCAGGAACTCTTCGACGGTGCCCTTGAGGTCGGCGAAGCTGACATTCTCATCGACCAGCAGACCCTCGACCTGATGGAACATCGGGGTGTGGGTCAGATCGGAGTCGCAGCGATAGACGCGGCCCGGGCAGACGATGCGCAGCGGCGGCTCACTGGCCTTCATGCTGCGTACCTGCACCGGTGAGGTGTGAGTGCGCAGAAGACGCGTGGCATCGAAATAGAAGGTGTCATGCATCGCGCGCGCCGGGTGGTGCGACGGGATGTTCAGCGCTTCGAAGTTGTGATGGTCATCTTCGATTTCCGGCCCTTCTGCGACACCGTAGCCGATGTGCGAGAAGAAGCTTTCGATACGCTCAAGCGTACGGGTGACCGGGTGCAGGCCGCCTACCGGCTCACCACGGCCCGGCAGGGTCACATCGACGCGCTCGGCGGCAAGACGCGCATTGAGCGCCGCCGTTTCCAGCGTATTGCGACGTGCATCCAACTCGCCACTCAGCAGCTGCTTGGCTTCGTTGATGGTCTCACCGGCCTTGGGACGCTCTTCGGGGGACAGCTTGCCGAGGCCCTTGAGCAGTGCGGTGATCTCGCCCTTCTTGCCGAGAAAACGTACCCGTACCTCGTCGAGGGTCTGGACGTCTTCGGCCGCCTGGATCGCGGTGCGTGCTTCGTCCACCAGGGTGGAAAGATGTTCCATCCGTTCAGCTCCGATCGCTTGAGTCACTGGCGCGGCAATGTCCGCCACCAATGGAAGTCGCGCCGACCCGAAGGTCGGCAGGGAGAGCGCTCCGCCTGCGGTGAGTCACACAGACGATCGCACCCTTGCCAGAGACCGGCCCACAACGCGGCCAATCCCGTTCATGTCGCTGTCGACCCACCGCCGGCTCTCTGACGGCAGGCCAAACAAAAACAGGGGAAGAGCGGCTGCTCTTCCCCTGTGACGTAACACGTCATCTCGATACCGCCTGAGTTGTCCAATGCAAGCATTCGACAGTCACGGCCCGATTCGCCACCTGAGCGGCTCGCCGGGTCTGGGCGACATCTGATCCGGTCACTTACTGAGCAGCCTTGGCCTTCTCGACGATGGCAGCAAAGGCAGCTTTTTCGTGAACCGCGATATCGGCGAGGACCTTGCGGTCGATCTCGATATTGGCCTTCTTCAGGCCAGCGATGAAGCGGCTGTAGGACATGCCATTGATGCGGGCCGCAGCGTTGATACGCGCGATCCACAGGGCACGGAACTGACGCTTGCGGACACGACGGTCACGGTAAGCGTACTGGCCGGCCTTGATGACAGCCTGCTTGGCTACGCGGAAGACGCGTGAACGCGCTCCGTAGTAACCCTTGGCCTGCTTCATGATCTTCTTGTGACGGCGACGTGCGACGACGCCACGCTTGACGCGGGACATAGCGTACTCCTGATATTAAGAAAGTTGGACCGAGGTAAGGACGGCTTACAGGTTCGGCAGCATGCGCTGGATCAGCGCCTTGTCTGCAGCGTGAACCTGCTTCATGCCACGCAGCTGACGCTTACGCTTGGTCGACTTCTTGGTCAGGATGTGGCTACGGAAGGACTGCTTGTGCTTGAAGCCGTTGGCAGTCTTCTTGAAGCGCTTGGCAGCGCCGCGGTTAGTCTTGATCTTCGGCATGAGTATTAACTCCGCTCGGTTTCTTGAGAAAATCCAGGGCCGACAAAAAGAGCCACGCCCGCAGGCGTGACCCTGATGTGTCCGTTTTACTGCCTATGGATCACTTCTTTTTCGGCGCGAGAATCATGATCATCTGACGGCCTTCCATTTTCGGGAAGGACTCGACGGTCACGAGCTCCGAGAGATCGCCGGCGATCCGTTCCATCAGCTTGCGGCCGATGTCCTGGTGCGCCATTTCGCGACCACGGAAGCGCAAGGTTACCTTACCCTTGTCTCCGCCTTCGATGAAGCGAGTCAGGTTGCGTAGCTTGACCTGATAATCGCCTTCATCGGTACCAGGACGGAATTTGACTTCCTTGACCTGGATCTGTTTCTGCTTCTTCTTCTGCAGATTCTTCTGTTTCTTCTCGTCGAAAAGAAACTTGCCGTAATCCATGATCTTGCAGACGATGGGGTCGGCATTGGAAATCTGGACGAGGTCGAGCCCTGCCTCTTCGGCCTTGACAAGCGCATCTTTGGTTGACACTACGCCAACCTGCTCGCCATCTGCGTCGATGAGGCGGACTTCGTCCGCACGAATACGGTCATTGATGGGAGCCCGCTTTTCCTGGGGGCGTCCGCGCTGATTATTCCGCTTGATCGTTGCGTCTCCGTTTGGCTGAAATTCGTTACTGTCAGACCTGTTCTTCCTTCAGGCGTTCCATGAATTCTGAAACTTTCATGGTGCCGAGGTCTTCACCGGAACGGGTTCTGACAGCTACTGCATCAGCTTCCACTTCCTTGTCGCCAACGACGATGAGGTAAGGAACCTTCTGCAGAGTATGCTCACGGATTTTAAAGCCGATCTTCTCGTTCCTCAAGTCTGCTTTGACACGGATGTCATGTTTCTCGAGGCGGGAGACCAGATCCTTGGCATATTCTGCCTGGGAATCCGTGATATTCATTACGACAACCTGCTCCGGGGCGAGCCAGAATGGCATCGCGCCTGCGTGGTGCTCGATCAGGATGCCGAGGAAGCGCTCGAAGGAGCCGAGAATCGCGCGGTGCAACATGACCGGCATGCGACGCTCTCCACTTTCATCGACAAACTGGGCACTGAGACGCTCAGGCAGATTGAAGTCGAGCTGTAGAGTACCACACTGCCAGACACGATTCAGACAATCTCGCAGAGAGAATTCAATCTTTGGTCCATAGAAGGCACCCTCACCCGGCTGCAGCTCCCACGGCAGGCCAGTCGCATCCAGTGCTGCCTGCAGGCCGGCTTCGGCCTTGTCCCACGCTTCCGGCTCACCGATGAAGGATTCCGGACGGGTGGAGAGCTTCAGTTCGACGTCTTCGAAGCCGAACTGACGGTAGACTTCCAGTGTCAGACGGATGAAGTCCTCGGCCTCGGACTCGACCTGATTCTCGGTACAGAAGATGTGGGCGTCATCCTGGGTGAAGCCACGCACACGCATCAGACCATGCAGAGAGCCGGACGGCTCGTTGCGGTGGCATGAGCCGAACTCGGCCAGACGCAGCGGCAGGTCACGGTAGCTCTTCAGGCCCTGATTGAAGACCTGGACGTGACACGGGCAGTTCATCGGCTTGACCGCGTACTCACGCTTCTCGGACTCGGTGGTGAACATCAGCTCGTTGTAATGCCCCCAGTGCCCGGACTTCTTCCACAGCGAAAGATCGACCACCTGCGGCGTCTTGATCTCCTGGTAGCCATTGGCACGCTGGATACGACGCATGTACTGCTCGAGCACCTGATACATGGTCCAGCCATTCGGGTGCCAGAACACCATGCCCGGCGCTTCTTCCTGCATATGGAAGAGGTCCAGCTTCTTGGCCAGCTTGCGGTGATCGCGCTTCTCAGCTTCCTCGAGACGCTTGAGGTAGGCCTTGAGCTGCTTCTTGTCCGGCCAGGCGGTGCCATAGATGCGGGTCAGCATCGGCTTGGTGGAATCACCACGCCAGTAGGCACCGGCCAGCTTGAGCAGCTGGAAGTGCTTGAGGTGACGGGTATTCGGCACGTGCGGACCGCGGCACATGTCGGTGTATTCTTCGTGGTGGTAAAGGCGGATGGTGTCGCCTTCGCCGATGCCCTCGATGATCTCCTGCTTGTACGGCTCATCGCGCTTCTCGAAAGCGGCCATGGCCTGGTCACGCGAGACATACTCACGCACCACATCGTACTCGCTGTCGATCAGCTGCTTCATGCGCTTCTCGATGGTCTCGAGATCTTCCGGGGTGACCGAGCGGCCAAAGTCGATGTCGTAATAGAAACCGTCATCGATGACCGGGCCGATGGCCATCTTGGCCTCCGGGTAGAGCTGCTTGACGGCATGACCGATCAGGTGTGCGCAGGAGTGACGAATCACGTCCAGGCCTTCCGCATCACGCGCCGTGAGAATGGCGACGTTGGCGTCTTCGGTGATCATGTCAGCGGCATCGACCTCGACGCCATTGATCTTGCCAGCCACGCAGGCCTTGGCAAGACCGGGGCCGATGGACTCGGCCAGCTGCATCACGGAAATCGGAGTATCGAAGGTACGCTGGCTGCCGTCAGGCAGAGTAACGATAGGCATGAAGAATTCCTTGCGTTCAGTGGTGGCCCTTACCAAGGGTCACGTGAAGCGAATTTGGCCGAACGCGGGGCGTCGGCTCGAAATGGGGGCAATGACGATCACGCCCCTCACGCTACTGACCCCGGCCTACAATGCCTGGGGCGCCGCCCACTGCCCCATGCTGATCGAGCGACCAGTCAGGGCGTGGACACATAACGCGGGAACATGAACGAGGCAAGACCTTAGCAGCCCGTTCAAAAGTCGTAAAGATACGCTTGAGCCACTGAAGGCCATGCACGACACGAACGCAGACGGGGCGCCCTGAGGCGCCCCGTCTGATTCAGCTTACCGCGTTCGGCTTACTTGACTTCAGCAAGCTCGACACGACGGTTTTCGGCACGGCCTGCAGCGGTATCGTTGCTGGCGACCGGCTGCTCTTCACCGTAACCCACAGTCTGGATACGGTTGGCGCCAACACCTTCGGAAGCCAGGTAGGCCTTCACGGAGTCAGCACGCTTCTGGGACAGCTGCTTGTTGTAGGAGTCAGAACCCACGGAGTCAGTGTGACCTTCGACGCGAACGCGGACGTTCTCGTTGGAGACCAGCTTGGCCGCCACACCGTTCAGCACTTTCTCGGCGTTGGCAGTCAGCTTGGCGGAGTCGAACTCGAAGTTCACGTCACGCAGGACGAGGTCAGCGACACAGCCCAGGGCATTGACCTTGGCACCGGCCGGGGTGTTCGGGCACTGATCCTGGTAGTCCGGCACGCCGTCACCGTCGGAATCGAGCGGGCAGCCTTTCGCGTCAACAGTGACGCCGGCCGGAGTACCCGGGCACTGGTCCTTGTAGTCAGCAACGCCGTCACCGTCGGTGTCCAGCGGGCAGCCTTTCGCATCAACAGCGACGCCTGCCGGAGTCCCCGGGCATTCGTCACGGTCGTTCGGCACGCCGTCGCCATCGTCATCCATGGACTTCGGAGCATCGTCAGCACACAGCAGTGCACCGGCAGTCGCGCCGCCGACAGCACCCAGAGAAGCGCCGGTATCTTCGTCGCTGTCGCCAGAGACGCCGTAACCAATCCCGCCACCGATCAGGCCACCGGCCAGACCGCAGACGAACGGCTGGCTGTACCAGGGCTTCTCAGCAGATGAAGACTGGGAAGCAGAGCTTGCGCAGCCAGACAGGCCAACAACCAATGCAGAACCCAGAACCAGGCCAGTCGTAGATCTTTTCATGTAAGACTCCTTCTTAACACAGCGCAATATGTAACGAGGGTGTTACGTATCGACTCAGTATAAGAGCCGAACTCGTTACGATGAAAGGAATTTTATTCAAATCTTCCTTTAAGAAGAAAGCACATGCAGGTGCGTCCTTCCAGCTCTGATCGGGTCTGTTTCCCTTGAAAACGGTACCGATCCTCAGGCATACGGTGAAGGAAAACAGTGTTTTTTGCAACGTCGAAAAACTTTGACACTAACTGTATCAGAATGGCGACGCTGTAAAACCCCTGTTTTACTCTCTTCCAAGGTGCTGGCGCACCAGCCCCTCGAAAATCTCGACGCCGGGCGCCAACAGCGTATCAGGAAAATCGTAATCGGGGTGGTGAAGCCCCGGCATTTCCTCACCTGCGCCAAATGTGAACATGGCGGCATGGCAGTCACGTGCCAGCACGCCAAAGTCCTCGGACCAGCGATGCGCCTGAGGAAGTTCCACGCAATCAAGCGCTTGCTGTCGCGCCACGCGGCGAATCATGTCGTTCGCCTCAGGCGAATTCCAGGTCGCATCGAAGGTGTCACACCAGTCCACGTCGATGCCCAGACGGTCTTCTTCCGCCTCGCTGCGTGCCAGTGAGACCGCCGCTTCGGCCAGCGCCTTCATCATGTCATCACTCTCGGTGCGCAGGGTGACCATCACCTCGGCGTCGCCCGGTGAGGTGCCGAACGCGACCTCGCCCAGGCGCGCATGAATCAGGGTCACCATCGCAAGTCCGGTCTCATCGGCAAATTGCAACGGCAGACGCGACAGGCCTTGCATGATGCGACACATGGCCATCGCCGGGCTGCGACCATTTTCCGGGTGGGCCGCATGTGCACAGAGCCCGGAAAGCCGCACGATCATGCCGCGTGAGGCACAGGTGAAGGCATGGTCGCGCACGCTGACTTCCCCGAGGGGGCGCCCCGGCAGGTTGTGGCACGAATAGAGATAGTCCGGCTTGAGCGCGGCAAAGGCCTTGCTGCGCACGACGGCGCGCGCCCCTTCGCCGGTTTCCTCGGCGGGCTGGAACAGCAACACCACCTCGCCCCTGGCGACCGGAGACGCCGCCAGGCGCTGCGCCACGCCCAGCATCCAGCTCATGTGGCCGTCATGGCCACACAGGTGCCCGACATGCGGGTGACAGGAGGACCAGTCGCCGCGTGGCGCCTCATCGATGGGCAGCGCATCCAGCTCACAGCGCAGCATGACGCGCGGGCCTGGCTCGGCGCCGCGGAAGATGGCGGCCAGACCATGCCCGCCCAGCCCGCTGACCACCTCGGCGCCGGCCTCCTGCATCCAGCATGCGATGCAGGCCGCCGTGGCGGCTTCCTGTCCGGAGAGTTCCGGTGAGCGGTGCAGGGCGTGACGCAGCTCGGCCAGCGGCGTGCCCAGCAAGGAAAGTGTCGTGTTCATGCCTGCCTCTTGAAGACTCATCAGACTGCCTGCCCCAGATCTGCTGGCGAAGCGGGACGCTTGCGCCCCAGGTAATGCTGATGCCAGAACTCCATGTTGCTCAGCACGCGACTCGCCGCCAGCTGCAGCGGCTCCGCCAGCGCTTCCTCGACGGCGATGCGCTCCTTGTCTTCGGCAAGGCGTTCACGCGGCGACAGCTCCTTGCGCGCCGAATGGGTGTGCAGGTGTGATACCCGCCCATGCAGGACACCGAAGACCGAGAGCACGTCATCTTCGGCCAGACTGGTATCGAGAATCTCGATCAACACCTTGCAGCGCAGACCGCCTTCCACCATGTCGACCTGCCCGGCCTGCATGGCGCGTGCGATGGCTTCGAGGCTTTCCAGACAGTTGGCGCGCGCCTGGATGAGCTCTTGCTCACGACGCGCCTCACGCACCTTGACCTCGCGGCGCAGCTTGAGGGCATAGAACGCCAATCCCGCGATGATGATGATCGCGATGACGGCCAGAATGATGCTGATAGTCAGGGACATGCCTTTCTCCTGCGGTAAACAAGCCATGAGTATAGGGACTGCACACGCGACACCCAAGGCGGGGCACTGCGACCGATGACCACGTAGCCCACCCTCACCCACGCCTTGCGTCAACAAAAGGCCCCGCATCAGGGATACGGGGCCAGTCGTGTCATTCACTCTTGCACGCTTTTCTCTGTCGCACTCATGCTTCGTCCGGCACGCGAGCGGTCAATCTGTCAGCGCGGACCTTCACCGCCCCGCCATCAAGGCCTCGAAGCTGGCCTTGAGCTTGAGATTCTGCGCCTGATGCGAGTAATTGCATGCCAGGCTGGCCAGCGCAGCGCTCAGCGCCTGCGTATCGCTCTCGAGCAGATGGGTGCTACGCTCGGCCCACTGCTGTGGCGTGGACTCTGCCGCCATGACCAGTTCAGGGTAGTCATCGAGCAACTCGGCCGAGCCGACCCGCGCATTGAGCAGCACCGGCGCACCACAGGCCATCGCCTCCAGCGCGACACGCCCGAACTCCTCGATATGGGCCGGCATCACGAACAGGTCCAGCGCACCATAGAGCGTCTCGACCTCGGGAATGGTCGAGCGCCAGATCATGCGCTCGGCGATGCCCGCCTCCCTGGCCTGCTGCTGGTAAGGCGCGGCATCATCCTTGCCTACCACCAGGAAGCGATAGCGGCCCGGTGAGGTCTGCTCCATCAGCGCCGCCATCGCCACGAACCCGGCCACGTTGCGCTTGGTGAAGTTGCCGGATGACACCAGACCGACCAGCAGCTCATCCTCGGCCACGCCCAATGCCTCACGCTGGGCGGTGCGCCCTGCGCGCGCACGCTCGACCGTGAATTGCTCCGGGTCATAGCCCGGGTAGCTGATCTCGATCCGCTCAGGCGCGATACCGTAGCGCGCCATCAGATCCTCTCCCATCATGCGCGAATTGACCGCGACCTGACGGAACTTGCCACCCTTGAGCACGTGATCATGAATCGCCGCCACTTCGTGGTCGCGAGGCAGCTCACGGCCATGGATGCACTGCGAGGCAAGGTGCACGCAATTGTGCAGATAGACGGTATCCGGGCTTTCGCAGTCACCATGACTGATCAGCAGGTCGGGCGCATGACGGCTGGCCCAGGCCTGAACACGGCGATTGAACCAGAAACGTCGATACGCCCCCTTGAAGGGCCACCGCCACAGGCGCACCAGTTCCGCGCCGTGTGAGCGAGCCAGCTCAGGCTTGCCGCGCTCGGCGAGAATCACCACGCGATAGCCCAGCGCGCGCAACGCATCCGCCTGCTCGAAGGCATTGCGGCTGGCACCGGTATTCTTCTCGACCTGACGAATGGCGATCGCGGCCAGCTTGCCTGCGCCAGTGCTCACGACGCCTCCTGCACGCGGCGCATGGAGTCACCGCGACCGACCGCGTAGTACATCAGGCCGGCGGCCTTCATGGCGGCAGGCTCGAACAGGTTGCGGCCATCGACCACCACAGGGAAGCCGAGCTGCGCCTTGAGCCACTCGCCATCCAGGGTGCGGAATTCCTTCCACTCGGTGCATACCACCAGTGCATCGGCGCCCTTGACCGCCTGCTGACGGTCCGCGACCAGTACCAGCTCATCGCGCTCGCCGTAGATGCGGCGGCATTCCTTCATCGCTTCCGGGTCATAGGCCTGCACGGTCGCGCCAGCGGCCCACAGCGCTTCCATCAGCGTGCGGCTCGGCGCATCGCGCATGTCATCGGTGTTGGGCTTGAAGGCCAGACCCCAGACAGCGATGGTCTTGCCCTTGAGGTCGCCATCGAAGGCCCGCGACAGCTTGTCGAACAGCGTGACCTTCTGGCGCTTGTTGACGGACTCGACCGCGGTGAGCAGCTCGGCGTCATAGCCGACCTGACTCGCAGTACGCGCCAATGCCTGGACGTCCTTCGGGAAGCAGGAACCGCCATAGCCACAGCCCGGATAGATGAAGTGGTAGCCGATACGCGGGTCACTGCCGATGCCGCGACGCACTTCCTCGATGTCCGCACCCAGGCGCTCGGCCAGGTTGGAAATCTCGTTCATGAAGCTGATCTTGGTCGCCAGCATGGCGTTGGCGGCGTACTTGGTCAGCTCGGCGGCGCGCACATCCATGAACATCAGCTTTTCATGGTTGCGGTTGTAGGGCGCGTAGCATTCGCGCATGCGCTCACGCACCTTCTCGGAATCGGTGCCGACCACGATGCGCGCGCCACGCGTGAAGTCCTCCAGCGCCGCGCCTTCCTTGAGAAATTCCGGGTTGGAACAGACATCGAAGTCGACACTTTCGCCGCGCTCGGCAAGCACTTCGGCGACTCGCGCCGTGACACGATCCGCCGTGCCCACCGGCACGGTGGACTTGTCGATGATGACCTTGTAGTCATTCATGTGCTCGCCGATGGTGCCGGCCACCGCAAGCACGTACTTGAGGTCGGCGCTGCCGTCCTCGTCCGGCGGTGTGCCCACGGCGATGAACTGCAGCACGCCGTGCTCGACGGCCTGACGGGCGTCAGTGGTGAAGTTGAGACGGCCGGCCTCGACATTGCGCAGCACCATGCTCTCCAGCCCCGGCTCGAAGATGGGGATCTCGCCTTGCTTGAGGCCACCGATCTTGGCCGCATCAACGTCCATGCAGATCACGTCATGGCCGACATCGGCCAGACAGGTGCCAGTCACCAGGCCTACGTAGCCTGTTCCGAAGACAGTGATTTTCATGTCAGTCCTTGAGGGTTTCTGAAGGTAATGAAGCAGGTGACAAGGTGAACGCCGATGAATCCTCCGACGGCGTCACGCGGGAATCCGGTTGTGTGGCTTGCCCATCGCGTTTCGCGCCCTGCCCGGACATGAACTCCGGACGCTCCAGCAGCTCGGTGGTCGCCTCGACCGCTTCCTCGAGCTCTTCGGCACCCGGCGCGAGAGGTCGGGAAAGAAAGTCCGACGGCAGGGCTTCATAGAAGTTCAATCGTCCCAGCTGGTCCAGCACCGGATGACGTTCACGCGGCTGATAGCAGACTGCCCAGGGCGACAGGCACGGCTTGTCACCGGAGAAGCGGATGCCCAGCCAGTCGCTGGCCAGATAGGGCAGGTCAAAACTGGCGAAAGGCTCATCGGCGTGCGAGCGCAGGCGCGTCAGCTCGCGCGCGGGATTGGGCGCCTGCCCCGTTTGCCACAGCCACAGCGGAATACGGTACGGCGCCTGACTAGGGCGATCACCGCCATGCACATAGGCGTCACTGAGCGGATCATGCTCGAGGCCGTGGTCCGATATATAGAGCACGCCAGCGGGTCGCCCCTCGAGGCGCTGGAAGACGCCCTCGATCACCTGATCCGTGAAGCGGATGCTGTCATCGTAGGCATCGGTCAGCGGCGAGCGGCTGTCCGGGGTCAGGAAATAACGCAGTGAATCCGGGTACTGCAGGCTGGCCGGCGGGTGGCTGCCGTAGAGATGCAGCACGATCAGCCGCGGCCCCTCGACCTCGCGCGCCAGCGCCTCATCAAGTGCATCCAGCAAGCCATCGTCATAGTCGGTCATGATGGTGCGAGCGACATCGGCACGCTGGGCGATGGCGGTGATCCAGGTGCGCTCGGAGGTGATATCGAGCCCCTGGCGCGACAGCCACTCGGTATGATAGCCGGCCTGATTGGCCAGCGAGATCAGATTGGCGT
Organism: Cobetia sp. SIMBA_158; assembly: GCF_046566945.1. Lineage (NCBI taxonomy): Bacteria > Pseudomonadati > Pseudomonadota > Gammaproteobacteria > Oceanospirillales > Halomonadaceae > Cobetia > Cobetia sp. SIMBA_158. Next base: position 34,695 of record NZ_JAWJYL010000015.1, read on the forward strand.
CCAGGTAGCGCGGCGAGAAGGTTCGCGGGTCGGTCAGACTGGCCAGCATCGGTACCGCCAGCACGGTCTGTGGCGCCGGTGCGATGGCCTGATCGAAGACCACCAGCTCGTCGCGACGCGCATCGAGATTCGGCGTCGTGGCGCGGGAATAGCCATATAGCGACAGCTGATCGCGGCGCTGGGATTCGCCGATGATCAGGACGAAGACGGCATCATCCGACACCTCGGGGCTACGCGAGACGCCACCGAAATCATAGTCATCCGCCATCAGCGCCTTGTAGCGCTCCTTCTCCCACCAGGCATGCGAGGTGGTGGCCAGGTTCCAGCCCGGCGAGACCGACAGCGTCGTGATGGCCAACGGCACACTGGCCCGCCCCCACTGCCAGCTACCGGCCAGCAGCATCAGCATCCAGAGCACGAAGGCGATTCCGCTGAGTCCACCCAGCCGGGCGCGAGCCAGCCCCGCCCCGAAGCGATTGCCCAGTGACAGCGCCAGCAGGAAGAACCCCAGCGGCACGATCAGGGCCAGCGGGAACTTGAACAGCATCGCCATCGATTCGCTGCGGCTGGTATCCAGCGAGCTGAGCGCGAAGGCCAGCCCATAGCGGGAATCGTAATAGACGGCGCTGACCACACTTGCGGAGAGATTGACGCCCAGCGCCGCCATCAGCCCCAGCGCCGGCCAACGCCAGCGCGGACGATGCAGCGCCGCCAGCAGACACGGCCACAGCAACAGGTTGCCGAACAGGATCAGGCCGCCCTCGAGCAGGCCGTGATAGATCAACGGCACCAGACTCGCCAGCAGGGCCAGCGTGATGGCGGAGATCACCCCGGCCCGCTTGCTTGCCTGATCGCTGCGCGCAAACAGGCGACGGACGAGGCGCTGCAGCAGGCCCTTCATGCGCGTCCTCGCCATGACATGGGCGCTTCAGCCCTCACGCAGGCCAATGGATGCACGAACCGTCGAGCCCCGGCCACCCTCAGACGTCCAGCGCCTGGCGCCAGCGACCATCCGCTTGGCCACAGGCGATGAAGAAGGGATTCACCAGCGTATCGCGGGCGTTGTAGTCCAGACGACGCGGTTGTGCGGGCAATGACTCGGCATCGAAGACCTGGCCGCCGGCCGCTTCCAGCACGGCCTGGGCCGCCGCGGTGTCCCACTCGCTGGTCGGCGCGTAGCGCGGATAGAGATCCGCATTGCCTTCCGCGATGCGACAGAACTTGAGCGAGCTGCCACAACTGACGTTCTCCACCGGTGCCAGTCGTTCGATCAGCGCCGCCGTACGCGCATCGAGATGCGACTTGCTGGCCACGACTCTCAATACCTCGGGCTCCGGGCTGACCGTGATAGCGACACGCCCGGTGGCGTCTTCCCGGAAAGCCCCCACACCGGCGAGCCCGCTCCAGGTCGTCTCCAGCACCGGCGCATCCACCACGCCCAGCACGCTGCGCGAACCCTGTATCAGCGCCACGTTGACGGTGTATTCACCGCTGCCGGTGACGAATTCACGCGTGCCATCCAGCGGGTCGACCAGCCAGAAGGTCTGCCAGTCACGCCGCGCCGCGATATCGGCCTTGTCACTCTCCTCCGAGAGCACCGGAATCTGCGGCGTCAGGCGGGCCAGCCCCTCGACCAGCACATGATGCGCCGCCATATCCGCCGCCGTGACGGGGCTGTCATCCGCCTTGGCGCGCGTGCCGAGCTCTCCCCCACGGGCAACGGCGAGTATCGCCTGCCCCGCTTCACGGCAAAGCTGTTCAATGGCCGTCAGCAGTTCAAGATCGAGGGTGACATCAGACTGGGTCATGGGGGTCTCGCAGAGAATTCGAAGGAGTCGACACGGGCCCTTCGGCCCGCCGTCATCATACGCAAAAGCGGCCGCGGATGCTGCCCGCGACCGCTTCGAGAGGTCTTCACACAAGCGCCGCCAACTCAATCTCGGTCAACTTCGGCGCACTGACCATGCAGTGTCAGTTTTCAGGCACTGCGATAGCCGTTGGGGTTGCGTGACTGCCAACGCCAGCTGTCGGCCATCATGCGATCGAGACCCAGCTCGGCCTTCCACTTGAGCTCATTGAAGGCCTTGTCCGGCTCTGCCCAGCATTCGGCGATATCGCCGGCGCGACGCGGTGCGATGCGATACGGCACCGGACGACCGCTGGCCTTCTCGAACGCCTTGACCATGTCCAGCACGCTGTAACCGGTCCCGGTGCCCAGGTTATAGGTGTGAACGCCATCCCGCGCATCACCGGCCAGGTAGTCCAGCGCCTTGAGGTGGCCATCGGCCAGGTCGACGACGTGGATGTAGTCGCGCACCCCGGTGCCATCCGGCGTCGGGTAGTCATCACCGAACACGGCCAGTTCCTCGAGGCGGCCCACGGCGACCTGGCTGATATACGGCACCAGGTTGTTGGGGATGCCGTTGGGGTCTTCACCGATGGTGCCGGACTCATGGGCGCCCACCGGATTGAAGTAGCGCAGCAGCGCGATGCGCCAGCTGTCATCCGCGACGGCCAGGTCGCGCAGCACTTCCTCGACCATCAGCTTGGAGCGGCCATAGGGGTTGGTCGCGGAGGTCGGGAAGTCTTCACGGATCGGCGTGGAGGCCGGATCGCCATACACGGTGGCGGAGGAAGAGAACACGATACGCTTGACGCCGGCACGCGCCATGGCGTCACACAGCACCAGGGTGCCGTTGACGTTGTTGTCGTAGTAGGCCAGCGGCTTGGCGACGCTCTCGCCGACCGCCTTGAGCCCGGCGAAGTGGACCACGGCCTCGATATCGTGACGCTCGAACAGGCTGTCGAGCAGCGCGCCGTTGCGGATATCTCCTTCGACGAACGGCACTTCGCGCCCGGCAAGCGTCGCCACACGCGCAAGAGAGGCTTCACTGGCATTGGACAGGTTGTCCAGCACCAGCACCTGATGGCCGGCCTCCATGAGCGCCAATACCGTATGAGAGCCGATGTAGCCTGCACCACCCGTGACCAGAATCATCAATCATCTTCCTTGTGAAAGTAACGCGACAGTGGGCCACGCAGTTGTCCTGCGCTGGCCCTGTTCATGGCTGCTAACCCTACCTTCCAGCCCTTGCGCTCACAAGTCCACAGCCAACGACAGCGTCTGTCGCCAGACAGCAACCTGCCCCGTGCAAGATGGCGTCACACAGGGCCTGGCCCGAGGTGTGAGCGCCTCGGATCAAGCGTCGCGCTTGCGCGGCGTCAAGGTTTCACTTGCCGGAGTTTCAAAACAGGCAATGAAGGCTATTGAGCCGCGCCGCAATGCTGAGACAATGGCCGCGCCTTGCCGCCTGAGCGCCCGGCTGATCGACTCGCGAGCGACTTTCTGACAAGGCAGGCAACATGACACGCCGTGCACGTCACCCCGACCGCGGGATACATGCGCGACATGTAATGAATAACACCAACACGACAACTCGCCATCACCTACCATGACCCATACCAACAACACGATGACCACCATGATGAGGAAGCCAGTCGCCGACCGGCTTCTCTGGAGTCGACATGCCTGAGCAATCTCCCGATCACGTCGCTGATCAATCCACTACGCCGCCACAAGCGCCACTCGCGGCGCGCATCGGCCTGATACTCGGTCCCCTCCTGTTGCTGCTGACCTGGCTGACACCGGCACCGGGTGACATGCCGGACAGCGCCTGGCTCTGCGTCGGCCTTGCCCTGCTGATGGCCACCTGGTGGGCCACCGAGGCCCTGCCGATTCCGGTGACCTCGCTGCTGCCCATCGTGCTGGTGCCGGCGCTTGGCATCGACGACATCAAGAGCACCACCGCCGCCTATGCCAACCCGACCATCTACCTGTTTCTCGGTGGCTTCCTGCTCGGGATCGCCATGCAGCGCTGGGACCTGCATCGCCGCGTGGCTCTGCATACGCTGAAGCTTGCCGGCCACTCGCCGCGCCGCCAGATCGCCGGCTTCATGATCGCCACCGGCTTCATCAGCATGTGGGTGTCCAACACCGCCACCAGCATCATGATGCTGCCCATCGGCATGTCAGTGGTCAGCCTGATGTCCAGTGGTCAGGACGAGCGCGACAGCAATGACCCGGAATTGAAGCGCTACGCCGCCGCCCTGCTGCTGGGCATCGCCTACTCCGCCAGCCTCGGCGGTATCGCGACCCTGATCGGCACGCCGCCCAATGCCCTGCTGGCAGGCTACCTGTCCAGTGATCAAGGCATCGAGATCGGCTTCGCCCAGTGGATGGTCGTCGGCCTGCCGGTCGCCATCGCCATGTGTGCCATCACCTGGTGGTGGCTGACGCGCACGCCCTTCTCCTTCAAGTCCGAGACGGCAGACAGCGGCGAGATGATCAGCCGTGAACTCAAGGCACTGGGTGCCATGAGCAGCGCCGAGAAACGTGTCGGCGTCGCCTTCCTGGTGGCTGCCCTGCTGTGGATGTTCCGTCCGCTGATCAACCAGATGGGTCTTGCCTGGCTGTCGGACACCGGCATCGCCATGGCCATCGGCGTGGGCCTGTTCGCCATTCCCTCCGGCACCTCACGCGGCCGCCGCCTGCTGGTGTGGGAAGACGCGCGTGACCTGCCCTGGGGCGTGTTGTTGCTGTTCGGGGGTGGTCTGGCACTGGCGGGCGTGATCAAGAGCTCGGGGCTCGCCGAGTGGATCGCCGGCCAGCTGTCGATGTTCAGCGTGCTGCCGCTCATCGGCCTGGTCGCCATCGTGGTCGTGGTGATCATCTTCCTGACCGAGGTCACCTCCAATACCGCGACGGCAGCCGCCTTCCTGCCGCTGCTGGGGGCACTGGCGCTGTCACTGGACATCGATCCGCTGCTGATCACCGTGCCGGCGGCCATCGCGGCCAGCTGTGCCTTCATGATGCCGGTGGCGACGCCGCCCAACGCCATCGTGTTCGCCACCGGCCACCTCAAGATCCAGACCATGATGCGCGCCGGTTTCTTCCTGAACCTGGCTGGTACCGTGGTCGTCACCCTGCTGGCCTATGGCCTGATCGTGGCACTGTGGGTGTAGAGGCAAGTGCTGACGCGGGGCCTGGAGGAGAGTGAAGGTGAAAGCGAAGGTGAGAACGAGGGTGAGAGCACAAGCGCCTGACGAGCTTCTCACCGTCTTTGAAGTCTGAGGCCTTGAAGCCTGAGCCCTCGAAACCTGTAAGCCTCAGCCCCCCGAAACGACAACGCCGGACTCCAATGGAGTCCGGCGTTGTCGTTCATGCCAGGCAGATTCTGCGACATCTCATCATGACATCTGCTGTCATGTTCAGAAGAAGCCGAGGAAACCCTTGATGATCAGCGAGTTGGCGATATCGATCAGGAAGCCACCCACCACCGGCACGATGATGAAGGCCAGACGCGACGGCCCGTGGTGCTGCGTGACCGCCTGCATGTTGGCGATCGCCGTCGGCGTGGCGCCCATGCCGAAGCCACAGTTACCCGCGACCAGGACTGCTGCGTCGTAGTTCTTGCCCATCAGGCGGAAGGTGACCTGGGTGGTGTAGAGGAACACCAGCGCGACCTGTGCCAGCAGGATGGCCAGAATCGGCAGTGCCAGATTGGCCAGATCCCAGAGCTTGAGCGTCATCAGCGCCAGCGCCAGGAAGATGGACAGGCTGATATTGCCCAGCACATCCACGGCGTGGGTATTGAGGTGCTTGTCGCCGAAGGCGCGCACCACGTTGCCGATGACGATACAGCTGAACAGCACCCACACGAAGGTCGGCAGCGAGAAGGCGGTGCCCGAGGTGAGTGACTGCAGCTGCTGGCCACAGACGACCCCGAGCAGCAGCATGAAGAGTGTCTTCAGGGCATTGGACGTATTCAGCGGATGCTGGACTTCCGTCTCGTCATATTCGGAATCGCTGACCTGGGCGTTGATGTCCTGCCCTTCACTCTTCATGCGATTGATCAGGAAACGCGCCGTCGGCCCACCGATCAGGGAACCGAACACCAGCCCGAAGGTGGCACAGGCCATCGCGACTTCCATCGCGCCATTGATGCCATATTCGTCGGCGAAGACGTTGGCCCATGCCGCGCCGGTACCGTGACCACCGGACATGGTGATGGAACCGCCGAGCAGACCCAGTACCGGATCAAGACCGAACAGACTGGCAACACCGACACCCAGCAGGTTCTGCAGGATGAGCAGACCGATGACCAGCGCGAGGAACAGCACCAGCTTGCTGCCGCCGGCACGAATCATGCGCACGTCTGCCGACAGGCCAACGGAGCCGAAGAACAGCAACATGAAGGGAGTCTGGAGACCGCCGAAGAACTGGAACTCGTAACCCAGGCCGCGCAGGCCGGTGACGATGATGGTAGCGATGAGGCCGCCGACCACAGGCTCGGGGATATTGAATTCGCGCAGCACGCGCACGCGCTCGACGATCAGATGGCCAACGACGAGGACAAGCGCCGCCAGCAACAGGGTGGTGATAGCATCAAGTTGAATCATGCGATACCGATGAGTAGTTGTGGGTTGTTCTAGCGGACCTCCTGAACGAGAGGTGCACTGGCGATGCCCGATCAGAGCAGGGATGGGGACGCATCCATTATCTCTTCAATCAGGGGGTTTGCCTTTGCACCGCTTGGAATTGTTGTGTTCTCGAATCCGGTCTGCCACCAGATCGTTATCATTATGCGGGTGCAGCGATGATACGCAGGGTGGGCACCGGTGCAAGCCCGGATGTTGACTGAGCCGTCAACATCAGACAAAAGTCTATAGCGGCCTGGCGAGCATGACACGTATTTTCCACGCAAGCCTGCCCGCGTCAGCCCAGCAACGGCGGGCGTGAGCGCCAGCCGGGCAACTTCTGCCCTGCCACAAAACGCAAAGACCCCCGCTCTGATGAGCGAGGGTCTCGAGAGAGGCAAAAATGCCTTTGATCAGTCAGGCATGAGGCGTGTTGTCGTCAGACAGCGACCGGGCCGGCTTCCTCGGCACGTTCCGCTTCGCTGCGTGCACTGCTTTCCAGGCCGCGATTGACCGCCGACAGCACGGCCTTGAGCGACGCGCTCACGGTATCGCCATCCTCGGCCATGCCGCAGACACGCTTGCCATCCAGGTTGAGCATCACGAAGGCCACCGCGACGGCATCGCTGCCTTCGCCGAGGGCGTGCTCACCGTAGTCCACCACGCTGACGGTGGAACCGGTGTGACGCTGCCAGGCATCCATGAAGGCGGAGATGGCACCGTTGCCTTCGCCGGCCAGCGCGATCTGCTCGCCCTTGTCATCGACCAGTGTCGCGGTGAGCTGCTCGGCCCCTTCGCGATCCAGACGATAGCCCTTGAGACTCAGCGGCGCTTCACGCTTGAAGCTGGCATCGAGAATCGCGCGAATCTGGTCGCTGGACAGCTCACCACTGACCTGCTCGCTGGCCTTCTGCACGTGCGGCGCAAGCTCGAGGCTCATCCAGCGCGGCAGGCTGATGCCGTGATCGCGCTCGAGCAGGAAGGCCATGCCACCCTTGCCGGACTGACTGTTGACGCGGATCACCGCCTGGAAGTCGCGGCCCAGGTCCTGCGGGTCGATGGGCAGATAGGCGACCTGCCACGGCTCGTCAGGCTGCTGCTTCTTGAGGCACTTGCGGATGGCGTCCTGGTGGCTGCCGGAGAAGGCGGTGTAGACCAGCTCGCCGACCCACGGGTGACGCGGGTGAACCGGCAGATTGGTGCACTCGGTGTAGACCTGGATGATCTCGTCCGGGTTGGAGAGATCCAGCTCTGGATCGATGCCCTGGCTGTAGAGGTTCATCGCCAGGGTGATCAGGTCCATGTTGCCGGTGCGCTCACCGTTGCCCAGCAGGGTGCCTTCGATGCGGTCAGCGCCGGCCAGCAGGCCAAGTTCGGCGGCGGCAGCGGCGCCACCGCGGTCGTTGTGGGTGTGCAGCGAGATGATCGCGCAGTCACGACGGCTCAGGTGCTTGATGAAGTACTCGACCTGGTCGGCGAAGTGATTGGCCGGGCCCACTTCCACCGTGGCCGGCAGGTTGAGGATGCAGCGTTTTTCCGGCGTCGGCTGCCAGACATCCATCACCGCTTCACATACCTCGACGGCGTAATCCATCTCGGTGGAGGTGAAACTCTCCGGCGAGTACTGGAACACCCAGTTGGTGTCCGGATAGCGCTCGGCGTAGTCCTTGACCAGCTGCGCGCCCTCGACGGCGATGGCCTTGATGCCGTCACGGTCCATCTCGAACACCCGCTCACGCTGCACGGTGGAGGTGGAGTTGTAGACGTGAACGACGGCATCACGCGCGCCGACCAGTGATTCGAAGGTACGCGCGATCAGATGCTCACGCGCCTGCACCAGCACCTGGATGCTGACGCCTTCCGGAACCTGGTCTTCCTCGATCAACCAGCGCACGAAGTCGAAATCGAGCTGACTGGCGGAGGGGAAACCGACTTCGATCTCCTTGAGGCCGATCTTGACCAGCAGCTTCCACATCAGCTTCTTCTGCTCGACCGTCATCGGCTCGAGCAGCGCCTGATTGCCATCACGCAGGTCGACACTCGCCCATAGCGGCGCCTGGGTCACAGTACGCGACGGCCACTGGCGGTCGGTCAGTGCAACAGGGGTCACGGGGCGATATTTGGTGTGGTCGAAGGCAGCACTTGGCGTGGATGCAGCAGTCATGGTCGTGTCCTTGGCGGTCTGGGTGCGAAAAACCGGCAATCGAGGCCCGATACGGGAGATCGATGGCACCTTTCGCACTCAACAGTGTCCCAATCGGGGCGCCTGAGTAAATGTGAGATGACGAAGGCGTGAAGGCCTTGCATCCGAAAGCTTGCCGTCAGCAGGGCAAGCAAGCAAGTCGGGGGCAGCGTAACGTCACTGCCCGCCGCAAGCTCCGGGACCGGATCACGGTCACCAGCGCGGAGAGAAGGACGGTGGGATCACCACCAGAGCCCTTTCGGCAGCCTCGCTTCGATCAGAAGCCGACTGCGTTCCGCGTTCACCGGTTGCAAGAGGCGTGTCGCCAGCGCCGGTGGCTCATCCTGCTCAGGTCTGTCGTTCGCGTCGTGCGTCGTGTCATGCGACAGCCACGACCCGAGCGGGCATCTTCATCGCTGAGCAGTGATTACAGTATATGCCGCATATCAGGGCGGACGATTGCGAAAACTACATGACATCGCCATCTTAAAAGCAGATTATTTCACCATTCACATCTTCACCGCTAATGGATTGCGAAAATGAGCCAGAATATTCCTCTCCCGACACTGGACCGCTTCGACCGTCGCATTCTTGACGAGCTTCAGCACTCGGGTCGCATCAGCAATCAGGAACTCGCGGAGCGCATTGGCCTGTCCCCGTCGCCTTGCCTGCGCCGTGTCCGTGCGCTGGAAGAAAGCGGCATGATCACCGGCTACCGCGCCCAGATAGATGCCCGCAAGCTGGGACTCAGTCTGATGGCGCTGCTGCATATCTCGATGGACCGCCACACCCCGGAGCGCTTCACCAACTTCGAGGACACCATCGCCTCGCTGCCCCAGGTGATGGAATGCCTGCTGATCACCGGCCAGGAAGCCGATTACCAGCTCAAGGTGGTGGTCAAGGACATGGATGACTATCACGACCTGCTGCTCAAGCAGATCACGCGGATCGAAGGTGTGACCGGCGTGCATTCAAGCTTCGTGCTGCGTCAGGTGATCGATCACCAGCGCGTCCCGACGACCTCCTGAGCCTGACTGCCTGAATCAAGTCTTCAGCAACATGAAAGCCCCGTCGGCTATCACCGGCGGGGCTTTCATGTTGCTGAAGATGCCATCGTGATCACGCCCTGATCAGGGCGTGCCGGAATGGGTGGATCACTCGCCACCGATGATGCCGCGGCGGATCTGGTCTTCCTCGATGGATTCGAACAGCGCCTTGAAGTTGCCCTCGCCGAAACCATCGTTGCCCTTGCGCTGGATGATCTCGAAGAAGATCGGCCCGATCACCGTCTCGGTGAAGATCTGCAACAGAATGCCCTCCCCCGGCGCGCCATCGACCAGCAGATTCAATGCCTTGAGGTCCTCGACATTCTCTTCGTGGTTGGGCACCCGCGCATCGACCTTCTCATAATAGGTGGCCGGCGTGGTCAGGAAGGTGACGCCATTGGCCTTGAGCGCCTTGACAGTGGCATGGATATCATCCGTCGCCATCGCCAGATGCTGGATGCCTTCGCCATGGTATTCGCGGATGAATTCCGCGATCTGGGAGTCATCATCCGCTGACTCGTTGATGGGAATGTGCATCTTGCCGCACGGCGCCGTCATCGCGCGCGAGAAGAGCCCGGTCATCTTGCCTTCGATATCGAAATAGCGGATCTCGCGGAAGTTGGCGATACGCGCATAGAAGTCGGCCCACACATCCATCTGGCCACGCCCGACATTGTGGGTCAGGTGATCCAGCGTATGCAGGCCGACACTGTTGGCATTCTCGATTGCGCCGTCGATGGCGACGAAGTCGGTATCGTAGATCGAGCGCTCGCGGTGATGGTCCACGAAGTACAGCACCGAACCGCCGATGCCTTGCACCGCCGGAATGCCCACCTCGCCCGGCCCGACCGGATGCTCGACGCTGCGCGCACCGTGCGCCAGGGCGTAGCGATGCGCCTGCTCGGCATCCGCCACGCGCCAGGCCATCGCACAGGCACTCGGGCCGTGGATCGCCGCGAATTCCGCCGCCGGGCTGTTCGGCTCGGCGTTGAGCACCACATTGATGCCGTGCTGCTGAAACAGGAACACCTGCTTGGAGCGATGGCGACGGGTCTCGGTAAATCCGAGCTGGTTGAACAACTTGCGCAGGGCATCGATGCCGGCCGCATCCGGGGCCGTGAATTCGACGAACTCGAAGCCGTCCGTGCCGATGGGATTGTGCTGTTCGATACGCGCCGGTGCGTTCATGAGGGGCTCCTGAGTCAGGCTGCCGACAGGGCAGGCAAGGTAGAGAAAAGGCGGGCAACATCCTTCACGACAGGCGAACGCATCGCGCTGATCACCTGTCGTGTCCCGATTCCGTTATCGGAAATCTATGCCTTGCCTGCCGCCCTGCCCATTCGCCTTGCGCCCTCATTGGTGCCGTGTCCGACCTCCCCTCACGCCAGACATGTAACGAAACCCTGCCATGGCGCTGACGGCCATCTCGACACTGCCCACTCGGGGCGCTCCCACTGCCGCCAGCGCCTGACACTGCGTCATGCTTTCTTTACACCTATCGACGCGTCTCGCCTGCTGCTGCCTCTTGCCCGTCTTGCGTTGGTCGCTAGAGCCAGGCACCGCTGCCCAGCTGCCAGGCCACCCACAGCAGAATCGTGGCGATGAAGGCCTCGATGACCTGCCAGGCACGCGGACTGGTCAGACGTGGTGCCAGCCAACCGGCACATGCCACCAGGCCGAAGAACCAGCCGAAGGAGGCCAGGCTCGCCCCGACGATGAAGCTTTCAGGGGACGGCTGCTGCGCGCCGATCGCGCCCAGCATCACCAGCGTATCCAGATAGACCTGGGGGTTGAGCAGCGTGACGGCCAAGGTTGCCGCCAGCACCTTGCCGAGGTTGGCCTTGAGCGCGTTGCTGGCCGTCAGCTGGCCGCCAGTGCGCATGCGCCCCAACGCCTTGAGTGCCTGCCAGAGCAGAAACGCCACCCCGCCCCAACGGGCAATGCTCATCAACAGCGGCGACTGCTGCATCAGCGCGCCCAGCCCGAGCACGCCGGCGATGATCAGCACGCCATCGCACAGCGCGCAGAGCCCCGCCACCCACCATTGATGCTCGCGCTTGAGCCCCTGCCCCAACACGAAGGCATTCTGCGCTCCGATGGCGATGATCAAGCCTGCGCCTACCCCTGCCCCATTGAAGAATGACCACCACATATCGCTGTCCTTTCGTCGTGTCGTTGCCGTGACTGACGACGTCTGCCACGGCTGTCAGTGCTGAGGCAGGCAGAGTACGCTAGGATGAATCCATCAAGGAAATTGATTCAGGGAATGGATCATAAGGAATACTGATGCTGGACTATAAACTGCTGGAGGCACTGGCGGCCGTCATCGATCAGGCGGGCTTTGAACGCGGGGCACGAGCACTGGGGCTGACGCAGTCGGCGGTCTCGCAGCGCATCAAGTTGCTGGAGGCACGGCTGGGGCAGCCGGTACTGGTGCGTACACCGCGCCTGGGGCCGACGCCGCTCGGGCGGCGCCTGCTCAATCATGTCCAGCAAGTGCGCCTGCTGGAACATGACCTGCTCGACCAGATTCCCGCCCTCGGCGAGAGCGAGCAGCGACTGCGCATCGCCATCAATGCCGATTCGCTGGCCACCTGGTGGCCGACCGTCACCGGCAGTTTCTGTCGCGAGCGTGACCTGTTGCTGGACATGCTGGTGGAGGATCAGGAAGTGGCGCTCAGACGCATGCGCGATGGAGAAGTCGCGGGCTGCATCTGTGCCACGCCACGCCCGGTGCAGGGGGCACGCTCCCACCCGCTGGGCAGCATGCGTTATCGGGCGCTGGCCAGCCCGGACTTCGTGCAGCGCCATATCGCAAAGAAAGGCCATCCCATCCCGCCCATTCTGCCGGCCGAGACCCTGCGCAGCATGCCCGCCATCGTCTATGGCCGTGATGACCGCCTGCAGCACCGACTGTTGTCGACCATGGGCTTCGATGAGCCCTTCCCCCACCACCTCTGCCCGTCGTCGGAGGGTTTCGTGCGTCTGGCCTTGAGCGGCATGGGCTACGGCATGATTCCCGAGCAGCAGGCGGCGCATCTGCTGGCCAGTGGTGAGCTGGTGGATATCGCGCCGAACCATGCCCTCGATGTACCGCTTTACTGGCATCACTGGCGCCACGGTGGCAGCACGCTGGACAAGCTCACCGACCACCTGCTGCGGGAATGTGCCACGGCATTGCGCCCGATGCCGGAGCAGGAGACGCCCCGCCCCGGCATGCTGTGAGAGCACGTGTCAGTCGTGCATCAGGCCCGGCACAGGAGCCTCAGCCGCCCTGTTGCTCACGCACCAGCTGGGCCAGGAAGCGATCACAGGCCGCCAGCTGGCTGAGCTCGATGTACTCGTTGGCCTGATGCGCGACCCCGATGGAGCCTGGCCCGCAGACCACCGTCGGCCAGCCTTCGCTCTGGAACTGGCCCGCCTCGGTGGTGTACGCCACAGCCTCGCTGGCCCGCTCATCGCCCAGCAGACGCTGGCAGAGGCGAATGGCCGGGTCCCGATCGCCATGCCCCAGTGACGGCACCGTTTCCACCGTGCGCTCACTGCGGATCGCCACTTCTGGCGCTCGCTCACGATAGGGGGCGACCAGACGCTCAGCGTGGGCATCGATCTCCGCCAGCATCGCCTCGACATCCTCGCCCGGCAGATGGCGCAGCTCCCAGTCGAAGATGCACTCCCCGGCGGTGATGTTGACCGCCGTGCCGCCCTCGATGCGCCCGACATGCAGACTGGCGTGAGGCACATCGAAGCGCTCGTCCAGATGACCGCAGTCGATGCGCGCCTGCATGCGGTCCTCGATGAAGGTCACCATGCGCGCCGCCAGATGGATGGCACTCACCCCCTGATAGACCAGGCTGGAATGCGACGGCTTGCCGGTCACCGTGGTGCGCAGATCGGTAATGCCCTTGTGGGCATCGACGATCGCCATCATGGTCGGCTCGCCCACCAGCACCGCCGCCGGACGCGGCAGGCGGTCACGCAGGCGCGCGATCATGCGCGGCGCCCCCAGACAGCCGATCTCCTCGTCATAGGAGAAGGCAAGAATCACCGGCTTTTTCAGCGTGCCCGCACGTTGGGCATTCACCAGCGCCGGCACCGCCGCCATGCAGCAGGCGATGAAACCCTTCATGTCGGCGGAACCGCGCCCATGAAGGCGACCCTCGGCCTCACGCAGCGTGAAGGGATCACTGTCCCAGGCCTGACCCTCCACCGGCACCACATCGGTGTGCCCGGAGAGCACCACACCACCCTCGACCTCCGGCCCGATCACCGCCAGCAGATTGGCCTTGTCGCCGCCATCGTTGTGGATGACCTCGGCACTGACGCCGACCACTTCCAGGGCGTCGCGCAGGCAATGGATCAACGCCAGATTCGACTCGCGCGACACGGTATTGAAGCTGACCAGATGCGCCAGCCAGTCGCGGCTGTTGGGCCAGTCGGAGAAATCGGCGTGCTGCGGCATCAGGCTGGCGGTATTGGCGATGGGGGACGCTGAAGCGGACATGGGCATTCCTGTGCAGATACATCAGAGCGGAGAGCACCACGCGCAGCGCGCTGGCCTCATATGCCCACCGGTATAGCGCAGCGCCTCTTCGACAACAAGGGCCTGGCTGCAACATCCGCCTGGCAGGCACGCTTCAAAAAAGACGACGCTGCCACGCCCCGGCAAAGGGCGTGGCAGCGTCGTCTGTGGCGACAGAACTCCGCTACGGGCGGGATTCAGCCCGTGATGGCATCAGGCGGCACGGCCGTTGCGCACCATGGCGTGAGGGTCGATGACGAATTTCTTGGCAGCGCCGCCATCGAAGTCCGCATAGCCCTGCGGCGCTTCTTCCAGACTGATGACCTGCACATTGACCGCATCGGCGATATTGACGCGCCCGAACAGGATCGCCTGCATCAGCGGGCGGTGATACTTCATCACCGGGCACTGGCCCGTGTGCAGCGAGTGGGACTTGGCCCAGCCCAGCCCGAAGCGCATCGACAGCGCCCCGACCTTGGCGGCCTCATCCTCGGCGCCCGGGTCTTCGGTGACATAAAGCCCGGGAATACCGATCTGGCCGCCGGCACGCGTCAGCGCCATCGCCGAGTTGAGCACCGTGGCCGGCTGCTCGCGGCCGTGATCACAACCACAGCCATGCGCCTCGAAGCCGACGCAATCGACGAAGCAATCCACTTCGCGCTCGCCGAGAATCACCTCGACCTTGTCTTCCATCGAGCCTTCCTGACGCAGATCGATGGTCTCGCAGCCGAAGCTCTCGGCCTGCTGCAAACGCTCGGGGATCATGTCACCGACGATGACACAGGCCGCCCCCAGCAACTGAGCGGACACGGCCGCCGCCAGCCCGACCGGCCCGGCGCCCGCGATATACACCGTGGAGCCCGGCCCGACACCCGCGGTCACGCAGCCGTGGAAGCCGGTGGGGAAGATATCGGACAGCAGCGTCAGATCACGGATCTTCTCCATCGCCTGGTCGGCATCCGGGAACTTGAGCAGGTTGAAGTCGGCATAGGGCACCATGACGTAATCTGTCTGACCGCCAGTCCAGCCGCCCATGTCGACATAGCCGTAGGCCGCGCCGGGACGCGCCGGATTGACGTTCAGACAGATCCCCGTCTTGCCTTCCTTGCAGTTGCGGCAGCGGCCGCAGGCAATGTTGAAGGGGACCGAGACGATGTCACCGACCTTGATGAATTCCACATCGCGCCCGGCCTCGACGACCAGACCGGTGATCTCGTGGCCCAGTACCAGGCCCTGCGGCGCAGTGGTGCGGCCACGCACCATGTGCTGATCACTGCCGCAGATATTGGTCGAGACGACCTTGAGAATGACCCCGTGTTCACACTTGCGATTTCCCAGCGCCAGGGTCGGATAGTCCAGTGATTCGACACTCACCTTCCCCGCTCCCTGGTATACGACTCCGCGATTGGCATTGGCTGACATGACGTGCTCCTGGCTGGCATGGGGTTTGGCAGGTGGCCGGCGACAGGCAGACAAGCTGGCTTGCGCCGCCCGTCACTTTTCCTGCACCGGCCACCAGCCCCCGGTCGGTGGCGTCCAACCGGTAGGGCTTATGCAGACTAGGTCAGTTGTCACAGGCTGGCTGTCCAGATGAGGCATCGACATGCCTAAATGAGACAGCTCACGACCAAAGTGTCACTTCGGTTGCCCGCAGCCTGCTCGCCAGTGCCCCGCGCCTCCGCTGTTGGCGGCAGGCGACAGCCAGCGTCGATGTATCTCGACACTTGAAGCACGCGCCCATACCCCCCAGTACTGATGTCAGCGTCATCTTGACGACAGATATTGCGACCCGAGCCCGTTTACGACAGCTCTGAACGACAGTTCTGAAAGACACTTCAAGGAGAGATCATGACCCTGACATCCAATGCCCTGCGCAATTCCTGCATGACCCTGGCCCTCGTCGGCTCCGCCTTCATCGCCGGTTGCGGCAACACCAGCGTGATCGAGAAGCAGGACACGCGCTACGAAGTCAGCGCCGTCGATGAAGACCGCGATGATGCCATCGCACAGGTCAAGGAACGCGCGCTCGAGGTGTGTGAAGAGCAGGACCGCGACAAGTACGATGTGCTCGACTCGCGCGTCTTCGGCCCGCACGACGCCACCGCCAAGGCCGCCGATGGCAATGACCAGCTGGAGGGTGGCACCGTCAATGAAGACACCGAAATGGCTGCCGCCACCCATGAAGGCGAAGGCTACAAGGTCGTCTGGACCGTGCGCTGCCGCTGAGGCGCTCCCCCGTCAGGTAGCGTGACCTGACAGCGCGATCGAACGCGAAAGCGAAAGTCGCAACGACGGTGAAAGCGAAAGCGCAGCATCCGTCAGAAAGCCGCCCCCAGGGGCGGCTTTCTTGCATTCCGACACCAGGCGATAACCCAGGGAAACCGACACTGCGGCACTTGAGTTCCGAGGGCGCAACCATCAGTTGCCCCAGAAATCAGTCAATTGCACCGCCCCATTAGACGACTCTTGACTATGCTGAGACGAAAGCTGTCCCAGCGCCGCCCCTGACCGCCGCGTATACCTGGTGAAGAAAGTTGTTACCAGCCACCCGGCTGGCACGCCAGTGGCGACTCGGACGCTGTACCTGCAACCTCGCTGCATGCACCTCGCAGCATGAAGCTCGCGCATTGCCATGCGAGACGTTCGACAGCCCTATCGCCCGGGGACTGTCGATCACTGCCATACGCCATGACGAACCCATCAGGACTCTCTGCGCCCGCGCGCCGTCAAGGAGGCTTTTCCATGAGCATCGAACAACGCCTGGCCCCCGTTGCACTCCCCGACACCCGTCATCGACGCACCGTCGAACACCTGCTGGCAGGTTCCGGCGTCAGGCTCAACGGGCCTGATCCCTGGGACATTCGCGTTCGCCATCCAGACCTCTTCCGGCGGGTGCTGCAGCAAGGCAGCCTGGGACTGGGCGAGGCTTACATGGAAGGCTGGTGGGACTGCGAGCAGATCGACGAGATGATCTGTCGCCTACTGCGGCATGGCTTGGGCAGTCGTGCCCACACCACCAGCGAGCGCATCGCCTATCGACTGCAGGCCGGAGTGATCAATCTGCAGAGTCGCCGCCGCGCCGGCGTGGTCGGCAAGGTGCATTATGACTTCGGCAATGACCTCTTCACGCGCATGCTGGATGACACCCTGTGCTACAGCTGCGGCTACTGGAAAGACCTGCCGGTGAGCGCGGAGAAGCTGGGCAAGGCACAACAGGCCAAGCTGGATCTGGTGTGTCGCAAGCTGGGGCTGGCGCCCGGCATGCGCCTGCTGGATATCGGCTGTGGCTGGGGGAGCCTGGCCGCCTACGCCGCGCGCCATTACGGCGTGGAGGTCGTCGGCATCACTATCTCCGCCGAGCAGGCCGCGCTGGCGCGCGAGCATTGCGCAGGGCTACCGGTGGAAATCCTGCTCAAGGACTATCGCGACCCTGATTTCAGGCGCACGGTGGGCAGCTTCGATGCCATCGCCTCGATTGGCATGTTCGAACACGTCGGCCACAAGAACTACGCCACCTACTTTGCCCATGCCGCGCACCTGCTGCGTCCCGGCGGACGCTTCGTGCTGCATACCATCGGCTCCAACCAGAGTGATATCTCGGCCGACCCCTGGGTCAACCGCTATATCTTCCCCAATGGCGTGCTGCCCAGCGCCAGCCAGCTGGTACGCGCCAGCGAAGCGCATCTGGTGATGGAGGACTGGCACAACTTCGGCGCCGACTACGACCCGACATTGATGGCGTGGCGCGCCAATCTCGACCAGCACTGGCATGAGCTGGCCGATACCTATTCACCGCGCGACAAGCGTATGTTCGAGTACTATCTCGGCGCCTGCGCCGGCGCCTTCCGCGCCCGCCAGCTGCAGCTGTGGCAGGTGGTGTTCACCCACGGCACCGCAGGGCGCTACGACGCGCCACGCTGATCCGCCGCTCGCGGGGCGCCGACAGTCTCGACCGGGAACGACTGCCTCAAGCGGCGGGGCGAATCAGACGCGTCGCCGCGAAACGATTGAGCAGCGCATGCATCAGGTAGATCAGCAGCATCGCGCTGCAGACCGCGACCAGCACGGAGCTGGTGCGGTAGAGCGCGCTGTAGATCAGGTCCTTGTCGGGCGACATGTACTGGCCAAACAGGATCGCCATGGTGGTCATGGCGCCCAGACCCGCACCAGAGCCCACCCGCTCCAGAACATGGTGGCGCGCGAACAGCATCAAGCTCAGCCAGAGCCCCAGCGCTACCAGCCACAGCAACGAATAGTGCGTCATCAACACCAGCTGGATCGCCACCGCCACGTTGCAGCCCACCAACGTACCCGCGGCGCGCCGAATGCTGGCCTGAATGGCACCGAACCAGTTCATCGGAAAGAGAATCAGGATCGAGGCGATCTGCGCCGACAGCGAATCGCTCAGATCGAGCACCTGGAACATCACGTAGACCACCATCGCCACCGCGGTGGTCAACAGCACCTCGTGACGGCGATTGGATGGCGGCTTGGCGGGGCGTGACGGCGGCTGGCGCGGCGCCTTGTCCGGGAAGCAGTAATGCATCAGGGCCACGATCGAAAGCGTGGTGCCGCCACCGACGAAGTTGCACCACACCAGATCACTGATATCCGTGCTCGGGTAGCTGGCGAAATTCAGCTGCACATGCATGCCGAACACACACTCAGGGCACCGAACAGGAACAATGGCCCGCGGCTCATGCAGTTGAACAGCACCAGCTGCATGCCAAACACCAGCAGCAACATGATCGCCGGGTTGTCACCGAACAGCCCCTGCACGACGAGGGTGAAGGCGTTGTTGAGAAAGACGCTGGCCAGAAACTGCCGCGCGATGGAGGCGTTCAGTACCGGCACCAGGGCCAGCAGCAGAATCGGGTTGACCACGAAGAAGGTGCCGTAGGTCCAATCCATCCACTTGAGCAGCACGAAGCCCAGGGTGCCGCCGAAGGCGATCCGCAGGCACTGCTGGACATCGTTCTCGCTCAGGCGTGGCTCACCACCCTCGACGCGCGGCAAGGACTCGTCGCGTGTCCACAGGCGTGACAGCCGGTCTCGCAATGCATTCGCCAACATGCCGCCGCCTCAATAGATGTAATGCAGCAGGCTGACCGCACGCGCCTGGGCATGCGCCAGCCAGCTGGCTGGTCCGGCCACGGGGAACAGCTGTACGGTGGCACGCGAGCCGGTCGGCAGCTGGCTGAGCGAGAGGCCATGAGCCCTCGGCATCACGAGATGGACGCGCATGCGCTGGGCATCACGCACCCAGCGATCGCTGTCCTCGGGGGCGGCCAGATAGCCATCGGCGTTGAGCTGACCCGCCTGTACGCCTGAATCCCGCGATGAAAGCGTTGCCGTGAAGACCCGCCCCGGCTGCGCATCGAAGATGATGCTTGCCTGATCGCCGATCGCGACGCGTGACAGAGACTTCTCGCGAAAGTCGGCAATGACATCGGCACGATCGGCCACGATGGCCAGCCGCGCCTGACCGGTGCTGGCGTAGGCGCCGGCGACCAGCTGCATGTTGGACACCGTCCCGGCCTCGCGGGCGCGCACCTCGGTATAGGCCAGATCGAGACGCGCCTGCGCGCCCTGATAGCTGGCACGTGTCTGATCGTACTGCTGGCGCGAGATGCTGTGCGACTTGATCAACCGCGTGACGCGCGCCATCTCCAGCCGCTGCTCTTCCTCGCTGACACGGCTCTGCTCGAGCTGCGCCTTCGCCGCCAGAATCGAGGCATCCAGCTGTTGATTGGCCTGAATGGCGGCTTCCAGCGCCAGCTCCGCCTGCTGCACGGCCAGCTGATAGGGCTTTGCATCAATACGAAACAGCACATCGCCCGCCTCGACATGCTGGTTGTCGTGGACCAGCACCTCATCGATACGACCACTGACCCGCGATGCCACACTGACCACCGGGTGCATCACGCGCGCCTGGGACGTCATCGGCATCCACAGGTCCGCGATCAGGAAATACACGAAACTGAATACGGCGATCAGCAAGGCTCCCCGCACCCAGCGCCGAAAGCGCTGATCGGATGTCACCCCTGACGACTCCGCTGATATTCAGCCTGGGAGCGCGCGATGCTGGCACTGGCATTGTCTTCGAACTGGAGCAGAGTGCGGGCGAAGGCATTGAGCGCTTCGTCATCGAAGCCGACGTACAGCTCGGCACGCACTCGCTCGATGCGCTCCGTCAACTGGGTCAGGCACTGGCGGCCTTGCTCGGTGAACCACAGGCAACGCGCCCGCTTGTCGGTCTCGTGCGGCACGCGGGCGATCAGCTGCTGAGCCTCGAGCTGGTTGAGGGTGCGCGTCAGCGACGGCATCTCGATGCCCAGCTCGCTGGCCAGCATCTGTTGGGTACAGCCCTCGCCGAGCTTTTCCAGATGGACCATGACCGTCCAGCGCGATTCCGTCATGTCCAGGCTACGCACCGCGCTGGTGATGGCGGTGCGCCATAGACGATGGACCCGGCCGACCTGGCCCCCCAGCGAGGGCTTGATCTGCTCGTGAAACGGGATTTCCTGTGTCGAATCCGTCCCCGGAGAATGTGCGTTCATGTATCATCTCTCGACATGAAGGCTCCCATGACACTCCCCCTCATCGATACTGAGCGGAAGACCCACGAGAGCCTTGATTGGTGCGGCGTCAGGACGGCTGTTGCCGCCGATATCGGACGCCATCTATATTAGCTTGCTAACAATGTGAGGATCATACCCTTTATTAGCGAGCAAAACAATTCACCAATTCCGATATTCAAACACGCATTTAAGCGCCTCTGCGCTTCTATCTTCTTGCCTGCCTTCTCCCCCTTCTCCTGCTCTTTCTTCTTTTGCTGCTCGTCTGCTTTGCTCTCGCCCTGTTGCCTATTCTCTCCCGCCATCACCTGCGCCGCGGGTCACTCCTGTGCGATGCCATGACGCTTGAGCTTGTTGGCTATGGTGGTATGCGAGACTCCCAGGCGCTTGGCCAGCAATCGGCTGGACGGATACTCGGGGTAGAGATGCGCCAGGATGCGCCGTTCGACCTCGTCATGGATATCGCCCAGACTGCCGGTCAGGTCGATGTTGTCGAGCCCCTCATCACGCGCCTCACCGGTCAGGCGCAGATGCTGCGCCTCGATCACCTCGCCATCGCACAGCGAGACGGCCTGGAACAGCACGTTCTCCAGCTGACGCACGTTGCCCGGCCAGTGATAGCCCTGCAGGCGCGCCATGGCCTCGGGTGAGATATCCCGTACGCGAGCGCCGATCTGACGCACCGCCCGCTCGAGGAAATGCCGCGCCAGCTCCTCGAGCCCATCCAGACATTCCCTGAGCGGCGGAATCTGCACACACAGCACATTGAGGCGATGGAAGAGATCGTGGCGGAAGCGCCCTTCGCTGCACAGTGCCGGCAGATCCTGTTGGGTGGCGCAGATCACGCGCACATCGAGGAAGGTCTCCTCATCGCTGCCGACACGCCGGAAACCGCCGTCCTGCAGAAAGCGCAGCAGCTTGACCTGCATGCGCGGACTCATCTCGCCGACCTCATCCAGAAAGATGGTGCCGCCGCTGGTCAGCTCCAGCAGGCCCAGCTTGCCCTCCGGGCGCGCGCCCTCGAAGGCGCCCGGGGCGTAACCGAACAGCTCCGTCTCGGCCATCGACTCCGGCAGCCCCGCGCAATTGAGCGCCATGAAGGGGGCCTGGCCGCGGGGGCTGGCCAGGTGGCAGGCCCGCGCCAGCAGCTCCTTGCCGGTGCCGGTCTCGCCCTCGATCAAGAGCGGCGCATCCAGCGGTGCCATGCGGCGAGCCTCCTTGACCACCGCCGACAGCTGACGGCTCGCCTGGAATATCGCTTCGAAGCCACGCACCTCGGTGCGCTGGATCTGATAGATACGCGAGCCCAGGCGGTCTGCACGATGCAGGGTGACCACGGCGCCCGCCAGCGAGGCGACATCCTCATTCTCGGTGTGCAGTGGCGCGATATCGGCGAGGAAGGTCTCCTCCCCCACCCGCAGGCGCAGGCCATTGACGCGGGCATTGTTGCGCCGGATCAGCTCCGGCAGATCGACATCCTGGACATGACGCGTCAGCGCCAGCCCCGGCACCTCATCGATGCGCACCCCGAGCAACTTGCCCGCCGCGCGATTGGCCGCTACCACGCGCCCATCCATGTCGATGGACATCACTGGGTCTGACAGCGATGACAGCAGCGCATTGAGCTCCAGATGGCGTCGCTCGGTGGGCATCAGACTGACGCGACTGACCTTGAAGACCCCGGGTATCTCCTCGAGGGTCGGCTTCAGGGTCGAGAGCTGCATACGCAGCATGTTGGGCACATGCAGATAGATGGAGTTGTTGGCCTCCCCGCCGACCTCACCGCGCAGCACGTTGAGGCCGTAATCGGCAAAGGGGGCCAGGATGTCGCGCAGAATCCCGATTCGATTCTGGCAGGTCAGTTTGAGGCGCATGGCGTTCTCGGCATTGTCGTTGGAATTCTTGTTGGCATTGTCATCGAAATGGTGTCGCTGGCCTGGCGTCGCCGCTCGAGTGACGGGCGGCTTGGCGACGGACAGCTTAGCGACGGACGGCTGAGTGACGTTAACGTAAGCGTTATCAAAAACGTCGTAAAGCATTCCTTACAAAAGACGGCGACACAGCAGTGCACGAGCGCCCGAATGGCACAGGATGCGCCCGATTACCGCTCCAGTGTCACAAATATGTGACAAGACACGCGCCAACGCAGCGTTATCTGCGGCGCAGAGCCACGCCTGACCACTGGTCAACGCCACCCGACAAGGCCTAGCGTTGTCATCGACATGCAAGGACTGGCATGTACGCCATAATGACAACACGGCAGCCTGCTCGGCAGCGCCGCCATCTGGTTGGGGAGGTTGCATGAATGCACCGCAGGGTCGTCATTGGCCACAGACATCCCAAAAAGCTCAGCCCGGCTCGCAAACCAAGGCCAAGGGCACCCGCTACGTGGCCCATGAGCCGGATGCCCGGGGCCGGATCCATTACAGCGATCAGGAAAACGCCACCTGGCAGACACTGATGGCGCGCCAGATGGCGCTGGTCGAGGGGCGTGTCTGTCGCGAGTATCGGCAAGGGCTCGAGCGCCTTGCCCTGCCGGAGGACCGCATCCCCCAACTTGGTGAGGTCGATCGTGTCCTCGAGGCCACCACCGGCTGGCGAACCGCACGTGTGCCGGCCTTGATTCCCTTCACGCGCTTCTTCGAGCTGCTCGCCGAGCGGCGCTTCCCGGTCGCCACCTTCATCCGCTCCCCGCAAGAACTCGACTATCTGCAAGAGCCGGACATCTTCCACGAGATCTTCGGCCACTGCCCGATGCTCACCCACCCCGCCTTCGCCGAGTTCACCGCCACCTACGGACGCCTCGGTCTCGCCGCCAGCAAGGAAGAGCGCGTCTATCTGGCCCGCCTCTACTGGATGACGGTGGAATTCGGCATGCTGCGCGAGACTCAACCCGACGGCAGCCGTGCGCTACGCCTCTACGGCGGCGGCATCATCTCCTCGCCGCGCGAGACCCGCTACGCCCTGGGTGAGCTTGCGGAGAGTCTCGAGCGCCCCGCGCATCTGCCCTTCGATGCCGTCGAGGCACTGCGCACCCCGTATCGCATCGACATCCTGCAGCCGCTCTACTATGTCCTTGAGTCACTGGACGACCTGCATGAACTCGCCAGCCGCGACATCATGGCGCTGGTGCACGAGGCCATGGCCCTCGGCCTCAAGACGCCGCGCTTCGCACCACGTTGATCGCACCAGCACCCTTGCCCCAAGGGGTACGCCTTTTCACCAGCCCCCTCTTTCCTCAAGCCGGAGATAGTGACATGACCGAACTCGCCAGACAGTCCTGTGAAGCCTGCAGCTTCGATGCGCCCAAGGTCAGCGATAGCGACATCGAGACGCTCAAGACCGCCATTCCCGAGTGGCAGTTGCTCAATCGCGATGGCATCATGCAACTGGAACGGTGCTTCACGTTCCGCAATTTCAAGCAGGCACTGGCATTCACCAATCGCGTAGGCGAGATTGCCGAGGAAGTCGGGCACCACCCGGCACTTCTCACCGAGTGGGGCAAGGTCACCGTGACCTGGTGGTCCCACGAGATGAAGGGTCTGCACAAGAACGATTTCATCATGGCCGCCAGAACCGACGAGGTAGCGAAATAAGATGTTCGAGCAGATTGCGCGTGTACCCGGGGATGCCATCCTCGGCCTGATCGAAGCCTTCAACAACGACACCAACCCGCAGAAGGTCGACCTCGGCGTGGGCGTCTATCGCGATGCGAACGGCAATACGCCGGTCATGCGTGCGGTCAAGCAGGCCGAGAACCGCCTGGTCGAGAATGAAGTCACCAAGACCTACATCGGCTCCCACGGCGACCCGCGCTTCGGCAAGGTCGTACTGCCGATGGTGCTGGGCGCCGAGTCGCCGGTGCTGGCCGCCAATCGCGCCAGCGCCACCCAGGCGCCCGGCGGTACCGGTGCCCTGCGTCTGGCCGCGGACTTCATCGCCAGCAACCTCAAGGGACGTGATATCTGGCTGTCCACCCCGACCTGGCCGAACCACCTGGGCATCTTCGACGCCGCTGGCGTCACGCGCCACAACTACCCCTACGTCGACGAGAACAACCGCCTCGACTTCGATGGCATGCTGACGACGCTCAAGACCATCCCGGAAGGTGACGTGGTGGTGCTGCACGCCTGCTGCCACAACCCGACCGGTTTCGATCTGAGCCGCGAGCAGTGGGACCAGGTGCTGGAAGTCGTCCAGGCGCGCAAGCTGATGCCGCTGATCGACTTCGCCTACCAGGGCTTCGGTGACGGCCTGGAAGAAGACGCCTACGGCGTGCGCCTGCTGGCCGAGAATGTCGATGAAGCCATCATCACCAGCTCCTGCTCCAAGAACTTCGGCATCTACTGCGAGCGCACCGGCTGCCTGATCCTGATCGCCAAGGACGAGGAGAGCATGCTCGACGTGCGCTCCCAGGCCGCGATCACCGCGCGCGAGAACTACTCCAATCCGCCGGCACATGGCGGTGCGGTGGTCATCGATATCCTCGAGGACGACACCCTGCGTGGCGAGTGGAAAAGCGAGCTGACCGAGATGCGTGAGCGCATCAACGGCCTGCGTCGTGACTTCGTCGAGGCACTCAAGCCGTATGGTCTGGATGAGCAGTTCGCCTTCATCGCCGAACAGCGTGGCATGTTCTCCTACACCGGCCTTTCGCCGGAACAGGTCGATCGCCTGCGTGACGAGTTCGGCATCTACATGGTGCGCTCCGGGCGTGCCAACGTGGCCGGCTTCTCCACCGAGAACCTGCCCTACGTGGCCAAGGCCATCGCGACCGTCGTCAAGGGCTGAGCCCGAGCGAGCGCTGTCGTGAAAGACAAGAAAAACCCCGCCAATCGGCGGGGTTTTTCTTGAATGGTCGGTTGCCCGGCCTGTTGTCTGACCTGATCTCTACTCTGAGGCAAGGCTTCCGCTAGGCGCCTGCGCCGTCATGCCGATCAGCCTTCCTCGTCCGCCAGCGGCAAGCGGGCAAGACTCGCCGCCACCTCCTCTTCGAGCAGACTGATCAGCAGGGCCTGCACCGCGTGCAGCGATTCACCTTCCTCGGCCGTCGGCAACTGCCACTTGAACTCCAGATAGCGCTCGCTGCGCATCGAGAGCGGCAGGCCGATCAGGTCGCCTCTGGCGTCCTCAAGCACCTGCAGCGCCGACAGCGCATCAATGATGGTGGCGGCACTGCCCGTGCGCGCCAGACGCCCGGCGCTGGCCGGCGTGGCGACTTCCAGCAGACTCGCCGGCGTCACGCGCTCACGCTTGAGCAGTCCACGAATCAAGCGCCCCTGACTGCTGGTTTCCGGCAGGTCGACGAAGGGGCGTTCATTGAGGCGTGCAAGGGTCAGCGGCTTGTCCAGCAGCGGCCAGCGTGAGGGCCACAGCAACATCAAGGGCAGCTTCAGCGCGGGCGGTGCCTCGGCTTGCGCCTCTTCACCTGTCCCGCTCCGGGAAGCGGCCCCTTCGGCATTGTGCGCATCATCCTCGACGTCAAACGGCAGCTCCGGCGTATCCCCCAGTTCGGGCATGGCAGCCTTGGCGGTAGGCTTTGCCTCGTCGTCATCGCCTTCGATGAGTGTCGTCTCCTCGCGCGCGCGCTGACGCAGGCTGGCCTTGAGCTCGCGGGCGCGTGCCGCCGCCGTCTTGGCACGCTTGCCGCCCTGGGGCTCCGGCGGTGCTTCCAGACTCACCGCCATCGCGACCCGCCCCTCGCGGATGGCGAGATCATGCTGTGACACCTCGAGCACTTCCAGGCTGGGCAGCCACTCACTCAAGGCTTCACTGGCCGCGATGCGTGTCAGCCAACCGGCACTGAAGGCCTCCAGACCGGGCGTGACCGCCAGCACGAGACGCGGACGCTTGCCGCTACCCGGCCCGAAGGCCAGTCGTCTGAGCTCGGATTGAGCGCTGAACATCCGGGCGAGTGATGGCGTCAGGCGCTCGGCTTCCGGGGTCGGTACCAGCTTGCCGCCCTCGCGCAGAAACAACGAATAGCCCAGCGTCTGCTCGAGTTGTGCCAAGCCCCGCGAGACCACCGGCACGCTGATCCCCAGTTGCGCGGCACCGCCTTTCATCGAGCCACACTCGATCACCGCCCACAGCATTTCCAGCTGACGCAGCCGTATGCCGGGTTCACGGGTGCCTGTGTCTGACTGCGCCATGGTGTTGCTCCTTGAAGGGTTCGTCCGCGATGCTCCGAGAGTCAGCGCTGGTCGCTAGCTCATTTAGCCTTACGCTAATCATGCTGGCACCAAATGTCACGCTCAAGCTGCCTGCAGGACGTCACGACCCCCTGAAACGACACTCCCCCCGCTGATGAATCAGCGAGGGGAGTGAGAGACAAGGCATCGATTCGCGCCAGTCGTTCGTTCAGACCGACCACTGGTTCAGAGCGGCCGCTCGTTCAGACCGACAAAGAACGAGCGATCAGGAGAGTGCCAGTACACCTTCTGCTTCAAACAGCACGCCCTTGGGCAGCTCCTTGACGCCGACGGCCGCACGCGCCGGATACGGCTGACTGAAGTACTGCTCCATCAGCGTGTTGACCACGGCGAAGTTGCTGAGGTCGGTCAGGAACAGATTGACCTTGACCAGTTGATCCAGGCTGCCACCGGAGGCTTCACACACCGCCTTGAGATTGCGGAACACCTGGTCTGCCTGGGCTTCAAAACCGCCTTCCACCACTTCCATGGTCGCCGGGTCCAGCGGGATCTGGCCGGACAGGAACACCAGATTACCCGTACGCACCGCCTGGGAATAAGGGCCGATGGCAGCCGGTGCGGACTCGGTAGAGATAATCTGCTTGGTCATGCGCAATTCCTTGTTCAATCAGTTGACGGAGAGACACTCGAAAAAAGACGACTACACGGCAGTACGCACTGCCTGGCAGACCCTGGCGCAGCCACTGACACAGACACTGTCACAGATACAGACACAGACACTGCGCCGAGCATCAGGCAGCGTAGCGACCAAGACTGAGACCATTGGGATCGATGGAGGGCTTGCGACCATCCACCAGGTCCGCCAACAGACTCGCACTGCCGCAGCTCATGGTCCAGCCCAGGGTGCCGTGTCCGGTGTTCAACCACAGATTGTCATACTTGGTGCCACCGATGATCGGCGTGGAATCCGGCGTCATCGGGCGCAGACCCGCCCAGAATTCCGCACGTGCGTAGTCACCGGCTTCCGGGAAGACATCCTGCACCACCATGTTGATGGTCGCGCGGCGCTTCTCGATCAAGGAAAGATCGAACGAGGCCAGCTCGGCGGTGCCACCGACTCGGATACGGTCATCGAAGCGTGTCAGCGCGACCTTGAAGGTCTCGTCCATCACGGTGGACTGCGGCGCGGCATCGGCATTGATGATCGGCACGGTCAGGCTGTAGCCCTTGACCGGATAGATCGGCAGGTCCAAATCCAGATCACGCGCCAGGAACGGCGAGTAGCTGCCCAGACACATCACGTAGCTGTCTGCGGTCATCTCGCCACGGTCGGTGATGACCTTCTCGATGCGGCTGCCGCTGCGCTGGATGCGCTGAATGGTGGTATTGAAGACGAAATTGACGCCCAGGGTGTCGCGGCAGTAATCCGCCAGCCGGTTGGTGAACAGATGGCAATCGCCGGTCTGGTCATCCGGCAGGTGCAGCCCGGCGATGAACTTGCCCGGCACGCGGGTCAGTGCCGGCTCCACCGTGGCGCAGGCGTCGGCGTCCAGCAGCTGATGGCGCACGCCACAGCCCGCCAGCACCTTCATGTCGCTCTGCACGGCATCGACCTGCGCCTGGGTACGAAACAGCTGCAACAGCCCCTTCTGACGGTCTTCGTAGCGCAGCCCGGTCTCTTCGCGCAGGGCATTGATGCAGGCGCGGCTGTACTCGGAGACACGCACCATGCGCTCCTTGTTGACGGCATAGCGGTCGGCGTTGCAGTTGGCGAACATCTTGACCATGAACTTGGCCATCTGCGGATCCATGCGAGGCTGGATCTTGAGCGGCGCATGCTCCTGGAACATCCACTTGACGGCTTTGTGCGGAATGCCCGGCGCTGCCCACGGCGAGGAGAAGCCGAAGGAGACCTGACCGGCGTTGCCGTAGCTGGTTTCCATCGCCGGGCTGGCCTGACGGTCGACGACCGTGACCTTATGCCCCTGACGCGCCAGATAATAGGCACTGGTGACACCGACGACGCCGCTACCGAGTACAAGAATCTTCATGTTGGCCTACCCCATGACTGCAAGCCGCGCCCCACGGCAAATGACAGGCGTATTCGCGCACTCGGCAGCGAATAAAGACGATGAAGGCCAACACCGGTCGACAAGGCGACTCGCAGTGGCTTGACCTGAATGCATCCAGTATAGAGGCGCAAACAACGGTTAATATTCTGTTATTAGACCCTATATCAGAAAATAAGCAGGTAAATTTCGCATCATGGCAGTGATAAAAAACAAAAAAGCGGCCATTTTTGGAATGGCCGCTTTCGGTGCTTCTCAGCGGGACTGCTGACGGGGCTTCTGACAAGGTCTACTGACAGGGTCTCCAGCAGGACCTTCCGGGCAGAATCTTCTGAATGGCGCCTGACATCTCAAGGGAGCGCTCGTGCTGGACGCCATGGGGGCCCGAGCGATCAGGTCGTCGCGACATAGGCATGGCGACGCAATGACTTGCCGCGGTCGCCCAGGGCCTGACGATAGACGCGCCATGCCACCACACCCGCCAGCAGGTTGCCGATCGCCGAGCCGATGGCGACACCGCGCAGCCCATCCAGATGTGCCCCCAGCCATACCGCCGGCATGAAGCAGATGAAGAGACGCACGAAGGACAACGCCGTGGCACGCAGCGGCCACCCCAGCGCGTTGGCAGCCGACACGACCAGCATGCAGATACCGAGGAAGGAGTAGCTGGGCAACATCCACGGCAGCAGGACCGCCAGTGCCGCCGAGACCTCGTCACTGCCCACCAGCACATAGGCCAGCGGTGTCGCCAGCACTGCGGCGATGATGCCCAGCACCAGCTGCCAGATCACCACCACGCGGGCGGCCAGGTTCATCAGGCGGCGAATTTCCTGCCAACGGCCGGCGCCATAACAGCGCCCGAGCCACGGCGGCAGCGACATGGTCAGGGCCAGCACCACGATCAGCGAGAAGGTTTCCAGGCGTGAGGCGATCCCCCAGGCGGCCACCTCCGTCTGGCCCAGTCCCGCGACGATGGCGGTGACCAGCATCGCGGAGAGTGCCGGCATCATCTGACACAGAATCGCGGGTATCGCGATTCCCGCCAGCTGGCGGCGTGAGGCCTGCCATTCGGCCCACAGGCCGCGATATTCCATCCAGTCGCGGCGCGAGAGCTTGAATGCCGTGATGGCAAGTCCGGCCCCGAAGGAAAGTACGGTCGCCCAGGCAGCGCCCGCCAGACCGAAGCCGGGCAGCGGCCCCGCGCCGAAGATCAGCAGCGGGTCCAGCACCAGGTTGAAGACACTGGTCAGCAGCATCATCTCGCCCGGCAGACGCGTGTCGCCGTGGGCGCGGAACAGGCTGTAGAGCACATAGGCCATGGCCCCCAGCCAGCTGGCGATCAGCGATGGGCCCCAATAGACCTCGATCAGCGTCATTTCAGTGGCATTGGCCCCCAGCAACTCGAAGGCCGGCACCCTGATGACCCACAACAGCAGCATCAGCAGTGCCATCAACACACCGGACCCCAGCAGCACCACACCGCCCAGACGCCGGGCACGCGCCTCATCCTCGGCGCCCAGGGTGCGCGAGACGATCGCGGCGATCGCGATGCCCATGCCGACCTGCACCCCGATGATCAGAAAGGTCAGCGGGAAGGTGAAGGATTGCGCGGCCAGTGGCGCGGTGCCCAGATGCGAGACGAAGGCGGCATCGACCAGGTTGAAGCCCAGCAATCCCATGATGCCGAGTGTCATCGGCAAGGTGCTGCGCCACAGGCGTGACATCAGCTCACGCGTCGTCGGCGTTTCCGACGTTGGCGGGGTCGATGTTGCAGAGGCGTCGGTGGACATAGAAGAAGACATGAACTCACTCCCAGCATGTCGAGCATGGCTGGTTGGGTGAAGGTATAAGGCGTCGGAACACTTCCGTGACGCTGGAGGGATGATTCTAGGGATTTCGCCGGACCCCAGATAGGCTCAGTGGGACATGTCTTTGATGCATTGTCGGCAACAGGAGGAGCGAGAAACGCGTTGATGCGTGGTATTAGAGGAAACAGTGACCGTGATAAACTCACCTTGTCAGGGATTTCCGTCACCTGGATTCGTGATGATGACCCATGCAATGTCACCGATTATCGACTGCTACCGAAGTTGGACCATCGCTTTATATGCACTGACTGCCTCATGGATGGCTGGCAGAGTGTTCCCCTCCCCATGGCATCACGAGAGGTCAGACCGTGGATAAAGCATCCCGTTTGTTGCTGTTTCTCGATGTGGTAGAAGCACAGAGTTTTTCCAAGGCGGCTGACCATCGTCAGGTCAACCGCTCGGTGGTCTCCAAGCAGATCAGCCGTCTGGAAGAAGAACTGCAGATTCGCCTGTTCAATCGCTCGACTCGCTCGCTGGCCCTGACGGATGCGGGGCGCGAGATCCATCAGCACGCACTGCGTCTGCGTGAAGTGCTGGAAGATACCGACGATGTGGCCGGCGCCTATCAGGATGGCCCGCGCGGCATCCTGAAGATCACCAGCCCGAGCCACTTCGGGCGCACCTATGTCGCCCAGGCCGTGCGCCTGTACATGGAGCGCTACCCGGATACCCAGGTGGAAGTGCGCCTGGAAGACCACCTGACCGACCTGATCGGCGGCGGTTATGACCTGGCCATTCGCATGTCGGAGCTGGAAGACTCCAACCTGATCGCGCGTCCGCTGGCTGCACACCGTCACCTGATCTGTGCCTCGCCGGCCTTCATCGAGCGGCACGGCATGCCCCAGACCCCCGCCGATCTGTCTGGCCTGCCGGCAGCGGTGTATTCCCGCGATGGCTTCATTCTCGATCGCCTGCGCGTCTGCACCGAGAGCGGTGTCGAGGAAAAGGTGGCGCTGGATTCGCGCCTCAAGGTCAATGATGCCGACGTGCTGATCGGCGCCATCAAGTCGGGTGCCTGCTATGGCATGGTGTCCGCGATCAACATCAAGGACGAGATCCTGAATGGTGAGCTGGTGCCGCTGTTGACCAACGTGCCGATGAAGCCACTGCCTTCGATCCACCTGGTCTACCCGCACCGCCAGTACCTGCCGCAGAAGACGCGTCGCTTCAGCGATTGCCTGCAGGAAGTCGTCGGCACGCCGCCCGTCTGGGAGCAGCGCATTCCGGGCTTCGAGAACATGTACGGCTACGGTAGCGGTTGCAGCGAATGAGACGTCGCCACGGCTCTCGAGTCTGAACGCACGCCGTCACCTCCCGCGGCCACTGCCAGACCCGAATGCCCAGCATGAAAACGCCCGCCATGCAGAGTCACTGCGTGGCGGGCGTTTTCATTTCAGGCACCTTTCATTTCAGGCACCTTTCATTTCAGGCACCTTTCATTTCAGGCCCTTTCATTTCAGCCCCCTTCATCTAGCCCCCTTCAAAAAAACACTCAGGGGCAGGGATGGATCGACGGCTTGCGCTTGAGCCACTCGACCAGCTCCGGCAGGCGCTTGGGCCGTGCATAGCGGAAGCCCTGCACCAGATGGCAGCCCATCTCGACCAGCAGGCGCTCCTGCTCTGCAGTCTCGACGCCCTCCGCCAGCACCTCCATGCCCAGGCTGTCGGCCAGCGAGATCGCGTGGGAGACGATGGCGCGGTCGCGGGCATCATGGTCAAGGCTACCGACAAAGCGCTGATCGACCTTGAGGCGGCAAGCACGTAGGTCGCGCACGTAGAGCAGTGACGCGAAGCCGGTGCCGAAATCATCGATCGCCAGGCGCACGCCGCGTTCGATCAGGCCGGTGAGTCGCTCCACGACGCGATCGAGATCCGGCACGCGTGAGGATTCGGTGATCTCAAGCTCCAGGCGTTCCGGCGCGAAGTCATGGCGCGCCAGGGCCTCCGAGACACGCTCGGGGAAGCCGGGGTCACGAAACTCCTGAGCCGAGACATTGATCGCCACCGACAATGGCTTGCCGTTGGGCGTCACCAGATCACGCGTCGCCGAGAGGGCCGTGTCCATCACCCGCGCGCCGACGGTACCGATCAAGCCGTACTGCTCCGCCAGCGGGATGAAGCGACCCGGCCCGATGGTGCCAAGCTCGGGGTGATCCCAGCGCACCAGCACCTCGACGCCGACGGCCTCGCCACTGGCGAGGTCGAACTGGGGCTGGAAGGCGAGATCCAGCTCTTCGAGATGCTCGCGCAGGTCACTGGTCAGGCGATAGTCGTTGAGATGCTGCATGTGCGCGCCTGGCGAGAACACATGCAGGGGGCCGCAGACATCGATGTCATCGTATTCCCCGTGCAACATGGCGAGTTCGGCCAGATGCATCAGGCGATGGGCACGCCGCGCGTGCTGCGGCGCCAGACTGATGCCGACCCGCGCCGTGACCGGCAGGGCCTTGCCATCCAGTCGCATCAGCATCACCAGCCGTTCGCACAGCTCGTTGGCACGCGCGATCAGGCTGGCCTCATCCCCGACGAAGAACAGCGCGAAGGCGTTGCCCAGGGGGCGGCAGACCAGGGCGTCGCGATACTGCAGGGACATGGCTTCTGCCACCCGCTCCAGCAACGGATCGATACGCTCGGCACCGTGCGCCGAGTTGATGATTTCCAGATGGGTCAGCGACAGATAGATGATGCCGCCATCGATGCTGCCGTCGACGCTTTCTTCCAGCAGCAGTTCATCGATCTGGGCATTGAAGCGATCGCGCGACAGCAGGTTGATGGGCTGCAGGCGGCGCAGGGCGATCAAGACCTTGTCATCCACCCCGGCCGCACGGGCCTCCGCCAGCCCCGAGAACGGCGCCTTGAGGCGGACTCGCCGCTCGCTGACCGGCTCGAGACGCGGCCGCTCGGTGCCGAACAGCTCCTGCCAGCCACAGGTGTTGGCCACCAGGCACTCGGCATCGAAGATCGCCATGCGCCACGGCAGATTGGCCTTCTGCACCAGCAGCCATTCTCCCAGCTCGCCGGTGATGCCCATCAACCAGAAGCCGGGCTGGCCGCTGATGCCACAAGGCTCCGGCTGCTTGGGCAGCGGGGATGGCAGCTCCGGCACCCTGTCTTCCTGTCGAGCGCGCGGCGACGTCCAGGCGAGTTGGCCGAAGCGGTCATGAATCCACAACGGCTCTTCGATGGACGACAGCAATTTGATCAAGATATCGAGAGGCACGCTCACTCCACCTGCAGTCATAAGGAAAATGGCTTGATGCCCCGCAAGGGCCGCCTGTCGCCAGTGATGCTGGCCGTTGGCTGGCGCAACGCGGGTAACACCGCCGGGACATGACACGTCATTCACGCTTCCGGCTGTTCTCGCGCTTATCTGCTTACACCTGCTTTCATTGTCGCCGCTGGCTGCCGCAAGGCCCGGGCCGCATGGCTAATGCGGCAATGTCCGGACGCCCATGCTACTCCTCCCATGGACATCACCAGGCGCCAGACTGCTGCACTTTGTCTCTTCTGATTGCCCTTTTGAGCCCACACTTGAACACCAGCGCCTCCCCGTCTCGCCTGTCACTCGACGCTGCACCAGGCGCCATTGCGAGAGCCACTCCCGGAGCCATTCGGCAAGCCACTCAACCTGCTCCTCAACCCGTCATCCCGAAATTCGTGCTGTCAGGGAAAGCACTAGGTGGACAAGCGTGCAGCACGCAGACGACTCTCTCTACGCTTCGCTAATACTCCGAGTCTATGCCAGCCTGTGGTGCGGGTACCAAGGCTATTTTCTCGCCGACTCAACGCTTGGCTGCCATGGCCGCTGCAGAACCTGGCGACAGGCGGCGTATCCGCGGCCCGCGCCAGTACACGAGTGGCATCAAGGCGTGCGGAAGAGTAGGATAGGCGCCCGTTTCGCCCGGACCGGATCCCGGGCGCCGAATCCATCGGTCAAAGAAATTCTCCGTCATGACTCTCAACGTCCAGAATTCCGCTGTCTCCGCAGTCTCCGCTTCTGCCTCCTCTGCAGAGCGTCCCCGCGCCGTCGTCATCTACTCCGGTGGCATGGACTCCTACACTGTCCTGCACCAGGCGCTGAAGGAAGGCTTCGAGGTACATGCCCTCTCCTTCCATTATGGCCAACGTCACTCGCGTGAGCTCGACGTCGCACGCCAGGTCTGCGAGTCGCTGGGCGTCGCCCACGAAGTCGTCGACATTCGCGCCATCCATGGCCTGATCGACAACTCCGCGCTGACCAACAGTGACCAGGCGATGCCCAAGGCCGACTACGACGAGGCCTCCATGACCTCGACCGTGGTGCCCAACCGCAACATGATCCTGCTGTCACTGGCCATCGCCAAGGCCGTCAACATCGAGGCCGAGGTCTGCTTCTATGGTGCCCACGGTGGCGATCACGTGCTCTACCCGGATTGCCGTCCGGAATTCGTCGACAAGATGAACGCCGTCGCCGCGATCGCCAACTTCTCGCCGGTGGAGATTCGCGCGCCCTTCCTGCACGCCAGCAAGGACGAGATTCTGGCCGCCGGCATCGCCATGCAGCTCGATTACGCCCAGACCTGGACCTGCTACGAAGGCCGCGAACTGGCCTGCGGAGAATGCGGCAGCTGCCGTGAGCGTCTCGAGGCCTTCGCCGCCCATGGGCTGAGCGATCCGCTCGGTTACGAAACGACCGACTCGGCCAAGGGCGCAGGCACTCTCTGATGTATACGGTAAAGGAAGCGTTCTACACCCTGCAGGGCGAAGGTGCTCGCGCAGGGCGCGCCAGCGTGTTCTGCCGCTTTGCCGGCTGCAATCTGTGGAGTGGCCGCGAGCAAGACCGCGACACCTCGGTCTGCCGCTTCTGCGACACCGATTTCGTCGGCACCAACGGCCAGAATGGCGGCAAGTTCCGCACCGCAAACGCGCTGGCGGACTTTTTGGCCAGCCTGTGGCCGGAACACACCGGCATCGCCACGCCCTATGTGGTCTTCACCGGCGGTGAGCCGCTGTTGCAGCTCGACAGTGAGCTGGTGGACGCGATGCACGCCCGCGGCTTCGAGATCGCGGTGGAGACCAACGGCACCGTCGAGCCGCCTGCCGGCATCGACTGGCTATGTGTGAGCCCCAAGGGCGCAAGCGAGCTGGTCCTCACCGGCGGCGATGAGCTCAAGCTCGTCTACCCGCAGCCGGAGGCCCTGCCGGAGCGCTTCGTCAGCCTGGACTTCGCGCACTTCTATCTGCAGCCACTGGATACCGCCGCCCTCGACGCCCTGCCCGCGCCTGCCGCGGCCCGCGAGCATTACCGCGAGGTGCTGGCGTCCGACACGCCGATGAACCAGTGCGTCAGCTACTGCATGCGCAATCCCCAGTGGAAGCTCTCGCTGCAGACTCACAAGATCAGTGGTATCGATTGATGACCGCAATGACTCCCAAGACCCTGTTCGTCAGGGCCCTCACCGCGGTGGATGCCTCGGTGTGGAGCAATACCCGCGGCCTGTACGGCATCAGCCAGCATCTGGACCTGGAGCTGGACGGTGCCGTCGGCCATGACGGCATGCTGTTCGACTTCGGCGACGTCAAGCCGTGGGCCAAGCGCATGATCGATCAGGACGCCGATCACACCCTGATCGTGCCCAGCCAGGCCGAAGGCGTGAGCGTCACGGACTGCCCGGAAGGACTGTGCCTGCGCTTCACCCAGCCCTATGCCATGGAAGTGCGCGGCCCGCGTCAGGCCTTCTGCCTGCTGCCGGTGACCGAGGTCACCACCGAGGTGCTGGCCAACCACTTCGAGAAGCTGCTGACTCGCCGCCTGCCGCCGCGCGTCGAGGCGCTGCGCGTGCGTCTGCGAGACGAGACCATCGACGGCGCCGCCTACACCTACAGCCATGGCCTGCGCCATCACAGCGGCAACTGCCAGCGTATCGCGCATGGGCATCGCTCTCCGCTGATCATCGAGCGCAATGGTGTGCGTGACACGGCACTGGAAGCCGAGTGGGCCGAGAAGCTCAACGACCGCTACCTGGCCGAGGAAGGCGATCTGATCGACCGCCCGGGGCGTGAGCTGGTATTCAGCTATGAGGCACCGCAGGGGAGGTTCCGCATTCGTCTGCCGCGCAAGCAGGTCTGGCTGCTGCCGACACCGACCACCATCGAGTGGATCGCCGACTGGCTGGCGCGCCAGATCGCCCTCGACAGCGGTGACAGCATCCGCGTCGAAGCCTACGAGGGCATCAACAAGGGCGCCATCGCGCGCCATACCCCGCAGACGGCGCGTGAGCCTCTCGTCCTCCCCGAGCACGAAGACACGTCCGCTACCTCATGACGCAGACCGCCTCCCCTTCTGCAGATGCTGTCGCTCCCGGCTGTCGTGCCGGTTGCGGCGGCTGCTGCATCGCCCCCTCGATCTCGAGCCCGATTCCCGGCATGCCCAATGGCAAGCCGGCGGGGGTGCGTTGCGTGCAGCTGGATGACGACAACCTGTGCAAGCTGTTCGGCACGCCGCAGCGCCCGGCGGTGTGCGGCGACTTCGATTTCGATCACGAGCTGTGTGGCGATTCCCGCGAAGAGGCCCTGCGCCTGATCGGCGAGTGGGAGCGCCTGACGTAAGAAGCGCTTCCTGAGGGAGGTGCTCAGCTCACTCGCCGAAGAAGTTGAAGGGCCTGGCGGCACCGTCGCTGCGACAGGCCAGCAAGGCCGCATTCAGCTGACGGGAGTCCTCAAGCGGCAACGCAGCCACCATCCCTTCCTGCTCCTCCCCATCCAGCGATGCAATCAGCTCAAGCCGCGAATCCTCGCGCCAACTGGACGGCGCAAGCTCGGCACGCCCATTGGCGCGGTTATAGCTGCGCCAACCATCCTGGGTGTGAAAGGCGCCCTTGATGCGCCACTCGCGCGGCAGGCCATCCAACCACTGGGTCAGCTGATCGAGATCGAAGACCTCGCTTGCGGCGATTCGCCAGCCCAGACTGGCATGCTCAAGCCCTTCGGCCTGTTCGATCACCGGTGCGCCGGGCAGCGGCATCGCGCCTGAGGCGGACGGTTCTTCACTGGCCTGCGCCAGACGCGTCCTATCCCGCGCAGCGCGATGGGCGGCCGGCATGCTGATCTCGGGCTGGTGCGCATCGCTGGCATGCCCGCCGCCCTGGCGCTGAGGCGCGCGTTCTGCTGACAGCAGCCAATCGATCAGTGCGACCTCCTGACCGGCCATGCGGGCCTGCGGCGGCTGGCTTTCGCCGTCGACCCTGCCCAGCTCACCGACCCAGCGCTTGCGCGGCCACATCCCCGCCAGAAACTCATGCGCGGCCGCCAGCTGCTGATCGCTCGCCAGATCACGCTTGCTGAGGACGACGCCGCCCGCCAGCGTCAGCTGATCCTGGAAGGTGCCGTGCTCACGCGTGCGGGTATCGTCCAGTGCACGCGGGTCCAGCAGGGTGATGACTTCCTCAAGCGCAAGCGCCGAGGCCAGCCCTTCGCTGCGCAGCACATCGATCAGCCCCGCCGGATGGCCCAGCCCCGAAGGTTCGATGATCAGACGATCAGGACGCGTCTGATGGATCAGGCTGACCAGCCCTGCCTGCAGCACGAAGGCCAGCTGACAGCACAGACACCCGCCGGGCAGCCCCTTGACGCTGACATCCTCGCGCCCGGCAAACAGCGCCTGATCGATCCCCACCTGACCGAACTCATTGACCAGGATCGCCCAGTGTTCATCCGCCGGCTTGGCCGCGACCAATGCCTGGATGAAACTGCTCTTGCCCGTTCCCAGAAAGCCGGTGATCAGATGCACCGGAATCGGAGCTGGTTCCGTCGGAGCGTCGCCACTTCTGGCGCCGCGTGAAGCCACAGACATGCTGAAATCTCCGCAAGATGAAGGGCGTGCAAAAGGTTATAGAGTAACAAAAACCGGGCGACGACGAAGTCTCGTCAAGCGAATCCAGCTCTTGGGCGTGACGCGATCTGGCGATCGGCAAGCTGCAACAAGGAGGGAGATGCGCAAAACCCCTCGCCACCAGGAGTGACGAGGGGTTTGAGGCTGACACTCGGCCCTGACTGACGCGTGCGATCAGGCAGCGCGGGTCAGGATACGGCGCGCCACGTCCGGCGTGATATCGCCGTGCTCACCGATGGCGGTGAAGCCGTGACGGGTCAGGTTGTCGACCAGCTGATCGATGCTGTCGGCACTGATACCGGCTTCGCTCAACGACACCGGCGCGCCCAGACGAGTGAAGAACTCACGGGTCTTGTCGATGGCGGCGCGCGCGACGCTCTCTTCATCGCCCTCCAGCGCCCAGACGCGGCGACCGTATTGCGCCAGCTTGGCACGCTTGGCCTCGAACAATTCTTCCCACAGCGCCGGCATCACGATGGTCAGGGTGCGACCATGATCGACACCGTGCAGTGCGGTGATCTCGTGACCGATCATGTGGGTGGCCCAGTCCTGCGGCACGCCACGCCCGATCAGGCCGTTGAGGCCCAGGTTGGCGGCCCACATGATGTTGGCGCGCACGGCCAGATCATCCGGCTGACTCAGCACCTTGGGGCCTTCCTCGATCAGCGTCATCAGCAGCCCCTCGGAGAAGCGGTCCTGCACCGGCGCATTGACCGGATAGGTCAGGTACTGCTCGCTGACGTGAATGAAGGCATCGACGACGCCATTCACGCTCTGACGCTCCGGCAGGGTCAGGGTGGTGGCCGGGTCCAGCACCGCGAAACGCGGGTAGGCCAGCTCGCTGAACATCGGCAGCTTGTCGTGGGTCTCGTAGTTGGTGACCACGGCATTGCCATTGGACTCGGAGCCCGTGGCCGGCAGTGTCAGCACCACGCCCAGCGGCAGCGCCGTCTCGGGGTGCTTGCCCTCGGCGAGAATTTCCCACGGATCACCGGCGTGACAGGCGGCGAGCGCGAGGAACTTGCTGCCATCGGCGACGCTGCCACCTCCGACCGCCAGCAGATAATCGATCTTCTCGCGCTTGATGACTTCCAGGGCTTCGAGCAGGGTGTGATAGCTCGGGTTCGGCTCGATGCCGCCGAAGCTCCACCACTGACGACCTTCAAGCGCGGCTTCGATCTGATCCATCACGCCGTTGCGCTTGATCGACCCGCCACCGTAGGTGACCAGCACGCGGGCATCCGCCGGAATCTCGTCACGCACCTTGGCGATCTGGCCGGCACCGAAGTGCACGCGGGTCGGGTTCTGATAGGTAAAGTCCTGCATGATGCTCTCCTCGCGGAGTCAGGGGCGACACGGCAACATGAGATGACAGGGCCGTGGTCAGGCGCCACCTGACACAGAGTGATATGTGGGCAAATGACAGAAAAGCGCGACGATGACGCCACCTGCCCACGAACGATGATCTGCATTCTAGAGCAGTGACCAAGACCAAAATAGAGCGCAGGCCGCACGTCTTTGGTTCGTGAGAATCACCAATCCTGATGACCAGTGATATTTGACGACCAGTAATGCGTGATGGCAAACGTTTGACCACCCACGCAAAAGGCCCGCCGCAGCGAGCCTTTCGTGACTGCCTGAGCAGCGCGCATACGCGCGACGTCAGGTGTTTGGGTCTTCAGTCCGGGTCTTCAGTCCGGGTCTTCAGTAATGCTGTGTCAGTTCTCAGCACTCAGTTCTAAGATCAGAGACGCACCAGCATCTTGCCCTTGTTGCCACCCGAGAACAGCTTGAGGAAGGCGTCCGGCGTCTGCTCGAGCCCTTCTTCCACCGTCTCTTCGTAGTCGATATCGCCCTTGGCGACCTGCGGCCCTACCTCTTCGAGGAAACGGCTGTAGTTCTGCCAGTGATCGAAGACGATGAAGCCTTGCATGCGCGCGCGGCGGATCAGGATCATCGAGATGTTCGAGGGGCCAGGCGCCGCCTCGGTATCGTTGTAGCTGGAGATCATGCCGCAGACGGCGATGCGTGCGCCGACATTCAGGTTGTTCAGCGCCGCCACCAGGCAATCACCGCCGACATTCTCGTAGTAGACATCGAAGCCGTCCGGGCAGGCTTCCTTGAGCGCCTTCGTCAGCTGCTCGGCGTCCTTGCCCTTGTAGCTGACCGCCTTGACGCCCCGCGCTTCCAGCCAATCGAGCTTTTCCTGGCTGCCGGCGATGCCGACGACAGTGCCGCCCTTGGCCTTGGCCAGCTGCACGGCAAGCGAGCCGACCGCACCGGAGGCCGCGCTGACCAGTACGTTATCGCCCTCTTTCATCTCGGCGATGATGTTGAGGCCGGTCCAGGCGGTCATGCCCGGCATCCCCAGCACACCCAGGTAGGCCTGCTCCGGCACCTCGATGCTCGGCAGCGGTTCGACCTGGTCACCAGAGAGCTGTGCGATATCACGCCAGCCGCCCATATGACGTACCTTGTCGCCGCTCTTGAAGCGAGAGTCACGTGACTCGATCACTTCACCGACGGCTGCGCCCTGCAGTGGCTCATTGAGCTCGAAGGGGTCGATATAGGTCTTCACGCCGCTCATGCGGCCACGCATGTAGGGATCCACGGACAGCCAGCTGTTGCGAATGCGCACCTCGCCTTCGCCGAGCTCGCTCAGCTCTTCCTCACGCAACTGGAACAGATCGCGTTCCGGGGTGCCTTTCGGATAGTCGGTGATCGTGTAATAGCGTGTCTGCATGCAATGCTCCTTGCGAATGATCTGGTCAAACGACATGTGATCAGAATCGTCATCAGGCCGCAGGCCCGAGGCCTCAACCCTGTGACGACTGGCCGCCGCAAGCGTTGCTCGGCGACGAAGTGCTCCCAGATTACGCGTGCTCCCGATATCACACCAATGACAGAAACTGAATCCCGGTATGCATGAGACTGATATCATGTGCGGTTGAAACTGCACACTTTCATCCCAGTGACTGGGCCGCCTCGCTACCGGGAACCGCTTGCCATGCACCTGGCTGAACTTGCCCGCCATGATCTCAATACGCTGGTCGCGCTGCATGCGCTGCTGGAAACCCGCAGCGTGTCGCGGGCTGCTGAGCGCCTCAACCTGAGCCAGCCTGCGGTGTCCCGCACCCTGGGCCGGCTGCGCGAGGCCTTCGATGACCCTCTGTTCGTGCGCGCGCAACGCGGTCTGCGCCCCACCGCACGCGCAGAGGCCCTCAGACAGCCCCTCGCCCGCCTGCTGCAGGAGCTGGGCGCCCTGTTGGCACCACCCGAGTTCTCGCCTGAAGATAGCCAACGTCGCTTTCAGCTGGCCACCACCGATTACGGCATGCACGCCTTCGTGGCGCCCCAGATCGCCCCGCTGCACGAGCAGGCGCCCGGCATCCGTCTGGATATCCAGGCCTATGGCGGCAATGTCGAACAACAGCTGGAAGAAGGCGGGCCGGAGCTTGCGATGTGCGTGCCCACCGCCAGGGTGCCGGCCGGCGTGCATGGTCGCGAGATCGGGGATGACCAGTTCGTCTGCGTGATGCGC
Organism: Cobetia sp. SIMBA_158; assembly: GCF_046566945.1. Classification (NCBI taxonomy): domain Bacteria; kingdom Pseudomonadati; phylum Pseudomonadota; class Gammaproteobacteria; order Oceanospirillales; family Halomonadaceae; genus Cobetia; species Cobetia sp. SIMBA_158. The sequence goes on from NZ_JAWJYL010000015.1 coordinate 77,000, forward strand.
AAGGACCATCCGCTGGCAGCGAAGGAGACCTTGAGCCTGGAGGACTTCCTCGCCGCCAGTCACCAACTGATCAGCATGGGTGGCGATGAGCGAGGCGCGGTGGACCTCAAGCTGGCGGAACTGGGACTGAGTCGTCAGGTCGTCATGCGCCAGCCCCACTTCCTGGCCGCCTTCAGTGTCAGCTGCCACAGCGACCTGCTGCTGTGCGTGCCGGGCTGTCTGGCCATCAGCATGCTCGATCAGCTGCCGCTGGCCCTGCGTCCACTGCCCATCACCCTCAACCGCTTCTCCTACTGGTTGGTGTGGCACGAACGCCTGCATCATGACGCTGGCCACCGCTGGCTGCGCCAGACGCTCTCCACGGGCATTCAGGCCCGTCACCGCGAACTCTCCCAGCGCCTGCGTCAGCGGCTGGGCTCGTGACTTGATACAAGACTCGTGACCTGACATCAAGCTCGTGACCTGACGCCACACCGGCACGTAGCCTGGCGGCCTGAGCTTCGATACCTGAGTCTCTAAGGCTTGAGCCCAATTGCTTGAACCCAATGGCTTGAACCAAAAAAAGACCGCCACCCCAAGGGGTGACGGTCTCATTGGCAGGGAGAGCTGCCCACGCCAGTTGCCTGGTTCAGTTGCGCTCGATCAGTTGCGCTCGATCTCGGCACGCTCGCGCAGAGATTCCTGCAGGCCCGTGACAGCGGCCTGAGCACGCAGACGCGTCGCCAGACGCGAGAGGAACTGGTCCATCTCGCCCGGCTCGGCCTCGCCGATCTCGGTCAGGGCGATCAGCGCGATGCCACCACTGAGCGACGCCTTGCCGTAGACCGGCTGGCCATCCTGCGGGTGCGCCAACGTGAAGGCCTGCTTGACCAGACTCTGCGGCAGCTGGGTGCTGGCCTGACGGCTGACGTCGTCAGCCTGCTGCCAGTCGATCCCCTCGAGTGATCCGCCCTGGCGCAGCGTCTCCAGACGCTTCTCGGCCAGTGCTTCGAGTGCCTTGGCGGTCTTGTCGGCCTTGGCTTCGCGCTGAACCTGCTGCTTGACCTCATCCAGCGCCAGCGTGGTGGCCGGACGCTGCTCGAGGACACGCAGCACCAGACGACGGCTGTCATCCAGTTCGATGACGTCACTGTTGTAGCCCTCTTCCAGCACTTCGTCACCGAAGGCTGCCGCCATCACACCCGGCTCGGACAGCAGTTCGTCATCATTTTCCTGCGCGACCCAGTCGGTCTTCTTCAGCGGCAGTTCCAGATCCTCGGCGACGCTGGCCAGATCATCCGCCGCGAAGCTCTCATCTTTCAGCTGCTGCGCCTTCTCGTTGAAGGTATCGCGGGAAGCGGCCTGACGGGCTTGCGTCAGCAGCTCGTCGCGCATGTCCTCGAAGGGCGCGATGTCCAGACCGGTCACCTTGATCAGGTGCAGGCTGTCGCCGGTATCGACGATATCCGAGACCTGACCTTCATCCAATGCGAAGGCCGCATCATCGAAGTCTTCACCGAAGATACCGCGGGTGATCACGCCAAGCTCACCGCCGTCCTCGGCCGTGGAGCTGTCTTCGGAGACCTCGGCCGCCACCTTGGCGAAGTCTTCGCCATTGGCGAGTGCGTCACGTGCGCCCTCGAGCTTGGCACGTGCCGCCGCATCATCGTCACCCTTCTCGACCATGATGTGCGCGATTTCCCGCGGCGCATCGGCACGCTTGGCCGCATATTCGGCCTTCAGCGTGTCTTCGCTGATATCGCCACCGCTGGCCAGCTCGTTCTGGTCCAGCAGCACATAGGCCAGCTTGACCTGTGCCGGGCGGCGGTAGTTGTCCTGGTGGCTGTCATACCAGGCCTTGAGCTCGTCTTCGCTGACCGTCACCGGCGCATCGAGGTCCGCACTGCTCAGCGTGGCATAGCGGAAGGTGCGCGTCTGACGCTGCAGCTGGCTGAGCTTCTCTTCTTCGCCCGGCAGCACGAAGGCACTGGCGGCAAAGCCGTCGGTCAACTGCTGGCGCAGGGTGTCGCTGCTCAGCTGCTGGCGGAAGGAGGTGGGAGAATAGCCGGCGCTGGCCAGACGATTGCGGAACAGGTCGGCATCGAAGCGTCCCTTGTCGTCCTGGAAGTCCGGAATGCTCACGATCAGTTGATCGAGCTGCGCATCGGACATGTGCAGGCCGCCTTCCTCGGCGTATTGATCCAGCAGGCGGGAATCGATCATCTGGTTGATGATCTGATTGCGTGCTTCGCGCTCCTGTTCCGGCGCTACCTGGCCAGAACGGATGGCACGCTGGACTTCGGTTTCCACCGCCTGACGGCTGATGGTATCGCCATTGACCGTGGCCACGTCGTCACTGCTGGCAGTGAAGGCGCCAATGATCGACTCAACACCAAAGAAGGCAAAGGTGACGACAATGAAACCAACGATCGTCTTGGCCACCCAGCCATGCGACCGGTCTCGAATTCGTTGCAGCATGCAGGCCTCGAACTACAGGGATTGGAATGGCCACAAGGGCCGCGACTCAGTGACTGATGATTATACGCATGCCGCAGACAGATGCAGGTGACTTTGCACGACTGACTGACTCGCCAGGGTCATCGAACGCTTGCGCCCTGCCGACATGGCCGGGTTCAGCCACAAAAAAAGCGCATCGCCAGGCGATGCGCTTCGATGTTCTGGTACCGGTTCGGCAGTCATCAGACCACTCCCGAACCGGTACCGCGCCACCGGGTGCCTGCGAAGCAGGCAGACCTCAGTTGACGGCGTCTTTCAGTGCCTTGCCAGCCTTGAAGCTCGGCACCTTGGCAGCACTGATCTCGATCGGAGCGCCAGTCTGCGGGTTACGGCCAGTACGTGCAGCACGTTCCTTGACAATAAAGGTGCCGAACCCGACCAGTGCCACGGTCTCACCCTTCTTCAGGCTATCAGTGACGGTGTCGACCATCGCATCGAGTGCACGGCTAGCTGCTGCTTTCGGAATATCGGCAGATGCAGCAATGGCTTCGATCAGCTCGGATTTATTCACTCTTCACCCCTTGAATTTGCAAAAATTACCAGAAATCAGCGCGAAAATTACGGGTGCTAAACGCGATCGCGACGAAGCGGAGTTTATAGCAACGCCCTCAAACGACTGTCAAGCAACCTCACGCGCAAAACCGCACCACGCCGCCGTTTCGACAGCGGCATGGCCAAAAAAATCCCGTCAATGTGTACTGATCATTGTCTGACGACCACTGGCATCGTCTGAACGAGAATCGTCCTTCTCAGCAGTAGACTTTTCTGCTAGAGCCACCTCAAGCACTTCGTCGATCCAGCGCACCGGCCGAATATCGAGTGCATCCTTGATGGTGTCCGGGACCTCCTTGAGGTCACGGCGATTTTCCTCGGGAATCAGCACAAGCTTTATACCACCGCGTCGCGCCGCCAGCAATTTCTCCTTGAGGCCACCGATCGGCATGACTTCGCCGCGCAGGTTGACCTCACCGGTCATTGCCACGTCACAGCGCACGGGGCGTCCACAGTAAGCGGATACCATCGCGGTGACCATGGCAGCGCCCGCACTGGGGCCGTCCTTGGGCGTGGCGCCTTCCGGCACGTGAATGTGCAGGTCTTCCTTCTCGAAGCGCTCAGCCTCGATACCGAAGGCCTCGGCACGCGCACGCACCACGGTGTGGGCCGCACTCACCGATTCCTTCATGACGTCGCCCAGAGACCCGGTCTTGCTGACACGGCCCTTGCCCGGCGTGACGACAGACTCGATGGTCAGCAGCTCACCGCCGACGGAGGTCCAGGCAAGGCCAGTGACACGGCCGATCTGGTCCTCGGCATCGGCAAGGCCGAAGCTGTACTTGCGCACACCCGCGTAGCGCTCGACCTGCTCGGCCTCAAGGTGCATGGAGGACAGTGCACCCTCCTTTGCCTCGGCGACCACACGCTCACGCACGATCTTGCGGCAGACCTTGGCGAGCTGGCGCTCAAGTTCACGTACACCGGCTTCACGCGAGTAGTAACGGATCAGCTCGAGCACGGAGGCTTCGCTGAAAGTCAGCTCGCCCGGCTTCAGGCCATTGGCCTTGAGCTGCTTGGGCGCCAGGTAGCGCATCGCGATGGCCAGCTTCTCGTCTTCGGTGTAACCCGGCAGACGGATGATTTCCATGCGGTCGCGCAGCGGGCCCGGAATGTTCATCGAGTTGGACGTACAGATGAACAGGGTCTCGGACAGATCGTAATCAAGCTCGAGGTAGTGATCGGCGAACTTGTCGTTCTGCTCCGGGTCAAGCACCTCAAGCAGCGCCGAGGCCGGATCACCGCGGTGGTCCATGCCCAGCTTGTCGATCTCGTCGAGCAGCACCAGCGGATTCTTCACACCCGTCTTGGCCATGCGCTGGATGATCTTGCCCGGCAGTGCCCCGATATAGGTGCGACGGTGACCGCGGATCTCGGACTCATCGCGCACGCCGCCCAGCGCCATACGGGTGTACTGGCGGTTGGTGGCACGTGCGATGGACTTGCCCAGCGAGGTCTTGCCGACACCCGGCGGACCGACCAGACACAGCACCGGCCCCTTGAGCTTCTTGACGCGCTTCTGCACGGCGAGATACTCGAGGATGCGTTCCTTGACCTCATCCAGACCGTAGTGGTCCTCGTCCAGCACCTTGGCGGCGTGGTCGATGTCATGACGCACACGCGTACGCTTCTTCCACGGCACGTCGCACAGCCAGTCCAGATAGGTGCGCACCACGGTCGCCTCGGCGGAAGTCGGCCCCATCATCTTGAGCTTGTTGAGCTCCTGGGTGGCCTTCTCCTCTGCCTCCTTCGGCATGCCGGCGTCCTTGATGCGACGCTCGTACTGCTCGACCTCGTTGGGCACGTCATCCAGCTCACCCATTTCCTTCTGGATGGCCTTCATCTGCTCATTGAGGTAGTACTCGCGCTGCGACTTCTCCATCTGCTCCTTGACGCGGGTACGAATGCGTTTCTCGACCTGCAACAGGTCGATCTCCGCTTCGATCAGCGTCATCAGGTGCTCGATGCGGTCACGCACCTTGTCCATCTCGAGCAGCGCCTGCTTGTCATTGATGCCCAGCGACAGATGCGCACTGATGGTGTCCACCAGACGGCTCGGGTCTTCAATGCCCTGCAGGCTGCCCAGCACCTCGTTGGGCACCTTCTTGGAAAGCTTCACATACTGCTCGAACTGATTGAGCAGCACGCGCACCAGGGTTTCCTGCTCCCGCTCGGACAGCGGCTGGCTGTCACGCAGGGCGACGTCGGCGATGCTGTGGCCGTCGTCGTGCAGGCGAATCGCCTGGATATCGGCGCGCGAGCTGCCCTCGATCAGCACCTTGACGGTGCCATCGGGAAGCTTGAGCAGCTGCATGATGTCGGCAACGGTGCCGATGGCGAACAGGTCTTCCGCCGTCGGGTCGTCCTGGCTGGCTTCACGCTGCGCCGCAAGCAGGATCTTCTTGTCGCCTTCCATGGCCACTTCGAGGGCCTGGATCGACTTTTCCCGGCCGACGAACAGCGGAATCACCATCTGGGGATAGACCACCACATCCCGCAGCGGCAGCAGCGGAAGTGTCAGGGTCTGATCTTCGTTCTGCTCCATGGCAGACGTTCCTCGGTATTCTGTGGGTGGGCCGCCTCATACGGCACTTTGATACTGAGACCATGGGGGCAAGGTCATGATTTTGCAATGATCCCGACACGCCTGGCGGTAACTCAACGCTGAATGAAGCCGTGCGTGACCCGCGAATGCATCACAGTAAGGATGGCTTGCGAGCGCAAACGCAACGGGGGGCCTTGCGGCCCCCCGTTGGTGCGACTCAGGCCCGGACGTTTCAGCCGTCCTTGCCGGCCACCTTGCCCTGACTCTCTTCGTTCTTGGAGTAGATCAGCAGCGGCTTGCTGTCGCCGGCAATCACCGACTCATCCACCACCACCTTGCTGACACTCTCCTCGGACGGGATGTCATACATGGTGTCGAGCAGCACGGACTCGAGGATCGAGCGCAGGCCACGTGCGCCGGTACGACGCTCGATGGCCTTGCGAGCCACGGCACGCAGCGCATCTTCGCGCAGGTCCAGCTCGACATCTTCCATCTCGAACAGGCGCGAGTACTGCTTGACCAGCGAGTTCTTCGGCTCGGTCAGAATCTGCACCAGGGCATCTTCGTCCAGCTCGGTCAGTGTCGCGATGACCGGCAGGCGGCCAACGAACTCGGGAATGAGACCGAACTTGACCAGATCACCCGGCTCGACGTCTGCCAGCACGCGACCCACGGTCTTCTCGTCCTGCTTGCTCTTGACCTCGGCATTGAAGCCGATGCCACCCTTCTCGGCGCGTTCGCGGATCACCTTGTCCAGCCCGGCGAAAGCACCGCCGACGATGAACAGGATGTTGCCGGTATTCACCTGCAGGAATTCCTGCTGAGGGTGCTTGCGACCGCCCTGCGGCGGCACCGAGGCAGTGGTGCCCTCGATCAGCTTGAGCAGTGCCTGCTGCACGCCTTCACCCGAGACATCACGCGTGATGGAGGGGTTGTCGGACTTGCGCGAGATCTTGTCGATCTCATCGATGTAGACAATGCCACGCTCGGCCTTCTCGACATCGTAATCGCATTTCTGCAGCAGCTTCTGGATGATGTTCTCGACGTCCTCACCGACATAGCCCGCTTCGGTCAGGGTGGTCGCATCCGCGATGGTGAACGGGACGTTCAACAGGCGCGCCAGCGTCTCGGCCAGCAGCGTCTTGCCGCTACCGGTCGGGCCGATGAGCAGGATGTTGGACTTGCCCAGCTCCACTTCATCCGCGGCCTTCTGACCGGCGCGCAGACGCTTGTAGTGGTTGTACACCGCCACGGACAGCACACGCTTGGCGCGGTCCTGGCCGATCACGTAATCGTCGAGAGTGGAACGAATCTCACGCGGCGCCGGCAGGCGATCATCATCACCTTCGGCGTCGGCTTCGAGGACCTCTTCGCGAATGATGTCATTGCACAGATCGACACATTCGTCGCAGATGTAGACGGAAGGTCCCGCGATCAACTTGCGCACTTCATTCTGGTTCTTGCCACAGAAGGAGCAGTACAGCAGTTTGCCGTTCTCGTCCTTGCCTTTGCCGTCAGCCATTCGCGTACCTCTCAATGGCGGCGACTCCCCGGGGAGCCGCCGGAAATGCATGTTTGCCGACGTCAGGTCAGCCGTTTACGCGGATCACTCCACGTCGGGACGGCGTTCCAGCACGGCATCGATCAGGCCGTACTCCACTGCCTGATTGGCCGCCATGAAGTTGTCACGGTCGGTATCATTGGCAATGGTGTCGAAGTCCTGGCCAGTGTGGTGCGCGAGAATGCGATTGAGCTTCTCACGGATGGTCAGGATTTCCTTGGTGTGAATCTCGATATCCGTGGCCTGACCCTGATAGCCGCCCAGCGGCTGGTGGATCATGACGCGGGAATTCGGCAGCGCGTAGCGCTTGCCGGCGGCACCGCCTGCCAGCAGCAAGGCACCCATGCTGGCTGCCTGGCCGATGCACACGGTGGACACGTCGGGCTTGATGAACTGCATGGTGTCGTAGATCGCCATCCCTGCAGTCACGGAGCCGCCCGGCGAGTTGATGTACAGATGGATGTCCTTGTCCGGGTTTTCAGACTCGAGGAACAACAGCTGAGCCACGACCAGATTGGCCATGTAATCCTCAACCGGACCCACAAGGAAGATCACCCGTTCCTTCAGCAGGCGGGAATAGATGTCATAGGCCCGTTCGCCGCGAGCATTCTGCTCGACAACCATCGGAACCAGACCGCCAGCATTCTTGATGTCGAAGTCGTTCATGGGGGCTTCCTTCATCCGATGACATTGATATCCATTGAGCATGCCACTTTACCCCGCCCACTGACCAGAGACCCGGCCGTAGCCGGGTCCTGGTCTAGCAAGCACTAGGGGTCAACCAAGCTTCAGGCTTGCTCGCCTTCGGCTTCAGCAGCCTCTTCTTCTGCTTCTTCCTGCTGCTGTGCAGCCTGCAGGGCTTCCTGGTAGGACATGGCAACGTCCTTAACCTGAGCCTGTGCCAGCAGCTTGTCAACGGCCTTCTCTTCAAGCAGCACGGACTTGAGCTGGTTGCGAGCCTGTTCGTTGGAACCATAGTACTCGGTGACCTGAGCCGGGTCCTGGTACTGCTGAGCCATTTCTTCAACGCGAGCATTCAGCTCTTCGTCGCTGACGTCCATCTCGTTGCTGCTGACGACTTCACTGAGCAGCAGGCCAGTCTTGACGCGCTGGACCGCCTGGTCCTGGAACAGCTCGCCCGGCAGCTGGGAGACGTCGAAGTCTTCGCCCAGACCGAACTGCTGTGCAGCCTGACGCTTCAGACCGTCGATTTCCTGGTCGGCCAGAGCCTGCGGCACGAGGATGTCGTTGGCCTTGGTCAGTTCGGCCAGCACCTGCTGCTTGACGCGATTCTCGATCGCGTTCTTCAGCTCACGCTGCATGTTCTTCTTCACTTCCACCTTGAAGCTTTCGACATCGGCAGCTTCCAGGCCGAACTGGGCGATGAACTCTTCGTTCACTTCCGGCAGTTCCTGAGCCTTGACGGCGTGGACCTTGACCTTGAAGGTCGCTTCCTGACCGGCGAGGTGCTCAGCCTGGTAGTCAGCCGGGAAGGAAACCTTGATTTCCTTGTCGTCGCCGGCAGCAGCGCCGACCAGCTGCTCTTCGAAGCCCGGGATGAAGCTGTTGGAGCCCAGCACCAGCTCGTGGCCTTCTGCCTTGCCGCCTTCGAAGGCCTCTTCACCGAGGAAGCCTTCAAAGTCGATCTTGACCTGGTCGCCGTCAGCGGCAGCGCGCTCGACGTCGGTCCAGGAGGCGTTCTGCTTGCGCAGGGTCTCGATCATCTCTTCGACGTCGGCATCGGTCACTTCAGCCTGCGGACGCTCGATTTCAGCGCCTTCGATCGGCTTCAGTTCGATTTCCGGGTAGATTTCCAGAGTCGCGACGAACTCCAGATCCTTGCCGGCTTCATCGACGGTCGCGTCGATCTTCGGCCAGCCAGCCGGGTTCAGTTCGTTTTCGGTGACGGCGGTCACGTAATGCTGGCGCATGATCTCGCCAACGATTTCGTTGCGCACGTCCTTGCCGTAACGCTGTTGCACCACTGCCATCGGCACGTGGCCCTTGCGGAAGCCGTTCAGACGAACGGTCTTAGCGGTTTCCAGAAGACGGGCGTTGACGGCCTGGTCGACTTCAGAAGCCGGCACCGTGATGGTGACCGTGCGCTCGATCGGAGAAGTCGTTGCGACAGAAGCTTGCATGAAAGTTCCTCTACCCACTGGTGGCGTTCGAATCATAAAGGCGAAGATTGTAGAAACCCCGCCACGCGCTGGCAAGCGCGGATATGACCCTTTCATATGGTGCCTTGGTCCAAGTTATTCAAGGACCCCGGCCATTTTCTGCTCCACCTACCCGCCAGACAGGCACCTGGAGCGCCCGGCAACCCGGAATCGTCATGCATGGAGCAGTGCGAAAAAACCAAAAAAAAGGAGGAGAAAGCCATTGGCCTTCTCCCCCTTTTGCGGCATGCCGCCCGCCCAAGTGGGCCAGGCAGCATCCTGATATTCATCGAGACGTGGGGTGGATGATGGGGTTCGAACCCACGACCACCGGAGTCACAATCCGGGGCTCTACCACTGAGCTACACCCACCA
>NZ_JAWJYL010000016.1:0-78397 GCF_046566945.1 Cobetia sp. SIMBA_158
GCGCCCTTAGCTCAGCTGGATAGAGTACCTGACTACGAATCAGGCGGTCGGAGGTTCGAATCCTCCAGGGCGCGCCAATCGAAAAACCCGCTTCAGTGAAGCGGGTTTTTCTTCGTCTGAAGAAAAGTCAGGCAATGAAAGAAGCCAGGCTTTGAGGCAAGGCTCTTAAACAAGGCTCTGAAACAAGGCTCTGAGGCAAGGTCAGTGCCGAGTGATCGCCGCCTGCACGGCCCCGATCCCCGCATTGCTGACGATCTGAGTGTTCTACCGCTTTCCTTGACTGTGATGTCACGCCTTCGGGCGGACGATCGCCAGGGCGCCCTTTTCGCGAGGGGCGCCCTTTTTTTGTTCACTGATCGGGGCAGCGGCCGAATCGGGTGTTGGCCGGTGCTGATGTTCAGGTTTCGGTTCCAGCTCAGGTTCCAGTTCAGGCTCAGGCCGGGGTGGTCGCGGCTTCCGTTTCCGATGCCTGAGGCGATTCTGGTGCCTGAGCCGGCTCCGGCATGCGAGTCACTGAGGTGAGAAGGCTTGGTGCCAGCTCCAGCGCAGTGCCGGCCACCAGGCCGGTGAAGAACTCGGCACGCCCCTTGTGGCGCTTGATGGCCTGGAAACGGCTTTCGGCTTCCGCGTTGCCGCTCTGGCGCATCATGTTCATCCACTGCTTGAGTAGCGGCACCATCACCTTGTCGGGGAGGTGGGCGCAGCGTTCGGCGTGGGAGAGCAGCACCTGCGCACGCTGTGTCCAGTCCGTCTCGGGCAGCAGCTCGCCGGTCGCTTGCCAATGCTTGATGCGCGCCGCCAGGAAGGGGTCGGCCAGGGCGGCCCGCCCCAGCATGACATCGCGACAGCCGGACAGGGAGCGCGCCCGCCAGTAGCAGTGCATATCCCAGATATCGCCATTGGCGACCACCGGAATGGAAAGCTCGGAGGTGATCTTGCCGATCCATTCCCAATGCGCCGGTGGGCGATAGCCTTCCTGTTTGGTGCGCCCATGCACCACCAGCTGAGTCGCACCGCCTGCCTCGGCCGCCTGAGCGCAGGCCAGTGCCAGGCGCCGATCATTGAAGCCGAGACGAATCTTGGCGGTGACCGGCACGCCCGTCCCCTCGAGTGCCTTGCGCACGCCTTCCACCGCGCGGAAGACGCGTTCCGGCGAGCGTAGCAGTGCCGCGCCACCATCATGTCGGTTGACGGTCTTGGCTGGGCAGCCGAAATTGATATCGACGCTTGGGGCACCCAGACGCGCGGCGACGCGGGCATTGATGCCCAGTGCCTCGGGGTCGGCCCCCAGCAGCTGCAGGGCGACCGGGGTCTCGTGTCGTGTTCGTGCCGTCTGTGTCGGGGAGGCGTCGAGCAGCTCCGGACAGATGCGCTTGAAGACGCGCGGCGGTAACTTGACGTGGGTCACGCGCACGAATTCCGTCACGCACCAGTCGTAGCCGCCAAGGCCAGTGAGACATTCGCGCGTGATGTCATCTATCACGCCTTCCATCGGCGCGATGCCGATGCGGCCGGCCCGCGCGAGGGCCTGTGGGGTCAACGATGGTGTCATTGCAATTGCCGTGGAATCAGGCACTTTAGAGCGACCAACAAGCATTGAATGCAGCTGCATGGGCATACCGACAGAGGCTATCGGCGGCGGAGCCTATCCGTCGTGCCGTGTCCGGCGTGACCGAAGACATTGGCGTTCAGCGCAGGCGCTGCGCCGTAGTGCGGCTCGATAACGAGAAAGACTCGAGGACACTGGCATGCAAGAGAATGATCTGCTCGGTGAAGGCTTGAACCTGATGGTGTTCGGGATGGGGTTCGTGTTCGTGTTTCTAAGTCTGCTGGTGGTCGCCATGATGGCGATGGCCAGGCTGGTGGATCGCTTCGCGCCTGCACCAGTGCCCGCTGCGCCAGGTGCTGCGCGGGCGCCGGCTGCCCCGGCCCCTGCGGCAGAGGATGACAGCGAACTGACGGCCGTCATGGCCGCGGCGATTCACCGCTTCCGGCAGGATCAGCACCGGCACTGACGCTTGCGCGGCTTCGCCGATAGCGTCTGGGCTCTGCCGAGCGTCTGACCACTGCCGAGAGTAGCAGGCGGCGATTCTATCACGAGCAGTACGGTGGGTAGACCTCCCCCCGAGTGCAATATTCTGTGTTGCAGGCTGACGCAACAGGCTGCCTGCAGCGCGCGCAGAACTCGATATCCACAATATAAAGAACAAGGGATCACTCATGGACAAGCAACCGCTGGGCATCACGGATGTGGTACTGCGCGACGCGCATCAGTCATTGCTGGCCACGCGCATGCGCCTCGATGACATGCTGCCGATCGCCGCCAAGCTGGACGACATCGGCTTCTGGTCGCTGGAGAGCTGGGGCGGCGCGACCTTCGACGCCTGTATTCGCTATCTGGGCGAAGACCCCTGGGCGCGCATTCGTGCCCTGAAGGAAGCGATGCCCAAGACCCAGCAGCAGATGCTGCTGCGCGCCCAGAACCTGCTCGGCTATCGTCATTACGCCGATGATGTGGTGGATACCTTCGTCAAGCGTGCCGCGACCAGCGGTGTCGATGTCTTCCGTGTCTTCGATGCCATGAATGACCCGCGCAACCTCGAGCGTCCGCTCAAGGCGGTGCTGGATCAGGGCAAGCATGCCCAGGGCACCATCTCCTACACCGTGAGCCCCGTGCACACCCTGGAGATGTGGGTCGAGCTGGCGCAGAAGATCGAGTCCATGGGTGCCCAGTCACTGGCGATCAAGGACATGGCAGGCCTGCTGACGCCGTACACCGCCTTTGAACTGGTCTCGCGCCTCAAGGCGAGCCTGTCGATCCCGATCCACATGCAGTGCCACGCCACCACCGGGCTTTCCACCGCCACGGCCCTCAAGGCCATCGAGGCGGGCATCGACAACGTCGACACCTCCATCTCTTCCATGTCGATGACCTACGGCCATAGCCCGACGGAATCCGTGGTCGCGATGCTGGCGGGAACCGAGCGCGATACCGGGCTCGATCTCGAGAAGCTCGAGGATATCGCCGGCTATTTCCGCGAAGTGCGCAAGAAGTACGCGGCCTTCGAAGGCAGCCTGCGCGGTATCGACTCGCGCATCCTGGTCGCGCAGGTGCCGGGTGGCATGCTCACCAACATGGAAAGCCAGCTCAAGGAGCAGGGCGCCGGTGACAAGCTGGATGACGTGCTCGCCGAGATTCCGCGGGTGCGCAAGGACCTGGGCTATATCCCGCTGGTGACCCCGACCTCACAGATCGTCGGCACCCAGTCGGTGATGAACGTGATGATGGGTGAGCGCTACAAGTCGATCTCCAAGGAAGTGCAGGCGCTGCTCAAGGGCGAATATGGCGCGGCACCGGCGCCCTTCGACAGTGAGCTTCAGTCCCGCGTGCTGGAAGGCGGCGAGCCGATCACCTGCCGCCCGGCCGACAACCTGACGCCGGAGATGGAGCGTCTGCGTGAGGAGCTCAAGGGCAAGGCCAGTGAAGAGGGCATCACCCTGGAAGGCGGCGAGCGCGAGACCGATGACGTGCTGACCTACGCGCTGTTCCCGCAGATCGGCCTCAAGTTCCTGCGCAACCGTGGCAACCCGGATGCCTTCGAGCCCGCGCCGCAGGCTGTCGATGACAAGGCGTCCAAGTCTGCAAGTGCGCCGTCCGCCGCAGCGCCGGCCGTCAGTGCTCAAACCGCGTCGAGCGGTCCGCAGACCTACACCCTGAACGTCAACGGCAAGCAGTATGTGGTCGAGGTCGCCGAAGGCGGAGACATCACCCAGGTGCAGGCCAGCGAGCCAGCGGCGCCTGCTCCGGCCGCCGCAGCGGCGGCACCTGCCGCACAGGCCGCCTCCGGTGAGCCGGTGAGTGCGCCGCTGGCGGGCAACATCTTCAAGGTCAATGTCAGTGTCGGTGACAGCGTGGCCGAAGGGGATGTGGTCATCATCCTCGAGGCGATGAAGATGGAGACCGAGATCCGTGCCCACCAGGCCGGTACCGTCTCCGCGGTGAAGGTCAAGGAAGGCGACAGTGTCAGTGTCGGCGACGTTCTGATCACCCTCTGAGCCGGTGTGTCCGGCCCGTCGTCATGCACGGCGGGCCGGTCGGTGATGCTCCTCTGCAAGGCGACACGACATGGACAAGATACTCAACCTCTGGCACGGCTCGGGGCTCTACAACATGAGCTTCGGCCAGCTGGCGATGATCGTCATCGGCCTTGGCCTGCTTTATCTGGCGATCCGCAAGAACTTCGAACCCCTGCTGCTGGTGCCGATCGGCTTCGGCGGCATTCTGGCCAACATCCCGGAAGCCGGGCTGGCGCTGTCTGCCGCCGAGCAGGCGGCCCATCTCGGCAAGCCGGAGCTGCTGGCTTCGATGGCCAATCTGCTCAACGTCAACATCGCCAGCCTGCCGCTGGATGAGGCGCGCCACGCGGTGGAGCAGGCGCTGCATGGCGAGATTCCCGCCGCGCTCAAGCAGCAGGCCAGCAACATGGCGCTGGATGACGGCTTCTCCAACGGCATGCTCTACAGCTTCTACAGCGTGGCGATCGCCTCCGGCATCGCGCCGCTGGTGATCTTCATGGGCGTGGGCGCGATGACGGACTTCGGCCCGCTGCTGGCCAATCCCAAGACCCTGTTCCTCGGTGCGGCGGCGCAGTTCGGCATCTTCGCGACCCTGCTGGGCGCGGTGGCGATGACCTCGATGGGCCTGATGGACTTCAGCCTGCAGCAGTCGGCGGCCATCGGCATCATCGGTGGTGCGGACGGCCCGACCTCCATCTATGTCGCCAGTCTGCTGGCGCCGGAGCTGCTGGGCGCGATCGCCGTGGCGTCCTACTCCTACATGGCACTGGTGCCGATGATCCAGCCGCCGATCATGCGCGCGCTGACCACCGCCAAGGAACGCAGCCTAGTCATGACCCAGCTGCGGCCGGTGTCCAAGACCGAGAAGATCCTGTTCCCGCTGGTGCTGTTGATCATGGTGGCGATGCTGCTGCCGGACGCCGCACCGCTGCTGGGCATGTTCTGCTTCGGTAACCTGATGCGCGAGTGTGGTGTGGTGGAGCGTCTGTCGGATACCGCCCAGAACGCGCTGATCAACATCACCACCATCTTCCTGGGATTGTCGGTGGGCTCCAAACTGCAGGCCGACAAGTTCCTGGCGGTGGAGACGCTGGGCATTCTGGCCCTCGGCGTGGTCGCCTTCGGTATCGGCACGGCCTGCGGGGTACTGATGGCCAAGCTGATGAACAAGGTCTCCAAGACACCGATCAATCCGCTGATCGGGTCGGCCGGTGTCTCGGCGGTGCCGATGGCGGCACGTGTCTCCAACAAGGTCGGGCTCGAGTACAACCCGCATAACTTCCTGCTGATGCATGCCATGGGGCCGAACGTGGCCGGCGTGATCGGCTCGGCGGTTGCCGCGGGGGTGATGATCAAGTACCTCGGCTGATCGTCACCACAGCACTGATACGACAACGCCCGCCATGGCTGCCATGGCGGGCGTTGTCGTATCCGGGGACTTCATCAGCGGCGCTTTATCTTGTCTCGGCCGAGGGGTTGGAGGGCATGGTAGAGACGGTGCGCTGATTCGGCTGCATGCGCGTCTGCGGGTCGTGGACGGCCTGCCAGAGGCTTAGCAGGGCGGCGCGATCGACAGGCCGGCTGGGCAGTCGCTGGCTGTTCTCGAGCCCTTGCCATTCCCCCGCGGCGCTCTGGCGTGCGAGGGCAAAGCGGAAGGGGTGGTAGCCGGGTGAGCCCAGGCGTGTATCGGTCACTGCCAGCAGCGTCTCACCCTCTGGTGTCCGCTCGCGGCTCGCACGTAGATAGGGCGCCGCGAACCAGCGCAGGCGCTGGCCGTCCTCCAGCTTCGCGACCTCGGCATCCAGCGTCGGATGGCGCGGGAAATCACGGCGTGCGAGAGACGCCAGCTGCGCGTCGGAGTCGAACACGCTGACCATCCATTCGTGATCCGCCTGCGGGGTGGTTGCGCTGACACGCCACAGCAGGCTGTTGAAGGGAGTCGACTGCACCATGCGCGGAGCGTCGGCGAAGCCCTGACTGGCCAGCAGCGGCGCCACGCGATGTTCGACCCAGCTCTTGGCGGCCAGCCCCCAGCCAAGATAGAGGCTCGAGAGCATGAGGCCCGCGCTCAACAGATGCCCGGCGCGACCACGAATCGCCACCCACAGGCCAGTGATCAGCAGCGGCAGGGTGTAGAGCGGGTCGATGATGAAGACGCTGGCCAGACTGATGGGGCGGCTGGGCCACGGCCACAGCAGCTGGGTGCCGTAGGTGGTGAAACTGTCCAGCAGCGGGTGGGTGACCAGGCACAGCATGCAGTAGGCGATCAGCCGTCCACGGCCGAGACTCGCCAGACGTGGCAGGCGCGCCAGCAGCCAGCCGAGCACGATGCCCAAAAGCGCCAGCACCGGCAGGGAATGGCTGAAGCCGCGGTGATGGGTGTAATTGGCGACCGCGTCGCCGTAGTCGATCATCACGTCGAGGTCGGGCAGGGTGCCGAGCGCCGCGCCGCCGAGCAGCGCATAGCGGATGGCCGCGCCGCGTTTCGGGCTGGGCAGGCGGCGAATGGCCGGCGCCATGACGGCGCCGCCAACGACGGCCCCGAGGCAGATCTGGGTAAGGGAGTCCATGCGTGGGCTACCTGTGAGGAAGAAGAGAGCGGGAGTCGTGGGAGCAGGCGTCAGTCATCTGCACGGATCGCCGCCAGGGCGCCCGGCTCGGCCCAGCGCGGGCCGGCATCCAGCACGCGTGCCTGCACCGGACAGTCATCACGATGACAGCCGGGCAGATAGCCGCAGCTCATCAGCAGCTCGTTGACGATCTCGGGGCCGGTAAAGCGGAAGGTCTTCTTGAACAGCTTGACCCAGGCTGACAGCGGTTGTGGATGATGGGCATCCAGCCAGGCACTGAAGCTGCCGTGGGAATCCTTGAGCTGCATCACCACGCCTGCGTTGTGGATCACGGCATTGATCTTGAGCCGGTTGCGAATGATGCCGGCATTGTTGAGCAGGCGCGCGCGATCCTCGTCCCCGTAGGCGGCGATGCGCGCGATATCGTATTCCTCGAAGGCCTCGCGGAAGGCCGTGCGCTTCTTGAGTACCGTCAGCCAGGAGAGGCCGGCCTGATTGATCTCAAGCACGAAGCGTTCGAACAGCACCCGGTCATCGCTGACCGGAAAGCCGTATTCATGGTCATGATAAGGGCCATGAATCGGGTGCTGGGGAGCATTCTCGCAATAGGTGCTGGCGGTGACGACGTCGGCCATCAGTCCTCCTGTACCGCGAAGCGGCCGCTGCCGAGAAAGACGATGGCCAGGGCGCTGGCGAGGAAGAAGCCTTGCAGCTCCAGCGCCCAGCCGCCGGAGGGCGACAGGCTCAACAGCTGGCCCATGTGTGCCACGGCAAAGGCGAACAGCATGTTGGCGACCACGATCAGTCCGGCGATGCGCGAGTGCACGCCGAGCACCAGCATGATGGGCGCGATGATCTCGCCGATGTAGACGCCATAGGCCACCACGCCCGGGATGCCCAGATTCTCGAGCTCGCCGGCGATCCAGCTCAGCGTGCCGCCATCGCCGAGCAATTTCGAGAGGCCATGAAACAGCAACAGCAGGCCCAGCATCAGGCGCAGTATCAGCTTGCCGAGGTCGTCATTTTCGAGAAATTGCACGGTAGAGCTCCTTGCTCAGCGGTCGTCGGGCTTGCTCAGTAGTCGTCGGGCTTGTTCAGTGGTCGTCGGGCTTGCTCAGCGGTCGTCGGGCTTGCTTAGCGGTCGTCGGGATACAAGGCGGCTGTCTCAGGCGTTGGGGTTGTCCACCAGAATGCGCGAGAAGCGCACGATCTCGGCATTGCGGTTGGACCAGCCAAGACGCTCCCAGAAGCGATGAGCGTCATGGTTGTCGTGCAGGGTATCCAGATGCACCTTGTCGATGCCTTCGCTGGCCAAGGCTGCCAGACAGCGGTCGATCAGCGTGCTGGCGATGCCCTGGCCACGCATGTCCGGCGCCGTCATCACATGCTGAAGATAGCCGCGCTTGCCGTCATGGCCCGCCATGGCGCAGCCGACCAGGCGCTCATCGAGAAAGGCCAGGTGGCTCATGCCGGGGTTGCGCGCCAGATAGCGGGCGACAGGGGCATGGCGGTCGGCATCGCGGATGACCACGCCGGGAGTCGCCTCCATCATGGCGATGAAGGCAGGGTGGTCTTCCGGTGTCATCGGACGATAGGTCAAGGTTGGCATCGTGTGTCCTGGCAAACGGCGGTCGTCGGGGATGCCATATCCTATCAGTCCCGCGGGATATCGAAATGCCCCGGCTGCGCCGCGACGCGTGCCAGCCACGCCTGAATGGCGGGATAGTCATCCAGCGCGAAGCCGCCTTCATCGGCAACATGCGTATAAGCATAAAGGGAAATGTCGGCAATCGTGAATCGGTCCCCGACCAGCCAGTCATGCTCGGCGAGATGGTGCTCCATCACGCGCAGGGCGCGCTTGCCGCCATCCTGCTTGGCGGCGTACTCGGCGCGGCGCTCGTCGGGGAGGCCAAGGTAGCGATTGATGAAGCGGGCGGTGGCGATGTACGGCTCATGGCTGTACTGCTCGAAGAACTGCCACTGAAGCACCTTGGCGCGCAGGAAGGGGTCGCTCGGCAGATGGTCACTGCCATCGGCGAGGTAATTCAGAATGGCGTTCGACTCCGACAGTGTCTCGCCGCGATGCAGCTCCAGCAGCGGAATCTTGCCATTGACGTTGCGGGTCAGGAATTCCGGCGTGCGGGTGTCGCCGGCCAGAATGTCGACCTCGATGTAGTGATGATGGCGTTCGAGCAGGTGCAGCAGCAGCTCGACCTTGTAGCAGTTGCCGGAGCGGCGATCACCGTAGAGTGTCAGCATGCAGGGAGCGTCCTGTGCGAGCGTGGAATTGGCGTCTCGACAGTCTAACCAACCTCGCCTGCATGAACAGTGATTATTCGAACAGTGTTCGACGCTCCGGTGTCATTCGCGTACTCCAGATTCAGGCTGAGGGTCAGCCGAGGATCATCACCACGCAGGAAGCGGTCAGTACGCCCATCACGCGGTTGAAGATCTTCCAGGCGCGCTCGGTATTCAGCAGACGCCCGATGGCGGTCCCGAAGCCCGCCCACAGCGAGATGCACGGCAGCGCGACCAGTTCCGCGAAGCCTGCCAGCAATACGGCGTTGAGCAGTGCCGGGCCTTCCTCGGGCAGAAAGCTTGCCATCAGCGCCATGCCCATCACCCAGGCCTTGGGGTTGGCGAACTGGAACAGGCACGCCGCGAGGAAGGTCATCGGGCGCGCATCCTGCTGGCTGGCGAAGTCAGGGGGCGGGGCGGTGGCGATCTTCCAGGCCAGGTAGAGCAGGTAGGCACTGCCCAGCACCTTCAGTAGCGTCTGCACGATGGGATAACGCTCGAAGACCAGCCCCAGCCCCAGCGCGATGGCGATGAACAGCACCAGGCAGCCGATCAGGATGCCGAAGATATGCGGCAGGGTGCGCCAGTAACCATAGTTGGCCCCCGAGGCCGTCAGCATCACGTTGTTGGGGCCGGGTGTCAGGGTCATCGACAGCATGAAAAGCGTGGCGGGGGCCAGAAAGGCGAGGGATTCCATGGGTGTCCTTCAGCGTGGTGGGCGTTGTCGAGGTGGTGTGTCTGATTGTATGGGTTCAATTTACGGATGCCGGCACATTCACGTGTTTTGTGGCTTGTTGGCGGCATGTTTTGAGCATAATCTGATGACAATTACCGTCAACAGGTTTTTTGTCACCATGACAATGTGGATTCCGACCCTGGACCCCGCCATGCCGCGTTACCGTGCGCTGGCGGAGGCAATCCGCCTCGATATCGCCGCGGGCCAACTCAAGGAAGGCGAGCGACTGCCGCCTCAACGGCGGCTGGCGGATGCGCTGGGCGTGACCATCGGCACGGTGACGCGAGGCTACGCCGAGGCCGAGCGGAGTGGCCTGGTGTCGGCGCGTGTCGGGAGCGGCACCTACATCAACGGCGCCACCCGGAGCGCGCATGGATCCTTCAGCAGCTTCGGGCATGCCCTGCGTGCCAGCAAGGCCTATGGATTGGCGCCAGAACAGGGGGGCGCGCTGCCGGCATCCGGCGTGATCGATCTCACCATGAGCCTGCCACCGCCTCACCCCGCGCGGCAGCAGGGAATGGCAGCGGCGCTGGCCGCGATCAGCCAGTCACCCGAGGCCTTGCTGCGCAGTGTCGAGTATCAGAATGAATTCGGCGACGGCAGCCACCGGCAGTTGCTGGCGAGCTGGATGGGCGAGCTTGGCATGCCGGTTGCCCCCGAGGAGCTGATGCTGACCCAGGGCGGCCAGAATGGCATCACGCTGGCGTTGTCGGCGCTGCTGGCGCCCGGGGATGCCGTGGTCACCGGCGCACTGACCTATCCCGGCTTGATCGTCGCCAGCGCCGAACGTGGCCTCAAGCTGTTGCGGGTGCCGCTGGACAAGGACGGCATGGATGTCGAGGCGCTGGCGCGGCTGTGTCGTCAGCAGGCGCCCAGAATGGTCTATGTGATGGCCGAGCAGAACAATCCGGGCGCGGCGCAGTTGTCTCATGCACGGCGCGAGGCACTGGTCGCCCTCGCGCGCCAGCATGACTTCTGGATTCTGGAAGATGGGGTGCAATATCTGCCCGACGAGGAGTGCGGCACCCGTCTCTATCAGATGGCGCCGGAGCGCACCCTGTATGTCTTCAGTACCTCCAAGTTGCTGGCCGGTGGCCTGCGCCTGGGCGTATTGCGGGCGCCGGTGGAGGTGCTGACCCGCATCGGCGCAGTGCTGCGCAGCCACAGCTGGATGGTGGCGCCGCTGTTGATGGAAACGGTCTGCGCCTGGCTGACCAGCGGCAACGCGATACAGCTGGTGGAGTGGCAGATGGAGGAGATGCGCGCGCGCCAGCGACTGGCCCGCACGCTGCTGGCGGAGTGGTCGCCGGCGGCGCGGCCGTCCTCGTTCGATCTGTGGCTCGAGTTGCCCGAAGGGCAGCGCAGTCAGGCGATGGTCGCGTCATTGGCCGAGCGGGGGGTGCACGTCACCAGCGCCGAGCCCTTCTGTGTCGGCAATGAGCCGCCACCGCAGGCCATCCGGCTGTGCCTGAGCGCTGCCGAGAGCCGTGAGGCGCTGACCCACGCGCTGGAAATCGTGCGCGAGCAGCTGCAGGCGCCGCCTGCGCTGCGCCCCATGACGCTCTAGCACATCGCCGCTCTCACTCCCGACGGGTGCCGGACTCCTGCGCCAATCGGGCCTGCTTGAGCGGCACGCCCCAGCGATAGCCGCCGAGCCCGCCATCGCCGCGTACCACACGATGGCAAGGCGTCAGCAGAGCCAGCGGGTTGGCACCACAGGCATTGGCGACGGCGCGGCTGGCGGTCGGTCGCTCGAGCGCCTCGGCCAGCTGGCGGTAGGTCAGGGTATCACCGCTCACGGTGGCGTTGAGCTGCTGCCAGACGCTCAATTGAAAGGCGGTGCCACGCACATCCAGCGGCAGTTCGAGCAGCAGTGCATGACTGGTCTCCGGTTGCTCGCACAGGGCGAGTAACCGTGCCCCCAGTGAGGCATGCAGCAGGCGACTGGCCGCGTGAGCGTTGCCGTCCTGACCATCTGTCTCTGTCTCCATCTGCTGCCAGTTGGCCCTGGGCAGGCGTGCTTCCAGTGCCTGCTGGCCCGCCTCACGACTGTCGCTGAGCTGAATGACGACCACGCCACGCGCGCTGAGTCCTGCGCTCAGCCAGCAGGACTGCTGCGGTATCCCGAAGCGACACGGCCAATGCAATGCCAGCAGGTCTTCTCCCTGGCCGCCGGAGCGGCGGGCGCTGGGCGTGATGCCGTCCCTGCGCGCATAGGCGCGACTGCTGGAACGATAGCCGGCGGCGATGATCGCCTCTGTCACGCCATGGCCTTCCTCCAGCAGCGCATGGAACTGCATCTGACGCAGACCCGCCGAGTACTCGGAAGGTGACAGGCCCAGCAGTGCCGTGAAGCGGCGCTGAAGATGCGAGGCGCTTATCCCGTGCTCCGCCGCCAGGCTTGCGAGTGTCGGGGTGGGCTCGCCTGCGGCGACGGCCTGCTCCAGCTGCCGACACACCGCCAGCGGCCAGGGCGAGGCGGTGGCTGAGGCAGCATCTGCAGGTGTCGAGCGGGCGGCAGTGGAGGCGCATGAATGTGAGGCGTTCGATTCCGGCATCGTCGGTGCTCCAGACGTGGCCCTGACGGGATGGCGAGTCTGCTTGTCGGTCTGAGGGCGATCAGGCTTGTCGGGCTGCTCAGGATGACAGCGCCGACAGGCGCGCATGCCCGCGGCGCGTGCCGCGTGGGCGTCGGCAAACAGGCGCAGGTTGTCCCGGCGTGGCGCCGGGGATGGGCAGCCGATGCGACAGAAGATGCCAGTGGTGATCACGCCGTAGCGCAGGGTCTCCCCGGCGATCGGCTGGCGCGCCAGCAGACGCTGCCAGATGGCCTCATTGCACCCTTGAGCGTCGCCAGCGGCAGGTGGTGCCGTCATGCCTGCCGCTGTCTTTTCGCCGGACACTGATGTCATCGTTCATCTCGCTGTGCAAGGTTCACGATCAGTATCGCCATCCGCTCGGGGCGGTGCACTCCGTATCTTGTGCTGACTGTTAGGATTGCGCTCGCAGCATTTGCCGGGAGTCGCTCAGAACTCGATGGATTCCTGGCGCTTCTCTTCTTCTTCGGCCTGCTTGCGCAGCTTCTTGCGGATGGCGGCCTTGTGGAAGCGCAGCTTCTGTTCCTGGGTTTCCAGGTTGAGTGGCGGCACCGGCACCGGCTGGCCGTTGGAATCGACCGCGACCATGGTCAGATAGCAGCTGTTGGTATGGCGAATCAGGCGACCCTGGATGGATTCGGCGACCACCTTGATGCCGATCTCCATCGAGGAGCGGCCGACATGATTGACCGAGGCCAGGAAGGTCACCAGCTCGCCGACGTGGATCGGCTGCTTGAAGCGCACCTGGTCGACCGAGAGGGTGACGACGTAGCTGCCGCTGTAGCGACTGGCACAGGCGTAGGCGACTTCATCCAGCTTCTTGAGGATGGCGCCACCGTGCACCTTGCCACTGAAGTTGGCCATGTCGGGGGTCATCAGCTCGGTCATGATCAACTGATGCTGGCCGGGCAGAGCTTCGTTGAGGGCGGTCTGTTCTGGCTGGTTCTCGCTCATTGGGGCGTCCTTCAGGCACGGGCCTGTCAGGTGAGTGGGAGCTGTCAGGGGCTCTCAGGTGAAGCAATGGCTCTGGCATGCCGCGCAGAGAGGGATAATGGCTAGTCTGCGGGATTCGTGACGTCTTGGCACCCCGTGAGCGGCATATCAGCTATCTATAAACGACCTTGCCCCCACAGTCGCCTGTGGGGGCAAGGAGCTTGCGGGGTTGTCGGTAAGGCTATCTGAATCGCTGGCTGAAAAGGCTAGCTGACGCCGCCGTCAGGCGGGTATCAGAGCAGCGTCAGACCCAGCGAGATGATGATGCCAGTCACCAGCAGCTGCACCAGGCAGAAGCCCATGATGTCCTTGGCCTTGAGGCCGGCGATGGCGAGCACCGGCAGTGCCCAGAAGGGCTGCAGCATGTTGGTCCAGGCATCGCCCCAGGCGACGGCCATGGCGACGCGTGACAGGTCGGCACCCAATGCCTGGGCGGCGGGAATCATGACCGGTGCCTGCACGGCCCACTGGCCGCCACCGGAGGGCACGAACAGATTGACGATACCGGCACTGATGAAGGACCAGAACGGCAGGCTGTCGGCGGTGGCAATCGACACGAAACCTTCGGAGAGCGTGGCGGCCAGTCCCGACTGCACCATGATCGCCATGATGCCGGCGTAGAAGGGGAACTGGATGACGATGCCTGCGCCGCCCTTGATGGCTTCATTCAGGCTGTCCAGCAGCTTGCGCGGCGTGCCATGCAGCACGATGGCCAGGAACAGGAAGCTGAAGTTGATCACGTTCAGGTTCAGTCCGCCGCCACGAATCACGAAGTGATCCACCAGCCAGGCGAGGCCGAACAGCCCGACGACCCAGGCGAGAATCGGCGAGTTCTCGAGACGCTCGGCGGGACGAGGCTGGTCGCTGATCTCGGTGTGCTTCTCCTCGAGCAGGGCCGGGTCCACGTACACGCTTTCCTTCTCGAAGGGCATCATGGCGCGATTGACCAGCGGCATGATGATCAAGAGCGCCGCGACGATGGCGATATTGAAGAAAGCGAAGATGGTGTCCGAGGTGGGCACGATGCCGATGCTGTCCTCGGTGAAGTGGCCCGCGGTGGCGATGGTCAGCGGAATCGAGCCCGAGATGCCCGCATGCCAGATCACGAAACCGGAGTAGGCACTGGCGATCAGCAGGCGGTAATCGACCTTGATCATCCTGGCCAGCTGCTTGGCGAACAGCGCCCCGATGACCAGCCCGAAGCCCCAGTTGATCCAGCTGGCGATCAGCGACACGAAGGTGACCAGCATGATGGCGCTGCCGGGCGTTCTGGCCAGCGAGGCGATGCTGGCCAGGCCTTTCTTCACCGGCGGGGTGTTGGCGAGCATGAAGCCCGAGATCAACACCAGCAGCATCTGCATCGAGAAGGTCAGCAGATTCCAGAAGCCATCGCCCCAATAGCGCATCACCTCGGTGGGGGAGCGCTGTTCGATGAGCATGGCGGCTGCCGCTGCAACGACGGTCAGCAACAAGACGAAGATATAGGGGTCAGGCAGATAGCGCTCAACCAGCTTGACGGCTGGCCGTGATAGCGATTGCAGCATGTGAGAGTCCCTGTTGGCTTTTTATCGGTATGGGAAACGGGTTGGCACGCTCACATTAGTCCATTCGCTATCAGGAGAATATCGCGCGATGGTCGAGTGGCACGCCAATGCCAGCGGCAAGCCTTTCAGCGCTGCATCAACCTGCTGGAGGCTTCAACTGGCATGGCATCAGCGCCAATGGTGACGGCGATGATGCAGGTAGTAGCCGCCGAGCACGGCAGAGCGCACGCTGGTGAACAGCAGGAAGGCCAGCCACAGTCCATGATTGCCGAAGCCTTCGAGCAGCGGCCACAGACCGATGAAGGCCAGCAGGGATACCACCAGCGTATTGCGCATTTCACGCGTCGCCGTGGCACCGATGAAGATGCCGTCCAGCAGGTAGCTCCACACCGCGACCAGGGGCATGGCGACCATCCAGGGCAGATAGACGGTGGCCAGGGCACGGACTTCGGGAATGTCGGTCAGCAGGTGGATCAACGCCGGCCCGCAGAGCCAGAGCAGGCCGCTGGCCGCTGTCGCGGTGATCAAGGAGAAGCGGGTTGCCGCTCCCACGCTGCGCGCGAAGCGTTGCCAGTCGTTCTGGCCGACGGCTCGCCCGACCTCTGATTCCGCCGCCTGGGCGAAGCCATCCAGTGCATAGGACGTCATCATCACGAACTGCAGCAACACCGCATTGGCCGCCAGAACATCATCCCCGAAGCTGGCACCCTGCGAGGTGAAATAGGCCGTCGCGCCCAGCAGGCACAGGGTGCGCACGAACAGATGCTGATTGACGCGGATCAGCGCGCCCCAGGCGGGGAGAGACAGCAGCGCTGCGCGGTCACTGCGCCCCGGCATGCGTCTGAGCTGGCGGGCGACCAGCCACAGGCCCGTGGCTAGCGCACAGTAGTCGGCGATCACGCTGGCCAGCGCCACGCCATCGCTGGTCATGCCCAGCCCGGGCACGAAGGCCAGATCGAGCAGGATGTTGACGCCATTGGTCAGCACGAGGATGCCGAGCGTGACGCGCGAATTCCCCAGCCCCAGGAACCAGCCCAGAATCACGTAGTTGATCAGCACGGCCGGTGCCGACCACAGACGTATGCTGGCGTAGTCATGGGCCAGGGCACGCGTGGCCTCGCTGGCCTCCATCAGCGATAGTCCCAGGGTGATCAGCGGCGAGCCGGCGATGATCAACACCAGCCCGATGGCGAGTGCCAGCCCGATGCCTTGGCCCAGCAAGGTGCGCAGGCCATCGTGGTCTTCACGGCCATGGGCCTGTGCCGTCATGCCGGTCGTGCCCATGCGCAGAAATCCGAAGCCCCAGTACAGAAAGCTGAAGAGGACCGCGCCCAGCGTGACCGCGCCCAGATACACCGCATCCTCGAGATGCCCGACCACGGCGGTATCCACCAGCCCCAGTAACGGCACGGAAATGTTGGAAAGGATGATGGGCCAGGCCAGGCGCCACATATGGCGATCGGCGGAAGGCAGTGTGGCGGTTTTCAGGGAAGGGGCGGGCATGTTGGGTCCGAATGAGGGGTGAAGGTAACGTCAGCCGGGAGCGGTCGCGTTGATCAGGATAAGGCCTGGCAGGGCTGGGCGTAATGGCGCTGGAGCGCTAATCTAGTTCTGGTGACTTGATGGCAAGGCCTGCCATGCGCCAGCCGAGAGGTCCACTGGCGCGAAGACCCATAACAGGGACGCATGGAGCGTCCGGACGCAAGGGAACTGACTATGAAACGCACGATTCTTCAGCGAAGCACGCGATTGCGCACTGGGCTTGCAGCAGCTGGCATGACGCTGGTGCTGGCGACGCCGGTGCAGGCCATCGAGCTGCCCAGCGAGCAGGGTGACGACACACCCAGCGCAGGCATGATGGTGGCCGATGCTCTTATCGGACGTCCACTGTTGCTGGCCACGACCGTCGTCGGTGCTGCCATCTTTGTCGTGTCGGCTCCCTTCGCGGCCATGGGGCAGAATATCGATGAGACGGCGCGCGTACTGGTCGCGACCCCGGCGCAGGCGACCTTCGCTCGCTGCCTGGGTTGCAAGACCACGCGGGTCGATTGGGATTGAGGATGTCCTGATCGCGGCTGGTGAGCACGCGCCGCTCATGGCTGGACACGACAACGCCGACCTCGAGGGTCGGCGTTGTCGTGTCTGAAGGGTGGTGAGAGCGGCGGTCAGTGCGCGGGTTGCCTGGCGTGGCTATCGGCTGCGGGCGGCAGTGAGTTGAAGCACAGCACGCGTTTGCGTCCGGCGCGTTTCGCCTGGTAGAGCGCATTGTCGGCCATGTTGAACAGCGCGTCGGTGGCCTGGCTGTCATGCGGCGCGTTGGCGACCCCGGCGGAGAAGCTCAAGCCGGTCAGCGGCCCCAGCGTCTCATGCTCGAAGACTTCTTCGTGGAAGGCTTCGAGAATGGCCTCGACGCGTGCGCGTGACACCGCTGCGCTGGCACCGGGAATCAGGATCACGAACTCTTCGCCGCCGTAGCGACAGGCTTCATCGGAGCTGCGCAGCGACTCACGTATCAGGTTGGCCAGGCGCGTGAGGACCTGATCGCCCATCTCGTGGCCGTAGGTATCGTTGACCTGCTTGAAGTGGTCGAGATCCAGCACCACCAGGGACAGCGGATTGCCGATGCTGGCCTCGGCCAGTTTCTGGGGCAGCACCTCATCGAGGTGGCGACGATTGAAGAGGCGCGTCAGCGTGTCCTTGCGTGCCTCGTGTGCCAGACCCCGCTTCAGCTGCAGGTCTGCCAGTGCCAGCATCACCAGGTGGCTGACATCTTCCGCCAGGGGTTGCAGGCGCTCGAGGCTGTCCTCTTCCGGCGGGATCAGCAGCATGAATTCCCCCACCTGGCCATCCCCGACCGTGAGTGACTGTTTGAGATGACGAGCGTCTGTAGGTGGTGATCCCCAGTTGATATGCATTGTTTGATGAACGTCATTTGGGTCATGCAGGGTCACGTTGCCTTCGCAGCCGGCGAACAGGCTGGGCAGACGAACATTGAGCTGGGTGATGATCTCATCGAGCTGAGAGCAGGTCAGCAGGCATTCCGCGAGGTGATGGATCTGGCTGCGGCTCTCGGAGAGTCGCGACAGCTTGAGGTTGGCGGCCTGCAGGTCGCGCTGGGCACGCTTGCGATCGGTGATGTCGTGAACGATGGAGAACAGCAGGGTGCGGCCGTTCAGGTCCACCGGGCCGGTAAAGATCTCGACATCACGCAATTCACCGTTGGCAAGCTGATGGCTGGCCTCGAAGTGGTTGTCGGTACGGTTGACGACCGCACGGATGCGCTTGGAGAGCGACTGGCTGGCCAGCACGTTGATACGGCCCAGTGGCATGCCGCACATCTCGCCGATGCTGTAGCCATAGAAGTCGGCGGCGACCGGGTTGGCATCGATGATCTCGGCAAGCTCCGGGTCGATCAGCAGCTTGATGGCGTTGCCGGTGCTGAAGACTTCCTGATACAGGGTCGCGTTCTCCTCGAGCAACTCGATGGCGCGACGGCGGTCCTCGATATTGTTGATCAATACCAGGGTGCGCTCCTCGCCCTCGAGCGGCGTGAGGGTGACTTCCGCCCAGAACATCTGACCCGTGTCGGTCTGCATGTGGTATTCGTCCTGGAAGCTGCCGCCTTCGCGCTGAAGCTGGCCCCAGGCACGTTTCATGCGACTGATCTCATCCAGTGAGAACAGCCCCCACAGCGATTGCTGGAAAAGCTCGGCATCACTCTTGCCCAGCAGGGCATGCATGGCCGAGTTGGCATCCGCGATGGTGCCATCCCGGTCGGCGACGATGATGCCCACCGGGGCGGAGTGATAGATGGAGCGCAGACGGGCACGGCTGCTGATCAGGCGTTGCTGCTGCTCCTTGATCCAGTCGATATCGCTGTGAGTGCCGATCATGCGCAGGGGCCTGCCATCCTCGGCACGTTCCACCACGCGTCCCTGATCGAGAATCCACTTCCATTCACCGTTGCGCGTCAGCATGCGGTGCTCGTTGCGATATTCTGCGCTGTGGCCTTCAAAGTGCTGTTTCAGGTCGTCGAGGGTGCGCGGCATGTCATCCGGGTGAATGCGTGATTTCCACTCATCGAAGCTGCTGCCGATCTCGTGTTCCTGGAAGCCGAGCGTCGCCTTCCACTGCGGAGAGTAGAAGACGTGATCGGTATCCTGCTTCCAGTCCCAGACGCCGGCGCCTGAGCCTTCCAGCGCGAACTGCCAGCGTTGTTCGGCCTCGCCCAGGGCGTCACTCATCTTCTGCAGCTGCTGATAGGGGTAGACCATGCGCGATGAATAGATGGCGTGATAGATCATCGCGTAGGCCACCACCTTGTACAGATGGCCGAGCAGATTGAAGACATCGAAGGCAGTGGCATAGAGCGTGAAGCACAGCTCGGAAATCCCCGTGGCCAGCGCCGCGACCGCCAGCCAGCCGGCATTGGTGCCTTCAGGCAGTCGGCGCGCGCCGAGCAGAAGTACCGCGGCCAGCACAGCGCTCAGCGCCAGGGCCCACTCGTAGCCGATCTTCCAGGCGGTCAGGCCGCTGCCGACGATGAAGGTCTCTGGCAGGAAGTCGAGATGAAAGAGGCCTATCCAGCTCACCGCCAGCCCGATGGCGAGCGTCAAGCCAAAGGCCAGGGGCAGATAGCGGCGCGGCACGGGGCGGGCCGTCAGCAGACAGGGGGCCAGCAGCGCGATGATGAAGGCGGTCCGCCCTGCCAGCCAGAAATGGATGGCCTTGCTGATGGAGGCTTCGCTGACGAAGTCGGGCATGCCGTCATAGCTGAAGATATGCACCATGTCGAAGAAGGCGGAGAGCATGAAGGCGCACCCCATGACCAGAAAGCTGGTCGGCAGTGTCCGACGGTGCCCCTGGAAGATGGAGACGGCAGACATCAGAGCGACCAGTATCGCGCCCATTTCCAGCAATGAATGCGGGACGAGGTACTGTCCGACCGAGCTGAACAGCTGCGGACGCGGCACCACGATCAAGACCACCATGATCGCCAGCATGACAAGCAGCATCGCCGTACCGGCATTGGGCAGCTGTGTGCGTGTCCCCAGGAAGGGGCGCTTGAGAACGGTAGAGAGAGAGCGAGAGGACATGGGCAATCCGTGCGCGTGAAAGGGTACGACAGTGACTTTATCACTACAGGATAGAATAGATTGTTTACATTGCCCTAACAGAAAATAACCTGACGTAGCGTTTGGTATTAATTGCGTAGCCGTTTAGGCAGGGGCCGAGAGCAGGCTGGTAGCCACGATGCTGTCTGGCCATGTCAGCCGTGAGGCCAGCAGCGGGGCCAGCAGGGTGGACGGCGGGAGCAGGCACTGGCGGGTAGAGCGGGAGGTCTTGATCGCGAACGAAGTGTGTTGCCAGTCGGCGTCGTTGCCCGTCGGTGTTAGTGCCAGTCGGTTACGTTACCCGTTGGTGTCTCGCGGCAAGAGGCGCCGCGTTGGCGAGTCAGGCGCTGAAACGCCTGTCAGGGCCGAGCCTGAGGAAAGGGCTTATGGAGAGGGCTTGCGGAGAAGGCAGGAGGTGTCAGGCAAGAAGCAAGCAGCAGCCGTCACGACGGATGTGGCGCAGTACAGGCCATGTCATCGTCATGACGGCTGCCGGAGCAGGCGGCAATCAGTTGCCGAGTGCGGCCGTGATGATGTGGTACTTGTCCATCAGCTCTTCCTGGCTTTCCTTGTTGGCCGGGTCGAGCGGGATGCAGTCGACAGGGCAGACCTGCTGACATTGCGGCTCATCGAAGTGTCCGACGCATTCGGTGCACAGGTCCGGGTCGATGACGTAGATCTCTTCCCCTGGCGAGATGGCCCCATTGGGACATTCCGGCTCGCAGACGTCGCAGTTGATGCACTCATCAGTGATGATCAGGGCCATGATGCTGTCCTCAGCTTGTGGCGGTGTCGTCGTCGGTAGCGGAGAAATGCCGGGCGAGGGTCTCGGCCACCAGCGGATGCACCAGACGCGACACATCACCGCCATGACGCGATATCTCGCGCACGATGGTCGATGAAATGTAGGAGTTCTGTAATTCCGGGGTCAGGAACAGGCTATCGACGTGCGGTGCCTGGGCCCGGTTCATGTTGGCCAGTTGCAGTTCGTACTCGAAGTCGGAGACCGCACGCAGGCCGCGCAGAATGATACGCGCATTCTGCTGCTCAAGCAGCTCTGTCAGCAGGCAGCTGAAACCGATGACCTCGACATTGTCGAGATGCGCCAGAATCCGGCGCGCCAGATCGATGCGCATCTCCAGCGGCAGCGCGGGGCGTTTGCTGGGGCTGTAAGCCACCGCGACCACCACCTTGTCGAACAGGCGGGCGCCGCGCTCGATCAGGTCGGTATGGCCATTGGTGATCGGGTCGAAGGTGCCGGGATAGACGGCAATGTTCTTGGGCATGACGAACTCGAGCTCTGTCGGCAGCGGGTCAGCCTGGTGACCGGCTGCAGTGGACGACGAAGGATGAGGAGCCGCAGAAGGCCGGGGCGCAGTGGCTGTCGCGCCGCCGGCTCCCCCGGTACGCCGAGTGTAGAACCCCTCGCGCGGCTTGCCAGTCGCGGGAGGGGATTCGTCAGCGAGTGCGCAACCCGGGAGGGGTAGCCAGCCGGTCTTGCAGCGAGCCTGGCTTACAGCGAACCGAAGGGGTTGTCGACCTTGAGCGAGACGGGCTTCGCATAGCCGGGGATGCGGATCTCGCGATCCGTGATCTCCAGCTCCGGACCTTCGAGCACGCCTTCACCGAAGCGATAGGTCGGCGTGAATTCGCCGCGCTGTGCCTTGTCCAGATAGTCGGCGCGACGCTGCTCGCAGAGACAGCTGCGCTCACGCCAGGCAGCCAGTGCCTCCTCACCATGCCGCGCCGCCAGCAACTTCAGCGTGACGTCTGCCGACAGCACCACGCCACTGGCGTTGTTGCCACCGAAGCCCTTGGCATTGATGAAGGCGACGTCTGCGGTGAACTCGCGCGCCTCGCGGCGGATGTCGAGGTGGCTGTGATGCACGTCATCGGCGATGGCATCCAGCGTCGGGATACCCGGCAGGATGCCGGTCGCCATGCTGCCGAGCGCCGATACCGCTTGATCGCCCGCGGCACTGCCCTGGCTGTGGCCGACGAAGGATTTTACCGCCACCACAGGCCAGGCCTGGATGTCGTTGGCGCGAGCCACTTCATTGAGCACGTGGGATTCGGTGGTGCGGTTCTTCGGCGTGGAGGTGGCATGGGCGTGCACGAAGCTGCGCTGGCGCACGCCTTCATCGCCGACGATATCGCGCGCCAGTGCCACCGCCTTGCTCAGGGTGATGTAGTTGCCGACGCCGGGTGCCGAGATGGAGCGCTTCCAACCGTCGGCATTGACGAACACGTCCGGCACGCTGCCGATGATGCGAGCGCCGGTGTCCAGCGCCAGATCATCCGCCATCAGGATCACGAACTGGGTCGCTTCCGCGATGGTGAAGCCACAGTTGCGTGCGAACGGGCGACAGGCCTTCTGATAATCGCTGTCGGTGAGCACTTCCAGCGCGTCGAGGGCCTTGAGGCTCTCGTCATCGGCCAGGGCGCCCATGCTGCGGAAGCCCTCGATGACTTCCGGCGTGATCGGCGCATCGGCGGTGCCGACCATCACCACGCGGCGACGGCCGCTGCGGATGTCGTTCAGGCCCAGCTTCAGGTTGTAGAGGAAGCTTGCGCAGGCGCCCATCGCCGCACCGGCGCCGCCGACATTGCCCAGCACATAGGCATTGAGGAAGTCGGCGGGCATCTGGGCATAGCCCAACGGCATCTGCTTGGAGGTGGCGCGCTCACCGGCCACGAAGGACTTCATCAGTCCGCCCCAGCCTTCGGCGTCCATCTGGCCGATGGAGTTGCCGGCGTAGACGGCAATATCGTCCGGATCGAGGCTATCACGCAGCGCATCCCAGTCCAGGCCGCTGTCGCCGAGGCAATCGCTGGCACCGAAGATGGTCATCGATAGGCCGCGCGGGTGATGCACGCTGCGATAGAGCTGCTCCGGCGCGAAGCCGCTGGGCAGCTGGCCCGCGGCGCGCACCAGCGCCTGACGATGATCGGGCAGCAGGACATCGAATTCGCCGGCCGGTACCGTGACTTCGACATGACGGTTGTCCAGCTCGCGGATCTGCCAGTCAGCGGGCGGCTGTTCCGGCAGCTGGCGGCTGCGCAGCGTGAAGGTCAAGTCCTGGCCCAGCGTCAGCTTTGACTGACGATTGGCAGGAATGCCGGTCGCGTTGAAGCGCTCGTCTTCAATGCGACGAATCAGGGTATGGGACAGCACCTGGTCTGCCAGACGCTCCGCAAGCGCCTGAGCCTCGGCGGGCTGGCCTTCGGCATCGAACCATTGGCCCTGATCATCGCAGCGGGCGAGGTTCATGAGCGACGCGAGACCCAGCAGGGTCTCTTGACGGTCTGTCTCCGGCAGGGAGTCGAGCACCGTGCGTCGGAACGCCTGATGGCCCGAAGTTCTGCCGGCGGCATTGACGCCGCCCATGCCGACGATCACCGGTAAGTGTGACAAGCCGCTTTCCTCGTAAAAATACTGTGAGTCGTTGGTCTGGGCGATACCTCTGCGGATATTCGTCCAAATGATGGGCGGATGATAACACCCCCTCAATACAGGCGTCATGCACCCCCGCCTCTACGCGGGCGCGCCAGCGAGCGCTTGCTGCGAACACTGTGCGATATCTCTGCGCTCAGCGCGAGTCCCACTGGCCTGTTTTTGCATTCGTCATGGCACGGGATGATCGTGATTAAACGTTTGTTTGATTTTCGAATCGCAAGCTGCCATTCTGTCGTGGCTGTTTGAGTTGGTGTAGGCGCGTGCCGCGAGGCAGGCGCCTTTTTTTGTGTCCAGGCCTTCCTGCGCCGCCGTCCCCGGATGGGCTGTACGCCATATGGCGCAGCCCGATGCAGGCGCATCTGCTAGACTCCGCGCGTGATTTTCCTGCCCGTTGCTATCGGAACTGCTGATGTACGCCAACTCCCGCCAGATCGATTCTCCCCAGACCGGCCCCCACGAGGATATCGAGCGTCGCGTGCGCCGTGCGATGGCGCATCCGCTGCGCAAACCCGTGGCGGAGCATACCCGCGAAGCGTTCCTGCAAGCGCAACAGTGGTTGTCGGCTCAGGCGAAGCCCCTGTGGCTGGACAGTGGCTGCGGCGTCGGGCGATCGACCCGTCAGCTGGCATTGGCGCATCCGGACCATGCCGTCATCGGCGTGGATCGCAGCGAAGACCGCCTCAGCCGCAAGCATGGCGAGCTGCCGGACAACGCCTTGCTGGTGCGCGCAGACCTCGTCGACTTCTGGCGCCTGGCGCTCGCCGCGGGCTGGGCACCTGCGCATCACACCCTGCTGTACCCCAATCCTTATCCCAAGGCGCGCCATCTCAAGATGCGCTGGCAGGGCCACCCGGTGTTTCCGATCATCATGGCGCTGGGCGGTCAGCTTGAGCTGCGCACCAACTGGGAGATCTACGCCCGGGAATTCGCCCAGGCCATCGGGCATGCCACCGGTGTCGAGGTGACGGCGCACGCCTTCGAGCCGCAGGGCGATTATCTGACGCACTTCGAGCGCAAGTATCACGAGTCTGGCCAGGCGCTGTGGCGACTCGAATGCCAGCTTGAACACACGCCCGAGCGCTACCCGCTGCAGGTCTGACACGAATCACGCCGGTGGCAGGTTCTGGTTGGCGATAGCGGCGTGGCTGTTGTGGAAGGTGTCGCGCAGTGACTGGCGCAGCCAGCTGGCCGCGGGGCCGCGAGGGCTGTCGCGGCGCGAGATCAGTTCGATATCGATGTCGGCGGTGGCGCCCAGCGCGCTCAGGTCCAGAATCTTCAGGCGCTGCTGGAAGGGCGGGTAGTGGGCGATATGGCGCGGAACCTGTGCCCAGCCCAGCCCGCGCGTCGTCAGCTCAGCCATGGCATAGAAGCTGTTGAGCTGCCAGAAGCGCTGTGAACGCGGCCCCTCGTGGCCGGGTTCCAGCTGCTGGCGTTGGCCGATCATCAGCTGGCGGTGATCGGCCAGATCGCTGTGGGTCGGGCTCTCGAGCTGCGCCAGCGGGTGATCGCGTGCCACGATCAGCACCTGCTCCAGTCGCCCCAGCGCCTCGCGCTCCAGCGCCATGACACCCAGTGGCTGATAGAACAGGATGCCGAGATTGGCCTGGTGCTGCTCCACCCAGCGGGCCACCTCATCCTGCGCGCCATTGAGCAGATTCAGCGTCAGCGTCGGGTATTGCACCGCCATCTTTTCCAGCACCGCCATCACCGGCGGCATTTCTACCAGCGCCTCATCGATCGCTAACGTCAGGCTGGCTTCCAGCCCCTGGCTGAGGGTGCGGGCGCGTGCTTCCAGGCGCTGGCATTGCATCAGCACGCTGTTGGCTTCATGCAGCATGGCCTCGCCCGCGGGCGTCAGCACCGGCGTGCGAGGGCCGCGATCGAACAGCTCGCAGCCCAGGTCCAGCTCCAGATTGGCGATGGCGGTGCTGACCGCGGACTGCGCGCGACCCAGACGCCGCGCCGCCGCCGAGAACGAGCCCGTCTCCGCCACGCAGCGCAGTGTCTGCAGTTGCTCCAGTGTCCAGTTCATTGCCTCGCCTCGTGCCTTGATCTATCTGAATAATAGATGGATGCCAACTTTAAACCATCTTGTATCTCTCTAGAATGCCTCCTCCATCCGCGTCGTTCAGCCCATCCGGCATCACACGCGGTGATCGAGAGGAGGTATGACATGCGTTCCAAGAAAGAACGTCTGGCCCAGGCAGGATTGCTGGAATTGGGCGGCATCCTGCTCGTGGCGCCGCTGTCGGCACTGGTCACGGGGCATGACCTGGCGAGCATGGGCAGCCTGGCGGTGGTGATGTCCACACTGGCGGTGATATGGAGTACGGTCTGGAACTGGATGTTCGATCGCTGGGTGCCGACCCGCCAGCGCAGCGCGACCCAGCGCATCGCTCAGGCACTCGGCTTCGAGCTCGGCCTGGTATTGGTGACCGTCTTCATCGTGGCCGCCTGGCTCGACCTGGGACTGTGGCAGGCATTGCTGCTGGATCTGGGCTTCGTTGCCTTCTTCCTGGTCTGGGCCATGATCTTCAATCCGCTGTTCGATGCCGTGATGAGTCGTCTGCTGGCGCGCAAGGCCGCGCGTGAGCAGCAGCTGGCCCCCCACAATACGAGGTGATTCGATGAGTTATGTCTTCCTGGCAGTGGCCATACTGGCGGAGGTCATCGCGACCAGCGCGCTCAAGGCCTCCGAGTCCTTTTCGCGACTCGGCCCCAGCGTGATCGTGGTGGTGGGCTACGGCATCGCCTTCTATTTCCTGACGCTGGTACTGCGTGACCTGCCGCTGGGCGTGACCTATGCGGTGTGGTCCGGGCTCGGCATCGTGCTGGTCACCGTGTTCGGTGCGGTGGTCTATCGCGAGATGCCGGACCTGCCGGCCATCCTGGGGTTGGCGATGATCGTGGGCGGTGTCGCTGTCCTGCATCTGTTTTCCAGCGCCAGTCCTCATTAAGCTAGGGGCATCACGGCGCCTCCCGGCTGTGACATGGATGCTCACCGACGACGTCACTGGATGCCTCATGCCCCTATTTCGCACTGCACCGACCTCTGCGCGACCCTCCCGACTGTCTCCCCTGTTGCCCTTGCTGAAGGCAGCGCGCCCCGCAGCAGCGGGCAAGTCGCTGCGTTTCACGCGCTCGCTGCGCCGACTGGCCATGGCGGCCGGTGCGACGCTTGTCGTGGCGGGCCCGGCGCAGGCGGCGGGCTTTGACAACCTGACGCGACTGACTGACAAGGGCTTCATCGTCAGTGCCCAGGCGCGCATGCTCGATACCGGCGAGACGCTGGCCTCGGTCAATCCCGACCAGCAACTGACGCCGGCTTCGCTGTCCAAGCTCTATATCGCCGGTGCGGCGCTGGACCGTTTCGGCCCGCAGTACCGTTTCTCCACGCGTCTGCGCAGCACGGGCACGATCAGCGGCGGCGTCTTGACCGGTGATCTGGTGCTCGAGGGCAGCGGCGACCCGGCGCTGACCAGTGAAGAGCTGTGGCGTCTGACCGAGGAGCTGCGTTTTCGGGGCATCCGCCGCGTCGAAGGGCGCCTGTTGATCAGCCAGTGGCGTTTCGGGCCGGTGCCCTGCATCAGTACCGATCGCTGCAATGCCTCGCGGCGTTCCAGCAATGCCTATGATGCGCTGCTGTCGTCCGCGGCCAGCAACTATGCCAGCTGGTGCGTGAAGGTGATGCCGGGTGTGGGCAGTCAGGCGCCGGCGCGACTGGCCAGCTGCGACACCACCCAGCCCACCGAGATCTTCGACAACCAGGTCACCACGGTCGGCGCGGGGGGCAAGAGCGCCATCAATGCCCGGCGCACCACCAGCAACGGTCGCGATACGCTGGTCATCACCGGCACCATCGCCGCCGACAGCCAGCCGCGCAGCATCTACCGCGCCGTCTCCAATCCTGCGCTGTACACCGGTGAGCTGATGCGCGACATCCTGGCGCGCGCCGGGATCACGGTGACCGGCGGGGTGGACATCACCTCGACGGCGCCGCCCTCCAGCGCCGCGCAGCTCGGTAGCGTCGAAGGCAAGCCGATGCAGGAGTTGCTGACGCGCATGCTCAACTACTCCAACAACTTCATGGCGGACCAGCTGACGCTGGCGCTGGTCGGCGGCAGTCAGGCCACCTTGCGCCAGGGCGGCGCCAAGCTCGAGACCTTCGCCAGCGCGATTCCCGGGCACGGCCCGCTGACGATGTATTCCGGCAGCGGCCTGACCTCACAGAACCGCACCAGCGTCAGTGGGCTGGTGGCGTTGCTCGACAGCATGTATCACCGCCCGGCGCTGTTCCCCACCTTCGTGGCGGGCCTGCAGGCACCGGTCAATGGCCCGATGCGCTTCATCCGCCGTGGCAGCGAGACCTTCCGCAATCACGTGATGGTCAAGACGGGCACGCTCAACAACCCGGTGCCGGTGCGCGCCATCTCGGGATACTTCCGCACGCAAAGTGGCCGCTGGGGCGCCTTCGCGGTGATGGTCAATGGCCGGGCGGCGGTGCCTTATCTGTCCTGGCCGCAGGTGCTGGACCCGGTCGCTGAGGACCTGACCGCGATGATCGAGCGCAACTGAGCTGCTGATCGCGAGCGCATGACACGAAAGCCCCGCCAATCGGCGGGGCTTTCGTGTTCATGGCCTGAATGACAGACACAAAAAACCCCGCCCGAAGGCGGGGTGGTCCTCCACACGCCCGGCATGGCTGAGGGGAGGGCACTCGGGACGCTCGACAGGGCGCAACGAGATAACAAGAGCATAGCGTTGTGTGACGGCGTTGGCTAACGCCAAAATCGCTATTGCACCGCAACAATCAAGGACTTGAAGCGTTTTTGGCGCTGCGAGGGCAAATTTTCCGTCGCGGGTCGTGCGTCGAGTGTCTTCAGCGCGTCGGGTCGAGCAGCACACGACCGCTGACG
Organism: Cobetia sp. SIMBA_158; assembly: GCF_046566945.1. NCBI lineage: Bacteria > Pseudomonadati > Pseudomonadota > Gammaproteobacteria > Oceanospirillales > Halomonadaceae > Cobetia > Cobetia sp. SIMBA_158. Next base: position 28,303 of record NZ_JAWJYL010000016.1, read on the forward strand.
CGTCCGTCGATCATCGCCTCGGCGCGTTCGGCGAGGCCATCCAAGCCGACCGTCTCGAGCTGCATCTGGGTGTGCATCTCGTCCGGCAGGTCGGCCAGACGCTGCCAGACCTTTTGACGGCGTTCGGCATTGATCATGACGCTATCGACGCCCAGCAACGAGACACCGCGCAGGATGAACGGCATCACGCTGGTGGGCAGGTCGGCGCCCGCCGCGAGGCCCACGGCCGCCACCTTGCCATCGTAATTCATCTGCGCCAGCAGATTGGCCAGCACCTGGCCACCGGCGGTATCCACGGCGCCTGCCCAGCGGCTCTTTTCCAGCGGACGGCCCTTGTCCTCGAAATCACTGCGCAGATGGACTTCGCTCGCGCCCAGTGACTCGAGCCATTCGCGTTGCTCGGCCTTGCCGCTGACCGCGTGAACCTCGAAGCCTTGCCCGGCCAGCATCTGCACGGCCCAGCTTCCGACCCCGCCGGTGGCGCCGGTGACGATCACCGGGCCCTGCTCGGGCGTCAGGCCGGCTTCCTCTAGACGCATCACGCACAGCATGGCGGTCAGGCCGGCGGTGCCGAAGGCCATGGCCTGCTCGGCGCTCAGATTGGCAGGACGCTTGACCAGCCACTCGGGCTTGACGCGCATGCGCTCGGCCAGGCCGCCCCAATGGCGCTCGCCCACGCCCCAGCCGGTCAGGAGGACCTCATCGCCCGGCTGATAGTCCGGCGAGTCGGAGGCCTCGACGCGACCCGCGAAATCGATGCCCGGCACGAAGGGCAGCTCGCGAACGATCTTGCCACGGCCGGTGATGGCCAGCGCGTCCTTGTAGTTGAGTCCGGAACGCTCGATGGCCACCGTGACAGGCAGGTCAGGTAGCTGATCATCGGAAAGGTCGACGACTCGGGCGCGAGGTGTCTCTTCGTGCAGCATCAGTGCGCGGGACATGGCTGTCTCCTTGTGGATGGCGTGGGTGTTGGCGGTCTTCCTGCTTGAAGGGTGTCACGGCGTCTGATCGAGACGCGTCATCTCACAGTGCCTGCAAGCGACGCTGTGGGGAAGCCTCGCGATATCGACATTGGGATGAGACTGACGCAACCGGGGCCAGCCGGAGGTGCGGCTGGCCCCGGTAACAGGAGGCGCTGACTAGATGAAGCTGCGCACGGTGGCCAGCCCGACCAGCGTCATCAGCACCGTGTAGGGCAGCGCCATCCACACCATGCGCCCGTAGGAGAGCCTGACCAGTGGCGCGATGGCGGAGGTGAGCAGAAAGAGGAACGCCGCCTGGCCGTTGGGGGTCGCAACGCTGGGCAGGTTGGTGCCGGTGTTCACCGCGACCGCCAGCGCATGGAAGTGTTCGCGGCTGATATTGCCGGCCACGAACTCGTTCTTGACCTGGGTGATGTACACCGTGGCCACGAAGACATTGTCCGAGATGGCCGAGAGCAGCCCGTTGGCCAGAAACAGCGCGCCGGCCTGTTCCTCGATGGGCAGACTCAGTACCCACTGGATGAACGGCTGGAACAGATGCTGCTCGTGGATGACCGCGACGATGGTGAAGAACACCACCAGCAGCGAGGTGAAGGGCAGCGATTCCTGGAAGGCGCGGCCGATCTGATGCTCATCAGTGATGCCGTTGCCGGCGGTCAGCAGGATGATCACCGCCAACCCGATCAGCCCAACCTCAGCCATGTGCAGTGCCAGCGCCAGGACCAGCAGTACGGCCACCACGGCCTGCACGATCAGCGCGGCGCGCTCCCGCGGCGTGCGCCGTGAATCCTGATGATGGTCATAATCCTCGAGAATGCGTCGTACGCTGGCGGGCAGGCGCTGGCCGTAGCCGAACCAGCGGCCACGCTCCAGCAGCACGCACAGGGCGAGGCCGGCGAAGAAGGTCGGCACGGTGACCGGCGCCATGGCGAGGAAGAAGTCGATGAAGTCCCATTCGGCGGCCTTGGCGATCACCAGATTCTGCGGCTCGCCGATCATGGTGCTGACGCCTCCCAAGGCGGTCCCCACCGCGCCATGCATCAGCAGCGAGCGCAGAAAGCCGCGGAAATCCTCGAGGTCTTCGCTGTGCACGGCCTCGACGCTGACATCGTTGGCATGGTCATGCTGGGTATCGAAATGCTTGCCCGAGGCCACCTTGTGGTAGACGGAGTAGAAGCCCACCGCGATGCCGATGATCACCGCCGTCACCGTCAAGGCATCGAGAAAGGCGGACAGCAGGGCGCTGGAGAGACAGAACATCAGCGACAGCCAGGTCTTGGAGCGCACGCCGAGGATGATCTTGGTGAAGGCATACAGCAGCAGCGGCTTCATGAAGTAGATGCCGGCCACCATGAACATCAGCAGCAGGATCACCGGCAGGTTGCGCTCCATCTCCTGCATGATGGCCTCCGGCGAGGCCATGCCGATGACGACGGCCTCCAGCGCCAGCAGACCGCCTGGCTGGAGGGGATAGCACTTGAGCGCCATCGCCAGCGTGAAGATGAACTCCCCCAGCAGCAGCCAGCCGACGATCACGCCACCTTGCGGACCGCTGAACCACAGCAGCAGCGGATTGGTGATCAGAAACAGGCACATCAGCTGCTTGTACCAGCGTGGCGACTGGCCGAGGAAGTTGCGCGCCAGTCCGCGGCTGAGCGTCTGGCGTGTGTCGTGTGATAGCGAAGGCATGGGCAGTTCCCGGCGTTGATTTGTTGTTGTTGGAGGACGGGATCGGCAATGCCGCTTCAGCGCGTGCTTTGCTATCATCGCCGCCGTCATCGAGCGCCTGGCGGTATTAGAGCACGCCCGTCGATGAGGTCTCGGGTAGCCTTTGGTCGTGAAAATCGTGCAGGCAGCGCTGCGCTGTCACTGGCCGGTGTGCTGCGAGCTCTCCCGAGGCGTGTTGCTGGCAGACGTCGTCCGATTGAAAGATCGGCCTTTGCAGCCTCCGTGCTGCTTCTGTAAGAGACCCGAAGATGAAATCACGGCATACCGGCTTGACCCACCTCAAGCATTCCGCGCGTTACTCGCTCAAGGGCCTCAAGGCCGCCTGGAGCAACGAAGAGGCCTTCCGCCAGGAGATCGTGCTGTGCGCCTTGCTGCTGCCGTTTGCCTGGTGGATCGGCGACTCGCATGTCGAGTGGCTGCTGCTGGTCGGCTCCACGCTGATCGTGCTGATGGTCGAACTGCTCAACTCGGCGGTGGAATCCGCGATTGACCGCATCGGCCCGGAATTCCATGAACTGTCCGGGCGCGCCAAGGACATGGGCTCGGCGGCGGTGATGATCAGCCTGATCTTCGCTGGCCTGACCTGGGGCACCTTGCTCTACGACAAGCTGTTCGGCTGAGCGCCCAAGCCCCGACCACATCAATGAAAGGGTCGGCGGGCAGGCCGTGTCATGTGCCTGCGGCCTCCGTTATGCTGAGGGCTGGATCGAAGGAGACGACCATGCCCCAGCCATCCCCCGCGCAGTCCCGCCCACTGTTGTCCGCTGATTTCCTTGCGCCGTCATCGCTGCTGGCCGAGCAGTCGGCTGACAGCCGTGCCACGCTCGAGAGCGCCTTGTGCGCCGCCCAGGAGCGCCTCGAAGAGAGCCTGACCCAGGCTGAGAACCTCAGCGAGATGCGTGGTGATGACAGCTCACCGCTTGCGAGCTTTCTGGCCCTCGATGAGCGTCAGCGCAGCCAGCTGGGACGTCTGATCACGCTGTCCGACTTCGCGCTGGAGACGCTATGCCGTCGCCCTGAACTGCTGTCCGAGCTGCTCGAGAGTGGCGAGCTGGAGCGCGCCTTGCCGGTCGCCCAGCTCACTGAGCGCCTCGCCGCCGGCCTCACCAGTGCCGATGATGAGAAGGCGATGCAGCAGGTGCTGCGGCGCTTCCGCCAGCTGCGCATGCTGGGCATCGTGTGGCGCGACCTCAACGGCGCCGACATGTGGCAGACCGCGGCGGCGGTCTCGCACCTCGCTGAAGTCACTCTCGAGGGCGCGCTTGGCTGGCTGGAAGCCTCGCTTGAGCCGCGTTACGGCCGCCCCGCGCCGGACCGCTTCGGCGAGCCGCAGCGGCTGGTGGTGCTCGGCATGGGCAAGCTGGGCGCCGGCGAGCTCAACCTCTCCTCCGATATCGATCTGATCTTCGCCTTCCCCGACAAGGGCGAGACATCGGGCGGTCGCAAGTCATTGGATCATCAGGAATATTTCACGCGTCTCGGCCAGAAGCTGATTGCCGCGCTGGACGCGATGACCGCCGATGGCTTCGTGTTCCGTGTCGACATGCGGCTGCGTCCGCTGGGGGACGGCGGGCCACTGGTCGGCAGTTTCTCGATGCTGGCCAGCTACTATCAGGATCAGGGCCGCGAATGGGAGCGTTACGCGATGCTCAAGGCGCGCCCGGTGGCGGGCAGCGTCGCTGCCGGCGAGCGCCTGATCGCGCACCTGCGGCCCTTCGTCTATCGCAAGTATCTGGATTTCGGTGCCATCGAGTCGCTGCGCGAGATGAAGGCGATGATCAACCGCGAGGTCAAGCGGCGCGGGCTGTCCGACAACATCAAGCTCGGCTCCGGCGGCATTCGCGAGGTGGAGTTCGTCGCCCAGGCCTTCCAGCTGATTCGGGGCGGGCGTGAGTCGGAATTGCAGGTCACCTCGCTCAAGCAGGCCTTTGCGCGCCTGCCAGCCCTGGGCTTGCTGCCGCAGGCGGTCGTGGATGAGCTGGTGCCGGACTACGTCTTCCTACGCGATCTTGAACACGCTCTGCAGGCCCAGGCCGACCGCCAGACCCAGACATTGCCGCTGGACCCGCTGGGCCGCGAGCGCCTCGCGCTGGCCATGAAGCTGCCCGACTGGGAGGCGCTCACCGCGCGCTTGGAAGAGGTGCGTACGCGCATCCGCCATCACTTTGACAACGTGATCGCCGCGCCGGAAGACGACGAGGCCGAGCAGGGCGAAGGCCAGCAGGCGCTGGATGAGTGGCGAGCACTGTGGCGTGGCGAGCTGACGGCCGAGGAGGGCGAGGCTCTGCTCGCCGAGAGTGGCTTCGAAAGTGCCGCCGAGAGTTTCCGGCGCCTCGACAGCCTGCGGCGGTCACGTGCGGTGCAGGGCATGCAGCGCATCGGCTTTGATCGTCTCGATGCACTGATGCCGCCATTGCTGCAGGCGCTGGGCTCGGCGGCGGGCGACCCCGGGAAGCCCGGCGAGCACGATGCCAGCCGAGTGCTGGAGCGCGTCTTGCCGCTGATCGAGGCGGTATTGCGGCGGACGGCCTATCTGGCGCTGCTGCGCGAGAATCCGGATGCGCTGGCGCAGTTGATGCGCCTGTGTGCGGCCAGCCCGTGGATCGCCGAGCAGCTGGCGCGCTATCCGGTGCTGCTCGACGAGCTGCTGCACCCGCATAACCTCTACTCACCCGCCGACAAGACGCGCCTCGCCGATGAGCTGCGCACTGCGCTGTCGCGCATTCCCGAAGATGATGAAGAGGCGCTGCTCGAGGCCTTGCGGGTGTTCCGCCATGCCCAGGTGCTGCACGTGGCGGCCTCCGATATCGCCGGTGCCCGTCCGCTGATGAAGGTCAGTGACTATCTGACCTTCATCGCCGAGGTGGTGCTGGAACAGGTGCTGGCGATGGCGTGGAAGACCCTGACCCGCAAGCATGGCTTCCCCATCGGGCGCGATGGCCAGCCGATCACCGGCGACAGCCTGAGTGGCAGCTTCGTGATCGTCGGCTACGGCAAGCTGGGTGGCATCGAGCTGGGCTATGGCTCGGACCTGGATCTCGTCTTCCTGCATGATGCTGCCAGCAAGGGCCAGACGGATGGCCCGCGGCCGCTGGACAACCCGCTGTTCTTCACGCGTTTGGGGCAGCGCATCATCCATCTGCTGACGGCGGTGACGCCGGCCGGTGCGCTCTACGAGGTCGACATGCGCCTGCGCCCGTCGGGCAATTCGGGGCTGCTGGTCTCGAGTCTGGCGGCCTTCCGGGACTATCAGCTCACGCAAGCCTGGACCTGGGAGCATCAGGCGCTGGTGCGCGCGCGGGCCGTGGCGGGAGACCCGGCGCTGGCGCTGGCCTTCGAGGAAGTGCGCCGTGAGGTGCTCGGTCAGCAGCGGGACGAGAAGACGCTGCGCCAGGAGGTGATCGCCATGCGCCACAAGATGCGTGATCACCTGGGCAGCAGCGCCAAGGACCGCGAGGCCGGCCAGTTCCATCTCAAGCAGGACGCCGGCGGCATCGTCGACATCGAGTTTCTCGCCCAGTACTGCGTGCTGGCGCTGAGTCATCAGGTGCCTGCTCTGCTCGAGTGGAGCGACAACATGCGGCTGCTGGAAACCCTCGAGTCCTGCGGACGGCTGCCGGGCGAGCAGGCCGGTGAGCTGCGCGAGGCCTATCTGGCCTATCGCGATGTCAGTCATCGCCTGGCGCTGGAGAAGCACGGCAGCCTGATGCGACTGGAGCAGCACCCGGTGATTGCCGCCCACCGTGAGCGGGTCATCACCCTCTGGCAGGCACTGCTGGGCGAAGATCAGGTCAGCCGCGAGGAGGTTTAACGCCAAATCAATGCTCGCAATCCCCTGTCGCTGTCCCCAAGAAAGGGTGCACCAGACAACGTTGACAGGGGAGGTCAGCATGATGGAGTGGATTGCGAATCACTCGAAAACCATCTCGGCGATAGCCAGTATCGGCTCGTTCTTCATCTGGCTGGTCTATGCGCAGCTGCTGTATCACAACTTCCGTCGCCAGCGTCGCCCGCGAGTGCTGATCAATCGCGGCAAGTCCAAGGGTATCGACAGTCTGTGCATCGTCAGCAACATGAGTGCCGAATCGATCTTCATCGAGCACATCATCGCCAGGCTGGATACCAGTCATGGCAGCCTGCTGATGGATGTCACCGAGTTCGAACGCAGCTATCAGGAAGGTGACGAGCAGGGTAACAATCAGCAGGACGGTGAGAGCGAACAGCCCGCGCAGGAGGCTTCCAGCAGCAGTGAATGGCGTATCTCCGATACCACGCGTCAGGGGCCGCTGGGCTCGGGCGACTTCCTGCATATCGGGACTTTCTCTGAAGTCATCGAGCGCATGGCGCGCCGCAATGGCATCTCGCTCGACGGCCACTGGCCCAGCAATGAGCAGCTGGAATTCCAGCGCCTGACGCTGAGCATCATCGGCATCTACGGCAGTGAGGACCACCCGATCGGCGTCGAGCGTGCCTTCCGCCTGCACGATGCCAATGGAGAATGTGCGCTGGTACCGGAGCGCTGGGATTCCAATCGCCTGTCATCACGCAGGCAGCGTCACAAGTTGCGCAAGCTTTTGAATCGCATCAGTGGGGAGGACATCAGCGAGCAGTCCACCTTCCAGCCCCCGAGTGACGAGGAGTCGCGCAACAAGGCTTGATGAGCGCGGGCGCCTGAGCCCAGGGATGCATGAACCATCGGACAGATGAGTGCTCGGGCGCACGCCAGCGGTGGCTGCACACTGTCAGGGCGACGAGGATGGGGTAGGCTTTCCAGAGCCCCATTCACGGAGAGTCTTCGGATGCAGGAACGCGTCACGCCCTTTCAGTTGTTCATCCTGGTGCTGTCGATCTATGTGATCGGCGCCATGGTGGTGGACCTTGTCTTTGTGTTGTCACCCCAGGTCCAGCGGCTGCTGGAATACATGGACTACGTGGTCTGCCTGTTCTTCTTCATCGATTTCTGCAAGCGCTTCGCCAGTGCCAAGAGCAAGCGTGAGTACATGAAGTGGGGCTGGATCGACCTGCTGGCCTGTATCCCGGCGGGGCTCTTCCAGGGCGCGAGGCTGTTTCGCGTGGTGCAGGTGCTGCGGGTGCTGCGCGCCATCAAGTCGATGGAAATGATCTGGAAGCTGCTGTTCCGCAACCGGGCCGAGGGGGTCTTCGCCTCGGCGGCCACCGCCACGGTGCTGCTGGTGGTGTTCGGTGCCCTGACCATGCTGATGGTGGAGACACCCAATCCCGACAGCCCCATCAATACCGCCGAGGAGGCGCTGTGGTGGGCGGTGGTGACGGTGACCACCGTCGGCTATGGCGACTACTATCCCATCACGACGCTCGGTCGCGTGGTGGCGGTGCTGCTGATGGTCGGGGGCGTGGGGCTGTTCGGGAGTTTCGCCGCCTATATCAGCTCGATCTTCATCGAGGATGACAGCGAGCAGGAGGCCCGGGCGGCGCGTGCCCAGCGCGACATGACGCGGGCGCTCTATCATCAGATCAGCGAGCTGACGACGGAAGTGCGCGAGCTGCGTGAACGGCTGGATCAGGTCGCGCAGGAGCGGGGTGAGTCGCTGGCTGAGCGCGAGCGCCACCGCGAGGCGCTGCATCGCCAGGTGAATGAGGAGATGGAACAGCGCCTGGGGGATGCCGCTCCGCCAGACAGGGAGGGCCCCGCCGGCGAACGTTGAACCGGCAGGCAGGCAACAAAAAGCCCCTGACACCGTGAGGTGTCAGGGGCTTTTTTCGGGCTGTCATCAGGCCTCAGGCAAGCAGACACAGGCGCTGCGACTGCCGTGCATGCCGCAGGCGATGATCAGTCGAAGTTGCGCGAGTAGAAGATCTCGAGCATTTCACGACGCAGACGGCCTTCGATGTTGGTGGCTTCCTCGAAGGTCAGCTCGCGACGCGAGGTGCCGAAGAGGTAGTTGTCCAGTTCGAAGTCCTTGAGCAGCATCTTGGTGTGGAACATGTTCTCTTGATACACGTTCACATCGACCATCTGGTAGGCACGCTTGGTGTCTTCCGCCAGGTAATCCTGGATGGAGGTGATGTCGTGATCGATGAACAGCTTCTTGCCATCCACGTCGCGCGTGAAGCCACGCACGCGGTAGTCCATGGTCACGATATCGGAATCGAAGCTGTGGATCAGATAGTTCAGCGCCTTCAGCGGGCTGATCATGCCACAGGTCGAGACATCGATATCGAGACGGAAGGTGCTGATGCCGTTGTCCGGGTGGGACTCGGGATAGGTGTGCACCGTGACGTGAGACTTGTCCAGATGGCCGACGACCGTTTCCGGCAGCGGGCCCGGGCCCGGCGCGGTCTGGGACACGTCCTGCTCTTCCAGCTCGTGCTCGGCGATCAGGATGGTCACGCTGGCGCCATGCGGCTCATAGTCCTGGCGTGCGATGTTCAGCACGTGGGCACCGATGATGTTGGTGACATCCTTGAGGATCTGGGTAAGACGCTCGGCATTGTAGAGCTCATCGATGTAATCGATATACGCCGTGCGCTGCTCTTCGGTCTGCGCGTAGCAGATGTCGTAGATATTGAAGCTCAACGAACTGGTGAGGTTGTTGAACCCGTGAAGGCGGAGTTGATCGCTCACGTCCAGGCCTCCTTGAAATGGGAGGGTGGTATGACATCCGATGCGCCATTGCAATGGGGCAGAGGCAGGCATCGGGCCGAAGAGGGCATCTCGAAAGGCCCGTCCCGAGCGCTGGCAGCATGACTCGCAGGGAGCATTGCGTACCATCTTTGCCACGAGACGACCGGTGAGACGACCGGTTTGAGGGGCGTATTATGCACAGGCAGGGCTGACACGCCAGCGACAATTCCCGCCGATCCTGGCGAGACGTCGTCAGTGGTGCGCTCCCTCCCGCCGTCGGTGGGGCCTTGAACGGCGGGAGGGCGAGGTGTGATCAGGCCGCGATGTCGATGACTTCGTAGGAGTGAGTGATCTCGACACCCCCGGCGCTCAGCATCAGGGAGGCGCTGCAGTACTTCTCGGCGGACAGCTCGACGGCACGCTTGACCTGGGATTCCTTGAGATTGCGACCGGTGACCACGAACTTGACGTGAATCTTCGTGAACACGCTCGGCACGCTATCGGCGCGCTCGGCGCTCAGTTCGGCGTGACAGTCGGTGACCTGCTGGCGGGCCTTTTCCAGAATCTGGATGACATCGAAGCTGGTGCAGCCGCCCAGACCCATCAACAGCATTTCCATCGGACGTGGACCGGTGTTGCGACCGCCGTTGTCCGGATTGCCGTCCATGACCACGCTGTGGCCGCTGCCGGATTCGGCGAGGAACTGGCGACCATCGGTCCATTTGATGCTGGCGTTCATTGCCATGTCGGAACTTCTCCTTCTGATAAGTCGTTGATGCGCCACCGGCCCGGCGCTAGTGGCTATAAAGGCCAGGGGCTATAGGAATAAGGGCGCGGTGAGCACGATGGCGCACAGGGTAGCATTGTCATCGGTGTGCCCGGAGGAACGTCCAGCGCTGAGCTTATATCGCGCTGGCTCAGGCCCTGGCGTGGCTCAGCAGCTCATCCAGCTCGGCCAGGCGCTGTGGGGTGCCGACATCGATCCAGGTGCCGCGATGATGCAGGCCGCGCACTTCGCCATGCTGCATGGCGTCACGTAGTAGCGGCGCCAGCTTGAAGACGCTGTCGGGGCCCTGGTAGGCCGGCGTCTCGGCGATGGCGCGGCGGATCAGGCGTGGTGACAGCCACGACACACCGGAGAAGGTCAGCCGGCTGCCGGCCTGCTCGTCTTTCTCTTCCTTCTCGTCCTGTTCGTCACTCTCGGCGCCGGCTTCGTCCTTCACTATCCCCGTCGGGGTGAGCAGGAAGTCCCCGCGGGGATGATGTGGCGGGTTGTCCACCAGCACCAGCCCTGCCAGCGCCTGCGGCTGGTCGGCGAGCGGGGCCAGTGAATGGCTCGCCAGCGCCTGGATGGTCAGCAACGTGAGGTCGACGTCACACCAGACATCGCCATTGATGAGCAGGAAGGGCGTGTCATCGCCTGCGTCCTGCGTCAGCGCATCGGAGAGTGACAGGGCGCGAGCGATGCCGCCGCCGGTTTCCAGCGGCGTCTCCTCGCGCGAGAAGATCAGCGTCAGGCGGCGCTTGCTCCCCTGCCAGCAAGCCTCGAGCTGGCCCTGGGCATTCGGCTTCGCGGCGAAGTGGCTCAGAATCCTGTCGGCCAGGTGGCCGACATTGATGACGACCTTGTCCACATCGATCGCTTCCAGACGCAGCAGATGGTGCTCCAGCAACGGCAGCCCGGCGACTTCCAGCAACGGCTTGGGGGTGTGGTCGGTCAGCGGGCGCATGCGCGTGCCGAAACCGGCCGCCAGAATCATCGCGCGCATCAGTGGCTCCCTGACTCGTTGTCGGCATTTGCTGCGCTTTCCTTGCTTTCCCCACTTGTCGCAGCGCTCTTCTCGGTGTCAGCGGCGGCCGCATTGCGCTGCAGGCGGGCGGCGCGATCGGCGAGTGCCGCCAGCTCATCGTAATCATCGAGGTTGATCTCGGGGCGCTCGCCGTTGGCGAGACGCAGATCACGCGCTTCGCATTCCTCGGCCAGCCGCAGTGACAGCGCCGGCGTCAGCACCTCATCCAGCCAGTGGGTGAAGGAGATCAGTTCCGGGCAGAAGGCCAGACCTTCGCGCAGGTGGCCGAGGAAGCGCGGCATCAGCGTCAGGTAACGGGGCTTGGCGTCCCGCAGCGTCAGGCGCGCGAAGATGCCGAGAATCTTGAGATTGCGCTGCACGCCCATGCGCTCGACGCTCTGGCGGTATTCCAGCGGGCTCGGTGCCGGCAGGCCGGCCGCGGCGTAGCGTGGCAAGGCGGCCAGACGCGCCTGCTCGATCCAGCGTGCCATGGCGGGTTCCGGCCAGCGCCAGTGACGGTCGCGCAGCAGCGAGATCAGGTCGTAGTTCTCGGGGCCGCTGACGGCGTCCTGGAAGTCGATGATCCACAGCCGGGGCTGGTGCTGGGATGCCGACTGATGCAGGAACAGGTTCTGGGCATGGAAGTCGCGGTGCACGCTCACCACCGGTTGCGCGCTGGCGGCCGCGAGCAATTGCCCCGTCAGCTTGCCCCAGGCGGCGTAGCGGCGGTCATGCGGCATGTCGAGCAGCTGGCCGAGACACCACTCCGGAAACAGCTCCAGTTCGGCGGACAGGCGGGCGTCGTCATAGGCAGGCAAGTTGCCGGACGGCAGCTGATGCAGCTGCTCGAGCAGCCCGATGGCTTCGCCATAGTAGTGGTCGGCGTGCTCGGTGCTGGTCAGGGCGGTCATCAGCGGGGTGTCGCCGAGGTCTTCCAGCTCCAGAAAGCCGAGTGACTCGTCGAAGGCGAAGACCTCGGGCAGCGGCAGGCCGGCGTCGCGCCATTGGCGGGCGATGGCGACGAAACCGTGGCTGTCCTCCTTCTCGGGCGGGGCGTCCATCAGGATGCGCGCCGGCGTGGCCGGGTCGAGTTCCTCTAGGTGCAGGCGGAAATAGCGGCGGAAGCTGGCGTCGTCAGCCACGGCGCTCATGCGCACGGCCTCTGGCGTGAGGTCGTGGCGGGCGGCGGCCCAGGCGTGCAGCGCCTGGCGGCGGGCGTCGGATGTCATGGGGCTTGGGCTCCTGTCGGCGTGTGCGGGGCCGGCTGTCAGTTGACGCCTGTGCCGCGGCCCCGCATGCTGTCGTGTGGTGACGAGAAGGCAGGCGGAACCGGCAAGCAGGAAGGCCGGTTGCTGGGCCTGTATAATACCGATTCCCCCAGCCAAGGACACAGAGCAGCCATGGCCCAGCGCAGCCATTCATCCCATCCGGGCAAGCCGACGACCGCTCCCGGGCGACGTCAGCGTCGCTTCGCGACTCCCTCTCTGTCTGCTCATTCCCGGCAGGCACCGATAGCCCGATTGGGCGATGACCGCCCGGTCTGGCAGCTCAAGCCACTGGTTTTCCGTCTGTTGTGGACCCTGGCGCCTCTGGTCGCCGGCGCCCCTCTGATGGCACAGGCCGCTCCGCCCGAGCCCCTGTCAGCCAGTCAGCTCGACTGGCAGCCCTATGATGAGGTGCCGCAGGGCAAGCTGTGCTCCGGGCGCTATGTCACGCCGGCCTACCGTATCGAAGCGGGCGACACGCCGGAGCAGGTCACGACCTCGGCCGACAAGGCCAACTACGGCAACGATGGCGTCGCCACCCTGATGGGGGAGGTGGTGCTGCGCCGCGGCGATTCCCAGCTGGAATCGCCCGAGGTCAGCGTCAACGAGGCGCGTGACACCGCCACCGCCAAGGGGCCTGTCACCTATCGCCAGCCCGGGGTCCTGCTGCGCGGCGACGACGCGCGGGTCTCGCTCAACAGCGATGCGGCCAGCGTCGACAACGGTCACTACGTCTTTCACGAGCAGCATGTGCGCGGCGACGCGGTGCAGCTGGCGCGTCTCGAGGATGGTCGCTACCGCCTGAAGGATGCCAGCTTCACCTCCTGCGAGCCGGGCAACAGCCTGTGGCGTCTGGTCGGCAGCGACATCACCATCGATCAGGACTCCGGCTGGGGAACGGCCAAGCATGCGCGCATGGAAATGGGCGGCGTGCCGGTCTTCTACTGGCCCTATGTGCGCTTCCCGGTCGATGACCGTCGCCACACGGGCCTGCTGTGGCCGCAGTTCAGCTACACCAGCTCCAGCGGCTTCGATTACGCCCAGCCGATCTACCTGAATCTGGCGCCCAATTACGACGCCACCCTCACGCCGCGTTACATCTCCGAGCGTGGCGAGATGCTGGAAGGCGAATTCCGCTATCTATTGCCGCGTGGCGATGAAGGCAGCATCGAGGGCGCCTGGCTCGCCGATGACGATGGCGGCAGCGACCCCGACGATGACGAGGAAGATCTGATCGGCGAGGACCGCTGGTACATCAACTACCAGCATGCTGGCCGCTATGACGCCCGTACCGACTATCAGTTGAAGTACGGCGCTGCCTCCGATGGCAATTATTTCGACGACTTCGGGCGCAATTTCGGGGAAACGGAAACCGATAGCCTCGAGCGTCTGGCACAGCTCGATTACCACGGCGATGTCTGGGACCTGCAGTTCAAGGCGCAGGGCTACCAGCGCATGGACTACCCGCTGGATAACGATGACAAGCCGTTCTACCGTCTGCCGAGCCTGACCGCGGATGGTCGCTGGAGTCAGTCCAACGGCTTCTACGAAGAGTGGAATTCCAACGCGACCTACTTCTGGCGTGATGTCGATGAGACGGATACCGACATCGACGAAGACCAGGCCGCCAATGGTTCGCGCCTGCGTCTGGCGCCGGCGCTGGGCTGGCGCAGCGATCAGAGCTGGAGTTTCATCGAGCCGCGCGCCCAGCTGGTCAGCCTGTCGTACAGCCTGGACTACGGTGACCGCGAGACGGACCGCAGCACCAGTCCGTCCGCCACCATCCCGGTGCTGTCGCTGGACAGCGGCCTGATCTTCGATCGCGAGACCGAATGGTTCGGCGACGGCTATACCCAGACGCTGGAACCGCGCCTCTATTACGCCTACGTGCCGGAGGTCGACCAGTCCGATCTGCCCGACTTCGACACCTCGGAAGACGCCTTCAGCTGGAATCAGCTGTGGTCGCCGTACCGCTTCAGCGGGGGTGACCGTGTCGGCGATACCAACAAGGTCTCCTACGGCGTGTCGTCACGCTTCATCAGCGATGAAAGCGGCCGTGAGCGCCTCAAGCTGGGCGTCGGCCAGTCGAGCTACCTGTCGGACCGCAACATCGACATGGACGGTGATCCGGACAAGACCTCACGCTCCGACTTCGACAGCTACTCCGACTACTATCGTGCGACGCGTGACCGCTCGCCGGTGGTCTTCCAGGCCGATGTGGTGCTCAACGACCAGTGGACCGCCTCCCAGGCCGTGTTCCAGGATTTCGATCGTGGCGTGACCGAAAGTGCCCAGACTTCGCTGCGTTATCGTGCGGAACAGGGCACGGTACTGAACTTTGGCTTCAATCGTGAGATCGAAGGCTTCGTGCCTTACGACGATGAGGACGAGGATGACGTGCTGGGCTATACCCGCAACGAGTGGGATTTCTCCTTCGCGACGCCGATGAGCGAGAGCTGGTCGCTGCTGGGCCGCTACATGTATGACAGCACCAATTCCCGTTCACTGGAGAAGGTGTTGGGCGTGCAGTACAACGATTGCTGCTACGGCGTGCAGGTCACCTGGCGTGAATGGCAGGATGACAACGACACCGCCAACACCATCTCGGATGACGAAGAGAAGAATGGCATCTTCCTGACCTTTGAATTCAAGGGCTTGGGAGGCGTTGGCCAGAGTGCTGACAGCTACCTGGAACAGGCCGTACCGGGCTATCGCAACGCGGGCTTCTGAGTCGCCGCGCCAGGCCGTGAATGACGCCAGGGCGCCGCCGCAGGGCGGCGCCATCAACATTTTTACGCCGAGAGAACATGTGATGCGCAAGACCCTGATTGCCCCGCTGGGGCTGGCATTTGTGCTGGCGAGTCTGCCGGCCGGTGCCGCCGAGTTGCTCGACCGCGTGGTTGCCGTGGTCAACAAGGACGCCATCATGCAAAGCGACATGGAGCAGCGCGTCACCCAGGCGAGTCAGCAGTTGCAGAGCCGTGGCATCAACCTGCCGCCGCGCGACGTGCTGGAGCGTCAGGTTCTTGATCGTATGGTCAATGAGCAGATTCAGCTGCAGCTGGCGGAACAGGCCAACCTCAGCATCGATGACACCCAGCTCAACGCCACCCTGCGCGGCATCGCCAAGGACAACGGCATGAGCCTGGAAGCCTTCGCCGACAAGCTCGAGCAGGATGGCATGTCACTGGCCCAGGTGCGCGATCAGGTGCGTCGTGAGCTGCTGGTGCAGCAGATCCAGCAGCGCAGCGTGGCTAGCCGGGTGCGGATCTCCGATCGTGAGATCGATCGCTATCTCAATCAGCAGAATGTCGGCAGCGACGTCCAGTACCATCTGGCCCACCTGCTGGTGGCACTGCCCCAGGAGCCGACGCCGGACCAGGTCAAGGCCGCGCGCGCCAAGGCCGACAGCCTGCGCCAGCAGATCGAGCAGGGCACCGATTTCGCCCAGCTGGCTGCCGCCGAATCCGCCGGCAGTCAGGCACTGAGCGGCGGTGATCTCGGCTGGCGTTCCGGCGGTGAGCTGCCGACGGTGTTCGCCGATGTCATTCCGAACATGCAGGCCGGTCAGGTCTCCGAGCCGCTGCGCAGCGCCAGCGGCTATCACCTCGTCAAGCTGATCGAGAAGCGTGGCGCGGGCAAGGCGTTGATTTCCCAGACGCGCGCACGCCACATCCTGATCCAGCCCAACCCGAACCTCAGTGATCAGCAGGCGCTTGAGCGTGCCGAGTCCATTCGCCGCCGTCTGCTGGGAGGCGAGGACTTCGCCGCGCTGGCTCAGGAATTCAGCGACGACAAGGGCAGTTCTCTCAAGGGTGGTGAGCTGGGTTGGGTCAGCCCAGGCCAGACGGTCTCCTCCTTCGAGACGGCCATGAATGGTCTGGACGTGGGCGAGATCAGCCAGCCGGTCAAGAGCCGCTTCGGCTACCACATCATCGAAGTCGAGGAGCGTCGCCAGCAGGATGTGACCAACTCCAGCCAGCGTGACAAGGTGCGCAAGACCCTGTTCCAGCGCAAGCTCAATGATGAGCTCGAAGCCTGGCAGCAGCAGGTGCGTGCCGAGGCCTATGTCGACAACCGTCTCGATGAGCAGTAAGTCCGAGTGGAGCAGCGAGACACCGTCATGAATCGTCGCGAAGAGACTGCGCCCGACATCATCGCCCTGACCGCCGGTGAGCCGGCGGGTATCGGCCCGGAACTGCTGGTCATGCTGGCCGGTCAGGCGGAAGCGTTCCCCGCGCAGCTGGTCGCGGTGGCAGACCCCGCCTTGCTGGTCAGTCGAGCCCGCCTGCTGGGACTGCCGCTGGTGGTGCATGAGCTGGCGCCGGGTGACCCGCTGCCGCCGGCCCGCAATGGTGAGCTGGCTGTATGGCCGGTGCCGCTGGCAGTGCCCAGCGAGCCGGGCGTGATCGATGCGCGCAATGGCGATCATGTGCTGGCGATGCTGGATGTCGCCATCGCCGCCTGCCAGGCGGGTCATGCCAGTGCGATGGTGACGGCGCCGCTGTCCAAGGCCGCCGTGATCGAGGCCGGGCATGCGGGCTTCACCGGCCACACCGAATACCTGCGCGATGTCTGCGGGGTCGAGGAAGTGGTCATGATGCTGGCGTGCCCCGGGCTGCGGGTGGCGCTGGCCACCACGCATCTGCCGCTGCGCGAGGTGGCCGATGCCATCACGCCCGAGGGCCTGACGCGGGTGATGAAGATCCTCGCCAAGGACCTGACGCGCTACTTCGGCTGTGCCGCGCCGCGCATTGCGGTGTGCGGGCTCAATCCGCATGCCGGCGAGGGCGGGCATCTGGGGCATGAGGAGATCGAGGTGATCTCCCCGACGCTCGACGCCCTGCGCGCGACCGGCATGCAGCTGGATGGCCCGCTGCCGGCTGATACCCTGTTCACGCCGCGGCATCTGGAGGGCGTGGATGCGGTACTGGCGATGTACCACGACCAGGGCCTGCCGGTGCTCAAGTATGCCGGCTTCGGTGAAGCCGCCAACATCACGCTGGGCCTGCCGATCGTGCGTACCTCCGTGGATCACGGCACGGCGCTGGACCTTGCCGGCAGCGGGCGTGCCGACGTCGGCAGCCTGTTGCAGGCCGTGCGTGTCGCCATCGATATGGCAGCCGCCGCGCGAGCCTGAGATAATCCCCGCATCACTCGGGCGTGACCGCATGGCGGCACGTCAGGCGTGCGCCACAGCGTGGCGTCTCGCTACCCCAGTCATTCGACCATCGAGGATGGTCTCGCCGCCCCGGTCTGCCTGTGTCCCTGCAGGCCATGGCGGCGTCTTGTTGTCGGGAATCCCGATGGATTCCCAGGAGGAAGGTCAGTCCCATGTCCCAACATTTCCCCGCGCATCGCGCTCGCAAGCGTTTCGGTCAGAACTTTCTGCAGGACCTTGGCGTCATCTCTCGCATCGTGAATGCCATTCGTCCCGCGGAAGGCGAGCGCCTGGTCGAGATCGGTCCGGGGCAGGGTGCCTTGACCGGCCCGCTGCTGGAAGCGGCAGGCAAGCTGGAAGTCATCGAGCTGGACCGTGACCTCATCCCGGGCCTGCGCGTGCAGTTCTTCAACTACCCGGACTTCGTGATCCACGAAGGCGATGCCCTGCGCTTCGATTTCCCGGAGCTGGTCGGTGACGGCCCGGCACTGCGCGTGGTCGGCAACCTGCCGTACAACATCTCCACCCCGCTGATCTTCCACCTGCTGGAAGCACGCGGTGCGATCTCCGACATGCACTTCATGCTGCAGAAGGAAGTCGTCGAGCGTCTGGCCGCCGAGCCGGGTGGCACCGACTGGGGCCGCCTGTCGGTGATGACCCAGTATTACTGCGCGGTGGAAAATCTGTTCCTGGTGCCGCCGAGCGCCTTCTTCCCGGCGCCGAAGGTGGATTCCGCCATCGTGCGTCTGGTGCCGCACCGTGAATTGCCGCACCCGGCCAAGGACGAGAAGCTGCTCGCCGTCATCGTGCGCGAAGCCTTCTCCCAGCGCCGCAAGACGCTGCGCAACAACTTCAAGGGCCGCATCGATGCCGACCAGCTGACCGCGCTGGGCATCGATCCCTCGCGTCGTCCGCAGACACTGACCGTCGCTGAGCTGGTGATGATCAGCAACCACCTCAGTGAGCAGGGCATGACGGTGGACAAGGCCGACAAGGCTCCGAAGAAGCGTCCGCGCAGCAATGTCGGCCACGGTGCGCCGGCAGCCGACAGTGCCAGTGGTAGTGATGGGAATAGTGACAGTGGCGAGCGCCTCGATGCCGAGAGCGATGCCAAGGGCGACGCCCGCAACGCCAGCGACCACGACGCATGAGTAGCGTGGCGGACATCCGTATCGACGCCGTACCCGAGTACTGCGCCGACGAGAGTCGTCCGAGCGAGAACCGACACGTGTTCCGCTACACCATCACCGTGCACAACGGGACGGATGAGACCGTGCAGCTGCTGGCGCGCTACTGGAAGATCACCCAGGGCAGCGGCGATGAGCAGGAAGTGCGTGGCAAGGGCGTGGTCGGCAAGCAGCCGCTGATCGCGCCCGGCGAGAGCTTTCGCTATACCTCGCGCGCCGTGCTCGACATGCCGGTCGGCGTGATGCAGGGGGCCTATACCTTCTGTGACGCGACCCACGCGCGCACCTTCGAGGTCGCCATCGCACCGTTCCGTCTCGCCGGTCCGCATCAGGTTCACTAGGGTGGCCGCGTGACGCAGCGTTTCGTATTCAAGACAGCAAGTCAGGCCGCCACGGCGGTCAGGGAGTGGGCATGACGCAGTGGGCGATTGGCGATTTGCAGGGCTGCCATCAAGAGTTCGAACTTCTGTTGCAGCGCCTCGATTTCACGCCGGGGCGCGATGTGCTGTGGCTGGCGGGAGACCTGGTCAATCGCGGGCCGGGCTCGCTGGAGTGCCTGCGTCTGGTCAAGTCGCTGGGCGATGATGCGCGGGTGGTGCTGGGCAACCATGACCTCCACCTGCTGGCGGTGGCCGAAGGCTTCAGCCGTCACAAGCGCTCCGATACGCTGACGCCGATTCTCGAGGCGCCGGACCGTGAGGAGCTGCTGGACTGGCTGCGTCGCCAGCCGCTGATGGTGGATGCGCTGGTCGGCAATCGCCGCACGGTGATGAGCCATGCCGGCGTGTTGCCGAGCTGGACGCTGGACCAGGCGGCCGGTTATGCCCGCGAAGCGCACGCCGTGCTGGCAGGCGACGACTATCGAGGCTTTCTCGGCGAGATGTACAGCAATACGCCGGACCGCTGGCAGGAGGATCTCCAAGGCACGCCGCGCCTGCGCTGCATCGTCAATGTCTTCACGCGCATGCGCTTTCTGCACAGTGATGGCCGACTGGATTTCGCGGCCAAGGAAGGACTGGACAGCGCGCCGGAGGGGAGCCGTCCCTGGTTCCAGTACCCGCGTCCCGAAGGGGCTTGGGATGACTCACCGCGCCTGCTGTTCGGTCACTGGGCTGCTCTGGAAGGCGAGACACCGGCGGCGCGTCAGGATGTCGAGGCGCTGGACACCGGCTGCGTGTGGGGCGGTGGCCTGACGGCGCTCAATCTCGAGACGGAAGAGCGCGTCTTCGAGCCGGCGCTGACCTCGCGCTGAGCGCCCTCCCGTCGCCAGTGACAGCAGGTCTGCCGTCGCTGGCGAATGCCTTTCCCTTACTCAACAAGCGGAGTCCGCATGAGTTTCGAACATCTTGATCTCGCAACCCTCAGTGACTGGCGTCAACGCGACCCGTCGCTCGTGGTACTCGATATCCGCGATCCGCTCAGCTTCACGCAGGGGCGTATCCCGGGCAGCCGTCATCTGGACAACGCCAGTGCCGGTGCCATTCTGGAAGACACCCCGCGCGACAAGCCGCTGGTGGTGGTCTGCTATCACGGCCATTCCAGTCAGCAGGCCGCCGCCTGGCTGGCGGGGCAGGGCTTCGAGAAGGTCTATTCCCTCGATGGTGGCTTTACCCAGTACCAATTGACGCATGGCGATGACGTCGAGAGCGGTAGCTGACGCCGTCTGCACGTGACTGCCATCACTGGCCGTACTTCCTCGCTTTCCTCATTCAGCTTTGTATCTCGTGCCGCAGGGCAAGGACATTCGCATGACTCAGACGACGCCTTCTTCGCTGACCGATTCGCGTGACCGCCTGTTGAGCGGGCTTGAGGTCTATCGCGTGGGCGGCGCGGTGCGTGATGCGCGCCTGGGTTGGCCGTGGCACGAGTGCGACTTCGTGGTGGTGGGCGCGACGGTGGAAGACATGCAGGCGCGTGGCTTCCGGCCGGTCGGGCGGGACTTCCCGGTCTTTCTGCATCCGCAGACCCAGGAGGAGTACGCGCTGGCGCGTACCGAGCGCAAGTCCGGCCACGGGTATGTCGGCTTCAGCGTGCATGCCAGTCCCGATGTGACGCTGGAAGAGGACCTCATTCGTCGCGACTTGACCATCAATGCCATGGCCGAGCCGCTCGACAGCACGCCGGGGCAGGGCGAGGTGATCGACCCCTACGGTGGCTTGGCGGATCTCGAGGCGCGCGTGTTGCGTCATGTCTCGAGCGCCTTCAGCGAAGACCCGCTGCGCGTATTGCGCGTGGCACGCTTTCTGGCGCGCTATCAGGGGCTCGGCTTCACGGTCGCGGAGGAGACCCGGCAGATGATGGTCGCCATGGTCGAGAGCGGTGAAGTCTCGCATCTGGTGGCTGAGCGGGTCTGGAAGGAGACCGAGAAGGCGCTGGGCGAGGCCAGTCCCGAAGCCTATTTCCAGCTGCTCGATGAGCTGGGGGCGCTGGCGGTGCTGATGCCGCCGCTGACCCGCGATGCCGAGCAGCTCGCAGCGGCGCTGGCGCGTCTGGACCGCCTGCCGCGTCAGCTGGTCGATGAGGCGGAGATGGTCTGCTGGCGCATGGCGCGCCTGGTGGAGCACCTGTCACGCGACGAGATCGATGCCCTGGCGCAGGACTTGCGCCTGCCCAGCGCCGTGCGTGACGCCGCCCAGCAGGCACGTCTGTGCCGGGAATTGAACGAGGCCTCGCGGCGGGAAGGTGGCGTGAGCGCAGCCGATCTCAAGGCCTGGCTGGATGGTGTCGATGCCTGGCGGCGTGGCGAGCGCCAGTCGGTGCTGGTGGCCCTGCTGGCCGTCGAGGACAAGGGCCTGGCGCGGCTGGGCAATGCCGTCTGGCAAGCCGCGACGGCGGTGTCGCCGCAGTCTCTGGTCGAACAGGGCCTGAAGGGGGCGGAGATCGGGCGTGCGCTCAGTAAACAGCGCCAGCAGGCCATCGAGCAGGCGCTGAGCGAATGGCAGGCCATGCCGGAAGTGCACGCGCCTCATTGCGGCTGCGGACACAGTCACTGAGCACCTGACCGCTGCTGAGTACCTGGCCTGAGCACCTGCTCTGAGCAAATGATCCGAGTATATGAACCCGAAAGCCCCGGCCCTGCGCCGGGGCTTTTGCGTCTTGGTTGCAGGAAGGGTTTTGTGAGGGAGAGCGTGTTTTTATAAGCGAAACGCAGCGTGTGAGCAGAGCGTATTTTTCATGAGCAGTGCGCTGCGTGTGAGCAAAGCATGCTTACAGGCGCGGCTCGCTGCCATCGCTCAGGCGGCGCAGATTCAGCGCATGACGAATCACGATCAGGCTGGCGAAGACCAGAATCACGCCGCTCATCTGCGGCGCCAGCCACAGGCTGAACAGGGGCGCCGCCAGTCCGGCTACCAGCGAGGCGATGGCCGCCGTGCGCAGTCGCCAGGCCAGCCCGACCCACAGCGCGGCGCAGCTCAAGGCGACGCCTGGCGCCAGCATCAGCAATACGCCAAAGGCAGCGGCCACGGCCTTGCCACCGCGATGGCCACGGTGCCACAGCGGCAGGCTGTGGCCGATCAGCACGGCCAGCCCGATCAATCCCAGCGCCCAGGGCGGCAGCGAGAGCGCCAGCCCCAGCCAGAGTGCCGGCATGCCCTTGGCGGCATCGAAGACCAGCACCAGGGCGGCGGGCAGTGCGCCATGCAATCGCAGCACATTGGAGAAGCCCGGATTGAAGGACCCCGCCAGGCGTGGGTCGGGCAGTCCCAGTCGCTGACAGATCCACACCGCGCCCAGCACCGAACCGCTGGCATAGGCCACGGCCATCAGCAGGCTCAACTGTTGCCAGGCGGCCAGTTGCGCGGCCCACTCGATCAGGCCCGTCAGCATGATGTCGACTCGCTGCGTGCCCGAGGTGTCGCACACAGGCAGGGAGAGAGGGGCAGGCAGCTTGGCCAAGCAGGGGCCGGGTGCAGTAGAATCAGTCGCATGATGGCGGGGCCTTGGGCGTCGTTTTTATTCGTTCATTCGACAAGCATAGAGGTAACGCCGTGGATCGTGTGCTGATCGAGGCTCTGGCCGTGGAAACCGTGATTGGGGTCTATGACTGGGAGCGTACCATTCGCCAGCGTCTGGTGATGGATCTGGAAATGGCCACGGATATTCGTGCCGCAGCTGCCGACGATGACCTGACGCACACCCTGGACTACGCCGCCATCAGCGCGCGCATCCAGACCTTCGCCGAAGAGAGCCACTTCGAGCTGGTGGAAACCTTCGCCGAGCGCCTGGCAGCGCTGCTGCGTGAAGAGTTCGGCATTCCCTGGCTGACCATGACGGTGCGCAAGCCGGGCGCCGTGCCGGAAGCCGCCGCCGTTGGCGTGCGCATCGTGCGCGGCAGCCTCGAGACCGTCTCGGATGCGCCGGCATGAGTCTGGTACTGATCTCCATCGGTAGCAATATCGAGCGCGAGCATCATGTGCGGGTCTGCCTGGATGCGCTGGAGGCGACCTTCGGCAACCTGACGCTGTCCTCCGTCTACGAGAGCGAGCCGGTGGGCTTCGTCGACGGGCGCAACTTCCTCAATCTGGTCGCAGGTTTCGAGAGTGACTGGAGCGTCGGCGAGTTGCAGGCCTGGTGCAAGCAGCTTGAGCTGGCCAATGGTCGCCTCAAGAACAGCGCCAAGTTCAGTCCGCGTACCCTGGATCTGGATCTGCTGACTGTCGGTACTCTGACCGGAGAGGTCGATGGCGTGATGCTGCCGCGCGATGAGGTCGATCGCAATGCCTTCGTGCTGCTGCCGCTGGCCGAGTCGTTCGGCGAAGAGCGCCACCCCGTCACCGGCGAGGATTACGCCTCGCTTTGGAAGGCGTTCGTGGCCGCCGGGCGCGCCGAACAGCAGCCGCTATGGCCGGTGGACTTCAGCTGGCGCTGTCGCATGATCTCGCGCGCCGATGCCACGGTCTGACGCTGCTCTCTGATGTCTCGGTCTGACACCATCAGGCAGCACGTCGCTGGTGTCAGTGTCCGGCGGTGAGCATGACTGGCCCCTCAACAACAACGCCCTGCCGATTCTCATCGGCAGGGCGTTGTTGTCTGGTAGGGTACCGGCGTCTGGCAGGGCGCTGGCGTCTGGCAGGGCGCTGGCGTCTGGCAGGGCTCAGTCCTGCGCTGTGCTCGGGGCCGCCAGGCTGTCCAGCGGCCAGCGCGGCACGGCCTTCATCGGGCCGGTGTCCTGCTCGCCGGCATTCAGGCGCTGCGCGCCCACGTAGGCGATCATCGCGCCGTTGTCGGTGCAGAAGCGGCCGCGCGGGTAGTAGGCGCGGGCGTTGCGCTTGGTCAGCTCATGGCTCAGGCGCTCACGCAGACGGGTGTTGGCACTCACGCCACCGGCGACGACCAGACGCTTGAGGCCGGTCTGGTCCAGTGCGCGACGACACTTGATGACCAGGGTGTCGACCACGGCTTCCTCGAAGGCGCGCGCGATATCGGCGCAGTGCTGCTCGTCCAGGTCATCCGCGGCCTTGGCCTTCTTGAGCGTGACCATGGTGTGGGTCTTGAGGCCGGAAAAGCTGAAGTCGAGGCCCGGGCGGTCTGTCATCGGGCGCGGGAAGCGATAGCGCCTGGGATCGCCCTGTTCGGCCAGCTTCGCGACCTGCGGGCCACCGGGGTAGGGCAGTTCCAGCATCTTGGCGGCCTTGTCGAAGGCTTCGCCGGCGGCGTCATCCACGGACTCGCCGAGCAGCTCGTATTCGCCCAGTCCGCGCACCGCGACCAGCTGGGTGTGTCCGCCGGAGACCAGCAGCGCCACGAAGGGGAATTCCGGTGCATCGTCTTCCAGCATCGGCGCCAGCAGGTGGCCTTCCATGTGGTGGACGCCGAGCACCGGCACTCCCCATGCCTTGGCAAGCCCGTGTGCGGTGGACGCGCCGACCATCAGCGCGCCGACCAGGCCCGGGCCTGCGGTATAGGTGATGGCATCGATGTCAGCGGCCTTCAGCTGCGCCTCATCCATTACCTGCTGGATCAGCGGCAGCAGCTTGCGAGTGTGATCACGCGACGCCAGTTCCGGCACCACGCCGCCGAACTCGGCGTGCATGGCGATCTGGCTGTAGAGGGCATCTGCAAGCAGGCCCTGGTCCGTGTCGTAGATGGCGACGCCGGTCTCGTCGCAGGAAGTCTCGATGCCGAGCACACGCATGGCTGACTCTCAGGAAATATCAGAAGTAGAGGGCGGCACGGCCAGTGAGGCTGCCTGAGCGAGCCCGAGAGGCGTGTGTGCCGTGAATGCGCGATATTCTACTGGCTGTGAGCACGGGTGTCGCGCCAGCTGGCGTTGAGGCAGAGAGGATTTCCGGTTTCCGCGTTTGCAAAGCCGGGGGCGGGTGTCTAGAATATGGCACTCTGCAAGACTGGGTCGTGCATCCGACCACCCCGCAAAAGCTCCCCGAATCATGATTCCAGCCAGCGACGGCTACCCTCACCGGTGGTGTCGCAGGCGACTGATTGATGCTGGATCGACCTGCAGGTGGCGGTTTACCGTCGCTGGCTGGTGGCTCCTGAGGAGTGGCTGCACCGGATGTGCGTTCAAACCGAACTCATGATCTCAAGGTAGGTGAGTGTTTAATGCCTTCAGTTAAAGTACGTGACAACGAGCCGTTCGACGTCGCCCTGCGCCGTTTCAAGCGCTCCTGCGAAAAAGCCGGTGTTCTTTCCGAAGTGCGTCGTCGTGAGCACTACGAGAAGCCGACAGCTGTTCGCAAGCGTCAGCAGGCGGCCGCTGTAAAGCGCCACGCCAAGAAGGTTCAGCGTGAGCGCAAGCGTTTCGAGCGTCTCTACTGATCCGTACTTTTGGGGAGTGATATTCCGCTCTCTGGAAGGACACCAAGCGGCTGCCTCACGGTGGCCGCTTGTTTTTGTCTCTAGTGGTCCGTTTGTTCTCGAGCCGTGTGCCGTTGCCTGGCGCATGTCGCTAACTCGAGGAATGGCCTGACCCGAAGGTAGCCGCTCACTTTGCTGAGCCGACACTATCTTGCGGTCAGTCCGTTTTTCCACGACTTCTGGCGAATCATGGCTGGTCTCATCCCCCAAGGCTTCATTGACGATCTGCTGGCCCGCACCGACGTGGTCGAGGTGGTGGGTGAGCGCGTCCAGCTGAAGAAGGCCGGCAAGAGCTATGTCGGCCTCTGTCCGTTCCATCAGGAAAACTCTCCCTCGTTCAACGTCATCCCGGACAAGCAGTTCTATCACTGCTTCGGGTGCGGGGCGAGCGGCAGTGCCCTCAAGTTCCTGATGGAGTTCGATCGCCTGCCGTTCCCCGAGGCCGTGGAGCAGCTGGCCTCGCGGCTGGCGCTTGAAGTGCCGCGCGAAGGCGGCAACCAGAGCCCGCACGAGCGCCGTGAGCGCCAGCGTCGCGAGCAGGCCCGCGAAGAGGGCGCCAATCTGCTCGAGGCGGCCGCGGACTTCTATCGTCAGCGCCTGACGGAACCGGCCGCGCAGCCGGCACGTGAGTATCTGGAAGGCCGTGGTCTGTCGCGTGAGGTCATGCGTGATTTCGGCATCGGCTTCGCGCCGGAAGGCTGGGAGCACCTCAAGCATCACCTGAGCAAGCTGGGTGTCAGCGAGGATGTGCAGATCGAATACGGCCTGCTGATCCATCACGAGGAAAGCGGTCGCCGCTATGACCGCTTCCGCGATCGCGTGATGTTCCCGATCCGTGACTGGAAAGGCCGCACCATCGCCTTCGGCGGTCGCGTGATGGGCGACGCCAAGCCCAAATACCTGAATTCTCCCGAGACTCCCGTCTTCCACAAGGGACGCGAGCTCTACGGTCTGTTTGAAGCCCGTGAGGCGAATCGCAAGCTGGAACGCATGCTGATCGTCGAAGGCTACATGGACGTGGTGGCGCTGGCGCAGTATGGCATTCGCAATGCCTGCGCGACCCTGGGCACCGCGACCAGTGAGGAGCACCTCAAGCGCCTCTATCGCCTGGTCGATGAGGTGGTGTTCTGCTTCGACGGCGACAAGGCCGGTCGGCAGGCGGCGCGCCGCGCGCTGGAGACCGTGCTCGAGGTCATGATCGATGGCCGTCAGGCGCGCTTCCTGTTCCTGCCGGAAGGCGAGGACCCGGATTCCCTGGTGCGCAGTGAGGGCCAGGAGGCATTCGAGAAGCGTGTCACCTGCGCCTCCGGGCTCTCCGAGTTCCTGTTCGAGCAGGCCGCGGAAGGACGCGACCTCAAGCGCATGGAGCAGCTCGAGCGGTTCGTGACCCAGGCGCTGGAGTGGATCTCGCGCGTGCCCGAAGGGGTGCTGCGCTCGCTGCTGCTCAAGGAGCTGGAGCGACGCAGTGGTCTGGAGCGTGAGCGGCTGGACGCCATGCTGGTGGAGCGCGCCGCGGCGCGTGAAGCCCAGCAGGCACGGCTGCGTCAGCACCAGCAGCTACGTCAGCACCCTCAGCAACAGCAGCGTTCGCAACCGCAACAACGTCAGCCCGGCGCGACACACTCGGCACCGCGCTCAGCGCCCGCTGCCAGTCCTCAGGACGGTGCGACGCTGAGTGACGCGCAGGACGAGTGGTCGTCGCTGGAGGCGATGGCAGATGCCGGTTTTGGCGACAGCGAGCCCGATGGCTGGCAGCCGGATGACTGGCAGTCGCATGGCGAGATGCCTGCGGGCCAGGGCGCTCAAGCCGCGCGTGCGACGCCGGCCAGGTCTCAGAAACGCACCTCGGTCAGCATGCTGACGCGCCTGTTGCATCTTCTGGTGCACGAGCCGCAGCTGGTCGCTGAGCTGCCTGACTCCAATGAGTGGATCGAAGGAGCGGGCGAGCCGGCCGACAGCGAGGATGCGCAGCTGTTGAACGATGTGGTGCGTCTCTTGAAGGCGGGGCAGTATCGTTCGCCACAGGTGCTGTTGGCGCACTTCCTCGGTACCGCACAGGGACCGAGGCTTGAGCAGCTGGCAGCCCGTGAATTGCTGATTCCGCGTGACGTGCGCAGCGAAGAGCTGAAGGGGCTGGTGGAGCATTGCCAGCATCAGCAGGCGCGCACCACTCCGGAAGCGGAATATCAGGCCTTGCTGGCCAAGGAAAAGCGTGGCGAGAAGTTGTCGGCAGAAGAGAAGCAGCGGCTGATGGCCCTGCTGATGGAGCTGGCAACACGGCGCTGACGCAGTCTCGGTGCCAGGAAGGCCGACAATGGTGGAAATGCCGTGAGAGCTGAGGCGATGGCGCAGGAAAATACGCCCCATGGCCTTGAAAGACGCACTCATGCCCACTATTTAATGAGGTAGCTCCCGATGCGGACTGCCGCAACGTAACCGATAACGCTAACACACCTGGATGGTCCGGCAAATACGCCGCTGGCAGCATCTCCTGATGGCACGCTATACTGGTGCGCTTGATGCTCTCTTCGTCCCTATACCGGCGCCATGCTCACTCGCTGAGCCGCGTCGCGTCCAGGTGCTTCATTCTTCTTCGTCGAGATAGGGGTTCTATGGCTGGTAATGCGCAGCAGCAGTCGCGTCTCAAGGAGTTGATCGCGCGCGGCAAGGAACAGGGTTACCTGACCTATGCCGAGGTCAACGATCACCTGCCCGAGGATATCGCTGATCCCGAACAGGTGGAAGACATCATCAGCATGATCAACGATATGGGCATCAAGGTCGCGGAAGAAGCGCCCGATGCCGATACCTTGATGATGTCTGATTCCTCCACTGACGAGTCTGCCGCCGAAGAGGCCGTTGCCGCCCTCGCCGCGGTGGAAAGCGATGTGGGACGCACCACCGACCCCGTCCGCATGTACATGCGTGAGATGGGCACCGTGGAACTCCTGACCCGCGAAGGCGAAATCAAGATCGCCAAGCGGATCGAGGAGGGCACGCGTGAGGTGATGTCGTCGCTGGCATTCTTGCCGGGGGCAGTCGACTCCATCCTGGAAGCCTACGACGGCACTCTGGGCGAAGACGGCGGACGTCTGTCCGATCTCTTCTCCGGTTTCATCGATCCTGACGAAGGCGTGCCGGGTGTCGCTGAAGTCGAAGTCGAGGAAGTCGAAGAGATTCCCGAGGGCGAAGAGTCCGAAGGCGACGAAGACGAAGACGACGATTCCGCCTCTGAAGGTGGCCCGGACCCCGAGCTGGCCCGCGTCCGCTTCGAGCAGATCCGTGAGCAGAACGAGGCGACCAAGGCTGCCATCGAGAAGTACGGTTCCGGCTCTGCCGAGGCGAAAGCCGAACAGGACCGTCTTGCCGAGCTGTTCTCGCCGATCAAGCTGGTGCCCAAGCACTTCGAGCGTCTGGTCGGTCAGGTTCGCGTGTCCGTCGAGCAGGTACGCGAGCAGGAAAAGGTCATCCTGCAGATCTTCGTCAAGCGCGGCAAGGTGCCTCGCAAGAGCTTCATCAAGGCCTTCCCGGGCCACGAGTCCGACATGGACTGGTTCGACAGCTTCATCGGTGGCAGCAAGAAGTACGCCGACAAGCTCGAGCCGTTCCGTGCCGACGTGCTGCGTGCCCAGCGCAAGATCGCCTTCGAGCAGGACATGGTCCAGCTGCCGGTCAGCGAGCTGAAGGAAGTGAACCGTCGCCTGTCGATCGGTGAAGCCAAGGCGCGTCGTGCCAAGAAGGAAATGGTCGAGGCCAATCTGCGTCTGGTCATCTCCATCGCCAAGAAGTACACCAACCGTGGCCTGCAGTTCCTGGATCTCATCCAGGAAGGCAACATCGGTCTGATGAAGGCCGTGGACAAGTTCGAGTACCGTCGTGGTTACAAGTTCTCGACCTACGCCACCTGGTGGATCCGTCAGGCGATCACTCGCTCCATCGCGGACCAGGCGCGCACCATCCGTATTCCGGTGCACATGATCGAGACCATCAACAAGCTGAACCGTGTCTCGCGTCAGATGCTGCAGGAAATGGGTCGCGAGCCGACGCCGGAAGAGCTGGGTGAGCGTCTCGAGATGCCGGAAGACAAGGTGCGTCGCGTGCTCAAGATCGCCAAGGAGCCCATCTCCATGGAGACGCCGATCGGTGACGATGATGATTCGCACCTGGGTGACTTCATCGAGGACGGCACCATGGTCTCGCCGATCGACTCCGCTACCGGCGAAGGTCTGATCGAAGCGACCCGCGGCATCCTGTCCGGCCTGACCGCACGTGAAGCCAAGGTGCTGCGCATGCGCTTCGGTATCGACATGAACACCGACCATACCCTCGAGGAAGTCGGCAAGCAGTTCGATGTCACCCGTGAGCGTATCCGTCAGATCGAAGCGAAGGCGCTGCGCAAGCTGCGTCACCCGTCACGCTCCGAGTCACTGCGTTCCTTCATGGAAGAGTGATCTGAAGCGCTCGGGGCCACGCTTCAACTGCTGGCCCCGCTGACAAGACGGCGCCCGCCCCCATGCGAATGGGAGGCGGGCGTTGTCGTTTGTGGGCTTTACGTTGCGAGTCTTTCTCTACGGGCTGTGTCGCCTTCAGGCTTTTCTTTACGGACCTTGCCACCTTCGAACTGTGTCTTTCCAGAGCTGCGTGATGTGCCCTGGGGGCTATCAGGCGCCGTGGCGCAGCTGGTGAGACGAAGGCGTTGCCGCCACGCTGAAGACGACACGGCCCTTGATGCACTGACGGGAGACCGGCCCCATCTGCTCGCTGCTCAAGCCGTCGGGGTGCTCGCCACGTAGCCACAGGCGGCCGTTGTCATCGATGCGATGCAGGCGCTTGACCAGCTGGCCGAGGCTGGGATGTTCCACCACGACGGTGGCGCCGGGCGTCAATCGCCAGCGACTGGGCCAGCGCATGCTGATGATGAGGCTGTGCTGCGGGAGACTGGGGGCAAGACTATGACCGTGCAAGCGGTAGCTACTGAACCAGCGCATGTGAGGCTCCTTGAGAATGAGGGCATGACACGGTCAAGATCCTGTCGGTGCTTTCCTGTGGCAGTGGCGATAGTTGAATTGTATCCACTGCTTAGTAAAATATAATCATTCTCATTTGATGTCTAGCCGTTTTCCGTCAGTGCCTCGCGCAATGGCTATCGAGAGACGGCTGTCTAGCGCAGCCTGTCGAGAGAAGACTGTCGAGCAGAGACTGTTGAGCAAAGCCTGTTGAGAGTAGAAACGAAAAAAAGCCGCGGCTCTGGTGAGCAGCGGCTTTTGGGAGAGTCACGGGTCTGTCTGTCTCTTGCGCTTCGTGCTGTGCTTCATGTCATGTCACGTCACTTCGCGTTGTTTCATGGCGCGGGGCGAAGTGACGGCCATGCGACAGGTCATGCGCGCAGCTCGGCAAGAGGGTTTTGCTGCCGGGCTCAGTCGTTGGCGTTGAGCTCACGCAGCAGGGCGCGGCGCTGGCGGCCCATGCGGATCGCCAGCAGCACGATCTCGATCACGGCGATGGCCATCAGGGTGTAGCCGAACAGTTCGGTGACTTCCTCGGCGGCATTCTTGACCGAACGCAGGTAGGAGTCCCCCATCAGGGTTTCCCAGAATTCCGAGCGGCCGTAGAGGCGTGAGAAGACGTAGGTCGCCAGGAAGCCGGCGCCGAACAGGCCGAACGCGAAGCTGCGCCCGAAGTGCTCGAACTCGGCAATGAAGCGGCTGCGGTTGCGCCATACGCCGATGATGACCGGGATCGCGACCACGCTGACCAGGAACTGCCAGCTGCCATCGCCGATCATGCCGTCGAGCAGGGCGTCCTGTTCACGGATCAGGGACGCCGCGAACAGGCCGAACAGCAGCAGGCTGATGGTGCGCAGGTCCGGCAGGCGTGAATGCACCAACCACATGGTGGCTGCGCTCAACGCCAGCAGAGTGCTCTGCATGTGTTCTGTCCAGCTGGCTTCGCTGAAGCCGACATCCCCGAAGTGGTGGGCATCATGCATGACCAGCGACATCATCGCGGCCACCAGCGGCGCATAGATGGCCAGGCGCAGGCAGGCTTGCATGAAGAGCGAAGTGGGCTTGCGCCCATACAGCGGCTGTTCGGCGCTGATGGGGAGCGGGACAGCGTTGTGGTGCTGGGTATGCGAAGTCAGGCGAGACAAGGGACTCTCCGGACAGTCCATGGACTGCCTGTCAGGGTGAGGGTGTTGTTTGCCTGCTCATTATAACGATGCAAAGGTGCTCAGTTAATATTCTGGTAAGAAAACTGTGAGATTCCATTTCAGCATCGATGTTGCGCCGAGCGGAAATGTTCGTCAGCTCTGACGTAACCGATCCCGCTCGGCTTCCTCGACGATCCAGTCATGCACGGCCTGGATGCGGCCATCATCGAGGGTGCCGTGGGGATGGACGATGACGTAGCGCTTGCCGGTCAGTACCCGCTGCGCGAAGGGCGCGATCAGCGTGCCGCGCGACAGCTCGTCGGTGATCAGCGTGCGTCTTGCCATCGCGACTCCCATGCCGGAGATGGCAGCCTCCATCGACAGGTGGTTGCGGTTGAAGGTATAGCCACGCTGAACGTTGATCTCGGGCGCGCCGATGCTGGCCAGATAGAATTCCCACTCGGCGTGGTCGTGACTGCCGCGCCAGGCGGTGATGTCGTGCAGCAGCGGATACCAGGCGAGGTCCTCTGCGCTGCGCAGCGGCGGGCGGCCGCGCATCAGGCCGGGATGGCAGACGGGGAAGATCTCCTCCTCCATCAGGTCGGTGACCTGCATGCCCGGGTAGTGGCCGTCGTTGAGGTCGACTGCCAGCTCGAAATCGCCCTCGCGCAGCGGCGAGTCACTGTCCTCGGCGCGCACGTGCAGCTCGATATCCGGAAAGCGTGCCTGCAGGCGCGGCAGTCGGGGCGCCAGCCATTTGGAGAGAAATGACGGCACCGAACGCAACCTGAGCACACCGCTCATCAAGCCGCTGCGCAGCCGTTTGACCTCCAGCCCCACCGCGCTATAGGACTGCTCCACCACACGCGCCAGTCGCGCGCCTTCCCCTGTCAGCTCGAGTCCACGTGAACGACGCAGAAACAGCTTGAAGCCCAGCCGCTCCTCCAGCTGCTTGATCTGCTGACTCACCGCGCCGGTGGTGACGTGCAGTTCTTCTGCCGCACGCGTGAAGGAGCCATGACGTGCGGCGCAGGCGAATACCTGCAGCCAGGCATGGGTCTGACCATTCAGGTGGCGCAGGCTCGGTGTGGTGGCGGGCGTGCCGGTCGCCGTCGGCGGCACGACGGGGCCAGTACCAGGCGTGTTGTCGAGGGAAGACGTCATGGGCGGGTCTCATGCAAGCGCTGGAGGCAGATAGTGAGGGAGAAGCCGCGATGGCTAGATGGCGGTGGTAGCTAAAGGCATCAGGGCACAAGGTGGCGCGAAGAGCATAGTTTACGCCGTTTTTGATGCATAGGGTTTAGTCAGGCTAAACCCACGACCAATTTTTATGGTTTGTCGCGTCCCGCCCCCATCCATCATCATTGCCTCATCCACTGGCAGGCGCTCAGGCGCGGCGAGTTTCCGAGATGAGGTGTTGTCATGTCCATCAGTGTATTTGATCTCTTCAAGGTCGGTGTCGGCCCCTCCAGCTCGCACACCGTCGGCCCGATGCGTGCTGCCGCGCAGTTCGTCGAGACCCTGCGCTCGCGTGACCAGCTGGAGCGCGTGGCGCGCATCGAGGTGCAATTGCATGGTTCGCTGTCTGCCACCGGCGTAGGCCATGGCACCGACAAGGCGACCATCCTCGGCCTGATGGGCGAGCTGCCGGAAACGATCGACCCAGCGATCATCGACCCCTGCATCGAAGAGCTTCTGGAGTCCCAGACACTGCTGCTCGATAACCGCATCGCGGTGCCCTTCGTGTGGGTGCGTGACATGCAGTGGCACGATGCGCCGCTGCCGTATCACCCCAATGCCATGCGTCTGATCGCCTACGGCCATCGCGATGAGCTGTATCGCAATGTCTATTACTCGGTGGGCGGCGGTTTCGTGGTCGACGAAGTCGAGGCCGCGCGTGACCCGCTGCTGGAAGACGAAAGCCTGCGTCTGCCGTACGAATTCAACACCGCCAATGAACTGCTGGCGCTGTGTCGCATGCACAAGATGCGCATCAGCGAGCTGATGATGGCCAACGAATGTGCGCTGCGCAGTGAGACCCAGGTGCGTCGTGGGCTATGGCGCATCTGGGAAGTGATGAACGAGTGCATCGACAACGGCCTGACGCATGAAGGCGTGCTGCCCGGCGGGCTCAACGTCAAGCGCCGTGCCAAGCGTCTGCATGCACGTCTGCTGGATGTGGAATCCAGCAAGTCGATCATCACCTCGACCTTCTCGGCGATGGACTGGGTCAACCTGTTCGCGCTGGCGGTCAATGAAGAGAACGCGGCCGGCGGCCGCATGGTGACGGCGCCGACCAATGGCGCGGCCGGCATCATTCCGGCGGTGCTCAGCTATTACATGAAATTCCAGGAAGATGCTCGCGAGGAGGACGTAGTCGATTTCCTGCTCACGGCAGCCTCGGTGGGCATCCTGTGCAAGAAGAACGCCTCCATCTCCGGCGCGGAAGTCGGCTGTCAGGGCGAGGTGGGCTCCGCCTGCGCCATGGCGGCTGCCGGGCTTGCCGAGCTGATGGGCGCGACGCCGGAGCAGGTCGAGAACGCGGCGGAAATCGGTCTCGAACACAACCTGGGGCTGACCTGTGACCCGATCGGCGGCCTGGTGCAGATTCCCTGCATCGAGCGCAATGCGATTGCCTCGGTCAAGGCGATCAATGCCGCCCAGATGGCGATGTGCGGCGATGGCGATCACTTCGTCTCGCTGGACAAGGCGATCCGCACCATGCGTGACACCGGTCGCGACATGCAGGACAAGTACAAGGAGACCTCCAAGGGCGGTCTCGCGGTCAACGCCATCGAATGCTGATACGACAGCTAGCCACTGGCAGGATCCGTGACCTGGACTGGATTGAGTCTGCGCGATGTGAACCTGTGTGATGTGAGCCTGAGTCGAACTGCCATGACTTTCCGCCGGAGGCCTGCCGCCTCCGGCCAAACCCGTTGTCTCTTGTCAGGTACATGATCTCCGGCCAGAGGTCATGATCTCGGCAACCCTCGTTGACGCCTCTTCGGCGCGGTATTCCGCGACGGACAGGCGTCTTTTTTATGGCGGAAATAGCGCTCATCTCGACGGTTCGGCTCGGTTTGGTAGGGGGATCTGCCAGCCTCGAGATGTCTCGGGAGGGCTGCGTTGTAAAGAAGTTGCTGATATATCGGCTATTGGTCGAGTGAGCGCGCTTGCCGCTGGCAGCGCGCCTCTCGCTATTCTAGTTTACGTTAACGTCAGTTGCGCCGTTCGCAACGATGGAGCGCAACGATGGAGCGTATCGAGGGCCTGTCGATGGCGCCTGTTGATGCTGCGTGTCGATGACGAGCCGCGATGTTGCGGGCATCCGCGCTGACGAACTGCCCTCATGTCTCTTGGAAGACACAGACCACCGGCTTGCCGGTCAGGACGGAGTACTGACATGCCATCACCGCCCATTCAGGGGCCGCGTGCCAGCGGGGGCGCATCAGCGACAGCCCCGATTCTCGAGACGCGTGGCTTGAGCAAGGATTTTCGGGGTTTCACGGCCGTCGATGACGTCAATCTCCAGGTGCAGGAAGGGCATATCCATGCCCTCATCGGCCCCAATGGCGCCGGCAAGACGACAGTCTTCAATCTGCTGACGCGCTTTCTACCGGCTACCCGCGGCGAGATTCTCTATCGCGGCAAATCCATCACTCGCATGAAGTCGCATGAGATCGCGCGCCTGGGGTTGGTGCGCTCCTTCCAGATATCGGCAGTGTTTTCCCAGATGACGGTGCTCGAGAACGTGCGGGTCGCCCTGCAACGCCCCCAGGGCACCTCGTTTCATTTCTGGAAGCCGGAACGCAGCCTCGACAGCCTGAACGAGCAGGCATTGCATCTGCTGGAGCAGGTAGGGCTGCGCGATGACGCTCGCCGTGTGACCGCCAGTCTGCCCTATGGCCGCAAGCGCGCGCTGGAGCTGGCGACCACGCTGGCGCTTGAGCCCACGGTGATGCTGCTGGACGAGCCGACCCAGGGCATGGGCGCCGAGGATGTGGACCGCGTGGTCGAGCTGATTCGTGTCGCGGCGCGGGGCCGAACGGTGCTGATGGTCGAGCACAATCTGAGCGTGGTCAGCCGTCTGTGCGATCGCATCAGCGTGCTGGCGCGCGGCCGGGTGCTGGCGGAAGGCGACTACGCCAGCGTCTCGGCCAATCCCGAGGTTCGTGAAGCGTATCTGGGCAGTGAAGCGCCCGAGTCCACGGCGGATGAGCACAAGGAGGTTTCATGACGGTGGTTATGGAGCAGGCGACGGACAGGCAAGCCTCGGCGGCCGACTCGCCGCTTGGGGAAGAGCAGCTCTGCCTGCGCGAGCTGAATGCCTGGTATGGCGAGTCCCATGTGCTGCATGGCGTCAACATGACGGTGCGGCGCGGCGAACTGGTGACCTTGCTGGGGCGCAACGGGGCCGGACGCAGCAGTACGCTGCGCGCGATCATGAACATGGTCGGCCGGCGCAGCGGCGACATCCTCATCAAGGGGCAGGACAGCATGGGGTTGGCGCCGCATCGCATCGCCCATCTCGGTGTCGGCTTCTGCCCCGAGGAGCGCGGCATCTTCGCCAGCCTGAGCGTCGAGGAGAACCTGCTGCTGCCACCGCTGGTCAAGAGCACAGGACATGACCAGGGCCGGAGCCAGGGCCAAGGCATGTCGCTGGATGAGCTCTATGCGCTGTTCCCCAATCTGCATGAGCGGCGCACCAGTCAGGGCACGCGCCTCTCCGGTGGCGAGCAGCAGATGCTGGCGCTGGCGCGCATCCTGCGCACCGGGGCGGACCTGCTGCTGCTGGATGAGATCACCGAGGGTCTGGCGCCGGTCATCAACCAGAAGCTGGCCGAAGTGCTGATGATGCTGAAGGCGCGCGGCATGACCATCGTGCTGGTGGAGCAGAACTTCCGCTTTGCCGCACCGCTGGCCGACCGTCATTACCTGATGGAGCACGGCACCATTCTGGAAGAGATCAGCGCGGCCGAGTTACCGGCTCGCCACGAATATCTGCACAAGGTACTGGGGGTCTGAGCTCCCGCTCGAGCTGAGCTGAGCTGCACTGCACAGAGCTGGCCGCCATGCACAGCCTTGCACTCGCCAATCTGAAGTCCGTACGTCTCGCCACAACAATCACAATATTGCCGGGTAATCCGGTCTGGAGATGTCATGCACGCCACCGCTTCATCCAACGCCACTGCTACATCCAACGCCACCGTTTCATGCAACACCACTCCTGGCGCATCACCGTTGTCACGCCGCATCACGGCGGCCACACGCCGGCGCCTGTTGCCGCTGTCCGCGCTCATGATGGGGTCACTGCTGTCGGCGGGAATCGCGCAGGCCGATATCAGCGACGGCGTGATCAAGATCGGCTATCTGGCCGACATGTCGGGCACCTATCGTGACCTGGCAGGCCCAGGCGGCCTCGATGCGCTCAAGATGGCCGTCGAGGACTTCGGCGGCAGCGTCAACGGCATGCCGATCGAGGTATTGAGTGCCGATGACCGCAACAGCGCCGATGTCGGCGCCAATACGGTGCGCGGCTGGATCGATCAGCAGAATGTCGACATGGTCGCCGGGCTGGTGGCCTCATCGGTGAGCATCGCGGTGACGCGGATTCTCGCCGAACAGGACACGCTGGGTATCGTTTCCGGCTCGGCGGCTTCCAGCATCACCAATGAGCATTGCACGCCCAATCATGTCCACTGGGTGTATGACACCTATCCGCTGGCGCACGGCACGGCCAAGGCGATCGTCGATGAAGGCGGCGACAGCTGGTTCCTTTTGACCGCGGATTACGCCTTCGGTCATGCCCTGGAAGGCGATGTGGAAAAGGTGGTGAACGAGAACGGCGGCACCCTCGTCGGCAAGGTACGCCATCCGTTCCCGACCAGTGATTTCTCCTCCTACATCCTGCAGGCGCAGGGTTCCGGGGCCAAGATCGTCGGGCTGGCCAATGCCGGGTCGGACACCGTCAATGCGCTGACCACGGCGAGCCAGTTCGGCGTGGTGCAGGCCGGGCAGTCGCTGGCGGGGCTGCTGATCTTCCTCAATGACGTGCATGCCCTGGGGCTTGAGGTGGCGCAGGGGCTGCAGCTCACCACCGGCTGGTACTGGGACCTCAATGACGAGACACGTGCCTGGTCCCAGCGCTATCACGAGCGCAATGAGCGCATGCCGACCATGGTGCAGGCCGGTATCTACTCCAGCACCCTGCATTACCTGAATGCGGTCGCGGCCACCGGCAGCGATGACACCGCCACCGTGCGCGCCAGAATGGGTGAGATGCCGGTCAACGACATGTTCGCCAACAACGGCACCATCCGTGCCGATGGGCGCATGGTGCACGACATGTATCTGGTCAAGGTCAAGGCGCCCTCCGAGTCCCAAGGCGAGTGGGATGTCTATGACGTGATCCGCACCATTCCCGGCGCTGAAGCCTACCGACCGCTGGCGGACAGCCAGTGCGAGCTGGTCAAGGGCTGAAGCCGAACGTCAGTCGAGTCGCTGAGGCGTATGGCATGGCGCTGCCGGTCGGATGATCGGCAGTGCCGAGCGGCTGACGCGAATGGGCGCTGAAAAGGAATGTGCGGATGACCATGATTTTTGGAATACCCCTGATGGTGCTGTTCGGTCAGCTGATGCTGGGGCTGATCAACGGTGCCTTCTATGCATTGCTGAGCCTGGGGCTGGCGGTGATCTTCGGTCTGTTGCGCATCATCAACTTCGCGCATGGTGCCCAGTACATGCTGGGCGCCTTCGCGGCGCTGCTGGGAGCGCAATATCTGGGGCTCAACTACTGGGCGGCGCTGATCGTGGTGCCGCTGGTAGTGGGTGCCCTGGGCATCGTGGTCGAGCGTCTGCTGCTGCGGCGCATCCAGCATCTTGATCACCTCTATGGCCTGTTGCTGACCTTCGGGCTGGCGCTGATCTTCGAGGGCACGCTGGTGAATCTGTTCGGTGTCTCGGGGTCGAGCTATCCGATCCCCGAGGCGCTGAGTGGCGGCTTCAAGCTGAGCTTCATGTTCCTGCCCACCTACCGCGCCTGGGTGCTGGTGGCGGCGTTGGTGGTCTGCTTCGGAGTCTGGTTCCTGATCGAGCGCACGCGCCTCGGTGCCTATCTGCGCGCGGGAACCGAGAACCCGGAGCTGGTGCAGGCCTTCGGCATCAATGTGCCCTTGATGGTGTCGCTGACCTACGGACTCGGTGTGGCGCTTGCCGCCTTCGCCGGCGTGCTGGCCGCGCCCCTGTATCCCGTCTCGCCGACCATGGGCTCGAGCCTGCTGATCGTGGTGTTCGCGGTGGTGGTCATCGGCGGGATGGGCTCGATTCTCGGCGCCATTCTTACCGGGCTCGCGATGGGGTTGATCGAGGGGCTGACCAAGGTGTTCTATCCCGAGGCCGCCAATACGGTGATCTTCGTGGTGATGGTGATGGTGTTGATGCTTCGCCCTGCCGGGCTGTTCGGAAAGGAGGCCTGACATGGCCGTACTGCAACAGGATCACCAGGCCGCGCGTGCAGGCAGCGCGCCGCGCAGAATCACCCCGCTGGGCATGCTGTATCTCGTGCTGTTCCTGCTCGGGTTGCTGGCACCCTGGGTTGCCTATCCCGTCTTTCTGATGAAGATTCTGTGCTTTGCGCTGTTCGCCAGCGCCTTCAATCTGCTGCTCGGGTTCGTGGGACTGCTGTCCTTCGGGCACGCCGCCTTCCTGGCCACGGGCGCCTATATCACCGGCTTCTTGCTCGCGGAATACCCGGGCCTGAGTCCGGCACTGGGCATCGTGGCCGGTACGCTCGGCGCGGTAGTGCTGGGGACGCTGTTCGGGGCGCTGGCCATCCGGCGACAGGGCATCTACTTCGCGATGATCACGCTGGCCCTGGCCCAGATGATGTTCTTCTTCTTCATCCAGGCGCCGTTCACCCACGGGGAAGATGGCCTGCATGGCGTGCCGCGCGGTGAGCTGTTCGGCGTGTTCGATCTGGCGAACAACCACACCCTCTATTACTTCGTGTTCGCGATCTTCGTGGCGGCCTTTGCCCTGATCCGGCGCGTGGTGCATTCCCCCTTCGGTCAGGTGCTGAAGGCCATCCGCGAGAATGAACCGCGCGCCATCTCGCTGGGCTATCACACCGATGCCTACAAGCTGGTGGCCTTCGTGCTGTCGGCGGGGCTGGCAGGCCTGGCGGGAGCGACCAAGACGCTGGTGTTCCAGCTCGCCTCGCTGGGTGATGCCAGCTGGCACATGTCGGGGGAGGTGATCCTGATGACATTGCTGGGCGGCGTCGGCACGCTGCTCGGACCACTGGTGGGCTCCGGGCTGGTCATCGGGCTGCAGCACCAGTTGGCGCAATCCGCGCTGGGGGATTGGGTCAGCGTGATTCTGGGCGCCATCTTCGTGGTCTGCGTGCTCAGCTTCCGCAGCGGCATCATCGGGGAATGTCAGCGCTGGATCGCGCGTCGTCAGCAGCGGGAAGATAAATGAGTGGCGAGGCGGCGAGAAGGAAAAGCGAGAAGCACGAAGGGATATCAGCAAGACAGAGTGAGCGGCCCATCGTGCTCTGATGCAAAGAAAATCAATGGCTTGCCGATGACTTCAGACATAAAAAAAGTCCACCCCAAATAGGGTGGACTTAAATGCCATTGTATATCGAGGGGGATACGCCGGTCCCGGATCCTCGACTCAGCAATGAGCACGCCATGCGAGATAGCCGCCATTTGCCATCTCGCTGTATAGATTGCATGCCCGATGCCAGCTTTTTGGTATTCTCAATAAAAACAATGGCTTGAGATATTGATGCCTGTTTGTGGGCTGCCAGGTGCCGGTCAGATGACTCGAGGCGTGCGCGCTGTTGGGCGATTCATGGTGCGTTGCAGCATGGCTGTGCACCAAATGCGTGCCGTTTTTCGAGCATATGCGTACGTCATCAATAACTTATGTGGCTTGCGGGTGTGGCTAGCAGGCATCGTCTGCCCGCTAGCACTGTATCTGTACCTCGCCGCCTGCCAGACGCACTGGCCACACCATCAATGCGAGTGTGTCGTCGTCCAGGCATTGGCCATCACTGAGTCGATAGCGCTGCTTGTAGAGTGGCGAGATCACCAGCGGCTCTCCGGCGTGATCGCCCAGCAGGCCACGGGCAATCACGTTGGCGCCTGACACCGGGTCATGATGGTCGATGGCGAACAGCGTGAGGTCGTCGCTATCGGCTGTGGCCGGCAGCGCGAACAGGGCGATCTGGCGGGCGTGGCCGTCCGCCTCAAGCCAGGCGGCCACGCCGGAGCCCGGCACCAGGTCCTCGCGCTGGCAGAGTGTCACCCAGCGTAGCGGCGTCTGTGCCGCGGCAGAGGTATCCTGTGTTGCAGAGGACGAGCTGGAGAGCGGATCGGTAGATGTCGTGGCGAGTGCAGGCGATGTCATGAGCGTACCTCCGTGGCCAGGTGAGTCGTTGACTGAGGTTGATGTTCTGCCACTGCTTCGCGGGCGCCACCGTCGCTGATGATCAGGTTGCCACTGGCCAGTTCATCGCGGCTGGCGGGGCGAATCTGGTCACGCTCGACGATATTGACCACGTCAGGGTCGGGACGCTGGTCATTCACATAGCTGCGGAAACGCTTGAGTTTCTCGGGGCTCTTGAGCGCATTGGCCCATTCGCATTCGTAGCGGTCCACCACCTGCTGCATCTGCTCTTCGAGGGTCTCGCCGAGCCCCAGGCTGTCCTCGAGAATCACCTCTTTCAGATAGTCGAGGCCGCCCTCGAGGCCCTCGCGCCAGACGGAGGTGCGCTGCAGGCGGTCGGCGGTACGGATGTAGAACATCAGGAAGCGGTCGATGGTGCGGATCAGGCTCTCGTCATCCAGGTCGGTCGCGAACAGCTCGGCATGACGCGGGCGCATGCCGCCGTTGCCGCAGACGTAGAGGTTCCAGCCGTTCTCGGTGGCGATCACGCCGACATCCTTGCTCTGGGCCTCGGCGCATTCACGGGTACAGCCAGAGACGGCAAACTTGAGCTTGTGAGGTGAACGCAGGCCCTTGTAACGGTCTTCCAGTGTCAGCGCCATCGCCATGCTGTCCTGCACGCCATAGCGACACCAGGTGCTGCCGATGCAGGATTTCACCGTGCGGGTGGACTTGCCGTAGGCGTGGCCGGTCTCGAAGCCGGCGGCGATCAGCTCGCTCCAGATGTCCGGCAGTTCATGCAGCTGGGCACCGAAGAGGTCGATGCGCTGACCGCCGGTGATCTTCGTATAGAGGTTGTAGCGCTTGCCGATCTCGCCGATGGCGATCAGCTTGTCCGGCGTGATCTCGCCGCCGGGGATGCGCGGCACCACGGAATAGGTGCCGTTCTTCTGCATGTTGGCCATGAAGGTGTCGTTGGTGTCCTGCAGCGGAATGTGCGAGGACTCGGTGATCGGCGCGTTCCAGCACGAGGCCAGAATCGAGCCCACCGCCGGCTTGCAGATCTCGCAGCCCAGGGCATCCGGATGGCGGCCGTGGCTGGCCATCAGCTCGGCGAAGGTCTCGATGCCTTCGACGCGCACCAGCGAGTAGAGCTCCTGACGCGTGTGCGCGAAGTGCTCGCACAGTGAGCGATCGACCTCGACGCCACGACTTTCCAGCTCGGCATCCACCACCTTCTTGAGCAGCGCCGCACAGCCTCCGCAACCGGTGCTGGCCTTGGTGCAGGCCTTGATGGCGCCCAGGTCACTGTTGCCGGCATCGATGGCGCTGCAGACATCGGCCTTGGAGACGTTGTGGCAGGAGCACAGCGTGGCGCTGTCGGGCAGGGCATCCGCGCCCAGCGTGATGGCTTCGCCACTGGCATCCGGCAGGATGAGTGCCGCCGGGTTCTTGGGCGCCGCGATGCCATTGGTGACGTACTGCAGCAGGGTGTCGTAGCGCGAGTTGTCGCCGATCAGCACCGCGCCCAGCACCTGCTTGCGGTCCTGCGAGACGATCAGGCGGCGATAGACGCCGTCGGCCTCGTCACAGTAGCGATAGCTGATCGCGGCCTCGGTCTTGCCGTGGGCGTCACCGATGGAACCGACATCCACGCCCAGCAGCTTGAGCTTGGTGGACATGTCGGCGCCCTGGAAGCGGAAGCTCTCCTGAGAGGCGCTTGCCGCATCACCAGCGCTGGCAGCCAGCAGGGACGCCACGCCGCGGGCCATCTGATAGCCCGGCGCGACCAGCCCGAAGATGCGCGATTGCCACAGAGCGCACTCGCCGATGGCGAAGATTTCCGGGTCCGAGGTGCGGCATTCGTCATCGATGATGATGCCGCCGCGCTCGCCGATCTCGAGGCTGGCGCTGCGTGCCAGCGCGTCCTGAGGACGGATGCCGGCGGAGAACACGATCAGGTCGGTCTCCAGATACTCGCCATCGGAGAAGTTCATCCGCCACTGATGGTGCTCGCCGGGCACGATGTCGGTGGTGGCGCGATTGAGGTGCACCCCCACGCCCAGCGCAGTGATGTGTTGCTTGAGCGCAAGGCCGCCATCCTCATCCAGCTGCACCGGCATCAGACGTGGCGCGAATTCGACGACATGCGCTTCCAGGCCGAGTGACTTGAGGGCATTGGCGGCCTCCAGTCCCAGCAGGCCACCGCCGACCACCACGCCGTGTGTCTTGCCATCGGCGGCAGCGCGAATCTGATCAAGATCCTCCAGGGTGCGGTAGACCAGACGATTGCTGGCAGCGGCCTCGCTTCCCGGCTCACCGAGGCCCTGGATGGGCGGCACGAAGGGGGTCGAGCCGGTCGCCAGCACCAGGCTGTCGTAGGGGTAGCGCCCGCGCGTGGTGATGACATGGCCGCCATCGCGGTCGATGGCGGTGACGCACTCGTCGAGGTGCAGGGTGACGCCCGCCTTGCGGTAGTCGTCGGCGGTGCCGAGCGCGAGAGATTCGGCATCACGACCGGT
Organism: Cobetia sp. SIMBA_158; assembly: GCF_046566945.1. Lineage (NCBI taxonomy): Bacteria > Pseudomonadati > Pseudomonadota > Gammaproteobacteria > Oceanospirillales > Halomonadaceae > Cobetia > Cobetia sp. SIMBA_158. The sequence goes on from NZ_JAWJYL010000016.1 coordinate 71,906, forward strand.
GAAATACTCCGAGAGATGCACGCGGTCGTAGGCGATGTGGCGTTCTTCGCCGAAGACATGAATCTGGTAGTGCGCGGTGGCACCCAGTGCGATCAGCTGCTCGACGCAGTGATGGCCAACCATGCCATTGCCGATGATGATCAGGTGTTTCATGCGGCCTCCTCGAAGGTGTCAGGGGTGTTGTCGGTCTTGTCTGTGGTGTCGCGATCACGATGCTGGTCTGTCATGTCTTGAGTGCCCGGCTTGCCGCTGGGGTCATCGGGCGCCGTCGGCGGGCCGTCCTGGGTCAGTCCTGCCAGGGCTTCTGCCGGCATCAGCAGGAGGTCTTCGCGAATCCGGGCCAGTGGCGTGCCGGCCTTGAGCGCTTCGAACAGGGCGTTGCCGGCACTGACGTCGCCGTAGAGCACCACGCCGACCAGGCGCTCCTCGCGCAGCAGCAGTCGGCGGTAGTCGCCCAGGGCGTGGTCCTGATAGACCAGCACCTCGTCATTCGGCTGGGGGGCAAGCTCGCCGCAGCTGTAAAGGTCGATGCCGCTGACCTTCAGACGCGTCGCCAGTGGCGCATTGCGATAGGGCGGAGTCGGTTGCGCGAGAAGCTGGCGGGCGAGCACTTCGATCTGCGCCCAGATGGGCTCGATCAGGCCGAAGGTCTCGCCAGCCACCTCACAGCATTCGCCCAGCGCGTGAATGTGCGGATCGCTCGTGAGCAGGTGGCCATCGACCTGGATGGCGCGCTGACAGGCCAGCCCCGCAGCACGCGCAAGCTCGATTTCGGGGCGGATGCCGGTGGCGGCGATGGTCAGTCCGGCGCGCAGTTCGCGGCCATCCGTGAGGCGTACGCCGGTGATACGGCCCGCCGGGGACTCGAGCCACTCTTCGAGGTGCGCGCCAGTGATGATGTCGAGGCCACGCTCGCGAAGTTCCTGCTCCAGCAGTTCGGCCGCGACCTGATCCAGCTGACGGTTCATCAGGCGCTCGCTGCGCTGCAGCAGCGTCACCTCAAGGCCACCCTTGCGCAGGCCCTCGGCGGCCTCGAGCCCGAGCAGCCCGCCACCGATGACCAGTGCGCCGGCGCCCTCCTGCCGTCCGGCAAGACAGGCGGCCTGCATCTGCTCGACATCCTTCAGATCGCGAAAGCCCATCAGTCCCGGCGGCCAGTCATTGGCGGACGACGTCTCTGGCAGGTGAGCGGGCAGAGGCAGGGGTAACGCCGGGCGTGAGCCGGTCGCGATCACCAGCCGCTGATAGGGGGTGCGGCCACCGCTGGCGGTCTCGACACAGCGGGCGGCGCGATCGATCTGGCTGACGGGGTCGCCGCTGATCCGTGTGATGCCGTGCCGCGAGAACCAGTCGGCCTGCTGGCTTATCAGGCCTTCGGTTCGTGTCTCGCCGGCCAATAGCGGCGAGAGCTGAATGCGGTTGTAGGGGAGGTGGGGCTCCTCACCGATCACCGTGACCGGCCAGGGAAGCTGCTGATCAGGGCTCAGCGAGACCAGCTGCTCCAAAAGCTTCTGCGCCGCCATGCCGTGGCCGATGATGATCAGTGCTGGCGTAGGCTCGCGGGTGGTAGATGACGGATGCATTCTGCCTCCTTGCGCTGACGTTCTGGACGCATAAAAAAAGCGCCTGCTTGCCGCCGTGATGATCACGACGTCAAGCAGGCGCCTTTGCCTGGAAGATGAGGGCTAAGCATTGGATAGCGAGTTGCAGCGTCAGGTGACGATGTCGCTGTCACCCGCAACTGCGGCAGGTCTGGCGGACCGTTGGCTGCTGCATGTCACTCATCGGAGTGATGCGCTGCGAGACCTGCGATTCGGGGTCGTCATTGACCCAACCTGCCGATACTCAGGCGAATTCGGTGCCGCTTCAGAGAAAGTCGCTATTTTTCATTCACTTGCAGTTGAAGAGGCTCGAGGCGCTGTCCTGCCATGGCAGAGTCGGTCGCGGTTGTGGGAGACATCAAGGCAGGGATTGGTGCAGTCGCATGCGCTGATGCACATGGCTGGTGCGTCAGCGGTGCCTGGCGCTGGCCGTCTCGCGCTGTTCGGCTCCTGCATCGGTAGCTTATGACAGCCAAGTTGTTGTTATTTCTGATGATTGGTCAGGGTTGGTCTGTTAAGTGCGTCTGTCAGGTCATTGGTGTGATACCTGATTGAGGGTTCGCGACTCGGCAAGCTTCACTGTTGCGAGACTCGCGAACCGGCCAACGGCGGCTCTTCAATCATGCACGCCATGTCGACGTCTCGAAGACGAGATTGCGCACCCATCGGCATGACGAGACCGTATCCACCATCAGTTTTCCTTGTCAGTCTGCAGGGCAGACCAGGACTGACAACGACAGGCAAAGGCGCCTGATGACCGCACATTACGTGGCGGGTCATCAGGCGCCTTTTTTCATGCTTACTGCACCAGGGAGTGATGTCGATGCAGGCCAGCAAGCCCCAGAGCACAAGTGAGTCTTCCCCCTGCAGCGCCTCGACGACCTGCCCGTATTGCGGTGTCGGGTGTGGCGTATCGCTTGAGCTGGAAACCCGGGTGCAGGAGGGCGGTGAGCTCAAGCGCAGGATCACCGCCATCAGCGGCGACAACGACCATCCGGCCAATTACGGGCGTCTGTGCGTCAAGGGGTCTGCGCTTGCCGAGACACTGTCACCCAGCGGCCGTCTGACGCGGCCTCAGATACGCGATGCCGCAGGCGTGCTGCGAGAGGTGAGCTGGGATACGGCGCTGGACCTGATCGCCGCTCGCTTCGGTGAGCTGCGCAGCACCCAGGGTGGGGACAGCATCGCCGCCTATCTGTCGGGGCAGCTGTTGACCGAGGACTATTACCTCGCCAACAAGCTGTTCAAGGGCTTCATCGGCACACCGCACCTGGATACCAATTCGCGGCTGTGCATGGCCTCGGCGGTCGTGGCGCACAAGCGTGCCTTCGGGGCAGACGCCGTGCCTTGCAGCTATGAGGATCTCGAGCGTGCCGAGCTGGTGGTGCTGGTCGGCAGCAATCTGGCCTGGAATCACCCGGTGCTGTTCCAGCGCCTCAAGCAGGCGCGTATCGACAATCCGCTGCTGCGTATCGTGGTGATCGACCCGCGGCTGACCGACAGCTGCGAGATCGCGGACCTGTATCTGGGCATTCGCCCCGGCAGCGATGCGCGCCTCTTCAATGGCTTGCTGGCCTATATGGCCGAGCGCGGACGCACCGATCGCCTCTATCTGGAGGCCCACACTCAGGGTTTCGATGCGGCGCTCAAGCAGGCGAAGCGTGACGACTGCTCGCTTTCCGCGATCGCGCGGGATTGCGATATCGATGTGGAGCGTCTCGAGACCTTCTATTACTGGTTCGCCACCCAGCTGCACGTGGTCACGCTGTTCTCCCAGGGCGTGAATCAATCGACCAGTGGCACCGACAAGGGCAATGCGATCATCAATTGCCATCTGGCAGGCGGCAAGATCGGGCTGCCGGGCGCGGGGCCGTTCTCCATCACAGGCCAGCCCAATGCGATGGGCGGTCGCGAAGTCGGTGGCCTGGCGAACCAGCTGGCGGCACATATGGATTACGACACGCCGGGTGCGCGGGCGCTGGTCAGCGAGTTCTGGCAGGCACCGAACCTGCCCGAGGGGCCTGGTCACAAGGCGGTCGAGCTGTTCGCGGCGCTGGGGCGTGGCGAGATCAAGGCGCTGTGGATCATGGCGACCAACCCGGCGGTGAGCCTGCCGGATAGCGCACGAGTGCGTGCGGCGCTGGCGGCCTGCCCACTAGTGATCGTCTCCGAGTGCATGGCCGACAGCGACACCCTGGCGTACGCCGATGTGGTGCTGCCGGCCAGCAGCTGGAGCGAGAAGGATGGCACCGTCACCAACTCCGAGCGCTGCATCTCGCGCCAGCGTGGCCTGCTGACTCCGCCGGGCGAGGCGCGTCATGACTGGTGGCAGCTGGCGGAGGTCGGCAAGCGCATGGGCTATCAGGAGGCTTTCGACTACTCGGGGCCCCACGCGATCTTCCGTGAGCACGCCCGCCTCTCGGGGTTTCGCAATTCTGCGCCGCGTCTCAAGGCCGGTCGCAAGCCAACGGCGACTTCCTCGGTCAAGCGGTTGTTCAACATCGCGCCGCTGGCGGAGCTGGATCGCGCGGGTTACGACGCGCTCAAGCCGATCCAGTGGCCGGTACGCCGCGGGGACAAGGGCGAGCTGATCGGCACGCCGCGCCTGTTCGAGGATGCCACCTTCAACACCCCCAATGGGCGCGCACGCCTGGTGCCCGTGGTGCCGCAATTGCCGCAACAGGCGCTGAGCGATGCGGCGCCGCTGCGCCTCAATACCGGGCGTATCCGTGATCAGTGGCACACCATGACGCGCACCGCGCGCAGTGCTCGCCTGATGAATCATCGTGCCGAGCCTTTCGTGGAGCTTCATCCGCAGGATGCGGCGGCTCGCGACTTGCAGGATGGCGGTCTCGCGCAGCTCAAGGGGCGTGATGAGCAGGGCGGGCTACGTGGGGATTATCGGGCTCGCGTCCGCATCAGCAGTGGTCAGCGTCGCGGGGAGGTGTTCATTCCGATGCACTGGAGCGACCACTTCGCGAGTCACGCTCGGGCCGGTGCGCTGCTGGCGGGGCTCGTCGATCCCTTCTCCGGACAGCCGGAATCCAAGCATGGCGCGGTCGAGGTCGAGTCATTGCCGTGCGAGTGGCAGGCCACCTTGTTGATTGCCCCCTCCATCCTGGCCGGGCGTGAGGATCTGGCGGATGCCGTGGCCCAGCTCGACGGGCGCTACTGGGCGCGTATTCCGCAATCGGCATTGGTGCGCTACCAGCTGGCAGGTCAGGGGCAGCCGGATTGGCAGCATTGGTGCGAAAGCCATCTGGGTGTCCCGGCGGGGCTCTGGGCACAGGACGCCGCCCAGGGCGGCATCAGCGCAGCGGGCTTTCGTGATGGGCGCCTTGTCTGGTGGCTGAAGGTGATGCCGGGTGACGCACACCTCGATCGCCAACCCAATATCGCCTGGCTGGGCGAGTGCTTCGCATCAGAGCAGCTCTCCGCGCATGAGCGGCGCAGCCTGCTGGCCGGCCGTCTCTCCGGGCAGGCGGATGTCGGGGCGATGGTCTGCGCCTGTCATCAGGTCGGCGAGCTGACCATTCGTCAGGCCATCCAGTCCGGTGACGGTTCCGTGGAAGCCCTGGGCGCGCGACTGGCCTGCGGCACTCGCTGCGGTTCCTGCCTGCCTGAACTCAAACGTCTTGTGGAAGAGGAGCGATCCGATGAGCGGACTGATTCGTTGGAAATGGCGTGACCTGATGTCGGTAACCAGCAGTGCAGAGTCTCTCGGGATTCTCATGGCGCGGCTGACCGACGGCCTGATGTCGCGGCGCGAGTGGAGTGGCGAGAATCGGCATGTGCCAGCGCGCAGCGATGCCAACGGGATTTCTCCCGCCTGGGAGGCGTTTCTTCCGGGCCAGGTCGCGCTGGTGGGCGCGGGGCCGGGGGATCCGGACCTGATGACGCTCAAGGCTTGGCGAATGCTGAATGCTGCGGATGCGGTGGTCTATGACCGCCTGGTCGGCGATGAGATTCTCGCTCAGCTACCGGTTCACTGTGAGCGCTATTACGTCGGCAAGGCCTGCGGCAATCATAGTGTGCCGCAGGACGAGATCGGTGCGCTGATGGTGCGCCTGGCAGGTGAGGGCATGCGAGTCGTGCGCCTCAAGGGCGGTGACCCCGGTGTCTTCGGCCGCATGGGGGAAGAGCTCGCGGCCCTCGATGATGCCGCCATCACGCGGCATATCGTGCCGGGCATCACCGCGGCTTCCGGTGCGGCCGCTGCCCTGGGGATGCCATTGACGGACAGGGCGCATGCACAGCGTCTGCGTTTCGTGACCGCTCAGCTCTGCAGCAAGAGTGAGCAGCCTGAATGGCAGCAGCTGGCGCGTCGCGATGAAACGCTTCTCTTCTATATGGGGCTCAATCGTCTCGAGGTGATCTGCGATGAGCTGCAGCGTCATGGACTTCCGGCGGACTGGCCGATGATGCTGGTCGCCAATGCCAGTCTTCCCGAGCAGCAGACTCTGCACGGCTCGCTCGGCAATATGGTGAGTCGTCTGGCCGAGCATCCATTGCCGACACCCTGCCTGATCATCGTGGGCAGTGTCTGCCAGATGGCGGCGGGGCGAGAGAGTGCGCTGGCCGATGCCGTCGCGCATGCAGCGGCTCACATGTCTTGCAAGGAAGCTTTTGAAGAAGCTTGTTGAGAGGGGGAGGTGCGCTTGATGGAGTGGTACTGAAAGCGCCGGTAAATGAGGTGGCTGTATAGAGGGCTCTTCATGTGGTGTTCTTCGAGATGTCGTCCTGATGGCGCTAGAGAAACGCATGGGCCGCTTTGCACTGTTTTGGACATTGCTGCCAAAAAGCCCTTGCCCTCACGGCGGTTCGTGCGTAAAGTACGCATCCGCTGCCGGGGACGCATGGCGTTGCCAGCGGTGAAAGAGGTTTGCAGGTG
>NZ_JAWJYL010000017.1:0-75410 GCF_046566945.1 Cobetia sp. SIMBA_158
GCTGAGTTCTGAGTATGACATGAGCGCAATACCTTACAGGGAAACTCAGGTGTTGCACTCAGAATCTGCGGCCAAGGGGTGTAAGGTTTGTTGATTATTCTTTCAAAAACTATACTCGAAAAACAAGGAGGTTGCTATGCATAGTAGTTTTCACGAAGTTAGGGCCATTAGTATGCAAGAGTCTAAGTCGAAATCATTTTTGCTGTTTTGGGGGTGTTATGTTATAGGATCAATTTTAATACTTTATTTTTGTGTTAACTATGGAGTTAATGGTTCGTATATTGAAGGCATTGCTGTTTTTTTATTTTCAATGCTTTTAATCTCTATGTTGTATTGGTATTTAAGGGTTAAGCCTTCTAATAGCTATGTTGCCTCTGACGATCCTAGAGATGAACTAATTAAGGTTAATTCACAGCTGGGTGATATGGAGGATATAATCGAGGCTATTGAGTTTTTCAAGAGAAATGGCGATGAGCTCGATGAAGCAAGTAATGAAAATAAATTTATTGTAGATTATATTTCAATTAGAAGTGAGGTTTTAAGTAAAAAGGATAGACTTATTCATAATGTGGAAGATTTGTATAATGCTGCTAAGCTATCTAGCTTCGAGTCTACTCTAGAGAGAGATATAAAAAAATTATCTGAAAAAAGGTTAGCGATCGAAGACAAGCTACAAAGTAGAACTGCTGATGATATTGAGGATGATTCGTCGCTTGATAAAATGCGATTACTGATTAAAGTTATGACATCTCGTCTTGAGAATGAAATTACTCAGCTTTCTAGGCGAGGCGATATCTATATTATTATCGGTTCAGTCTTGACCATAGCAGCTGGGTATATTTTATATCTATCAATGGGAGGCCTGCAGTATAGCGGCAATGATGTCAGAGGGGTTTATGCTTTAGGGTTTACTAAGCATGAATTATTGGTAATGTCAGTCAAGATTTCTATTGTGTTTTTTGTGGAGATTTTTGCTTTCTACTATCTTCGTTTATACCGTGAAATAATTAAAGATGTTAAGTACTACCGAAATGAAATAACTAATATAGAGGCTAGGCTGTTGGCTTTGTATGCTATTGATAGCTCCAAGCAGAGTGAGGCGCTGAATGGACTAGTGGATGAGCTATCCAAAGTAGAAAGAAATTTTGTGATAGACAAAAAACATACTACTGTAGAGCTGGAAAAGAGTAAGCATGATTCTAATGTTATGGTTTCAGCGATTGAGAAGGTTACAAAATTGATAAATACAGCTAAAGCGTAAGCTAGACATCAAGTTTTTTACAAGTTGTAATTAGAAATACAAAGACCCGCCAATCGGCGGGTCTTTGTATTTCAGGCATTGAGCATCTGTCAGTCAGTCAGTCAGCCAGCATCCAGCCAGCAGGGCGTCACCAGCCCCAGAACATCAGATACCAGATGCCCAGCGCGGGCAGGCAGGCCAGCGCGACACTCGCGGTACCGACCAGCCGTGCAGCGTTGCCGGCAAGCAGGCCGCCGTTGCGCTGCTCACCGGTAATGCGCCAGGCCAGCCGCAGCCCCCACAGGCAGGCCAGTGCCAGCAGGGTGGCGCGCAGATCATTGGCCCAGGTGAGATTGATGCCGTCACCGCGCAGCAGCGTCATGGTGGTGGCGGAGAGGCCGAGAAACACGCCCAGTCCGCCCAGCGGAATCAGGCTCAGCGAGAGGTGCCACAGGCGTGACAGCGTCGCCTTGCCACCCATCAGCCAGTTGCCCAGCAGCAGCGGCAGGCTGGTGAGTGCGCCCAGCAGGCCGCCACCGACCACGATCCACAGCGTGATCAGACTGCCATCGAGCAGGTTGAAGACATCGTTGTGCTCGGGGTAGTTGGTCAGAATCCAGGTCGGCAGGGTGGTGGTCAGTGGCCACATCAGGTCGTGATCGATCAGCCAGAAGGCCAGCTGCTGCTTGAGGGTGACGAACCACGGGCTGGCGCTCCAGCTGAAGGCGCCGATGGCGATGCCGAGCAGGCCGAACACCAGCACCGAGTAGTGGGTGAAGCGCACCGGCTGCGGCGGCTCGACCAGCTCCACGCCCGGCGCACGCCACTCCAGCTGCATCGCGTTCTTGTAGCCGCTGCAGCGTCCGCAGACATGGCAGTCACCGGCGCTGTCGAGCTGCTTGAGCGGAATCAGCGGCGCGCAGTCAGGGGCGTGCATGCGCACGGCGTTGCCCTGACGGACAGCCTGATTATGGGCGTTCCAGCGGGCCTGGTCGGTACGGAAGTGGGTCGGTGACAGGCGCGCCAGCAGATTGAAAACGCCATTCACCGGACACAGCTGCCGGCACCAGACGCGCGTGCCCTTGCCGTAGATCAGCCCGACGATGATCGCGGCCACCGTCGAGCCCCCCAGTACCACCAGTGCGCCCAGCGGGTACTGATAGACGCTGGCCAGCTGGCCATACAGCGTGGTGCCGAGGAAGGCCACGAAGGGCCAGCCGCCCCAGCGCATCCAGCCGGGAATCGGCCGACCGAGGCCGATGCGGCTGGCGGCTTCGGTCAGGGTGCCTTCGGGGCAGAAGACACCGCACCACACGCGGCCCATCAGCACCATGCTGATCAGCACGAAGGGCCACCACAGCCCCCAGAACACGAACTCGGCGAACACCGTCAGGTTGGTGAGGATATGCGCCTGGTAATCCGGCAGTGGCAACAGGGCCGGCACCACCAGCAGGAAGGCATAGACGCCGACCACCAGCCATTGCACCAGCTGGATCAGACCACGCCGCTGCTGCATCGCCTGTCCGAAGCGCGCGATGCGCGTGGCCTGACGGCCCGGCGAGGTGCCGCCATCACTGGCGATGAGGTTGGCGATGTCGCCGTGGGGGCTGGAGCCGCAATTGGCCATGACTATCGTTTCTCCTGACTGGCAGATCGCGTGAACAAGACTCAGCTGCGCGCGCGGGCAGTGAGCTGACGGCGCTGGTCCACGCGCTCCTTCTTGCGCTGACGCTTCATGAGGCTTGCGACGATGACCCAGTAGCCGAGATAGCCGACCACCATCGTCGTGGCAGGCCAGGCGCGATAGCCGGCGAAGGTCGCCAGCAGTCCGCCGAGGCCGCTGCCATCATCGAGCAGCCAGCTGGAATCCCACAGCGGGTCGAGGCCCGCCGGCAGATAGCCGAGGCCGATCAGCTGCTCGAGGCCCGACATCAAAAGTGACGCCGCCAGCAGCAACAGCAGGATTTCGGTCACGCGGAAGAACAGCTTCCACGAGAACAGGCGTGAACCGAGCTGCAGCGCCATGAAGGTTGCCACCGCGAGGGCGAAGCCGAGGCCCGCAGCCAGCGCGAAGCTGGCGATGCCGCCGGACTGCAGGCTGGCGGCGCCCATGCCGTAGAGGAAGACGACGGTTTCCGCGCCTTCACGCGCCACGGCGATGGCAACCAGCGTCGCCACGCCCCAGTAGCTGCCGGAGGAGACGGCGCTGGCCAGGCCGCTCTCGAGTTCTGCCTTGAGCGTGCGGCCCTTGGTGCGCATCCACAGCACCATCTGGGTGATCAACAGGCAGGCGGTCAGCACCAGTACGGCCTGGAAGACCTCCTGCGCGGTGCCGGTCAGCCAGGTGTTGGCGCCCATCAGCGCCGCCCCCATCAGGCCGGCCAGCACCAAGCCGGCGACGACCCCACCCCACAGGTAGCGCAGGCCCGCGCGGGTGCCGGACTGCACCAGCCAGGCGTGCATGATGCCGATGACGAGAATGGCTTCGACGCTTTCACGCCAGACGATAAACAGGATCTGATCAAACATGCGGACTCTCTTCTACTGACGTTCGGTGCGCGCCATCGATGACGAAAAAGGCGTCATTGGCACAGGGTGGCCGAGCTTATTCGGCGACGACCTTGCCACGCGCGTCCGGCAGGTGGAAATCATCGAAGAAGTCATAGCTCCCCGCGCGCAGCGGATGGATGACGACGAACGACTTCACGCCCGGTGCCAGCACCTTCTCCTTACGCAGGGAGTTGCTCTCGAATTCGGCCGGCGTATTGCCCGCGTTGTGCAGCTGGATGACGAATTTCTCGCCGGCCTTCACCTCAAGGACCTCAGGGATGAGCTTGCCGTTGTCGAGGGTCAGGTCGTAGGACGGCATGTCGCTGGCGGCTGCCGGTCGAGGCAGCAGAGCGACGAGCAAAAGGGCGACGAGCAACATGGCGAGCGCGGGCAGCAGGGCGCTTGCTCGACGGGGCAGGCGAGAGGGCAAGAGGGAGGGCAAGAAAGAGGTCAGGCGCATGGGACACTCCGGACGATGAGGGAAAGCGCACACTGACACCAGCACAAGGCGCTGGTGGTAGAGCGACCAATGGCCGCGAGTGCAGGTCAGCACAGGCGGCCATCGAAGGAGCAAGCGGCAATGGCCGCCTCACGGGATGCAGACATTCAGGGACATGCAGCAAGGACAGAGCGGCGCTCAGTAGCCGCCTTTCTTGCCGACGCCGGCATAGACGAAGTCGTAGTCGGTGGTGATGGTCTGCGGCCACTCGGCGACGCCGGTTTCCTTGTCGATATGACGCGGCATGTCCGGATGCTGGATCTCGAAGGTCAGGTGGTACTTGCCCGGGCCATCCAGTTTGACGTTCTTGCCGTAGTGGGTGCCGTCATTGGCGATCATCGGCACCAGCTCGCCTTCGATCGGCGCCTTGCCACCCTGCCTGGTCAGGGTGTAGTGAATGCCGAGATAGGGAATCCAGTCGCCCGGCGCGAAGCCGTTGTCGTTTTCCATCAGCGCGTGGATATCGGCTTCCAGGTGGATATCGGCCTGATTGGCAGGCAGCTTGCCGGCCGGGGCCATCACCACCGGCTGCAGGTAGACCGCAGCGATTTCCATGCCGCCTTCCTTGACCGGCGTGCCGATCGGGTATTCCAGTGCCGAGGCCTGACCCGCCACGAATGTTGCCGCCAGGCTCAGGGCGAGCAGGCAAGGCTTGAGCGCGCGGGGCAGAGCAGTGGTGAGGGAGTGACGCTGTGGCATCGGGGGGACTCGCAATGATGGGAAGTGGAGCTTCATTATCCCGATAAGCCTAAATATAACCATTCTCATCCCTGCGCCGCTTGCGTTGCTCATCTTGCAACGGGGCGTTGTATGAGCATGAGCTTCTTCTCAAGTAAGCACGAGCTTCTTCTCAAGTAACAGGGGCGGGTGGCAGGCCTGGCGGCAGCGCCGAGCAGGTCGCGACTTTCTCACGACGGCCTCACGATTGCCACACGGCTGCCTCGCGAGTTTCTCGCACCATCTGGTCTGCTCATCTGGTCTGGCGCGCTGCCATGCGGCATGCTGCGCGACATGACGACTCCTCCTTCAGATTCTCCTTCTCGCATTGACCTGCCCGCCCTCGAGGCGTGGTGCCGAACGCTGCATCAACATCTGCTCGCGCGGCGTCAGCGTGCCTGCCTGTGGATCAGCGGCGATGACCCCACTGGCGCCGCGCAGGCGATCTGTGAGCGGTGGCCAGCGCCTGAGCCTGCTCCGCTGTGGCTGGGCACAGGTGAAGCCTTGTCGACAGCGGGCGCGACGCCGGTGCGTGCGCTGGCGATGGCCAAGGCCGCCACCCAGCTGGGCGGTGAGCAGTCATTGGTCATCTTCGATGCGGCGCAGCCGGCGACGGGCTTCGACCCCGATGCCTTCGGCGCCGTGGCCGGCACCCTGAAGGCGGGGGGCCTGCTGGTACTGATGACGCCTGCCGCCTGGGCCGCGGCAGACCCTGCGCCAGTGCCGGATGGCGATCATGCGCGTCTGGCTCACTGGCCCTTCGAGCGGCAGCAGCTGACGGCACGCTATCTGGCGCGGCTGGCGCGGCGCCTCTCATCGCACGCCAGTGTGCTGCACTGGGCACAGGGCGGACACTTGCCTGCGCCATCGCTGGATAGCGGCAATCAGGCGGCGCGAGCAGACGCCATCGCCGACAGTGACTGCCTGACGCAGGACCAGGCCGCCAGCGTGGCTGCGCTGGAGGCACTGGCGCCTGCGCGGCCCGTGGTGATCAGCGCCGATCGCGGGCGTGGCAAGAGTGGCGCGCTGGGCATCGCGGCGGCGCGCTGTCTGGCAGCGGGGGAGGATGTCTGGCTGACGGCGCCGCGCCCTGCGGCGGTCAGCGCGATCTTCGAACGCCTGGCAGCCCTGCTGCCCCGGGGGCGGCGCGCGGGCAATGTCTTTCGGCTGCCGGTTGGACAGGCGGAGGGCGACACGGCTTCCGGCAGCGAACTGCGCTTTCTGGCGCCGGATGCCATCGAGGCGGCTCGCCTCGCCTGCCACGATGAGGTGCTGCCGCGGCTGTTCGTCGATGAGGCCGCCGCCATCCCCACGCCATTGCTGAAAGGCTATCTGGCGCATTTTCCGCGCATCGCCTTCGCCACCACCGTGCATGGCTATGAAGGCACCGGGCGCGGCTTCCAGCTGCGGTTTCGCCATCATCTCGAGCGTCAGTGTCCCGGCTGGCAGGCGCTGGAGATGACGACGCCCGTGCGCTGGGCGCCCGGCGACCCGCTGGAAGCATTGACCGATGACCTGCTGCTGCTCTCGGCGCAGCCGCCTGAGCTGCCTGAGCTGCCTGAGCCATGCGCGAAGAATGCTCAGCAGTGGTTGGAGGGCTGCGACATTGTCGTACTGGAGCGTGATGTATTGGCGCGTGATGAGGCGGCGTTGCGGCAGCTGTTCGGCCTGCTGGTGCAGGCGCATTACCGCACCACACCGGCGGACCTGCGCCAGCTGCTCGACACGCCGGGGCTCACGCTGATGGCGATTCGTCAGCGCGACGTCACGACTGGGCGCGATGCCTGGCTGGGGGTGGTGGCCGCCGTCGAGGAGGGCGGCTTCCCGACGCCTCTGGCGCATGACATCTGGTGCGGCAAGCGGCGTCCGCGTGGGCATCTGCTGGCACAGTCGCTGGCGGCGCATGCAGGCCACCAGGGCGCCGCCGAAGCCCGCTGGTGGCGGGTGCTGCGCATCGCGGTGCATCCCGCGCTATGGCGGCGTGGCCAGGGCGCACGCTTGCTCAAGGCGCTCGAGCAGCAGGCGCTGGCGGCAGGCGTCACGCGGCTCGGCACCAGCTTCGGGGCCGAGGCCGATCTGGTCGCCTTCTGGCTGGCGCAGGGCTTCGTGCCGCTGCGCATGGGCCTCAAGCGCGATGCCGCCAGTGGCGAGCACGCGGTGATGATGGGCAAGGCCATCGGCGAGAGCGGGAGTGGCGAATCTGCGCCGCGCGGGCAGTTGGCGCAGGATGCCTTGCTCGGCGCGCTGCAGCAGGACTTCCAGCGCCTGCTGCCCAGCCTGCTCGCGCATGAGCTGCACGGCTTGCCGCTCGTCTTGGCCGACAGGCTGCGGCAGCGAGGAAGTGAGGCAGATCTGGCCACGCTGACGCCAGCCGCATGCGCGCAGCGACTGGACTGGTATCGCCGTGGTGGCGGGGGGCTGGCGCTGGTGCGGCCGTGGCTCGAGACAGCGCTCGAGGCCTGTGAGCCTGCACGACTCGATGAGGCGTCGCGTCACGGGCTGGTGCTGGCGCTGGGCGGACAGGATGCACCTGCCTTCATCAGCTGGGCCGAGGGGCTGGGCATCGTGGGCCGCAAGGCGCGCGATCGCTGGTGCCGAGCGGCCGCCGGGCGCTTGATCGAAAAGAGCGAATGACAAGGCCGTCTGACAAGCTCATCTGACATGAGCATCGGTCAAGCCTGTCTGACAAGAGCAGAGCGACCGGTCGCGGCTCAGAGGCCCGGAATGCCGATCGGGCCGGGCATGTCAGGAATCGGCGAGCAGCCACTCAGCATCAGCAGGCCGGCAGTGGCGGAGATGGCGGTCAGCAGCAGTAGTCGACGAGGCATAAAGGCTCCGATGAAGGTGGGGAATGGCATGCAGCTGTCAGCAGGGTCGTGATTGTCATCCTTGCATATTCGAAGTCGCTGATCGATAGGCGTCGACAACCACTAGCCACGCCCGTCCGCTGTTCCGTATGCTCATTGATGACAAGAACAGGAATCTTCGCCATGAATGAGCATATCGATACGTTGGACCCCGCCATCCTCTGGCGTCATTTCCGCACTCTGTGCAATATCCCGCGCCCGTCCGGGCATGAAGCCGCGCTGGTGGCCTATCTGATCGACTGGGCCGAAGCGCGTGGTCTCGCCCATGATCGCGACGCTTTCGGCAACCTGCGTCTGCGCAAGCCCGCCACCCCCGGCCATGAGAGCGCAGCGGGCATCGTGCTGCAGGGCCATCTCGACATGGTCGCCCAGGCGGCCAGCGACAGTGATCACGACTTCACGCGTGATTCCCTCGACACCTATCTGGAAGACGGCTGGCTCAAGGCGCGCGGCACCACTCTGGGGGCCGACAACGGTCTCGGCGTCGCGGCGGCGCTGGCCGTTCTCGAAGACGACAGCCTCGTGCACGGCCCGCTGGAAGCGCTGTTCACCCTCGAGGAGGAAACCTCGATGGGTGGCGCGCTGAATCTGGCCGAGAACTGGCTGGAGGGGCGCTACCTGCTCAATCTGGATTCGGAAGACCGCGGACAGGTCTATATCGGCTGTGCCGGTGGCGCGGACATCAATGTCGCCCACGAGTTTGCCACCTCGTCCCTGAAGGATGCCGAAGCGGAGCTGGAGCTGACCATCGGTGGCCTGGTCGGCGGCCATTCCGGGCTCGATATCCATCGTGGTCGCGGCAATGCCAATCGCCTGATGTCACGCGCGCTGGTCGCGCTGGCCGAGTTCAAGCCGCGTCTGGTCAGCTGGTCTGGCGGTACGCTGCGCAATGCCTTGCCGCGTGAGGCCACGGTCGGCGTGGTGATCTATGACGAGCGCGTCGCCGCCGCGCGCCAGCGCCTCGCGGACTTCGAGGCCCAGATTCGCGATGAGCTGCGCGAGACGGACCCGGATGTCTCGCTCAGCGTGACCCGTGGCAATGCCGAGAACGCGCTGTCCGTCGAGGACACCCAGCGGCTGGTCGCGGTGCTGGATGCCGCGCCCTACGGGGTCGAGCGCATGAGCGCGGCGGTGGAAGGCGTGGTGGAAACCTCCAACAACCTCGGCGTGGTGCAGCTGCGCGAGGGGCGCTTCCATCTCTGCGCGCTGGTGCGTTCGCTGCGCGATGATGCCGTGACCATGATGGAGCAACGCATTCGTGGGCTCTTTGCGCTGATCGGCGCGACCACCGTGGCCGAGAATGCCTATCCGGGTTGGCAGCCGGCGCCGGATGCGCAGCTGCTGGCGCGCTTCTGCAGCCTGCACGAGAGCGTCACCGGCCGCGCGCCGGAGATCAAGGTCATCCATGCCGGACTCGAGTGCGGCATTCTGGGGGCCAAGTATCCCCAGCTCGAGATGATCTCCTTCGGGCCGCTGATTCGCGGTGCCCACTCGCCCAGCGAGCGGGTCGAGGTCGAGTCGGTCGGTGAATTCTGGCAGGTGCTCAAGGGCCTGATCACCGAACTCGCCGAGCCTGCCAAGGCCGCTTGATCAACTCTCAGGCAAGACTCGTCACGTAGACGAACGACGCCCCCGCAGGTCAGCCTGCGGGGGCGTCGTCATCTCTGGGCGTCGTTATCTCTGGGCATCAGGCGCTGGCGTGGCCTGATGAGAGTGCGCCAGCTCAGTTGATATTGATGCGGATCGCCGGAATGCCGATGCTCACGCCGTTATGGTAGCGGCGGATGCCATGCCGCCCGGAATCATGGTTCTGGTAGTAGTACGGGCGGTAGCGGTCGTGTTCAAGGCGCCCATGCTGATGGTAGCGGCGCTTGGGGACATGGCGGCGGACGTCATGACGAGAGTGCTGGCGCGAGTGATGGCGCTCCACGCGCGGCTCGTCGAACATCCTGAGGTGGCGGCGCTTGATCGCCTCGTGGCGACTCTGCGGCGTGCTGTGGCGCTCGCTGTGCTGGCCCTGCGCGCGATGGCGATCATCCGCGGCGACCAGCGTCGGCGTGGCGAGCATCAGCGTCAGTCCCAGCAGCAGGGAAGGCAGCAGAGACGTAAGGGCTGTGTTCAAGGTAGAGATATGCATGGGGCGGTCTCCCGTATGGTCGGTCAGTCACCCAAGAGGATCCTTGTCGTCAGAATATCGTGTCGCAGCGCCTTTTACGAAAGGCGTTCGCTAATGTCTCTGTGAGTCGCTCGGTGTGTTGTTGTGGAGCTGAGTTGACCAGATTGCGTTGCCTGTAGCGTAAGTGGTTGCTCGCAATGAGGTTCTGGGATGCACGGCTGCAGAGTGGCCAACGATCCTCGGGCATGAGGGGTTAAGCCAGTGCTGCGAGGACACTTCACTTCTGCCGCCAAGGCACCGGATTGCGCCCTTGAGACAACGAAAACGCCCCTGCCGAAGTGGCAGGGGCGTCTGTCTGTTCAAGCTTCAGAGCTTGCAGCTCTCTGGCTTGCGACTGTCTGGCTTGCGACTGTCTGGCTTGCGACCTCAGGCGTGCTGATGTTGGTGCTTGCCTTCGGCCAGTTCCTCGAGCAGCTTGGCGTTGAACGCATCAAGGTCTGCTGGCTTGCGGCTGGTGACCAGCGCGCTGTCACACACCACTTCGCTGTCCTGCCACTCGGCACCGGCATTCTTCAGGTCCTGGGCGACGGAGGGGAAGGAGGTCATCTGACGGCCTTCGACGACGCCGGCATCGATCAGGATCCACGGCGCGTGACAGATGGCGGCGACCGGCTTGTGGGCCTGGAAGAAGCTGCGCACGAAGCTCAGTGCGCTCTCGTCCTGACGCAGGGTGTCCGGATTGAACAGGCCACCCGGTAGCACCAGGCCGTGATAGTCGTGTTCGCTGGCATCGCTGAGCGGGGTGTCGACCTGGTACTTCTCGCCCCAGTCGGTTTCGGCCCAGGCACGAATGCCGTCTTTCTCCGGCGAGACGATATCTACCTCGACGCCCGCCTCCTGCAGTGCGGCACGCGGCACCGCGAGCTCGGATTCCTCGAAGCCATGGGTCGCGAGAATGGCCACGCGCTTACCTTGCAGTTGTTGACGTGTCTGCTGATCGGTCTGCTGTGTCATGCGAATCTCCTTTCCGTGCTTCGGCTCTTGCGAGCGTGCTGGGCAGAGAAGGGGAGAATTCTGCTCTCGGCGTACGTCACTCACCGCAGTGAGCATCGCTCGATGATGGCAGGCAGTTCCCGTCCTTTCGTGCCCTGACACTCAAGACATGGATGCGCGATACTGACTTTCAAGGGGGGTGACCCCGCTGCGTTTTCACAGGCCATGGAGTGCCCGATGTCGCTGCTTTCTGAATCTTCCGCCGTGATGTGGTTGCTGGTCGGCGTGCTGTTGATGCTGTCGTTGGCCCTGGGGTTGGGCTGGCGGCGAACCCGCGAGCAGCTCCATGCGCTGCAGGAAAGCAGTGAGGAGGAGCAACAGTCGATGCAGCAGACGTGGCAGGCCTCGCTGGACGAGTCGCGTGAGCGCCAGCAACAGGCCGAGCAGCGGGCGGCCCTGATTGAGCAACGTGCCGCGCTGGACGGGCAGCAGGCGGAGCAGCAGCAACGCTATCTGAGCCAGTCGCTGGAGGAGGCGCGCCAGGCGCGTGATGCCCTGACGGAGCAGCTCGCCACGCTGCGCGAATCGCTGCAGGGGCGCCTGGATGAACAGTCACGCGCCCTGAGTGAACAGCAGACGCTGGCACGCAGCCTGACCCGCCAGCAGGAAGTGCTGGAGGCGCAGCTGCTGGAGCGCGAGGAGCGTCTCGAGACACTGAGCGAGCGCTACGCCGAGCTGCGCGAGACACATGCCTCGCTGGTGACGCGTCAGCGTCAGGAGGCCAGCCATCACGAGCAGCAGCTGGCATTGCTCAACGAGTCGCGCGAGCGTCTGAGTCAGGAATTCGAGCAGCTGGCGGGCAAGGTGTTCGAGGAGCGCCAGCAGCGCTTCACCGCCGCCAGTGGCGCCCAGCTCGAGCAGCTGCTCAAGCCGTTTCGTGAGCAGGTCGGCGACTTCCGCCAGCGCCTCGAGCAGCTGCATGGCGAGGAGGTGCGCGAGCGCACCAGTCTCAAGAGTCAGCTCGACCAGCTGGCGGGGCTCAACCGCCAGATCACTGAGGAGGCAGCTAACCTGTCGCGGGCGCTCAAGGGCGACAGCAAGATGCAGGGCAACTGGGGCGAGATGATTCTGGAGACCGTGCTGGAGCGCTCCGGCCTGCGTGATGGCATCGAGTTCAAGCGCGAGGTGTCGTTCACCGGTGAGGGCGGACGCCAGCGTCCGGATGCCATCGTCTACCTGCCGGACAACAAGCATCTGATCATCGATGCCAAGGTCTCGCTGACCGCCTACACCGAGTACGTCAACGCCGAGGACGACGTGACGCGAGCACGCGCACTGCGCGCGCATCTGACCTCGGTGCGCGGCCATGTCACCGGGCTGGCGCGGCGCAATTATCCCGCCATCGAGGGGCTGGGCTCGCCGGACTTCGTGTTCCTGTTCCTGCCGATGGAGCCGGCCTTCGCGCTGGCCTTCGAACACGATGACAGCCTGTTCCAGGACGCCTTCACCCAGGGCGTGGTGATGGTGACGCCGACCACCTTGCTGGCCAGCCTGCGCACCGTGGCGAGTCTGTGGAGTCTGGAGCGCCAGAACGACAATGCGCGCGTGATCGGGGAGCGCGCGGGAGCGCTGCTCGACAAGTTCCGCGGCCTCGCAGAATCCCTCGAGGAGCTGGGCACTCAACTGGGACGCACGCGCGAGGCGCATGATACCGCCATGAAGCGGCTGGCCAGCGGGCGCGGCAACCTGATCAGCCGTGCCGAGGAGCTGCTGGAACTCGGCGCGCGCATGAAGAAGCCGCTGCCGGAAGCGCTGGTGCGCCAGTCGCGTGACACCCTGCATCAACCCGAGCAGGCGCTGGATCAGCCGCCGACATCCGCGCCGTCGGCGCTTGATCGCCAGCCCGCGCCCGAGCCGCCTGCCAGTGAAGAACCGGCAGCCAGCGAAGGCCAGGATGTCGCCGGAGCGCCGGGTGCCGAAGCGCCGGATGCCGAGGCATTGGACACAGAGACACTGGACACCGAGGCAGGGCAGGCGCCTGCGTCGCTCTCGCGCTGGGAGCTCATGGAGCGCAAGTGGCAGGGCGATAGCTGATCGCCCTCATCGCCTGCATGGCGAGGTCAACGCAAGCGCGGGGTATCGTTTCCGCATGCGATGAGGGGAGTGCGGTCTGCGCGATATTGTCGAGTCGCGGCAAGAATTTCGATTTTTTCTGCATCCATCTCCCCAAGCCCCCCGTAAGTTGGATTGAGCCCGCAGCGCAGGGGCGAAAGTGATAGATAAATAACGTTTGGCTCATTAAAGAGCATTTTCTCAGGAGATGTGTCCATGTCTACCAAGACGAACAAGTCCGCCAAGACCGCTTTTGCCCTAGCCTCCGCACTCGGAACCGCTGTCGCTCTGTCTACCGCTGTCGTCTCCCTCCCGGCCCACGCGGCGGGTATGGAAAAGTGCTACGGCGTGTCGCTGGCCGGTGAGAATGACTGCGCCGCCGGCCCGGGTACTTCATGTGCCGGGACTTCCACCGTCGATTATCAGGGCAATGCCTGGAAGCTGGTTCCGGAAGGCACCTGCACCTCCATTGAAACGCCGAATGGCACCGGCAGCCTGGAAGAAATCAAGTAAGCAACACGCCTCGGGGCTGGCTCGGACTCCCCGAGCATCCCCCCGAACTTGACGTCCGGTGGCCTGGCGCCACGCCGCCACCGGATGTTCGCCGCCTCGAGAGGTCTTCATGCACCAGCCATCCCCTTCCTCCGGCAGTCCGGATTTCGGTACGGCCTATCCGTCCCTCGACGAGATGGCCGTCGGTATCAGCCTCAAGGCGCAGCATGTGCGTGAGCTGATGTCGTCGCGCCCGGCGCTGGGGTTTCTCGAGATTCATGCCGAGAACTACATGGGCGCCGGCGGGGCACCCCATGCCCGGCTGGATGCGCTGCAGGAGTATCCGCTCTCGATTCATGGTGTCGGCCTGTCGCTGGCATCGGAGCGCCCGCTGGATGCCACGCATCTGGCGCGCCTCAGAACGCTCTGCGAGCGTCACCCGCCCACCAGCGTGTCAGAACACCTGGCCTGGGCCGGCCATAGCGGCCACTTCTACAACGACCTGCTGCCGGTACCGCTGACGGACGCGATGCTGGCACGGGTCAGCGATAACCTGATGCAGTTGCAGGACACCCTGGGCCGTCAGGTATTGATCGAGAATCCCGCCCACTATCTGCGTTTCGATGCGCGCGAGCTGGGGGCGGAACTGATTCCCGAGACGCATTTCCTCACTCGCCTGGTCGAGCGCAGTGGCTGCGGACTGCTGATCGACGTCAACAATGTCTTCGTCTCGGCGCACAACATCGGGATCGATCCCGCGGCCTGGCTGGAGTCAATTCCGGGCCACGCCGTCGGGGAGATCCATCTGGCGGGGCATGGCGAGGACTCGCGTGAAGGCCTGCTGATCGACAACCATGGCGCGCCGGTCTGCGATGAGGTCTGGGCGCTGTATGCCGACTTCATCAATCGCATCGGGCCGCGTCCGACGCTGATTGAATGGGACACCCAGGTGCCGGCGCTGGAGGTCTTGCTGGGGCAGACCACGCGCGCTCAGGCGTTGCTGCACAGCACACGGGCGCAGCAGCTGACGCGCTCCGGCATGGAGGGCGGCCAATGACCTCTCTCGAGCGGCATGCCAGCGCTGAGCGCCAGCCCGATTGGCAGCGCGCCTTCATCGAGGCACTTACCCAGCCTGATGCCGCGCTGCCCGGTATCGAGGCAGGCCATCAGCAGCGCATCGATGTCTATCGCAACAATGTCTGGGCCAGCCTGATCAGTGCGCTGGAAGAGGCCTATCCGGTGACTCGACAGGTGGTGGGTGAGCGCTTCTTTGCGGCCCTGGCCCACGATCATTCCCGCCAGCATCTGCCGCGCTCACCGCTGATGATGGAGTACGGGGTCGGGCTTGCCGAGACCCTGCACACGACCCTGACCACGCTGGTCGAGACGCGTCAGGTGTCGGCCGCTCAGCTGCCGTTCTATGCGGTGGACCTGGCCCGCCTCGAGGCCGCTCGTCTGGTGGCTTATCACGCGGCGGACGCCGAAGCCCTGGTGCCGACCCAGCTGGCGGGGTTGCCGCCGGAGGCGGTGATGGAACTCAGGTTCTCGGCGCACCCCGCGGCTTGTCTGCTGCACCTGGAGCATGCGGTGCTCGAGATCTGGCAGCGTCATCAGGATGCCGGCGCGACCCTTGAAGGGCTGGATATCGCGCGGCCGGAGCGGATCTTGATCACGCGCCCGGCGCTGGAGGTGCAGGTCACGGTGCTGTGCGAGGCCGCATCCTTGCTGCTCGAGCTGCTGCTGGCGGGGGAGACGCTGGCGGACGCGGCAGCTCGGCTCGCGGACGCGCACCCCGAGCAGGAGCTTGGGCAGTTACTGGCACCATTGCTGGCAAGCGGTGTGTTCCTGGCGCTGGATTAGTCGCGCATCAAGCAGGTCATTACAAGCCAATCATTCCCCTTTTTAGCGCCCTGGCGCACCCTTGAGGAGGCCTCATCATGAGCCTTGAATCATCAACGACGCCTGCGGTTCGTACCGGTGTGGCGGGGCAGGTCCTGAAAGTGTTCGTCTGGCTGGAAAACCTGCGCATGGATGCGCTGTTGATCCTGATGCGTATCGTGGTCGGCGCGGTATTCTTCATGTCGGCGCAGACCAAGGTCGATGGCTTCACGATCAAGGACAGCACCTTCTTTCTGTTCGAGCATGAATACGCCCTGCCGCTGGTCTCGCCGATACTGGCTGCCTGGCTGGCGACCATCGCCGAGCACCTGTTCCCGCTGATGCTGTGGTTGGGGCTGGGGACGCGCTTCGCGGCGCTGGGGCTTGCCGTCATGACGCTGACCATCCAGCTGTTCGTCTATCCCCATGCCTGGGTGACCCACGGCCTGTGGCTGTCCAGCCTGCTGGTGCTGGTATTGCAGGGGCCGGGACGCCTGTCGCTCGATCAGCTGATTCGCTCACGCATCGCCTGAGGCCGTCATTCGGCTGAGTCGTTCGGTGAGGCTCATATCAGTCGCGCACAACGCAAGACGGAGACCCTGGGGTCTCCGTCTTGCGTTGTAGTACCGCGATAGTGCCAGCTATCTATCCGCTGGCTATCGAGGCGCTCAGGCCGGCTCGTCGGCGAGTTGATGCTCGATCTCGGCACGTACCATCTCGACGCTGGCGGCATCGATGTAGCCGTTGGCATGCGCGTGGTGCGCCATGTCGAGGCTGTCGGTGCTCAACAGCATCACGCAGCCGAGCGCGGCCAGCTCCTCGCCGAGCCGGTCCAGCTCGGCCTTGCGCGAGTCCGAATCGCCTATCTGGCGAATGTAGATCGCGCAGATGCGACCGGGATAGCGGCGCACGACCTCGGCGTAGACTTCCGGGTCATGCTGGCCGCTGTCGCCGATGAGCAGGAACTGCATCCCGTCATACAGGCCGAGCATCTTCTCGATCAGCGCCTGCTTGTGGTCTTCGGAGCGTCTGGGCAGCGGGCGTTGCAGCGTCAGACCCCACTCGCGCAGGAACAGGATCGGCCCGACCGGAATGCGGTTGTGCTGGAAAAAGACCTCCAGCATCTCGTAGATGCTCCACGGACCACGCGACACATAGAGCAGCGGGCGCTGCTGCTGGCCGTCATCACCCTCATGCAGCGCCTGATAGAGGGCGGCCACGCCGGGGAAGGCGGTGCGCCGCTCGGCGGACTCGATGAACAGGCGGTAAAGCATCTTGAGCTTGTTGGCGACACCGGTGTACATCACGGTGTCGTCGATATCGCTGATCACCCCGAGGCGCGTGCTGATGGGCGGCAGATAGACCTGCGCCTCGCCCTCCACCGGGGGCTGCTTCGGCGGACACGCGGTGATGCGGGCGGTATGCCACTGGCCCTGGTGCTCCAGCGGCTCATCGAGCGGCAGATGTACGCTGAAGTAGCCATCGCGGTCGGTGATGGCGGTGGTGCGGTTGTCCCCCAGCGCGACCTCTACTTCGACGCCGCTCTTGCCCCAGCGCAGCATGCGACGACCGACATCCATCAGGTCGCGCCCGGCGCCGGGAGCCAGCTGACTGCGTGAGCCGGGCTGGCGGAAGATGCGCCCCATCAGAAAGGCTTCGCTGTGCGAGCCGTAGCCACGATAGGCGTGAATGACGTAGCCATCCTTGCCCTGGGCGTGGCGCATGGGCTTGGCAGCCACATGCAGCAGCTTGCGTAGCAGACGTGTCAGCGGCAGTGACATGCAACCCTCCTGGTCGGTATCTGGCGGGCCTTCATGGCCACATGACAACGCCGCCTTTCGAGTCCCGCGTGTGCAGGGTCGAAAGGCGGCGTTCACACTGCGCGAATGCCTCGCGGCCCAGTGTCAGTCAAGTACAGCGTCAGGCAGCAGCATCAGAGATCCGCGCTGCCATGTCCTGGCGCTGCATTGGCTTGAGCGCTTACTCGCCCAGGTAGGCGGACAGCATCCACACGGTCTTTTCCTGCTCGCGGATGTAGTCACCGACCAGTGAAGCGGTACCTTCATCGTCGGCGTCAGACGCGACGGACATGATCTCGCGCTGCAGTTCGATCAGGGACTTGTAACCGGTCAGCAGGCCCTTGACGCAAGCCGTGCCGTCGCTGACGTGGGTGTCTTCCTTGATGGTGGCGACGCGCGCGTAGTCACTGTAGGCGTGCAGCGGCTCGTGACCCAGGGTCAGGATACGCTCGGCGATCTCGTCGACCTTGGTCAGCAGGTCGGTGTAGGTTTCCTCGAACTTCACGTGCAGCTCGAAGAACTGGTTGCCCTTCACGTTCCAGTGGTAACCACGGGCATTCATGTAGAAGGTCTGGTAGTTGGCCAGCAGGATGTTGAGGTGCTCGGCCAGCTGAGTGGCGCTGGCAGTGTGCAGGCCGATGGCATTGGTATCGTTGGACATGAAGACTCTCCTGAAAAATGTGAAGTGAACGGCATTGTGGGGAAAGTGGAGATGCAGGTGGCGAGCCGTGCTGCCAGTATGCCACCAGTGTAGAGGCTGGGCGGGATGCAGGGTAACGAATTCACTGTATCGCCCTCATCGGCCACCCCTATCGTCGCCGGCGCACCACCCTCAAGCCGTAGATGAATGCTTGGAAAGAGATGTGGTGCGCGCACGCGGTTTTCAAGGTCGCACACGGATATTGCGGCCAATGTCGTCGGCTCGGACATTCTGATTTCGGCCACATACGCAAAGGCCCCGCACGGGGCGGGGCCTTTGCGACAGCCATGTCATCAGCTGTCATCACTTCTGCAACGCTCAGGCGTCAGTTGCGCGCCATGTGCAGGAAGTGCATGTGCTTCTCGTACTGGTCCAGCACGTCGCCGATCACCTGCTCCTTGGTGTAACCCATGACGTCATAGGTCTGGCCACCTTCACGCAGGAAGACCTCGGCGCGGTACTGGCGTTCCACGTCGCTGGTGCCCTTGCGCTTGACGTTGCGCAGCGCGAAGGCCGGTGCTGCATATTCGCGCACCCGCACACCGTAGACGAAGTCGACTTCCTCGCCGTGGCTGACCTGCAGATAGCTGCGGTCTTCCTCGTCATTGACGCGAGTATCCAGGCCCTGGGCCTCGAATTCCTTCGCGACATCCGCCAGTGCCGGCGTGACGGTGTTGATCAGGTACTGCTCGACGTTCTTCTGACGCGGCGTCTCGACCAGGGTCTGGACGCGCTTCTGCCAGCTGCGTGCACCACCGGCGGTGTGGCCCGGCGTGTTGCTCAGGTGCTGCATGGAGCGTTGCTTGACGCCCTCGAGACGCAGTGCCTTGAGCAGGCCATAGCAGACGAACATCAGGATGATCGCGAACGGCAGGGCAGAGGCCAGCGAGGCGGTCTGCAGTGCGCCCAGACCACCTGCCATCAGCAGCGCCACGGCAACGAAACCTTCGGAGAAGGCCCAGAAGACACGCTGCCAGACCGGAGATTCGTCACCTTCCTTGGAGGTCAGCATGTCGATGACCAGCGAGCCGGAATCCGAGGAGGTGACGAAGAAGGTCACCACCAGCACGGTGGCCAGCATGGAGGTGATGCTACCGAACGGGAACAGCTCCAAGAACTTGAACAGTGCCACGGATGCATCGGCGGAGACCGCTTCTGCCAGGTTGCCCGCAGTATCGGTCAGCAGCATGTGCAGGGCGCTGTCGCCGAAGAAGGTCAGCCACAGGAAGGTGAAGCCCATCGGCACGAACAGCACGCCGTAGACGAATTCACGGATGGTGCGGCCACGCGAGACACGTGCGATGAACATGCCCACGAACGGGGACCACGCGATCCACCAGCCCCAGTAGAACAGGGTCCAGCCACCCAGCCACTTGGACGGGCCATCTTCCGGGATATAGGCGAACATGTTGAAGGTCTTGTCGACCACTTCGCTGAGATAGCCACCGATGTTCTGGATCAGCGTCTGCAGCAGGAAGATGGTCGGACCCACGCACAGCACGAACAGCATCAGCGCCAGTGCCAGGCCAAGGTTCAGCTCGGAGAGACGACGGATGCCGCCGTCCAGACCCATGACCACGGAAACGGTCGCCAGACAGGTGATGATGGCGATCAGGATGATCTGAGTGGTCAGGTTGTTGTCGATATCGAACAGGTAATGCAGACCGGAGCTGACCTGCAACACGCCCAGACCCAGCGAGGTCGCGACCCCGAACATGGTGCCGAAGACGGCGAAGATATCGACGGCATGGCCGATCGGGCCATGGATGCGCTTGCCGATCAGCGGATACAGCGCAGAGCTGATGCGCAGCGGCAGGTTGTGGCGGAAGCTGAAGTAGGCCAGCGCCAGCGCCACCACGGCATAGACGCCCCAGGCGTGGATGCCCCAGTGGAAGAAGGTGGTCTTCATGGCTTCACGGGCGGCCTCGACGGTGCCGGCATCGCCGACCGGAGGCGCAGTGAAGTGGAAGACAGGCTCGGCGACGCCGTAGAACATCAGGCCGATGCCCATGCCCGCGGAAAACAGCATCGCGAACCAGGAGCCGTAGCTGAAATCAGGCTCGGAATGGTCTGGCCCCAGCTTGATGTCGCCATAGCTCGAGAAGGCGAGACCCAGCGTGAAGATCACGAACACGCCCATGGCCAGCAGGTAGAACCAGCCGACGGTGTCGATGATCCAAGTCTGGACATGACCGAAGGCGGTCTGCGCGGTATCCGGCATGGCGACCGTAAAGATCACGAACGCCAGAATCACCACGGCGGAGCCGAAGAAGACTGGCGGATTGATCTTGGCGACCGTGGGCTGGTCGGCATTTTCTGACATAAATTTCTCTCCCTGATTGCCTATTCGTCGATAATGGTAACTTATTGAACCTGTAGCGTCGTGAGTTGTCCGCGCGATATCGTTTCCATATGTAACCAGTGTTGCGCGCGCTGACCGGCGGTTTACGCGCCGAGCGAGCGGCCCTGACAGTGCTGGCGTTGCGTGAACATCGTGCAAAATGGCAATGGCGGTACGGTCTTGGCTTGCATTGTCGGGGGCTGGATACGGTAGGCGCTGGCATGGCTGGGCGCTAAGATGAGGCTTCCTGCATCCAGGGTATCCCGCTGTCTCGATACCATAATTATGCAGAAACCCTACAAGACTTATGTGTCAGTCTAGTGCCTCTGGCGTGTCTCATGGTGTGAAAATCGTGATGCCGCGCCGGCTCAAGTGGCTGACCGGAGACGTTCGCATGCTCCATCGACTTCCCGAATTTCCCACGCGGCCAAGCGTGGCTGACACGTCAGCGCGCTCACGACTGCCGCGCATGACATTGCTCGCAGTGGGGCTGGTGCTGCTGAGCGGTTGCTCGGCCCTGTCCGGCAAGGACCCGCTGGCCGCGAATGACAGCGCTGGCCTGCCCGAGGCCTGCATCTTCCCGCGTGAGGGCGATGCCAATCAGTGGTTGCGTGCCGCGGCGCAGGTCGTCGAGGCCCGTGGCTACAAGATCCGCGAGAGCGAACAGGCGCTGGGCGTGGTGACGGGTGAGCGCAAGGTGGACCAGCCGGGCCTGGGCGCGATCGATGGGCCCTTCGGCTCGCGCATCGGCTTCTCGGTGGGCTATGGCGTCGCGGCGGGCAATGACTTCGGCGTGGGCGTCGGCAACGACACCTTCCGGGATGACCCGATCAGCTTCGAGCGCATCTCGCTGGTCGCGCCGGATGAGCGCGTGCGTGTGATCCGCGATGAGCAGGTCATCAATCAGGGCGGCTACGTCATCGATGCCCGTCCTCACAATGACAGCGACAGCTGCCGCCAGATCGAGCGTCAGCTGCAGGCTGCGCTGGCGGGTCGTGATCCACGGGAGGTTCGCTGATGAACATGCGCAAGGCATCTCCACGCTCGCTGTGCCAACGTCTGGGGCTCGCGACGCTGCTCGCCGGCCTGCTGGTGCTGGGTGGCTGCATGAATCAGCCGACCCATGCGCCGGACTCGCGCACCGCGGTGATCGCCCCCAACAGCGGTACCCTGACCTCCCAGCAGGTCTTCGTCACCCTGCTGACGACGCTGGCGGAGCGTGGCTTCATCATCGAGCGCGCAGACCCTGACCTCGAGCGTCTCGATGCCAGCTACGCTGCCCGGCCGCCGCTGGCGCTGGAAGCCTGGGTGAGCGAGGTCAACGGCCAGATTCGGCTCAGCGTGAGCGGTGACAGCAATGGTGCCGATATCGCGCCGGGCCGCCTCGACAACCTGCTGGTGGAGGTCGCCGTGGCCCTGGATGCGCGCACCGTGCCGGTGATCGGCGCGCCGTGACCGCCTCACGCATGGCAACCCCACGAGGCGGCCCTCAGCGCCGCCTCTCTGGCCTTGTCCATCATTTCGCCGGGCAGTACCGGAGCCTGGGCGAGCCCGCGCTCGCGCGGTGTGATGGCCCATGACGCTGAGTGCTCTGCGCCGTCGGCGTCTGGCCTGGTTGGCGCTCTCGGCCAGTCTGCTGGCCGGGCTGATGGCCTTGTTTGCTCTCTGGCATTGGGAGCTGGCGCGTGGCGAGCGTGATGCTCGCCAGCACGCCGCGACTCGCCTGAATTTCTACGCCAGCACGCTGAATGCCGAGTTGTCGCGCTTCCAGTGGCTGCCGGAATTGCTGGCTCGCCAGGCCCGTGTGCGCATCGCCCTCGGTGAGCCGGACGTCCCGCCTGCGGCAACGCCGCCTGTTGCCTCCTCAGACGAACGCGACGCCGCCAGTGCCGCCGCTCCCCTCGGTTCGAGCAGCGATCTCAACCAGCATCTGCGGCGTGTCGCGCGTGCCTCCGGCGCGGCGGCCATCTTCCTGACCGACCGCGACGGCATGACCGTGGCCGCGAGCAACTTCGATGAGCCAGACAGCTTCGTCGGCTATCGCTACGACTACCGCCCTTATTTCATCGATGCCCTGGCGCGCGGGCGCGGCGAGTTCTTCGCCGTCGGCAATACCACCGGGCGTCCCGGCTATTTCGTCTCGGCGCCGGTACTCGGGGCCGATGGCGAGCCGCTGGGCGTCATGGTGGTCAAGGTCTCGCTGGAGGCGCTGGAGGATACCTGGCGGCAGGCGGGGGAGACGGTGCTGCTCGCCGATGCCAATCGCATCGTGCTGCTGGCCTCGCGGCGCAACTGGAAATATCGCGCGCTGGAGGCGATCGAGCCGCAGGCGCTGGACAGCATTCGGGCACAGCAGCAGTTTCGCGGTGCGCCGCTGACACCGCTGTCGCGGGAGCTGGAGGACGGCAGCCTGGTGCTGGGCGACAACCATGAGCTGGCGGCGTCGGAGATCGCGCGGCTGCCGACGGCGGCGATGGGCCAGCGCTATCTGGATGAGTCGCTGGCCAGCGGGCCGCTGGGCTGGCAGCTGCATTTTCTGATGCCGCTGCGGCCACTCTATATCCAGGCGCGCAATGTGGTGCTGGTCGGGCTCGCCGTGATCCTGGGGCTGGCGATGATGGCGCTGTGGATGCGCGAGCGTCAGGCGCGTCTGGGGCTGATTCGGCGTGAAGCGGTGATGATGCGCGAGATCAACGAGCGCCTCGAGGAGCGGGTCGCCCAGCGCTCGCGCGAACTCGAGGCCACGCGTGACGAGCTGGTGCAGGCCGGCAAGCTGGCCGCGCTGGGTACCATGGCGGCCGGTATCGCTCATGAGCTCAATCAGCCGCTGGTCGGCATTCGCACCTACGCCGCCAGCGGCGGCAAACTGCTGGCGCGGGGCATCGCCTCCGCCGCAACGCGCCCCGAGCTGACCGCGCGTGCCGCCGAATCCGCCGCCAGCAACTTCACGCGCATCAGTGAGCTGTCCGAGCGCCTGGCGGACATGATTCGCCAGTTGCGGGTCTTCGTGCGCCCGGCCAGTCAGCAGGCGCCCGTCGCCCTGGCGCTGGCGCCGCGCATCGACTTCGCACTGGAACTGCTCGCCGAGCGAGTCACCGCCCTCGACCTGACGGTGGAGCAGGACGCGCTGCCCCGGGACATCATCGTGATGGGTGAACAGGTGCGTCTCGAGCAGTTGCTGACCAACCTGATCCGCAATGCGCTCGATGCGCTGGAAGGGCAGCAGAAAGCACAGCAGGCTGATCAGCAGAGCGACGAGCCGGATGACGAGCAGAGCGACGAGGGCGCGGCTCCGCGACTGCGCCTCAGTTGGCAGGCCTGGCCGGCAGTGGCCAGTCTTGAGGGGCAGCCGGGCGGATGTCTGCGCATCGAGGACAACGGCCCCGGCATCGACCCTGCGCTGCGTGCCACGCTGTTTGATCCTTTCACCACCACACGCGAGGTCGGCGAGGGCATGGGGATGGGGCTGTTTCTGAGTTATGGCCTGGCGCGCGACCTCGGTGGCCTGCTGCGTCTGGCCGATGGCGCTTCTGTGTCTGAACCGGCTGAGGGCTCCTTGCTGGCTGAGGGCTCTGCGCTGGGCGGCGCCTGCTTCGAATTGTGGCTACGCACGCCGGCGTCGGAGGCAACGCATGCAGCCGACGGCACCGAACAACACGGCACCGAACAACACGGCAGCGGGCAGCAATCCGTGACATGACGGGGTATACGCACGAATGACAGGCTATACGCACGACAGCGATGGCTTCGAGGGCGCAGAGGAGTTTGCCGCCACGGGCCTGGACCCGGCAGAGCTGCGCCTGCAGCAGGACAGCGATCTGACCCGCGAGGCGCCGGTGTGGCTGGTGGATGACGACCCGGCGGTGCGCGAATCCCTTGCTCAGTGGCTGGAGCTGGCCGAGATCCACCTGCGCTGCTTCTCGCGCGCCGAGGCGCTGCTGGAAGCCCTGGCCGCCGCCGAGCCGGTCAGTGTGGTGATCAGCGACATCCGCATGCCGGGCATGGATGGCCTGACGCTGCTGGCGCGGCTTGCACTAAAGGCGCCGGAGCTGCCGGTGCTGATGATGACCGGTCACGGCGATGTCGCCACGGCCGTTGCCGCGATGCAAGGCGGCGCGCGCGATTTCATCGAGAAGCCGTTTGACCCCGAAGCGCTGGAGCTCAAGCTGCGTCAGGCGCTGGCGGGGCGGCGTCTGAGTGATGAAAACCAACGCCTGCGCCGCCGCTTGAGCGTGCGCGGCCTCAGTGGTCTGCTGCGGGGCGAGAGCCGTCAGATTCGCCAGCTGCGTGAGCGACTGCTTGAATTGCGCGGGCACCCGGCGCGCGTCTGGATCAGCGGCGAGGCGGGCAGCGGGCGCAGCACTCTGGCGCTGGCACTGGCCGAGCATGCGCCGCCTGCTGACGTGTTGCCCTCATCTGCTGCCATGCCGACGGCGGCGGCGGCCTTGCTGGCGCGAGTGGAATGCGCGCCCCTGTCGCAAGCCAGGGCAGAGGGCGCGGAGGCACTGGCGAGCGCGGTCGAGGATGCGCTCGCGGCATGGCCTGCGGCCAATACCTTGCTGCTGCATGAGGTGGACCACCTGAGTGGCGCGCAATGGCAGTGGCTGGATGGCTGGATCGCCGCGCGTGAGGACGGCGCCCGACAGGCGCCACGGCTGGTGTGCAGCGCGCAGTGCAGCGTGGGCGACGTGATGGCAAGCGGGCCGCTGACGCGCACCCTGGGGCATGCACTGGCCGAGATCGAGCTGACGACCCCCGCCCTGCGTGAGCGGCGCGAGGACATTCCGTTGCTGATGGCCCATTTCAGCCGTCAGGCCGCCGAGGTGCATGAGGTGGAGGCGCAACCCTTCGCCAGCGGTGAGTTGGCCGCATTGATGGCGGCGGACTGGCCGGGCAATCTGTGGCAGCTGCGCCAGGCCGCCAGTCGCCGCGTGGTGCTGGGGGAATCGCCCATAACGCGGCAGTCATCCGCGCTGGGCAATGCCTCAGCGGAGCAGGACGCAGGCGAGGTCGGCAATGGGGCGAGCGACGAGGCGCTGGCGAGCAGCGAGGAGCATGGGCTGGCGGCACAGGTGGCGATGTTCGAGTCGACCTTGATTCGCGCCGCCTTGACCCGTGCACGCGGCAACATCGCTCAGGTGCTGGAAGAGCTGGCACTGCCGCGGCGTACGCTCAATCTCAAGATGCACAAATACGGGCTGCGCCGTGAAGACTTTCGCCATGGCCATGATGATTCGGCGAACTGACCGCCATCAAAGCCTGTCGAAGGTGTCCTCGGGCTGCGTCGGGATGCCGCCCGTTTTGTCATGAAGTAACATCCTGCCAACCCCTTCCTGTCGTCCCCGTGACGTTCTGCCGGAGTTTCCCGATGTCTGTTGCTGTTCATCGCCTGGTGGCGGCGCTGTCGTCCGCGCTGGCGCGTTTCCCGTCTCGTCATGGCCTGCGCCCCGTAGCCTGGCTGACGCCGTTGCTGATGCTGGGCACCCTGGTGGCCAGTCAGCCTGCCGCCGCGCATCCGCATGGCTGGGTCGATCTGCGGGTGATACTGCGCCTCGATGACCAGGGGCGGGCCGTCGCGATGCGCCAGTATTGGCTGCTCGACCCCTTCTACAGCCTGACGCTGCGTCAGGAGCTGGCCGCGCTCGAGGACGATAGCAGCATGGAGCAGCGCCTCGATGTGCTGGGCAGCGAGATTCTGGCCAATCTGTCGCAGTTCGATTACTACACCCATGTCACGCTGGACGGCGAACCCGTGGCGCTTGGCAAGGCGACGCGCCAGACCACCTGGCTCAAGGGTGAGCGTGTCGCCTTCCAGATGGAGCTGCCGCTGGCCGAGCCGGTGGCGATGGCTGGCCATACCCTCAGTTATCGTATCTATGACCCCACCTATTACATCGAGATTCTGCATGACCCGGATGCCATCGCCGTGCAGCAAGGACTGGTGGTGAGCGGGCTGGAAGGGCAGGACTCGGCGCTGAGCTGCACGCCGGGCATCACGCCGGCCGACCCGGACCCGTCCAAGGTCGCCGAGGCCTCGATGCTGGATATCAATGCCACCGCACCGATGGATCTCGGCCAGTACTTCGCCGAGGTCGGCAGTGTCAGCTGTGAGGTGGCTGATGAGCAGTGAGCCGAAGGACACCAGCGGACTTGGCGATATCAAGAGCCTCAAGGGCATGCGTGATGGCCTGCTGAAACCGGCCTCGTCGCGGGGGCGGCGCCTGGCCGGCTGGCTGGCGGTTGGCTGCGGGCTGCTCGTGCTGGGCATGGCGCTCTGGCCAAGCCTGGTGCAGGGCTGGGGCGAGGCGCTGGGGTGGGTCTTTGCCGAGCAATCGCGTTTCCAGCGCTCGCTGGGGCGTGCCATGAGTGAGCTTGCCGCGCATCCCGGCACGCCCTGGGCGCTGATCGGGCTGTCCTTCGCCTATGGCGTGCTGCATGCCGCGGGCCCCGGGCATGGCAAGGTCGTGATCAGTACGCTGCTGGTCAGCCAGCCCATCGTTCGGCGCCGTGCGCTGTGGCTGTCGCTGCTGGCGGCCTTGCTGCAGGGCGTCAGTGCGCTGGTGCTGGTCGGTCTCGGGGCGGGGCTGCTCGACTGGGCGGGGCGCGATGTGCTCGGGCAGGTCGAGAAGGTCACCCTGCTCAGTCATCTCGGGGTGCTGGTACTGGGGCTGTTGCTGCTGTGGCGCGCCGCTCGCACGCTATGGCGTGTTGTCAGGGCACAGCCTGTCTCTAGCGCGGGAGCGCCGCAGGCGCCAGCGATGCAGGGGCTGGCGTTCGAGCCGTCGCCTGGCCTCGACCACTCACATTCTCACTCTCACGGCCACGCTCATTCACACGGGCATGACTGTGGTTGCGGCCATGCGCATGGCGTGACGGCGGAGCAGGCCAGTGGCGACTGGCGCACCATGGGCATGGCGGTGCTGGCGATCGGCCTGCGGCCGTGTTCCGGCGCGATTCTGGTCTTGCTGGCCGCGCTGGCGCTGAACATGGTCGGCAGCGGCGTGCTGGCGGTGCTGGCGATGTCATTGGGCACCGCGCTGACGGTGGGCAGCGTGGCGATGGCCACCTTGATCATGAAGGCCAGCGGCCGCCTGGCGGCGGCCGGCTCGCGCCTGGGTGGGCCGCACTCAAACGGCCGCACGCGCCGTCAGTGGCCGTGGGCGGCGCTGGTCGGGCTGCTCGGCGGCATCATCATCACGGTCTTTGGTGCTCTGCTGGTCGCCAGCAGTCTCAAGGCGCTGGACTCTCCCACCGGTCGCGGTGCTTCGCCCTTCGATCGCTCGGCGCCAGTTGAAGATAATCATAAAAGTATTTAAATCATGAGCTAAGCCTAGGTTTGTGATGACTTCTTTAATTATAGGGGAAGAGTCTATGGCGAAGGATAAACTACCTCCATATCAAGTAGTGGCATATTTTTATAATGAGCTTGACTGTTATGATGTTTATGTCAAGGCAGCGCGTCGAATGTGGCATGAAGAAACAAAGAATTATGATTGTGGTGTAGTGAGTGAAGAAGGAGTAAAAGGTTATGATTATCGATCGGATCTCTCGTACTATATTTCAGATGAGTTCCCGCAGCATCAAAATAAAGCACATGTTTTAATGCTGGTGTCTTTGTTTGAAGATTTTTTGATTAAACTGGTCAATTCTGTTGAAGCTCACTGCTGTGAGCCATATTTGCCGTTTGAAAGAAATAAAAAACAAGGGATACTTGACCGAGCTAAAGAATATTTAAAGCAACAGGGGGAGATCTCTTTACCGGTTAAAAATCCTGCATGGAGTTTTATCAAGGATCTAGTGTTTATTCGGAATTTGATTGCTCATGCCGGAGGGTGCATAGATAAGAAAAAGAATATAGCAGTTGCCAGATTTGTTGATAGAGAATCAGGGTTACACGTGGAGAGCTACGCGAGGGATTATTTGATTGTGCATGATGAGTTTGTAGATAAAATTATAAAAGAGATGAAGGGGTTTGCTAAAGCGATGTTGGACAATAACCCACCCAATAAACGTGATTGCTCTTTAATATGAGCATGCCAATTCCTGACATGCTCAAGTATTGTCAAATTCTCTAGTAGGAATAGCTCGGCAGCTCGGCGATCTTCATGCGCAGAGTGTCGACCAGCACCGTCAGCGCTTCGCTGTCGTGGGGCTCTGCCGTGCCGACGCCCCACACCGGCCCCGGCCAGGCTGCATCATCGCTGCGGCGGGCGATCACGTGCATGTGCAGCTGCGGCACCATGTTGCCCAGTGCGCCGATATTGAGCTTCTCGCCGCCGCTTACCGTCATCAGCAGCTCGCCCAGTTGGGTGGTTTCCTGCCACAGCTGCTGCTGGGCGCTGCTGTCCAGCTCGTAGATCTCGCGGATGGCATCGCGGCGCGGAATCAGTACCAGCCACGGATAGCGCGCATCATTCATCAGGCGCACGGTGCACAGCGGCAGGTCGGCCACGAAGTGGGTGTCGGCGTCCAGCTGCGGGTGAAGGCTGAAGGGGGTCATCGTCTCTCCTTGATCGGATGGAGCAGGGCGGGCGTGAGTCGAGGGCAAAGGGTAACCCGAATCGTGGCGGACTCCCTGGCGTAAACGCCCGCGAATGCCCTCAGTGTGACCAGATCGGCAGAATCCTGCCACTTTGCGGATTGCCCGTGCGCGCTGTGGAGGCTGCGCAATGCCCCCATCGCCAAATACCGCGCCGCGCGGACAGTTGCTAACCTTCTTCCTACGCTGATGCAGAGGCTCGCAACGAACGCCCCACGCAAAAGAGGGCTACCTTGCGCATTGTCGGTCGCGACATGGCCAGCACCGCCCAGGGCCAGAGCCTGCTCAGCCGCAATGTCCGTCTGCCTACCCACATTACAAGAATGCTCAACCTGCGCCCGGCAGGTTCGCCAAGGAGTCACTCCATGCAAAAGCGCCAGTTCCTCAAGGCCGGTCTCGGTCTCGCCATCGCAGCCTCTCTTGGTCTCAGTGCCGTGGCTCAGGCGGAAGGCAAGTACATCATGGGTACCGCCACCACCGGTGGCACCTTCTACCCGGTCGGCGTGGCACTCTCCACGCTGATCAAGGTCAAGCTCGAGCCGACCGCCGGCATCTCCGTGTCCGCGATCTCCTCTGCCGGTTCCGGCGAGAACCTCAAGCTGATGGAAGAGGACCAGGCCCAGTTCGGCATCATCCAGGGCCTCTACGGCGCCTGGGCATGGAATGGCACCCCGCCGGTCAACAAGGCGCACAAGAACCTGCGCAGCATCTCGATGCTGTGGCAGAACGTCGAGCACTTCGTGGCCCGCAATGATGAGGTCAAGTCCGGCACCATCGAGGACATGACCAACTTCTACGGCAAGAGCTTCTCCATCGGCAAGAAGAACTCCGGTACCGAAGGTTCGGGTCGCTTCATCCTCGAGCAGCTGGGCATCAATGCCGACAAGATGGATCTGGCCTACATGGGCTATGGCCCGAGCGCCGATGCGATGCAGAACGGCAACATCGACGGCATGAACATTCCGGCCGGCGCACCGGCCTCCGCCGTGACCCGTGCCTACGCCAACCTGGGCGGCGAGATCACCACGCTGGACTTCACCGAAGAGCAGCTGGCCAAGGTCAACTCCCAGTTCGAGCTGTGGACTCCGTACGAAATCGCCGCTGGCACCTACCCGGGCCAGGACGAGGCGATCAACACCATCGCCCAGCCGAACATCCTGGTGGTGCGTGACGATGTCTCCGAAGAAGACGTCTATCAGATCACCAAGACCATGTACGAGAACCTGCCGTTCCTGAACAACATCCACCCGGCCACCAAGGCCATGGCCATCGACAAGGCCATCGCGGGCCTGCCGCTGCCGCTGCACCCGGGTGCCGCACGTTACTTCAAGGAGCAGGGCATCGAGATTCCGGCGCGCCTGATCGCCGAGTGATCCACACCTGATGTTCCCGCTGCCCTCATCGCTCGCCTCTGGCGGCGGTGAGGGCAGCGCAGTTTCCCAGACCAATAAACCACCGCCGGTCCGGCGCCATGGCACTGCCCCGCGTGGGCAAGGTGAGGCGCAGGACCAGAGCAGTGCCCACGATTGATTGCTGTAGAAGCCCGTATTCTCCTCGCAAGCCCGGGCGCATGGTGACGCAAGTCGCCGCTGCGCCATCGCTGTCTGATCCCGTTTTGAGGCAACGCCATGCATGATTCCCGCTCGCCAGAGCCCTCTCGTCCCACCGATAGCGAAGCGCAGGAGCCGGATCTCTCCGGTGTGCGCGACGAATCCGCCGAAGCTGCGCCGTGGCGCATGGAGCTGCCCTGGCTGGGGCGTGCCGTCTTCGTGATCTCCATCGTCATCTGTCTGGTGCACCTGTACTTCAACACCGTCTCGACCCTGTCGGAGCTGTGGGTGAGCGCCTTGCACTACGGCCTGTTCGGTCTGCTGTGCGCGCTGACCATTCCGATGCTGACGCCGGCCAGTGATGGTGCCAAGCGCTGGGTGCTGGGCGTGGATGTCATGCTGGGGCTGGCGGCACTGGGTTGTGGCCTCTACCTGATCGGCTTCGAGGATGCGCTCTATGACCGTGGCGTGGTGTTCTCCACCGCGGACTGGGTGGTCTCCATCGTCGCGGTCGGCCTGATCCTCGAGTTCGCGCGTCGCACCACCGGCTGGTTCATTCCGGTGCTGTGTCTGATCGCGCTGACCTACGTGGCCTGGTGGGGCAAGTATGTCGGTGGCGTGTTCAACTTCCCGGGCCTGACCTGGGAGACGGTGCTGTTCAGAAGCTTCATCGGTGGCGAAGGGATGCTGGGCTCCATCGCGCGCATCTCCTGGTCCTACGTGTTCATGTTCATCCTGTTCGGGGCCTTTCTGGTCAAGTCCGGCGCGGGTGACTTCATCATCGATCTGGCGCGCTGCGCGGCGGGTCGCTTCAAGGGTGGCCCGGGCTTCGTGGCGGTGTTCGCCTCCGGCCTGATGGGCTCGGTGTCCGGTTCGAGTGTCGCCAACACCGTCTCCACCGGTGTGATCACGATTCCGCTGATGCGCCGTGCCGGCTTCCCGGCGCGCTTCGCGGCAGGCGTCGAGGCCGCTGCCTCGACCGGTGGCCAGCTGATGCCGCCGGTGATGGGCGCGGGCGCCTTCATCATGGCGTCCTACACCCAGGTGCCGTACCTGACCATCGTCGGCGTAGCCGCCTTGCCGGCGCTGCTCTACTTCCTGTCGGTGGCCATGTTCGTGCGCATCGAGGCCAAGCGCTCCGACGCCACGGCGCTGGACGACCCGCAGGGCCCGCGCCTCAAGGACGTGCTCAAGGATGGCTGGCACTATCTGGCACCGCTGTTCGTGCTGGTCGGCGCGCTGATCTACGGCTTCACGCCGACCTACGCCGCCGGCATCGCGATCCTGTCCGTCATCGCGGCCTCGTGGCTGTCGAAGAATCCGATGAAGCTCGGCGACATCATCGAGGCGATGCTGGCCGGGGTGCGCAACATGACCACCACGGCGATCCTGCTGATCACCGTCGGCCTGATCGTCAACGTCGTCTCCACCACCGGTATCGGCAACACCTTCTCGCTGATGATTACCGACTGGGCGGGGGGCAGCCTGCTGATCACCATCATCCTGATCGCGCTGGCGTCATTGATTCTGGGCATGGGCCTGCCGGTGACGGCGTCCTATATCGTGCTGGGCACGCTGTCCGCCCCGGCGCTCTACAACCTGATCGCCCATTCCCAGCTGGTGGATCTGCTGGCGGCGGGCAACCTGCCGGAGCAGGCCAAGGCCATCTTCATGCTGGCCGCACCGGACAAGCTGGACCTGCTGGGCGCGCCGATGAGCATGGACGCCGCCCGCGAACTGCTGGCGCTGGTGCCGGATACCTTCCAGAGCCAGCTGTATGAGCAGGCGCTGTCGCCGCACGTGCTGACCATGGCGCTGGTGAGTGCCCACATGATCATCTTCTGGTTGTCCCAGGATTCCAACGTCACACCGCCGGTCTGCCTGACCGCCTTCGCGGCAGCCGCGATCGCCCGCACACCGCCGATGAAGACCGGCCTGATGGCCTGGAAGATCGCCAAGGGCCTCTACATCGTGCCGCTGCTGTTCGCCTGGAGCCCGCTGATCTCCGGTGACATCGGCGAGATGCTGACGGTGTTCGTGTTCGCGCTGTTCGGGATCTACGCCATCGTCGCGGGCCTGGAAGGCTATCTGGAGCACGAACTGCCCTGGTGGCTGCGTCTGGCGATGTTCCCGCTCGGTGCACTGATGCTGTGGCCGCATGGTCAGCTGACCTACGATCTCGCGGGTCTGGTCATCTTCCTGGGCGTGCTGACCTACAGCGTGCGTCAGAGTGGCCGGCAGGAAGCGCTGGCGCACTGAGCCAGGCGTGTCGGATGAGCGCCAGACGCGTCAGTCCATGTGGCTGAAGCAGGCGTGATGCGACGCGATATGCTATGAACGATGCCCGGCATCACTTTCCCCCGCTCAGTCGCGAGGGTGGTGTGTCGGGCATCGCGCGCTCTGGGGCCTGTTTGCCGCGGGCGTCTTCACTCAACGGGATGGCGGGACAAGGAATGTCGGCATGATGTCGGATGTTGCAGGGCTGACCAGCGGCCTTGATCTGATCAGCGTAGTGGCGCTGATCGCACTGGGTGGCGTGGCCGGTTTCATCAATGTGCTGTCGGCGGGTGGCTCGATGCTGACGCTGCCATTGTTGATGTTTCTCGGTCTGCCACCTGCGCAGGCCAATGCCACCAACCGCGTGGCGATCGCGTTGCAGAGTGCGACCGCGACCAGCACCTTCCTCAAGGCGGGCGCGCACAACATGGGCGTCGCCTGGCGGCTGGCCGTACCCGCCGTGGCAGGCGCCATGCTGGGGGCCTGGCTGGCGACCCGCATCAGTGCCGAGGCCTTCGAGAGCGTCCTGATCGTGGTGATGGTGGTGTGCTCGATCATGATGCTGCTGCCGACGCCGCGCATCGACACCCGTGAACTGACGCCGGAGCGCATCACGCCCGTGGTGTTGCTGGCGATGTTCGGCATCGGCATTTATGGTGGCTTCATCCAGGTCGGTGTCGGCGTGCTGTTCATCGTGGTGCTCTACCGGCTGCTCAAGATCGACCTGACCCAGGTCAACGTCTTCAAGGTCTTCATCGTGTTGATGTATACCCTGCCGGCGCTGGCGGTGTTCGTGTTCGATGGTCAGGTGCGCTGGGCCTACGGTCTGGTACTGGCGGTCGGCAACATGAGCGGCGCCTTCCTCGGCGCGCGGGTCAACATGAGTCCCGCGGGCGCGCGGTGGGTCAAGTGGCTGACGGTCGCGGTCATCTTCATCATCGTGCTAAAGCTGGCGCTGACCTGATGCTGACCTTATGCACGACACGGAGTAAGCTCGCGGTAATCTGAGCGAAATGCCAGTCTGTCCTGTCGACACACCGGCACGCCGCTCACCCCCTATTCATGATGGCGCCGAGCCCGGCTATGGCGTCTCTTCCTTCATCGTTCAGGAGTCTTTCCTCATGCAAGCCATGGTCATCGAGCAGTACGGCGGTCCCGAAGTGTTCGTCGAGCGCGAACTGGAGACCCCGACACCGGCGCGGGGGCAGGTGCGTATCAAGGTGACGGCTTCCAGCATCAACCCCATCGAGACCAAGCTGCGCAGCGGGCTGGTCAAGTCGCACCCGGAATTCCCGGCCATTCTCAATGGCGATGTCTCCGGGGTGATCGATGCCGTCGGCGAAGGCGTGTCGGACTTCTCCGTCGGGGATGAAGTGCTGGGTTGTGCCGGTGGCGTGAAGGGCTGGCAGGGTGCTCTGGCCGATTATATGATCGCCGACACCCGTGTGATCGTGAAGCGCCCGAGCCTGGCGGCGCTGACGCTGGAAGAGTGCGCGGCCTTGCCGCTGGTGTTCCTGACGGCCTGGACAGCGCTGGTCTCGCGCGGTCAGATCAAGGAAGGCGAGCACGTGCTGATCCACGCCGGCACCGGCGGCGTCGGCCATGTCGCGGTACAGATCGCCAAGTATCTCGGCGCGCATGTCACCACCACCGTGTCCAGCGAAGCTAAGGCGGACCTGGCGCGCCAGCTGGGCGCCGACGAGATCATCAACTACCGCGAGGAAGCGGTCGCGGACTACGTGACGCGCCTGACCTCCGGGCGTGGCTTCGATCTGGTCTTCGACACCGTCGGTGGCGACAACCTGGATCGCTCCATCGAGGCCACCGCGACCTCCGGTCGTCTGTGCTCCATCAATACCCGCTCGACCCACGACCTGACCCAGCTGCACTCCAAGAACCTGTCGCTGCACGTCATCTTCCGCTCGGTACCGCTGCTGACCGGTATCGGCATGGACGACCAGCCGGAGCTGCTCAACGCCCTGAGCGAGATGCTGGAGGCCGGCGCGGTACGTCCGCTGCTCGACGAGCACCAGTTCAGCTTCCGTGACGTCGCCAAGGCGCATGAGCTACTGGAGTCCGGCGAGGCGCTGGGCAAGATTCTGCTGGTAAATCGTTGAGTATTGGCACCTTCGGTCAGTGAGGGTGTCTTACCTTCATTGGCCGTTGATCAGGAAGAGAAGTGATGAGAATGACGCGTTTGATGGTGGCTGCCCTGTTGGTGGCTAGTGTGAGTCTGGCCGGCTGCAATACCGTGGCCGGTTTCGGCAAGGACCTGGAGCATCTGGGCGGTTCGATCGACAACGCCGCCAGCTGATTGCCCGAGAGAGAGGAATGCCCATGCGACGATTCATGATGATGACTGGCACCGCGCTGCTGATCGGCCTGCTGTTGGGTGGCTGCAATACCGTGGAAGGTTTCGGGGAAGATCTCGAACACCTTGGGGGTTCCATCGAGGAATCGGCCAGTTGATGGCACTGTCCATGACATGGGCGGCGAGTGAACAAAACATGAATCTCACCCCTTGAAAGCCTATGGGGCGGCCCAAGGTATGAGGGTAGAGGCGCAGGAACTGGCGTCTTTACGAGATTTCTCGATATTCACTACCGCAAGGAGCATGACCATGTCCCGCACCATTGCACTCATCTTCGCCTCTTTCTTCACTCTGGCCGCGCTTTCCGGCTGCAACACCGTTGACGGTGCCGGCCAGGATGTCGAGCATGCTGGCGAAGCTGTCCAGGACGCCGCTCAATAAGCGACGCCCCGGATAGTGGTGATATCCAACGCCCGGCCATCGCGCCGGGCGTTTTCGTGTCTGATCGCCAGACATGCAGGCGTGCTGACTGACGGGCCGCCTTGCGTCATCATACCGCTGACGGCATGCGCCCCCAGCGTACGTCACTCCCGCCACCGCGAGCCAAGGGCCCGACATGGATCATCGACAGTTGAGTTTTCTGGTCGCGCTGGCCAGTGAGCGCCATTTCGGTCGCGCCGCACGGGTCTGTCATGTCACCCAGCCGACGCTGTCGGCGCGCCTCAAGCAGCTCGAGGAGGAGCTGGGCACGGCGCTGATATTGCGCGGCCATCGCTTCGAGGGCTTCACGCCGGAAGGGGAGCGCGTGCTGACCCACGCACGGCGCATTCTCGCCGAGCTGGATGAGCTGAAGGGAGACCTGTCGCCGGGCGCGGTGCTGACCGGCCGCCTGTCACTGGGCGTGGTGCCGTCGGCGCTGGCGGCGGTCGGCGAGTTTCTGCCGCGGCTGCGTGAGGCCTTTCCGCAGCTCTCGCTGCGCCTGCGCGAGCTGTCGACCTCATCGCTGGCCCAGGGGCTCGAGGATGGCGAGTTGGATCTTGCGGTCGGCTACCCTGCGGCGCCGGCCATGAGCGGCTTCGCCTGTCGGCCGCTCTATCAGGAGCATTCGGCCTTGATCGCCAGTCAGGCGCATTTCCGCCTGCCCGACGCGCCGCAGTGGGAGTGCCTGCGTGACTACCCGCTGGTGTTGCTGACGCCGGAGATGCAGCAGCGGCGGCGCCTCAATCAGCAGTTCGAGCTGCTGGGGCTGCAGCCCTCGCCCTTGTTGGAGGCCAATTCGATTTCCGGCCTCGGCGTGATGCTGGAGGCTGGCCTGGGAGTCAGCGTGCTGGCGGAGAACCTGGCCGATTCGCGGCTTGGTGAAGGGCTGGTCGCGCGTCGACTGCCCGGTGAGGGCGAGACGGTCGGGCTGTTGTGGCGCAGTGGCCAGCAGCGCAGCCGACGGCTGAATGCCGTGCTGGAGCTGCTGCGTTCGCTGCCTCACTCGGCGGGTGTGGCCGATTGAGTGAGCCTGCAACGCAGAACACCCCGTCGAGACGGGGTGTTCGGGTAGCGAAAGCGACGTTGGCTGCTATCAGCTCTTCTCGCCGGACTTCTTGCTGGCCTCCAGCGCGGCACGACGGGCGGCTTCACGCTGCTGCTGCTTGGCATCGCGCCGTGCCTGCATCTGGGCGACGGCATCCATGCCCAGGTGGGCTTCGCCACGTTCTCTGGCGAGGCGAATCTGGTTCTCGCGCTCGGCGAAACGCGCCTTCTGGGCGTCGCTCAGCTTGTCGTAGCAACGCGGGCAGCTGACGCCTTTCTGGTAGCGCTCGCTCTGCTTGTCTTCCTCGGTGATCGGCAGGCGGCAGGCATGGCACTGGTCGTACTGGCCGGGACGCAGCTGGTGGTCGACGGTGACGCGCTCATCGAACACGAAGCACTCGCCCTGCCACAGCGTCTCTTCCTCGGGCACCTCTTCCAGATACTTCAGGATGCCGCCCTTGAGGTGATAGACCTCATCGAAGCCCTGCTCCTTGAGATAGGCCGTGGACTTCTCGCAGCGAATGCCGCCGGTGCAGAACATCGCCACCTTGCGGTGCTGTGTCGGGTCCAGCTCACGCGAGACGTAGTCCGGGAAATCACGGAAGGCCGTGGTGTTCGGGTTGACGGCACCGGCGAAGGTCCCCACTTCCACTTCATAGTCATTGCGCGTGTCGATCAGCAGCACTTCAGGATCGGAGATCAGCGCATTCCAGTCCTTCGGCTCCACATAGGTCCCGACGGTGTGACGCGGGTCGATGCCCTCGACGCCCATGGTGACGATCTCGCGCTTGAGCTTGACCTTGGCACGCAGGAAGGGCGCCTGCTCGGCCAGTGACTGCTTGGTGTCGAGCTCGGCCAGACGCGGGTCGCTGGTCAGCCAGGCGAGCAGCGCATCGATGCCCGCGCGTGAGCCGGACACGGTGCCGTTGATGCCTTCGCGGGCCAGCAGCAGGGTGCCGCGGATGGCGTGCTCGTTCATCACCGCCAGCAGCGGGTCGCGCAGCGCCTCGAAGTCCTCGAGGGTGACGAACTTGTAGAGCGCGCAGACCACATGCTGCGGCGCCAGCGGGCTGGGGCGGGCGGAGGCAGCCGTGCTGGTCAGCTGCGGGGCGCTGGCCTGATCAGATGCGGCAGTCAGGTCGGGAGTGTCGGTCATGCGAAGGTCCTCATGCGGGCCGGAACGTAAATCCGGAGCAGGATGATCGAGAGAAGAGAGCGGCCGGCGGACGGGGGATATCGCGACAGCAAGCGCACCCTCAAGGGTCGGCGACGCATTTTACGCGACTCGCGCGCGAATTTCTCGCCCACCGCGATGGCCCGCATGCCTGTCACCGGCTGGACGTCATCTTCATTGGCGGTGTCTATCAATTGGCGGCTCGGCTCAATTGGTCGCCCTCATGGCATGGCGGTAGGATATTCCCATATTGCGCAGAGGTCGGGTGAGGGTTGCGTGCACCATTCTCGCCACACATCTGCGCCACGGAGAGCCGTAATGAAAGATTCGCTCTATCAACAGGCGCCAGGCGCTGCAGGCTACGCGGATGCCCGCGAGGTGCCGCTGCGCGAGCTGGATGGCCCATCGGAGCTACCGGTGAGCCTGGCGCTCAATGACACCGCGATGGGCACCTTGCTGGCCAGTCCAGAGGCCCTTGAGCCGCTGGCGCTGGGGCATGCCTTCACCGCGGGCTGGATCACGCGGCGTGACGAGGTCTCGGCGATCCATCTCTCGCGGCTGCGTCATGGGCTGGCGGTGCGCCTTGAGGTCAGTGACTCGCTGGCGCGCAAGGCCGAGCGTCATCAGCGGCGTGA
This sequence comes from Cobetia sp. SIMBA_158, assembly GCF_046566945.1. NCBI lineage: Bacteria > Pseudomonadati > Pseudomonadota > Gammaproteobacteria > Oceanospirillales > Halomonadaceae > Cobetia > Cobetia sp. SIMBA_158. The sequence continues at coordinate 38,315 of NZ_JAWJYL010000017.1, forward strand.
GAGCAGTGTCTCGAGTTGCGGCGCCTGTGGCGTGCAGGACGAAGCGGAGCTGATGGCGGGGCTCATGCGTCTGCCGCCACGGGCAGCGCTGGCACCCGATGCGCTGATGCGTGGGCTGGAGCGCCTGGAGCGCGCCACGCGCCGCGGCATGCATCTGGCGCTGGGGCTGGACGCCGAAGGCGGTCTGATCTCGCAGGGCGCCGATATCGGTCGCCACAATGCGCTGGACCGCGTGATCGGCATGAGCCTCGACAGCGGTGTGTGGCCCGAGGCGTTGCTGGTGTCGAGCCGCTGCAGCCTGGAGCTGGTGCAGAAGACCATCCGTGCGCGCATTCCGACCCTGATCACCCTCGCGGTGCCCTCGCGACTCGCCGTCGAGACCGCCCGCGCCTGCGACCTCAATCTGATCTGTGCTCACCGCGGGCGTCGACTCGAATTGCTCAGCGGTCACGCTGATCGCCCCCGTTCATCCTAGCCAGTGGATCCTGACATGACCGACATTGCTGCCCCCGAGATCGAGACGCCTGCGTCTGCCAGCCTGCCCCGCGAGGATGCGCAACAGACGCGTCATCCGCGTATTGCCGCCTATTCCGGGCCGGCGGGTGGCTGGGGTGCACTCAAGAGCGTCGGTCAGCATGTCAGTCACTCCAGGGCGCCGTGGAAGAGCGTGCGCTCCCTGCTCAAGGCCAATCAGGACAAGGGCTTCGACTGCCCCGGCTGTGCCTGGGGAGACCCGGAACACGGCTCCTCCTTCGAATTCTGCGAGAACGGCGCCAAGGCGGTGGCCTGGGAAGTGACCGCCAAGCGGGTCACGCCGCGTTTCTTCGCTCAGCACACCGTCACGGAGCTGCTGGGCTGGGACGACTTCATGCTCGAGGATCAGGGCCGCCTGACCGAGCCAATGCGCTACGACGCGGCCAGTGATCGCTATATGCCGATCAGCTGGGACGCGGCCTTCGAGCTTGTCGCCGAGCACCTCAGCGCGCTGTCGTCGCCGGATGAGGCGCTGTTCTATACCTCGGGACGTGCCAGCAACGAGGCGGCCTATCTCTATCAGCTTTTCGTGCGTCTGTTCGGCACCAACAACTTCCCCGACTGCTCCAACATGTGCCACGAGGCCAGCGGTGTCGGCATGAAGGCGAGCCTCGGCGTCGGCAAGGGCACGGTGCTGCTTGAGGACTTCGAGCACGCCGATGCCATCTTCGTGTTCGGTCAGAACCCCGGCACCAATCACCCGCGCATGCTGGGCGATCTGCGGCGTGCCTCACGGCGTGGCGCGCGCATCGTCAGCTTCAATCCGCTGCGTGAGCGGGGGCTGGAACGCTTTGCCGACCCGCAGTCGCCGCTGGAGATGATGACCCTCTCCAGCCAGCCCATCAGCCATCGCTATTACCAGCCGCGCATGGGCGGCGACATGGCGGCGGTGCGCGGCATGGCCAAGGCGCTGTTCGCGATGGAGGCGCGCGGCGAATTCACGCGCGCCGCCAGCTTCATCGAGGCGCATACCCGGGGCGTCGAGGCCTGGCAGGCGCTGGTCGAGGCGACCGAGTGGGCAACCCTCGAGGACCAGTCCGGCCTGACGCGCGCTCAGCTCGAGGAGGCGGCCGCCATCTTCGCGGGTGCCGGCAACGTCATCTGCACCTGGGCGATGGGCATCACCCAGCATCTGCATGCCGTCGAGAGTGTGCGCGAGATCGTCAATCTGCTGTTGCTCGGGGGGCATTTCGGCCGTCCCGGTGCCGGGGCCTGTCCGGTGCGTGGCCATTCCAACGTCCAGGGCGATCGCACCATGGGCATCGACGAGAAGGCGCCCGCCTGGCTGATCGATGCGCTGGAAGCGCGCTACGGCGTCAGCATGCCGCGTGCGCAGGGCTACAACACCGTGGAGAGCCTGGCGGCGCTGGAGCAGGGCAAGGCGAAGACCTTCATCGCGCTGGGCGGCAACTTCACGCGTGCCACGCCGGACAGCGAGCGGACCGAGGCCGCGATGCGCAACCTCGAGCTCAACGTCCAGATCAGCACCAAGCTCAACCGCAGTCATCTGGTGATGGGCAAGCAGACCGATGCGCTGATTCTGCCGTGTCTCGGTCGCAGCGAGATCGATCGCTCCTCGCAGGTGGCTTCCCAGCACATCAGCGTCGAGGACTCGATGTCGATGGTGCACTCCAGCGCCGGCATCAAGGCACCGGCCAGCCCTGAATTGCGCTCCGAGCCCGGCATCATCGCGGCGATCGCGCGTGCCACCCTGGCGCGCGTGCTGCCGGCGCGAGGGGTCAGTGATCCGGTCGATTGGCAGGCCCTGAACGAGAACTATGATCTGATCCGTGACGAGATCGCGGCGGTCATCCCCGGCTTCGCGGACTTCAATGCACGGCTGGCACACAAGCGCGGCTTCCACCTCGCCAATCCGGTACGCGAGCTTGCCTTCCCGACCTCCAGCGGCCTGGCCGAGTTCTCGCACATGCCGCTGCCGGAGTCGGTGATGCATCAACAGCTGGCGCGGCGTGACGGCTGGCTGACGCTGCAGACCATGCGCAGTCATGATCAGTACAACACCACCGTCTACGGCTACAACGACCGCTATCGTGGCGTGTCGGGTCAGCGGCGGGTGATCTTCATCAATGGCGAAGACCTGGCGCGGCTGGGGCTGGCCGACGGTGATTGGGTCGACATGCTCGGCGAGCCGCGTCCGGACGGCAGCGAGCGACGTGCGCCGCAGTTCCGTCTGGTCGAGTACGACATCCCGGCCGGTTGCATCGGGGCCTACTATCCGGAAACCAACGTGCTGGTCGCATTGGAAAGCCACGGCGCTGATACCGGCACGCCATCCTCCAAGGCGGTGCCCGTACGTCTGGAGCGCAGTTCACGCATCGCCTGACGGCGCGAGATGCCAGCAGCAGGGTGCATGCATCATCACACTGCCGTGCCGCGAGGAGACTCGTCGCGCGGCAGTCGTGTGTCTAGAATATTCCCGTGCGCCGAGCCAGCTACGCTCGGCGCACGTCTTTTCCGTCCTCAGTGCTGCCCCAACCACCGTTCAAGAGAGTGATCCATGCAATATCTGCACACCATGCTGCGTATCCGTGATGTCGACGCTTCACTGCATTTCTTCCGTGACCTGCTCGGCATGGTCGAGATCTCGCGCAAGGATTCCGAGAAGGGCCGCTTCACGCTGATCTTCCTGGCAGCCCCGCAGGATGCCGAACGTGCCCGCGAGATGCAGGCGCCGATGCTGGAACTGACCCATAACTGGGACCCGGAAGAATACGAAGGTGGGCGCAACTTCGGCCATCTGGCCTATCGCGTCGAGGATATCTACGCCACCTGTCAGCATCTGATGGACAACGGCGTGACCATCAATCGCCCGCCGCGTGACGGCCACATGGCATTCGTGAAGAGCCCGGATGGGATTTCGCTGGAGCTGCTGCAGGCCGGTGACGCCCTTGCGCCGCAGGAACCCTGGGCCTCCATGAGCAACACTGGCAGCTGGTAAGCAAGCAAGGCCGCATGTTGACGTGTGCGTAAGCGTCGCATCCAGGCAACGCAATAGCCGAATTATGACTGGTGCATCGCCCAGCAGGGCTTATGATGTAATGAAGTTCATAAGCCCCGCAGCATGATGTGTGACATGTCGTGCTCGGCCTTTGTGGAGTGCCATCGCGGCAGGCAGCTATACCTTCTTCCTTTCTCTTGCTGCCCGCCTGCCGCGATGTTGCACCTCCTTGAGTCGCGTGAGGGACTGCCACGCGGACACTGCCTAGCTGGCAAGGACTGCCTGATGCCGAGAGTCATAAGCGCCTGGCTACGTCATGAACCACGATTGCTCGCCGTGGAGCATCGTCGTTTCTACCATGCCTATCTTTGGGTCTATCTGATGCTGATGGGCCTCTTCGTGGTATGGGTTCCCTTCTTCACTCTCTTCAACGAGCCGCGGCTGGCATTCGTCAGCGGCATCATGGCGCTCGTGTCCGTGCTGGGCGTGATGCTGCACCGGGCGCATCAGTTGACGCTGGGCCTGGCCCTGATGATGAGCGCCTTGACGCTGATGGCCTGGCTCTCGGTTTTCTGTTTCGGGCTCTCGGCGGGCTATGAGTACTATTTCTTCATCGTGATGGCCGGTATTCACCTGGCCCCGCTGGCGGCGCGTGTTCGAGTGGTGACGACCCTGATGCTGTTCATGGCGGCTGTCTCGGCACTGATGGTCTCGCCAGTCCTGCATGAGGACGGCGTCCTGTCGGCCTGGGTGCTGCAATCGACCAATCTGTTCGCGGTCTTCCTGATGATGGTCACCTTCCTGTGGCGCATGCTGGCGCTTACCGAACACTTCGAGCGCCAGTATCTGAAGGATGCCAGTCGTGATGAGTTGACCGAATTGCTCAATCGCCGCCAGATATTGCGCCACGCCGAGGACTGGTGGCGTGACGGAGTGCCCTGTGCGGTATTGATGCTGGATGCGGACAACTTCAAGCGCGTCAATGACCTGCATGGCCATGCCGTCGGAGATGAAGTGCTGCGTCATCTGGGCCGTCTGCTGACGGCTACGCTTCGTCAGGGCGATCGCGCCGGACGCGTCGGTGGCGAGGAGTTCCTGGTGCTGCTGCCACGTATCGGGCGCACCGAGGCCATTTCCGTGGCGGGGCGCATGCGCTCCCTGCTGGCCAAGTCTCCTCCGGTCTTCGCCGGCACGCCGGTGCCGGTCACGGTTTCCATCGGCGTTGCCATCAGTCATGAGGTCGATTCGCTGGATGAGCTGATGCAGCTGGCCGACAGGCGGCTGTATCACGCCAAGCACAATGGGCGTGATCAGGTGGTGGCCGGTGGGGAACACGAGATGACAGGCCTTGCCACGCCCGATGTCAGCCCTCCATCCCCCGGCAATGACGGCGGCGGACTTGGCAAGGCAGAGGCCGTGGAGGAGGGCGCTCGCGACAAGGAGGATGGCCGCCAGGAAAAGCGGCACCACAAGGATTCCAGCCCTTTCTCGCGGACACCTCTCGTCGGCTGACCTGAGTTCAGGTTCTTGAGTGCAGGTTCACGAATGCTGCTTCAGGAGCGCTGCTTGAATCGGGCCAGCGCGTTTTCCATGCCACGGGCAACGGTGGTCGCCAGTGGTGTGCACAGCACCCAGGGCAACGCGATCAGTGCAATGCTGAGCGAGCCCAGATAGACATCGCTGAACCAGTGAGCGCCGACCATGATCCGCGGAGCGCTCAGCAGTACTACGAACGCCAGGCTGCACAGCGCGATGCGGCGCGGTGCGAAGGCCAGCATGAAACTCGCGAATACCATCAGCATCAGGCCGTGATCCCCCGGGAAGCTGTTCGACGCCGAATCCTTGGTCTTGAAGGACACCAGCTCGGAGAGATGCTGTGCGTGGCTGAAGAAGCGCGTCGGGCTGGCATGGCCATAGCTGATGGCGCGCAGCACGAACAGCGAGAGCAGGCCCGCCGTCAGCAGCATGGTGATGCCGATGCTGGTCCAGCGGCGATAGCGGGCAGGCTGTTGATCATTGAGCATCGCCCAGCAGAACAATACCCCCATCATGGCGAAGGCCATGGCGTCGAAGGCGCGCGTGTTCAGAATGCCGAGCAGCGTGTCCCAGTGCGGATTGAGCGGTGTGATGAACTGGTTGAAGTCCCAGAAGACATCGCTGTCGAGGGTGGGCCAGAAATCCAGCGCCGGTATCCACCAGCACGCCAGCAGCGCCACTCCCAGCGCATTCAGGATCACCAGTCGTCGCAGATTGAATCCTGTCTGCGACCTGTGCGAGCGGGGCGGGGGCGAGGGTTGCGCGTGCGGGGCCTGCTGCGAACCACTGACTCGCTGTGAAGACGCAGTATCAGCGGCGTGCAAGGAAGGACTGTCGGGGGCGGCGGGAGTCATGTCGTGTCAGCTCTGCGGGGCTCATGTCGGGATAGGCGAACTCAGGCCGGTAGCTCGCTGGCCAGAGGACTCGAGACAGGCGACGCTGAGTGGCGATCTGGTCGAAATTCTAGAGCAGGCTCCGCTTTGAAAACACTGTTTTAAAAGTCGGCGAGGTGGACAGACGGTTGCGTCCATCGCGCTGCTGGCAAGCTGGCGGCAGTCCGGCAGGTGACATTCAGGCGCATGTCGTGAGGGCTTGTCGTTCATGACAGCCGTACGCATGATCGCTACCCTTGCTGTCATGTCTGTTCCTTACCCACCGTTCTTTCCGTCTGCCGGGTGACTGCCGTTGCCGGCAATGTCACCGGCGGGCGCCACAGGAGTCATCCATGTCCGTTACCGTGCGTCGTCTATCGCGTTATACCTCCGTGGGGTTCGCTATCTCCTTGCTGGCTGGCTGCGCGGCCATGACACAGCCTCCGCAGGGCAGTGCCTCATTGGGTGCCGCTGCTCCTGCCCTGGTGGGCACCCAATGGAGTTTCTCCGCCACGGATGCCAGTGAAGAGGCCGCCAACTTCCTGCTGCAGCCTCCCAGCCAGCAGCAGCTGGCAGACGAGGAAGATGACCGTCTGCGTCTGGTCGGCAGCAATGGTTGCAACCGTCTGATGGGGCCGGTGGTGCTGGATGAGTCGCGTCAGACGCTGGATATCGGTCCGCTGGCCTCGACCATGAAGATGTGCCCCAACCCCGAGCAGTCCAACGCCTTCAATCGCATGCTCGAGGATGTGGCCAGTTACCAGATCATCGGCAGCGGGGAGAGCGCTCGGCTGCGCGTGATGGATGACACCGGTTATCTGCTGGCGACCTTCATGCCGCTGGAAGGCCCCGCCGAGTAATTGCTCGGCGCGCTTTTCTCGATGAGCTCGTCTCGATGCGCTCATCCGGCTTGCCTTGGGTGGCATGTCTGAGTTGGCGATTCGCGAGCGGGCTGCCAGAAACGAGAAAGCCCCCTGCACCGTTTGGTGCAGGGGGCTTTTGCTTGCGTGAAGCGCGAGCGTGACTTACAGCGCTTCGATCTTGACGCGCTGGCTTTCCAGCAGCGCAAGTTCCGCATGGGCGTCGGCCAGCTTGGCGCGCTCCTTCTCGACCACATCAGCCGGTGCACGACCGACGAACTTCTCGTTGCCGAGCTTGTTCTCGAGGCCGGTGATGACCTTCTGCTGCTTCTCGTGCTCCTTGTCGATGCGCTTGAGCTCGGCTTCCTTGTCGATCAGGCCTGCCATCGGCACCAGCACTTCCAGCTCACCGACGCGCTGGATGGCGGACATCGGGGCTTCGTCGCCTGCCGCCAGGAAGGTGATGCTTTCCAGACGTGCCAGCTTGGAGAGGAACAGGCGGTTGGCTTCCAGGCGCTCGGCATCGCCAGCCGCGCCGTTCTGCAGGAAGACTTCCAGCGGCTTGGCCGGTGACAGGTTGAGCTCGCCGCGCACGTTGCGGATGGCGATGATGATGCCTTTAAGCCACTCGATATCGCGGATGGCCTGCTCATCGATCCGGTCGGCTTCGGCCTGCGGCCACGCCTGGCTCATGATGCTCTCGCCCTCCACCGTCTTGCCGGCGTGCGGTGCGATACGCTGCCAGATCTCCTCGGAGATGAACGGCATCATCGGGTGGATCAGGCGCAGGATGGTCTCGAGGGCGCGCACCAGGGTGCGACGCGTGCCGCGCTTGGCTTCGATGCTGGCATTGTCGTCCCACAGAACCGGCTTGGACAGCTCCAGATACCAGTCGCAGTACTCGTTCCAGATGAACTCGTAGAGCGCCTGGGAGGCGTGGTCGAAGCGGAACTCTTCCAGCGCGCGGGTGACCTGCTGCTCGGTCTGCTGCAGGCGCGCGATGATCCAGCGATCGGCCAGCGACAGTTCGACGGCTTCGCTGTTGACGCCGCAATCCTGGTCCTCGGCATTCATCAGCACGTAGCGCGCCGCATTCCACAGCTTGTTGCAGAAGTTGCGATAGCCATCGAGACGGCCCATGTCGAACTTCACGTCACGCCCGGTGGAGGCGAGTGACAGCAGGGTGTAGCGCAGCGCATCGGTGCCGTGAGGCTCGATGCCTTCCGGGAACTCGTTGCGCGTGGCCTTGGCGATCGCCTTGGCCTTCTTCGGCTGCATCATGTTGCCGGTACGCTTCTCGACCAGCTCCTCGATGCCGATGCCGTCGATCAGGTCGATGGGATCAAGCACGTTGCCCTTGGACTTGGACATCTTCTGACCGAGGCTGTCACGCACCAGGCCATGCACGTAGACCTTGCGGAACGGCACTTCACCCTTGAACTTCAGGGTGAACATGATCATCCGCGCCACCCAGAAGAAGATGATGTCGAAGCCGGTGACCAGCACGTCGGTGGAGTGGAAGGTCTTGAGCTCCTCCGTGTCCGCCGGCCAGCCGAGGGTACCGAAGGTCCACAGCGCGGAGCTGAACCAGGTGTCGAGGACGTCTTCGTCCTGACGCAGTTCGACGTCGGCACCCAGGTTGTTCTCGGCGCGGACTTCTTCTTCATTGCGGCCGACGTAGACGTTGCCGTCGTTGTCGTACCAGGCCGGAATGCGGTGGCCCCACCACAGCTGACGCGAGATGCACCAGTCCTGCAGGTCGCGCATCCACGCGAAGTACATGTTCTCGTAGTTCTTGGGCACGAACTCGATGTCGCCGTTCTCGACCGCCTCGATGGCCGGACGCGCCAGCTCCTCGACGGCCACGAACCACTGGTCCGTCAGCAGCGGCTCGATGACATCGCCGGAGCGGTCACCGTGCGGCAGGGTGTTGTTGACGGCCTCGACCTGCTCCAGCAGGCCCAGCGCGTCCATGTCGGCGACCAGCTTCTCGCGCGCGACGAAGCGATCCAGGCCGGCGTAGGCGGCTGGCAGGCTGGCGTCTTCCTGGGGCTGCGGACGGCCCTGGAGGTCATAGATCTCGGCGCGCTCCAGGATGGTGGCATCCTGGCTCATCACGTTGATCAGCAGATGGCCCTGACGCTTGCCGACTTCGTAGTCATTGAAGTCGTGGGCCGGGGTGATCTTGACGCAACCGGAGCCCTTTTCCATGTCGGCGTGTTCATCGGCGACGATGGGGATGCGACGGCCGACCAGCGGCAGTTCGATGAACTTGCCGACCAGGCTTGCGTAGCGCTCATCCTTGGGATTGACGGCCACGCCGGTATCACCCAGCAGGGTTTCCGGGCGCGTGGTGGCGACGATGACGTAGTCCTTGCCATCGGCGGTCTTGACACCATCGGCCAGCGGATAGCGGAAGTGCCAGAAGCTGCCCTGCTGATCGCGGTTCTCGACTTCGAGATCGGAAATCGCGGTGTGCAGGGTCGGGTCCCAGTTGACCAGACGCTTGCCGCGGTAGATCAGGTCTTCCTTGTGCAGGCGCACGAAGACTTCCTGCACCGCCTTGTAGAAGCCGTCATCCATGGTGAAGCGCTCGCGCTTCCAGTCGATGCTGGTGCCCATGCGACGCAGCTGGCGGGTGATGTTGCCGCCGGACTCTTCCTTCCACTCCCAGATCTTGTCGGTGAAGGCTTCGCGGCCGAGATCATGGCGGGTCTTGCCTTCTTCGGCGGCGACCTTGCGCTCGACCAGCATCTGGGTGGCGATACCGGCATGGTCGGTGCCTACCTGCCACAGGGTGTTGCGACCCTGCATGCGGCGCCAGCGGACCAGGGTGTCCATGATGGAATCCTGGAAGGCGTGGCCCATGTGCAGGGAGCCGGTGACGTTGGGCGGCGGGATGACAAGTGAGAAGCTCTCGCCCTGGCCTGACGGCGCAAAGCGGTTGTCGGATTCCCAGCGCTCGTACCAGCGCGTCTCGATGGCGTTCGGTTGGTAGGTCTTGTCCATGGGTCTGCATTGATCCGGTTGGGCGGGGCGTCCCGCGCCGGCTCAAGGAGCGGTCAGCGCAGGCAGAAAATGGGCTCGATTATAGCGCCGCTGATGACGGGCGTCATTCGGTCTTGGCGGGCAGGCCCTCGTGGCGTCTGGCAGACCCTGTTTTCACAAAGCAGGCAACATCCACGCACTGATGCCGTATCCTGTTGCGACCTCATGAGCCGAGGCTTGCCGCCTCGCACACTTCCCATTCTCTCACGCTCGCGGAGCCGCAATGTCCAAGCCTCGCCCCACGGACGGTGCCCCTCGTCCGACACGTCGTTGGGTCTGGCATGAACTGCTGCGTCATGCGCTGGTGCCATTGCTGGTGCTCGAGGTGGCGCTGCTGGGCTGCTATCTGGTGTTGCACTGGCTGGTCTCCGGGCAGCAGGACTCCACGCGCAGTGAGCTGGTGAATACCCAGCTCGAGCAGTTGACCCATTACGAGGCAGAGCACATCAGCCTGCTGGCGGACGACTGGCGCAGCGATGCCCGCCAGCTGGCGCGCAGCACTCTGCGTCACATGGATACCCCCGTGACGTCCCGCCAGCGCGAGCAGGAGCTAAAGCGGCACATGAGCGCGGGCGCCGGCACCCTGTACGTCGCCGAGAATGATGGTGGCGCCGGCTCCTATTACTCCTCGCTGGTGCCCAGCTATCTGCAGGACCACGACAAGGTGGTGCGCCTCTCGACAATGGACGCCCAGGTGTCGGACATGCTCGCCACGCAATCCGAGCTGCGCCAGATCTGGTTCTCCGGCTACGACGGCTACTTCCGCATGTTGCCGTGGACCGATACCCGCAACATCTTCACGCCCGGCGTCGACCTCACCAGCTACGGCTTCTACTACCTGGCGGATGACCGCAACAACCCGAGCCGTGGCGCCGTCATCACGCCGCCCTACCAGGGCCCGGTCGGCAGCGGCTGGCTGGTCTCGACGCTGATGCCGGTCCATCGCGGCGACTTTCTCGAAGGCGTGGTCGGCATCGACGTCACCCTCGATTCTCTGGTCGAGCGGCTCGAGAATGCCGAGCTGCCCTGGGGTGCCTATCTGATTCTGGTGAGTGACGATGTCGTCATGGCCATGCCGAGTGTCGGCGAGCAGGATTTCGGCCCCCAGCCCGCCCCTGAAGTGGTGCCGATGCCGCTGCTGCACGATCGCTTCCTCGATACGGCGCATGATGTCGAGAACTCCCCGGCCATGGCGCACCTGCTGCGCAGCATCTCGGATGAGGCGCAGGGCGTGCGCAGCGTTTCCTTGCTCGCCGGTGAGCGGCTGGTCGGCTGGCAATCGGTGCCGGGCACCGACTGGCGGTTGCTGGCGGTAGTGGATGCGCAGCAGGTCAACAGCGGCATCGATATCTGGAATGAACGCTTCAATCAGCTGGGCTACGTGATGCTGGTGGGACTGATTCTGTTCTTCTTCGCCCTGCTGGTGGTGATGCGTTGGCGGGCCGAGGCCATGGCGGCCACCCTGTCCGAATCACTGGCACGCCTCAGCGACATGGCGCTGCGCATCGGTCGCGGCCAGCCCGTGGTGCGCGAGCGCTTCCAGCTGCAGGAGCTGGATCAGGCCGGTGAGGCGTTGCGCGAAGCGGCCCAGCGCCGTGATCAGATCGAGCTTGAACGCGCCGAAGGTGCACGGCATGTCGAGATGGTGATGGCGGCCTCCGGCGATGCCACCTGGCGCTATGACTTCGATCAGGACGATCTCTACCTGCACGAGAATTTCTTCCTGATGCTGGGGCTGCCGGTCCGCGCCAGCATGCATCTGGCGGACCTTGACGCCATGACGCACCCGGAAGACCTCGTCGGTCTGCTCGAGGCGCGCTGGCGGGTCATGCACGGTGAGAGCTGGGCCGAGGCGCGCGACGTGCGCTATCGGCATGCGCGTGGTCACTGGGTCTGGGTGCAGATTCGCGGCCAGATCACCCGACGTGATCATGAGGGCCGGCCACAGCGCGCCACCGGGCTGGCGCTGGATATCCAGCGCCACAAGCAGTCACTCAAGCTGCTGGAGGCGGCCCGCGACAGTGCCACCGAGGCCAGCCAGTCCAAGTCGCGTTTCTTCTCGAGTTTCAGTCACGAGATTCGCACCCCGCTCAACGCCATCATGGGCTTCACGGATCTGCTCTGCGAGGAAGCCGACCTGACCCGCGAGCAGCGCCGCTACGTGGATGAGGCCAGTCATGCGGCGGCACAGCTGTCGGCGCTGATCGAGGACGTGCTGCAGATGTCGAGTCTGGAAGCCGGTGACCTGCCGCTGGACTGCCAGCCCCTCTCGGTGGGCCAGAAGCTGATCCGGCTGGCGGGGCAATATCAGCCGCGCCTGGAGAGCGCCAACCTGACGCTATCGCTGGCACTGGAAGGCGAGTCACTGTGGCTGAATGCCGACCAGCGTCGACTGGATCAGATTCTCGGCAACCTGATGGGCAATGCCATCAAGTACAACCGCGAGGGGGGCTGGATTCGTCTGGCCATCGGCCAGGAGCGCAATGCCAGCGGAGTGGAGATGGGCTGGGTGGAAATCACCGATGGCGGCTTCGGCTTTGATTCCGCGCAGGCGGTCCAGCTGTTCCAGCCGTTCTCGCGTCTGGGGCGTGAAGATTCAGGCATCGAGGGCACCGGACTCGGGCTGGCGCTGTCGCGGGAGCTCGCCCGCCGCATGGGCGGCGACATCACGGCGCGGGGCGAGCTGGGCGAGGGCGCCAGCTTCCGGGTCTGGTTGCCGCTGGCGGATGTCAGCGCCCATGAGCGCGTCGTCCAGGCGGCGTGGTCGGCGGAGAAGGTGCTGCCGGTGCCTTGTCGCTGGCTGGTGATCAGCACCCGGGCGCAGGACCGTCTGCGCCTCGAGGTGATCGGCAGTCACGTCGCCAATCTGGAGATCATCATCGCCAGCAGTGCGGCCCAGGCGTTGCGCCTGGTGCGAGATGTCAGCCCGTGTCTGGTCATCTTCGGCGATGTGCCGGATATGAATGTGGCGGCGCTGTTCGCCGAGATCCAGCGCATGCCGCGCGAACTGCCGTTGTGGGCCGTGCGTATCGGGGAGCGTCACGCCAGCGAGGCCGCAGGCGGCCTGCCCGAGGCCTTCTTCGACAGCGGTGAGAGTCCGCCGAGCATGGCCGATATCGAGCGCTGGCTTTCGCATCTGCAGGATAACTTCAAGCTTGCCCTGACTCTGGGAATGTAACGAAAGCCGGTTCGCTCAGCTGACGCCCTTGAGCTGATGCGAGCGCACGGCATAACCGCGTGACTTGTAGGTGCGCCAGCATTCGCGCTTGGTCACCAGCACATCCTGATGCTGATTGATGATCTCGGCGACGCGCTCGAAGCGTGAGAACCACTCGGGAATCTCGGGGTGCAGGTTGAGCAGCGCCTCGATACCCGGCGCCGGGGCGTCCTGCCAGCCGATGGTGACCGGCGGGCGCGGCACGTCATCGGCGTGTTCGGCCTCGCGGGCGGCCATGTCGAGATCGATATCCAGCGCATGGGGCACGAAGCTTTCCGGGCGGAACTGCCACAGATGCTCATCGAACTGACGCGCCATCGCCTCGTCCTCGACATGCACATGCAGGCGAAAGCCCTTGGCGTGGATGGTCTCGGCCAGCCGGCAGGCGAATTCCAGCCGGGCTTCCAGCGTGGTGTCGGGCAGGATGTAGAAGTCGATCTGGGTCATGGGCACCGCTCGGGCAAGGAATTCTCGAGCGCTCAGGATACCGCACTCGTCGCGCGGCTTCGATGCAGCCTGCCTCCCGTGACATCTTTCCGCAGTCAGATATCCGCGCGCCAGAAACCCCAAGGCCCGCCTCGAGAGAGGCGGGCCTTGGGGTTTCAGTCATCCTTCAAGCCACAGGGGCAGGCTCGAGGGCTTGTTCCCGTGCACTCATGTCAGTGCACTTATGCCAGACGCGTCATCCAGCCACGCGTGTCTTCGGCGCGACCGTATTGCAGATCCAGCAGCTGGCTGCGCAGACGCATGGCGACATCACCGGCGTTGGCGGTCAGGTCGAGGCGACCTTCTTCACTGACCAGCTCGCCCACCGGGGTGATGACGGCGGCGGTACCGCAGGCGAACACCTCGGTGATCTCGCCGGAGGCGATGCCTTCACGCCACTCGTCGATGCTGATCGGGCGCTCTTCCGGCGTCAGTCCCAGATCGCTCGCCATGGTCAGGATGGAGTCACGGGTGACACCTTCCAGAATGGTGCCGGTCAGGCGCGGCGTGACCAGACGGCCGTCCTTGAAGACGAAGAACAGGTTCATGCCGCCCAGTTCCTCGACCCACTTGTTCTCGGCGGCGTCCAGGAACACGACCTGGTCACAGCCATTGGCGGAAGCTTCGCTCTGCGCGGCCAGTGAGCCCGCGTAGTTGCCGCCGCACTTGGCGAAACCGGTACCGCCGGCGGCCGCACGGTTGTAGTGCGAGGACAGCCAGATGGAGACCGGCTTGATGCCGCCCTTGAAGTAGGCCGCCACCGGTGAGGCGATCACGTAGTAATCGACTTCACGCGACGGACGCACGCCTAGGAAGGCTTCACTGGCGATCATGAACGGGCGCAGATAGAGGCTGCATTCGTCACTGACGCTGGCCGGAGTCGGCACCCAGGCGCTGTCCTGCGCGAGCAGGGCCTTGAGCGAGCCGACGAAGTCCTCGTCGGACAGCTCCGGCAGTGCCAGACGGCGGGCGGAGTTGCGGAAACGTGCGGCATTCTTCTCGGGGCGGAAGGTCCACACCGAGCCGTCTTCATGACGGTAGGCCTTGATGCCTTCGAAGATTTCCTGGGCGTAGTGCAGTACCGAGGCGGCGGGGTCGAGGCTCAGCGGGCCGTAGGGGCGGACTTCATGGCCGTGCCAGCCGCCGTCGGCGGTCCAGCGTACATGGGCCATGTGATCGCTGAAGTGACGGCCGAAGCCGGGATTGGCCAGAATGGTGTCACGAACGGCAGCATCCGCCGGTTGCGTGGACGCGCGGACGTCGAAGCCTTTGGTCACGTGGGTGTCTCCGTAGCAGCGAGACCCCCGACGCGGAACGCCGGGGGTCGAATCATTTTTATAGGACCTCTCGGGTCAGCGGTGCCGAGTGGCGTCGCGACCCGCGTGTCTCAACGCTAGCACGCTATCGAGAGCATGCGAAGCCTCAGACGGTCTCTTCCTGCGGGGCGCTGAGTTCCGCTTCGCGATCCAGCAGGTATTGGGTCAGAAGTCCCACCGGGCGGCCGCTGGCTCCTTTCTGCTTGCCGGACATCCAGGCGGTGCCAGCGATGTCCAGATGCGCCCACGGGAAGGTGTCCGCGAAGCGGGACAGGAAGCAACCTGCGGTGATCATGCCGGCTTCGCGACCGCCGATGTTGGCGATGTCGGCGAAGTTGGAATCCAGCTGAGTCTGATACTCGTCCCACAGCGGCATGTGCCAGGCGCGGTCCCAGGCTTCTTCGCCGGCGTCGAGCAGGTCGAGCGCCAGGTCATCATCGTTGGAGATCAGGCCGGTGGCGTGATTGCCCAGCGCGATGACGCAGGCGCCGGTCAGAGTGGCGATGTCGACGACGCTGGCCGGCTCGAAGCGCTCGGCGTAGGTCAGCGCATCACACAGCACCAGACGGCCTTCGGCGTCGGTGTTGAGGACTTCGACGGTCAGACCCTTCAGGGTCTTGATGATGTCGCCCGGCTTGGTGGCGCGGCCGTCCGGCATGTTCTCGGCGCTGGCCACGATGGCCACCACGTTGAGCTTGGGCTTGAGTTCCAGCACGGTGCGCATGGTGCCGAACACGCTGGCCGCGCCGCCCATATCGTACTTCATCTCGTCCATGCCGGCGCCCGGCTTGAGCGAGATGCCGCCGGTATCGAAGGTGATGCCCTTGCCGACCAGCACGTGCGGGGCTTCGTTCTCGTCTTCCGCGCCGCGGTATTCCATCACGATCAGGCGGCTCGGCTCTTCACTGCCGCGGCCGACCGACAGCAGGGACAGGGCACCGAGCTCCTCGAGCTCTTCCTCGCCGAGCACGGTCACTTTCAGGGCGCCATCCGAGGCGGCACCCAGTTGCTCGGCACGCTCGCCCAGGTAGCGCGGCGTGCAGATGTTGCCCGGCAGATTGCCCAGCGTGCGCGCTTCATTGACGCCCATGCCGATGGCGGCACCGACGCGCAGGCCGGCTTCCAGTTCGGCCTGACGCTGCTTGTCGGCACTAACCACGCTCAGGCGGGTCAGAGAGACGGGCTCGCCCGGCTTGCTCTTCATCTCGGTGAAGCGATAGGCAGTGCGCAGCGCGCTCTCGGCGATCATGCGCGCCATCCAGTCAGCCTCACGCAGCTCGAGATTCAACTCGAGACCAGCGAAGGCCGCGTCTTCGATGGGCAGCTTGAGCAGAGCGGTCATGGCGGCGTCGAGGCCACGCTTGTAACGGCTTTCGTCGAGCTTTTCCTCACTGCCGAAACCGGCCAGCAGCAGGCGCTGAGCGCCGAGGCCCGGAGCGAAGGGCACCAGCAGGGTATTGCCGAGCTCGGGCTTGAAGTCGCCGCGCTCGATCAGCTGGGAAATCAGCTTCTCGCTGGCATCGTCGAGTCGTGCCGCAGCACCGGTGAGGTCGCCCTCGATGACAGGTACCACGATGCAGGCGGTTTCAAGCTGGGCCGGATTGGCAGTGACTACAGGAAATTCCATGGCAACTCCACGCGCGCGAGTGAGGGTACGAAGATGAACAGTACAAGGATGAAGGATGTCGTCAGGCCAGGCGTGCCCGGCTCGCGGCGACATCGGGGTCATGGTCTGGATGGGGGCGCAGACCGCTCATGACAAGCTGAGCTGGCATGCACGAGTGAGGGCAGTCCATCATGTCAGGCTGTCCACGTGCAATGCCTGCAGCCGCGACAAGGCAGCATCCTTTCTGGATAATGCTGCTGCATGAGGGGGAGTCGCTCCCGTCCAGTCTTCAGACCCGTGCCGCCAGTGTACGCAAAGGCTGCGCACCATGCATGAGGGGGATGATGCCTTCATGTGATCACGACCATTCCTCCACCGGCTATCATCGATCTGGTCAACACGCTCGCTTGCGAGCGGGAAACAGGAGTTCCACTTGATCATCTTCCGCTACCTGACACGCGAGATACTCACCACCATGGCCGCCGTGGCCGGGGTGCTGATGCTTGTCATCATGGGCAGCCGATTCATCCGCTATTTCAGTGATGCGGCGGAGGGGGATTTCCCGGCGTCGATTCTCGGCAGCCTGATGCTCTATCACCTGCCGGGTTTCTTCGAACTGCTACTGCCGCTGTCCTTCTTCCTTGCCGTGTTGCTGGCCTTCGGTCAGCTGTACATGAACAGCGAGATCACCGTGCTGGTCGCCTGTGGCGTCGGCCCGGAGCGCCTGCTGCGTGTCACCCTGCTGCCGGCGCTGTTGATCACGGCGCTGGTCGCGGCCTGCAGCCTCTATCTGACGCCTGCCGGCGCGCTCAAGAATGAGCTGTTGCTCGAGCAGCAGAAGCAGAAGACCGACTTCTCGATTCTCGGCGCGGGACGCTTCCAGGAGATCGGCAATCGCACCGTCTATGCCGAGAGCATGAGCGATGACAACAGCGAGCTGGAAAACGTCTTCATCGCCGAGGCAGGTGACAGCAATGCCGCCAGCACGCCCGACAGCGAACCGAGCCAGTCGGTGGTGCGCGCCGAGCGTGCCTTCCAGGAAGTCAGCCCCGAGACCGGCAGCCGCTATCTGGTATTGAGCGACGGTACGCGCTACGGGGTGGAGCCAGGCAAGGCGATCGCCCAGCGACTGGGCTTTGATCGCTACGGCGTGCGCATCACCGAGGGTCAGGATGCCGCGGCTCTCAAGGAGGACATCGAGCTTGCGACCACGGCGCAGCTCTGGGCTTCCGATCTTCCGGAGGCCAAGGGCCAGCTGCAGTGGCGCATCTCGCTGCCGTTGATGGTGCCGATCCTGATGCTGATCGGCCTGCCGCTGGCACGCGTCAATCCGCGTCAGGGGCGTTTTGCGCGTCTGCTGCCGGCCATCTTCGTGCATATCACCTATCTCAGCCTGTTGATCGCGGCGCAGAATGCCGTCGCATCCGAGAAGTACCCGGCCGCCATTGGCCTGTGGCCCATTCACGGCGTCTATCTGGCGCTCGGCATCTGGCTGAGCTGGCGCGACAACCGCGGAGGTGGCCGCTGATGCTGCTTGATCGTCTCGACCGTTACATCGCCCGCAATGTGCTGGTGGCCATGCTGGTGGTGCAGGTACTGATTCTCGGGCTCGACCTGATGATCACCTACATCAATGATCTGGGGGATGTGAAAGGCGACTACGGCGCCTTTGAAGTGCTCCTCTATCTGCTGATGCGTCTGCCGTCGCGCTTCTACGAATTCGTGCCGGTCGGCGTACTGCTGGGCGCCCTGATCGGGCTGGGCAGCATGGCCTCGAGCAATGAGCTGACCATCATGCGCGCCGCCGGTCGCTCACTGACGCGCATTCTGTGGGGTGTGATGAAGCCGCTGGGGCTGGTCATCGCCATCACCATGGCGGTCGGTGAATACGTCGCCCCCGTCACCGAACTGCAGGCCGACGCCTGGCGCGCCGAGAAGCAGCAGGGCGCAGGCGCCGTCTACGCGGAAGGCGGCGGCTGGCAGCGCGAGGGCAACGACTACTACCGATTCGGCTCGATTCGCAGCGATGATGTGGTGCTCAATGTCACCCGCTATCGCTTCGATGACGAGCGCCACCTGACCCAGGCGCTCTACGCCAGGCGCGCCGTCTGGCAGGACGATGGCTGGACGCTGGAGGCGGTGCAGACCACCACCTTCGAGTCTCAGGATGGCGAGCCGAGCGCCACCACGGTGGCTCAGCAGGAGACCCGCGAGTGGGACACCCAGCTGACGCCGGACCTGCTCAAGCTGGTCATCAGCGACCCCAAGCAGCAGTCAGCCTCCGATCTGTGGCGCTATTCCCGCTATCTGCAGGACCAGGGACTGTCGGCCAACCAGCCACTGCTCTACTTCTGGCAGAAGATTCTGCAGCCGCTGACACTGGCGGCGCTGGTACTGGTGGCCGCCTCCTTCGTGTTCGGGCCCTTGCGCACGGTGGCGGCGGGGACGCGGGTCTTCTACGGCATCGTGGTCGGCCTGCTGTTCAAGTATCTGCAGGACCTGCTCGCCCCGGCCTCGGTGGTGTTCGGCTTCGCGCCCATCTGGGCGGTGCTGGCGCCGATGCTGGCCTGTTACGTGATCGGCCTGCTGCTGATCCGGCGCAGTGGCTAGGGGCGCCCCGCACTCTCGCCGCCGTCTCGACCCGCAGGGAGCGCGCCCTGCGGGCCTGATGCGGCGTCTGGGCGGCGTGGTCTATGACGCCTTCCTCGTGATGGCGTTGTTGATCGTGCTGGGCTTCATCGGGGTTGCCGTCAATGGCGGTGAGGCCAATCAGTCGCCGCTGTTCCGCAGTCTGTTGCTGGTGGCGATGTTCGCCTTCTTCGGCGGCTGCTGGAGCCGCAGTGGCATGACGCTGGGCATGCAGGCCTGGCGACTGCGCATCGAGACGCCACAGGGTCATGTCCCGACGCTGCAGCAGTGCCTGATACGCTTCGTGGTTGCCGGGCTGTCATTGGGCGCCTGCGGGCTGGGGTACGTCTGGCAGCTGTGGGATCCTGAGCAGCGCAGCTGGCAAGACATCGCCTCCGGCACCCGCGTGGTGGTGCTGCCCAAGCCGCGGCGCGAGTGAGGCATCGTCAGGGAGCTTCTGGCGCATGCGCCGTGCAGGAAAGCAGTGAGCTCATCCAGAAGTGATCTCAGTTAGACAAGAAAACGCCCCGCCAGTCATCGACTGGCGGGGCGTTGTGTTTTCCGCGAGTGCAGGGAGTGATCAGACGCCCAGCAGGCCATCCAGGCGCGTGATGATGCGCTCCACGCTGGCGCGTGATACCACCAGGCTGTCTTCCTGTGCCGCCGTCTCGGGCAGCTCGCGCGGCAGGTCGATCACCGCGGTGCCCATGCCTTCCAGGCGCACGCCCTCACGGTAGCGCACGAAGGACAGCTGACCGATCGGACGCTGGCCATCGTGATCGAGGCGCGCCAGACGCGTGAAGGCGCTGACGGTATCGAGCACCGGCGCGCTGGTCAGCGGCAGGTGTGTCAGGCGCCATGCCAGCCAGCCATCGATGTCGACGGCTTCATCGCGCAGGGTGGCGAACCAGTGACGCGCCTGATCCAGGCGGTAGCGAGCACGGCCCTGCTTGTCGAGCCACAGCACGTCGGCGCTGGCCTGACGCGGGCTTTCCAGCTCGCCCGGCAGGTACAGCCAGGATTCGGTCAGGCGCTGCAGGGCGCCCGGCAGCGGCTCATCCAGGGTGCGCTCGTTGAGGGAGTCCAGCGCCGCGCTCAGGTCGCCCTGTTCCGCGCTCTCGCCGGTGTTGGAGTAACCGACGTTGTAGCGCCAGACACGGTCGGAAATTTCCTGGGTGACCACGTGGTCATGGGGCAGAGCGATATGGCTCATCAGTTCACGCGCGTTGCAATGCTCATCCACCAGGCCTTCACGGCGGGCTTCACGATAGAGATTGCGCAGCAGCGGGGTCAGCGGCAGACGGTGGTGGTCACCGAAGCAGCTGCCGGCGTCGCGGACGGCGTCCAGATCAAGTGGCAGGTGGGACGTGGCGTGATGATCGGCGGTGGCGAGTTGTACTGACATGATATCGGGCTCCTTGCGGATTGGCGTTCGGAAATCGGCAGATAGGGCAACAGCAGACGGATTCAGGCCGGTCACGGCTTCAGCATGGCGCCCATCATCGGCATGCCGATGCGGGTCATGGCCATGAGGAGGCGGAGCGACGGAATCTCTTGCAGTGTCCTGTTCATGTTCTTTCCTGATTGCCTGGCGGGGCGTGGCAGTCATTTGCCTTCATCGTGACGCGGCGCTTCCCGTGAGCGAGGAGCTGGGCTGC
Organism: Cobetia sp. SIMBA_158; assembly: GCF_046566945.1. Lineage (NCBI taxonomy): Bacteria > Pseudomonadati > Pseudomonadota > Gammaproteobacteria > Oceanospirillales > Halomonadaceae > Cobetia > Cobetia sp. SIMBA_158. The sequence goes on from NZ_JAWJYL010000017.1 coordinate 59,035, forward strand.
GTTCGAGTGACCCGCCTGAGTGATCGGCTAGCGATGACTCATTATGTTTTGGTGCGATTGTTTTTCGAATTGCATAAAAAATCGTTATACATACTAGCGGCCTCGTGTGAAATCGCAACCCTACCTTTCTGTCAGCCACGAGCCATCATTCTTTATACGGCGCTGGCTTTCCCCACGGCAATCGCTTTGTGAGGCTGATGTGGCCTGCTTATGACATCGTGTGTTCCGCAACCGCAAACCGGCCAGAAATCGCCTCGCTAAGTATTTGATATAACGTGTGAATGAGAATTTTTTGCAGTCAGGTGTTGCGCATGTTTCTGCGAATCATTTACATTTGTCTCACTTGGAGTGAGCGAGGTGAGCCATGTACGTCTGTCTGTGCAAAGGTGTGTCAGACCACAAGATCCGCGAAGTCGTGGAACAGGGAGCGCGCAGCTTCCGCGAAGTCCGTGAGCAGACCGGCTGCGCGACCCAGTGCGGCAAATGTGCCTGCATGGCCAAGACCATCACTCGCGAAGCGGTCGCGCGTGAAATGATGCCGGCAGAGGATCTCGCCTACGCGGTGTGATGCAGGCTTGAGCCGAGGCTCGCCTGCCGGCGACTGACACTCCAGTCGCCGCGCTGTCCATTGCTGCGTGATCCGTTCTCGTCGACTCCCGGCAAGTGCTCGCTTGCCTGACGCCCGCCACCTGGTCTCAAGACCGGGTGGCGGGCGTTTTCGTATGGGCGCCAGGCAATCCGGTGTCGGTCGCCACATGACAACGCGGATACCAATCCTTCCCATTTGCGCCTAAAAGTCGATAACTTGTTGGTATGTCTCGAAAAATTCATGTTTTTGCGCCATACTTGCCGCACCTGATCGATAGGGCACGCCTGACGTGCCCGCGCTGCGGCTGATGCATGCCGTCATCAGGCGCAGCACAGAACCTGACGCAAGCAGCAACCCTGACAAGAGAGGAATGGCGACATGAAAGGCGATCCCAAGATCATCGAGCATCTCAACACCATACTGGCCAACGAACTGGTCGCCATAAATCAGTACTTCCTGCATGCGCGCATGTACAAGGACTGGGGCCTCAAGCGCCTGGCCAAGTGGGAATACGACGAGTCCATCGAAGAGATGCGTCACGCCGACACCCTGATCGAGCGCATCCTGTTCCTGGAAGGCCTGCCCAACCTGCAGGACCTCGGCAAGCTGCGCATCGGCGAGAACACCAAGGAAATGCTCGAGTGCGATCTGGCGCTGGAGCACCAGGCACATGGCGATCTGAAGGAAGCGATCGCCTACGCCGAGCAGGTTCGCGATTACACCTCGCGTGACCTGTTCCGCAAGATCCTCGACGACGAGGAAGAGCACATCGATCACCTGGAGACCGAGCTGGGCCTGATCGAGAAGGTCGGCATCGAGCTCTACCTGCAGAAGCAGATCCACCACGAGATCGACTGATTCCGTGGCGGCGCGCTGAGCCGTGCCGAAACGAAAACGCCCCCGCTGCCGATGGCAGCGGGGGCGTTTCGTCTTCAGTGGCGCAGAACCGGCTTACTTGCCCAGTTCATTGACCAGCAGCGCTTCGACAGCCGCGATGCGTGCGTCGAGGCTCGCCTTGTCGGCGGCCAGAACCGTGATGTGGCCGATCTTGCGCCCCGCACGCGGCGCCTTGCCGTAGTCGTGCAGACGCGCGCCGGGGATGGCGAGCACGGCGTCACGTTCCGGCATGCGGCCGATGATGTTGAGCATCGCGCAGGGCGTGAGCAGTGCGGTCTCGCCCAGCGGCATGCCGGCGACGGCACGCAGGTGATTCTCGAACTGGCTGGTGACGGCGCCCTCGATGCTCCAGTGACCCGAGTTGTGCACACGCGGTGCGATCTCGTTGGCCAGCAGGCGCTCGCTGCCATCGGCGTCCTTGACGACGAAGAACTCGAAGGCCATCACGCCGACATAGTCGAGCTCGTGCATCACCTTGAAGGCAGCCGCCTCGGCTTCGGCCTGCAAGCCGTGGGAGTCGAGCGGGGTGGAGCAGTGCAGGATGCCGCTGCGATGTTCATTGCGTGACAGCGGCCAGGCGCGTGTCTCGCCATCGCGACCGCGTACCGCGATCACCGAGACTTCGTGATCGAAGGCGATGAAGCCTTCCAGGATCAGCGGCACGCTGCCGAGTTCGGCGAAGGTGTCGGCGACGTCGGCCATTTCGCGCAGCACCTTCTGGCCCTTGCCGTCATAGCCCAGCGTACGTGTCTTGAGCACGGCGGGCAGACCGATGGTCGCGACGCCCGCTTCAAGGTCCGCCTGGCTGTCGACCAGCGCCAGCGGCGGCACCTCGATGCCCAGACGCATGAACAGCGACTTCTCGCTCCAGCGGTCACGCGCGGTATCCAGGGCGCCAGCCGGCGGGAAGGTCGGACGCTCGGCTGCCAGACGCGCGACGGCGTCCGCCGGCACGTTCTCGAACTCGAAGGTGATGGCGTCAGACGCCGCCACCAGCTGCGTCAGGGCCGCATCATCCTGCCAATCGGCGCAGAGATGATGACCGTGGACGCGACCGCAGGGCGAATCCGAAGGATCAAGGAAGGTGAAGCGGGCATTCAGGGCGGCGCCGGCCTGAGCCAACATACGGCCCAGCTGACCGCCGCCGACGATACCGAAGCGGAACGGCTGGCTCATGGCTTACTCGCCTCCGTGGGACAGGCTGGGTGCGTCGGGGCGCGGGTCCGGATTGTCGAGCACACGGTCGGTCTGCTCGGCACGGAAGTTGATCAGCGCGGTGCGGATGGCCGGGTACTTGTTGGCCAGCTGGCTGGCGGCCAGCAGCGCGGCATTCACGGCACCGGCGCGGCCGATGGCCAGCGTGCCGGTGGGGATGCCAGCGGGCATCTGCACGATGGAGAGCAGGGAATCGACACCTGACAGCATGCTGGACTGCACCGGCACGCCCAGCACCGGCAGCCAGGTCTTGGCGGCACACATGCCCGGCAGATGCGCCGCGCCGCCGGCACCGGCGATGATGACCTCAAGGCCACGCTCGGCAGCGGTATCGGCATAGTCGAACAGCAGGTCGGGCGTGCGATGGGCAGAGACGACCTTGACCTCGTGTTCGATCCCCAGCGCTTCCAGGGTTTCGACCGTATGGCACATGGTCGCCCAATCCGATTTTGATCCCATGATGACACCAACCAGTGCGCTCATGCTTCCTCCGCTCTTGACGTGGTATGAACCAGCTCACAGTGCCTGCCAGACGTGCCGGGCAGTGCGCTGTGTGGGCGTGGCCGAGCCGCGCGGGCAGATCATGCCCGCAAGCGGCTCAATGCGTATGTCTGGAAAAACAAGCGGCGCAGTATAGCACCGCGACCGACAGGCGGCATGTACCTGTCTGGTCGGTCAGGATGTGGGTGCGGCAAGGCCGCGGATCAGCAGGACCACGCCGAGACCAGCGCGAAGCGTGGCACCGGCTCGCCCTGGATCTCGACGTTCTCCATGAACATGCTCAGCGAACGCACCCACAGCCCGCATTCACCATAAAGAGCACGATAGACCACCAGCAGCTCTTCGGTCTCGCTGTGGCGACTGGTGCCGATCACTTCGTACTGCGCGCCCTTGTAGTGGCGGTAAAGGCCCGGCACGGGACGATTTTCCGGCAGCGGCGGCATGGCAGGCAGGTCAGTCATGGCAATTTCCTTGAGGGTGAAGCCAAAAGCGAGAAGCGAGAAGCGGTGAAGCCAACAGCGAGAAGCAGGCGTATCAGTCGGCAGCGTTCGGCGCATCAGCCACAGACGTGTCATCAGCGACAGGCGTGGCCTTGGCACCGCGGCGTGCGATGCGCGCCAGCGCGCGGGCAGCGGCGGTGAAGCCGAAACTGCCGGTGACGAAGGTGGCCGCGCCGAAGCCGCCGGCGCAATCCAGGCGCGTGGCGCTGTCGCCGGGCTTGGTGGCACACACCTCGCCGTCGGCGCCGGGGTAGGTCAGCTGCTCGTCGGAATAGACGCACTCGACATCGAATCGGCGCTTCAGGTTACGACTGAAATTGTAGTCGCGACGCAGCAGGGAGCGAACGCGCGCCAGCAGCGGGTCCTGCTCGGTGCGGGCGAGATCACCGATCTGGATGCGCGTCGGGTCGAGCTGGCCACCGGCGCCGCCCGTCACGGTCAGGCCCAGCTTGCGACGCTTGCACCAGGCGATCAGCGCCGTCTTAGCGGGCACGCTGTCGATGGCGTCGATGACGTGATCGAGGTCGTCGTGGATCAGCTCGGCGAGATTGTCCGGCGTGACGAAGGCCGAGATGGCGTGGATCTTCATCTGCGGCGCGATCAGCTGGCAGCGCTCGGCCAGCACCTCGACCTTGGGACGGCCGATCTGGCCATCCAGCGCATGCAGCTGACGATTGACGTTGGAGACGCAGACATCATCGAGATCGATCAGCGTCATCTCACCGATGCCGGAGCGTGCCAGCGCCTCGGCGCTCCAGCTGCCGACACCGCCGACCCCGATCACCGCGACATGCGCGTGGCGGAAGTGGGCGAAGGCGCTGGCGCCGTAAAGGCGACGGATGCCACCGAAGCGGAAGTCGTAGTCGTCTTCTGCGGGGGCCTGGCTGGCAGCGCCGGCCGCAAAGAAGCTCTCCAGCATTCGTTCGCTGGCGGAGGGCGTGCTGTCGTGGGTCGACGGCTCGCCTGAGGGCTTGCGGTCAGGGCTCTGCTCTTCAGAGCTTTTGCTTTCAGAGCTTTTATTTTCAGAGCTCTGCTGTTCTGGACTCATGTCGGTCGAGTCCGGGGTGTCGGAAGAGGTGGTCATGCGCAGCTCGCGAATCTCGGGGGTACGGGTGGCAGTCGGCAAGGATGCGCTCAGTCAGCCGGGTCGCTGGCGGTCGCATCGAGCCAGTGTCTGGTCGGGCGCTCTGCCAGATGTTCAGCGTAGCGTTCGGGCAGATGGCCCAGCCAGCCGAAGCGCTCCATCAGTGCCGCGTAGGCACCTTCTGGCGGACACGACAGGCTCAGCCAGCCGCCCTCGGGGTGAGGGAGCTCGAGCCCGACAGCCGCCAGCAGCAGGCGGGGGCATTCCAGTGTCGTGGCGAAGTAGCGATTGTAGTTGCCCTTGCCGTGCTTGGCGTCGCCGATGATCGGGTAGCCACGGCGTGACAGGTGACGGCGAATCTGATGGCGGCGGCCGGTCAGCGGGCGGGCCTCGACCAGCGAGAAGCGCGACTGCGGATAGCGATCGATGGCGATGGGCAGCTCGACCTGTGCCAGGCGGCGCGTGTCGGTGATGGCTTCCTGCTCCGGCATCTCGGCCTTGGGCAGCTTGCCATCTTCCTTGCGCAGGCCGTAATCGAGGCGTTGCTGCTCGGGCGCGACGCCGCGCACTATCGCCAGATAGCGCTTGCTGACCTGCTGCTCCTCGAAGGCGGTGCTCAGCTTGCGCGCCGCCTGGGGCGAGAGGCCGAACACCATCAGCCCTGATGTCGGGCGATCGAGGCGATGCACGGGGAAGACATGCTGGCCGATCTGGTCGCGCAGGCGCTGAAGCAGAAACTCGGTCTCGTGCTTGTCGATGGGGCTGCGGTGCACCAGCAGGCCCGATGGCTTGTGAACCACCACCAGCATTTCATCCTGGAACAGGATGTCGAGTGGCTCGGCGGGTTCAGTCAGCTCAACAGGCTCAGCCGGCTCAGTCACCTCAGCAGACTTGGCCTCGAGAGACGTTGGCGTGGCGTCCGCCATCGGCGCAGGTGTCTGAGGCGCCGTCGGCGCGTCGGAGTGCGGAGCATCAGGAGAAGAGGGCATGGGCATCACGGCAGCAGGAAGACGAAAGCCGACCATCGCAATGAGGGTCGGCGTGTATTGTCCGGCTTTCGCCGCTGGCTGTCATGTCCGGTGTGGCGTCGGGCGCGCGGATGCCTGATGACAGGGCCTGATGTCAGGGCCTGATCAGCAGTCCGGCGGCGAGCCACTGCACCAGCAGGTTGATCGCGACGCTCGGGGCTTGCTCTGCCCCCACCTGCGGCGTCAGCAGCTCACCGAGCCGGCCGAAGCTCAGGCCCTCGGCGCCGGCCGCGAGGATGGCGCCGAGAGCCAGGTCTTCCAGCGCATCGAGAGAGCGATAGTGCACCTCGGGCGCGCCAGCGGTGGGCTGGCGCCAGACGATCCAGGGCGTGGGCGTGTCGGACTCGACCGGTGCGCGTGGCGGCTCATCGTTGTCGATGGCCTTCCAGATGGCTGGCGTATCGAAGTGGAACGAGAAGCGCTTGAGGGACGGATGCGCTGCCAGGGCCAGCTCTGGCCACTCCTCGGGGGCCAGCGTCTGCAGGGTCTCGACACTCAGCGGGGGGCTGTCCACCACATCCAGCGCCAGTCCCAATGCCCACTCGAAGGCGGCCATCTCGGTGACCAGGGAGCGCTCGGGTTCGCGCGCCGCGACGAAGGCCGGGAAATGCTGGCCGGCCCAGCGAATCGAATAATGACTCGGCGGGTGGGCCGCGAGGTAGTCACGACACAGCAGCCCGAAGGCGTCATCGCCGATCAGGGTGTGCACGGCCTCGAAATCCCCGCCGAAGACCTCGAACAGCCGCAGCCGATAGGCCATCGCGTAGATGTCGAGGCGCTCCTCGGCGCTGGCAAGCTGATCACTGATGACGGCCTCGGCCGCCGCGCTGCGGGTGTCAGGGCTCGGCGTCGCGAGGTAGGCGCCCGTGGTCTCCTGCAGTTGCATCAGGGCGCTGCGATCAGCACCGCCTGCGGGGCTCGCTTGCGTCATGCGCGCAGCCCTCCGTGGTCTGGCGTCTGATTCGCGCGCGCGGCATCCGCCAGCGGATGACCACTGCGGCGGCGCAGCTCGGCGTACTCCTGCATCAATTCCGACCAGGGCGGGAAGTTGTCGTCGCGCTCGATCATGGTGGCGACATCGCCGAAGCGCTCCCGCGCGGCGTCATACAGCGTCCACACGGCGTCCGGGACGGGCTGGTCATGGGTGTCGATGCACAGCTCGCCGCCGGAGACTTCCTGCCGGATATGCCCGGCCAGATGGTGCTGCCAGACGCGCTCTGTCGGCATGGCGTCCAGATAGGCCAGCGGATCAAAGCCATGATTGTTGCTGGAGACGATGACATTGTTCAGGTCGAGCAGGATCAGGCAGTCGGCGCGGCGGCTGACTTCCGCCAGAAACTCCCATTCGCTCATCTCGTCAGGGCGCCAGGTCAGGTAGCTGGAGACATTTTCCAGCAATAATTGACGGCCGAGTGCGTTCTGGACCTGATCGATGCGTTCGGCCAGATGGTCGATGGTGGCATCGGTATAGGGCAGCGGCAGCAGGTCGTGGAACTGATGCGCGCCGGTGCGCGTCCAGCACAAGTGATCGGAGACCCACAGCGGTTCGATGCGCTCGCACAAGGCGCGCAGCTCGCGCAGGTAACGGCTGTCGATGGGATGGCTGCCACCGATGGACAGCGAGACGCCATGCAAGGCGATGGGGTAGTGCTCGCGGACTCGCTCGAGGTGATGCAGTGGCTTGCCGCCGGCACTCAGACCACCGGTACTCAGGCTACTGGTACTCAGGCCACCGGATTCTCTGGCGCCGTGGCCCATGTAGTTCTCGCTGATGGCCTCGAACCAGTCGATATCCGGCAGGGTCGTCAGAATCTCGTGGTAGTACTCGGGGCGCAGGCCCAGCCCCTGACCGATACCGGCGCTGGCGGGCGTGGGCAGGCGAGCGGTGACAGCTGTCGTCATGCGTGAGTCCTCTTCTGAGCTGAGGCAGAGGGTGCGGAAAAGGGCGAGGCAGAGGGCGAGTCAAGAGCTGAAAGACACCCGCCAGGGTTCCCGGAAAGAAACCGAGCCAGAGCCAGAACCAGAATCAGGAACGGGAGGACGGTGTGCCGTCCTCCCGTCGGGTATTCGCCAGAGGCGCCTGCCAGGGCAGACGCCTCTGCGTGCCTGAGGATCAGCCCTCGACGACAGTACCACCTTCGCCGACACAGGATTCAGCGCTGGCAGTGTACGACCAGCCCTGGCCCTTGCAGGCGTTGTGGCCCTTGCAGGCGCTGTTGGCGGTCGCGCATTCGGAGGTGCCCTTGCAGGAGTTGATGCCGGAGCACTTCACGGCATTGTCACCGGCGTGCACCGGCAACGAGGTCAGGGCGGCAGTGGAGAACAGCGCGGCGGCAGCGGCGGCGAAGGTGGCAGCAGTAACGGTCTTCTTCATGGTCATGATGGCTTCCTATCGGGCAGGGCCCGTATTTTTTGAATTATGGATCAGGAACATCGTGGCACCCGCTTGCGTCAGACAGCTCGTTCAGGCGGGTCATGAAGTCATACGCCGTCAAAATAAAGTTGGATGCGGTAGCGCCAAAAAAATCTGACATCATTGTTCACTATGCTTGGAAAGGCAGTCTTGCCGAATTAGTGAGCCTGCTTATGGTACCCTTTCGCCATCATCTGCCCGATTGCCGATATTCCTTCCTCTTGCTGGAGTTCCCCATGCCGGACCTACTTCGACGCCTGTGGCGCATACCGCGCTGGCGCTGGAGCATCGTGCTCGTTCTACTGTTGGGGGGCTGCAGTGCCGTCGCGATTCATCAGCTCGATGAGCGTTTCGGCCCCGCGTCACCGCGTGAGCGGGTGGTGTCACACGACAGTCTTGCCGGACGTCAGTGGGAGGATGAGGTCAAGCCGGTGATCGAGACGCGCTGCGTGGTCTGTCATGGCTGCTACGACGCTCCCTGTCAGCTCAAGATGTCATCGGCCGCCGGGATCGATCGCGGCATGAATCCGGCGCCGGTCTACGATGGCACGCGCCTGCTGGCGGCCAATCTGACGCGCATGTTCGAGGACGCGGACACCACCGAGCAGTGGCGCAGCATGGACTTCTCGCCGGTGCTCAATGAGCGATTCGATTCTCCGGCCGCCAATCTGGAGGGCAGTGTGCTGTTCCGTGCGCTCAGCCAGAAGCGCAAGGCGCCGCTGCCGGTGACGGAAGATGGCCTGTTGCCGGAAGACCGCTTCGACCTGTCGCTCAATCGCAGTCAGGTGTGTGCCCCCGTGGAGGGCTACGACAAGTTCGCCGAAGACCATCCTGACTGGGGCATGCCCTACGCCCTGCCACAGGTCAGCGATGAAGAGCACCGCACGCTGGTGAACTGGCTGGCCAAGGGTGGCGCGATGACGGGCCCGGCGCCGTTGCCCCAGGCGCTGATGCCGCACATCGAGCAGGCCGAGCGCTTCTTCAATGGCGACAGCCTCAAGCAGCGCCTGATGAATCGCTATATCTACGAGCATCTCTTCCTGAGCCATGTGTATTTCCCGGGCATCAAGGGCGCAGACGGACGGCCGATCTTCTTCAAGCTGGTGCGTTCCAGCACCCCGCCGGGCGAGCCGATCAAGCGCATCTCCACGCGCCGCCCCTACGATGCACCCTACGCCTCCTACACCGCCGATGAGCGCGCGAGCATGCCCCACGATGACGCCGGGCGCCCGCGGGTCTATTACCGTCTGTGGCAGGAGCGCGCGACGATCCTGGCCAAGAATCATCTGCCCTATGCGCTCGATGATGCTCGCTTCAAGCGCTGGCGGGCGCTGTTCCTGACACCGGATTACCCGGTGGATGACCTGCCGGATTACGACCTCAGGACGGCCTCGAATCCTTTCCTGACCTTCGAGGCCATCCCGGCCGAGTCACGCTATCGCTTCATGCTGGATGAGTCGCAGAACACCATCATGGGCTTCATCAAGGGGCCGGTCTGTCGCGGGCAGGTCGCGGTGGATGTGATCAATGATCACTTCTGGGTCGGTTTCACTGACCCGAAGATGTTCAGCCACCCGGAAGTGGAACGCACCCTGGCCGAGGAAGGAAAGAATCTCAGCCTGCCCGCCGAGCAGAGCAGCAATGCGTTGCCGATCAGCTCCTGGGTCAAGTTCGAGAGCAAGCAGGCCGCCTACCTCAAGGCCAAGCAGCGCCTGATGTCCCAGGCCTATCTCGATGGCGATCTGCGCCTGGATGAGCGAGTGCTGTGGGACGGCAGCGGCTGGGCCGACGGCCCCGGCCAGGGGCGTAACCCCAACGCGGCCCTGACCATCTATCGTCACTTCGACAATGCAGCGGTGATGAAGGGGCTGGTCGGTGGCGTGCCCAAGACGGGCTGGATCATCGATTACCCGATGCTGGAGCGCATCCACTATCTGCTGGTCGCCGGCTTCGATGTCTACGGCAATCTCGGCCATCAGCTGGTCACCCGTCTGTACATGGACTTCCTGCGCATGGAAGGCGAGAACAACCTGCTGGTGCTGTTGCCGGCAGGTGAGCGCCAGGCGGTGCATGACAGCTGGTATCGCGACGTCAGCCCCGGCCTTGGCGAGCTGCTGTTCAAGAAGCCGCCGCAGTTCGATGCGCCCAGTGGCATCGTCTGGACACCGCAGGAGCTGTCATCCCCGAACCAGGCTCGCCTTGGTCTGATGCGGCGCATGCAGGAGCGCCTCGCACCGGAACTCGGTCATGAGCGTAGTCTGAGCAATGTCGAGGATGAGCATGTGCGACATGAGCTGCAGGCCCTCGCTGCGGTGCAGGGAGTCTCGGCCAGCCTGATGCCGGAGGTGACGATCGTCGCGCTGGAGGATGGCACTGATGACTCGCCGCGCCTTTACAGCGTGCTGCGCAATTCCGCCCACGCCAACATCACCAGTCTGTTCGATGAGGAGGAAAATCGCCGTCCTGAGGAAGACACTCTCGATGTCTTGCGGGGCGTGGCGGGCGATTACCCGAATGCCTTCTGGCGTCTGACGCCTGACACCCTGACGGGGCTGGCAGAGCGGGTGGCGGCACTCGAGAGCGAAGAGGACTATCGCGCCCTGCAGGCCGATATCGGGGTGCGCCGGACTGATCCGCGCTTCTGGGAGTTTTCCGACAGCGTGCTGCGCACCAACTATGCTGATCGCCCTGTCGAAGCGGGCCTGCTGGACTATAACCGCCTCGAGAACCGCTGATCGCCAGCGAAGGCCGAGACAAGGCCTATTGTCATGACTGTCTGGGCTGCCAGGACTGTCAGGGTTGTCAGGACGACTGACGACTGGCCTGACAGAAAGAAGAAGCCCGCCACGCAAATTGCGTGGCGGGCTTCTGTCTTGTGTGGTGCCGACATGGCGCCCTGGCGGCGGATCAGCGCAGTGTCGCTCAGCGTGATGTGCTGTCAGCAGGCGTCATCAGCGACCGCCCTGACACTCGCCTTCGGCCAGTTCGATCAGGCCATCCAGATGCAGGATATGCACCTCGCGGGCACGAATGTCGACCAGCCCCTGGGTCTGGAAGCGGGTCAGGATACGGCTGATGGTTTCGACGGCAAGCCCCAGATAGTTGCCGATATCGGCGCGTGCCATCGAGAGGCGGAAGCTGTACGGCGAATAGCCACGACGACGGAAGCGCTGTGACAGGTTGACCAGGAAGCTCGCCAGCCGCTCATCGGCTGTCTTGCGCGACAGCAGCATCATCATGCGGCGATCTTCGTGCAACTCCTTGCTCAGGCTCTTGAACAGCTGGGTTCTCAGTTCCGGCATCTGCTCCGAGAGCGCATTGAGGCGGTCGAAGGGAATCTCGCAGACGGTGGTGGTCTCCAGCGCCACGGCGGTGCCGGGATAGCAATTGCTGTCGATGGCATCGAGCCCGGCCAGCTCGCTGGGCAGGTAGAAGCCGGTCAGCTGCTCCATGCCGCTGTTTTCATTGGTGATCTGCTTGAGACTTCCGGAGCGCACCGTGAAGACGCAATCGAAGGCATCGCCCTGGGTGAAGAGCACTTCCCCTTTTCTGAGTGGCGCGCGACGGCGGATGATGGCGTCAAACTGGTCGATATCTTCCATGTTCAGTGCCAGTGGCAGGCACAGTGAACTCAGCGAACAGGTCTGGCAGCGGGCTTCATGGGCGCGCAAGCGGTGTGATGCCTGTGCATTGGCCGTCATGGTGACTCTCCTGAGGAATGTCACCGCTACCCCTGGGGCAGGGCAGCGGAGGGGTCTTTCGGGCGCAACGAATGGTGGGGCGGGGCCTTGTCGCCCGCCGCTACCCTGCTCAGCCGATGTGATTCGAGCGGCCAGAGTCTGAGCGCTCATCGGCTGGGGCAGTGCAATTTCGTGGCGCCATAATATTAGATTTTATTAATTCATTATCCTGCCCAACCCATGGGCGTTGCAAGGTGTGTGAACTTTAGGCCTGGTTGGCCCCGCATGACCATACCGCGACGACCTGCCTCAGCCAGCTGCGCCGAGCAGCAGGATCAGTGCGCCGGCCAGCGTCGCCAGTGCCAGTATGCCCCAGGCACGTGGCGCTGGCGTGTCAGGCTGACGTACGCCGTTGATGCGATGTTCCTGCATGGGGCCATCGCCTTCGCGCTCGTCGCTGTCAGCGCTGGCGGCGCGCGAAAGGCTGCCCAGTGCCAGCATGGCGAACAGCACCAGGCTGCCCAGCGTGAGGGCCAGCACCCAGAGATTCCAGAACAGGGGGAGTCCAGTTGTCTCCAGCAGATTCATGTCGTGTCTCCTGAGCGGTGTCCTGTCATGGGTCGCGGCTGGCGATGTCGCTCGCGGGGGCGGCCTGCTGCAGGTAGGCGAGCAGCGCCGTGATTTCGGCAGTGCCACGCACGTCATTGGGGGCGGCGAGAATCTCGTCTTCCGCGTAGGGCACGCCCAGGCCTTGCAGGGCTCGCATGCGGGCCGCGATGCCTTCGCCGCTCAACGCCCGCTCGAACAGCCACGGGTAGGTGGGCATCGCTGAGCCCGGCACCTGACTGCGCGGGTCATTCAGATGCAGACGCTGCCAGGCATCGTCATGTTGCGCAGGCAGCTGGCTCAAATCCGTCCCCCAGCGCTCTACGCCCCACAGCGAAGGGCGGTCGTAATAGCGCTCCCGGGCGATCGTCGCATCGCCGTGGCGCGCCGTATCGCCCGGTAGATCGCGCACCATGCGTGTATGGCACTGCTGACAGCCCTCGCGTTGGTAGATGCGCTGACCCTCCAGCGCCAGGGCGCTCAGCGGTTTGAGGTCTTCGGGTGCGCTGGCGAGGCTGGGGTGAGCCCCGAGCGGTACCAGCTGGGCGAGGGCGCCGAGGCTCATGGTGAGCAGGCATAGTGCCGTCATCAGGCCGGCGTGACGTTCGAGCAGGACATGTCTCATGCGTAGTGCCCTCCCGAGGATGTGGCAGGGGGCGTGGTAGAGGGGGACGCAGAGTGCATGGCAGGTTCTGATGATGCCTTCCGCGAGCCGGAGTTCAGGCGTTGTCGCTCATGAGCGGCTTGGCGTTCGCTCTTTTGATCAGCCAGGGTGCGCGTCACGTTGAGGAGCATCAGCAGCAAGCCGAGCGCCCAGCAGGCGAGCCCGCCCAGCGAGATCATCATCGGCATGCGGGCCGCTTCCAGCACCTCGCTCAAGGTGTATAGCGGCCTGCCGTCATCTGCCAGCACATGCCACATGCTGCCTTGAAGCAGCGTGGTGGCCCAGCTGGCGGCAATGCACAGCAGGGTGCCGATGATGGCCAGCAGGGCATGAGTCTTGAGTAGCGCGAGGGAGCGCATCGGGGGCAGCAGGTGGTAGGCCATCACGATGGCGACTGTCGCGACTACCCCCAGGCTTGCTGCCGGCGACAGACTGTTGGCGGCACTGAAGGTCAGGGCGTTGATTGTCGGCAATGACAGCAGGCTGTATTCAAGAATCGCAAGGGCGAAGCTGATCAGAGCTGCCGCCAGCAGGCAGTTAAGCGGATCCCGGCGCAATGAGTGCCAATCCTCCTTGAGTGTCATCAGGCCATTGAGGCTGAGTGCCAGCCCCGGCGCCAGCAGCAGGATGCCCATCGCCATGCCCAGCGTCTGGCTCCAGGCCGGCAGGGCGCTCGCGAACAGTAGCGGAGCACCTCCCCATGTCACCAGCAGCACCAGCATCCAGAAGCTGGTGGCGGCCAGCCGATGCGAGTAGAGCGGCAGCTGTGAGCAGCTCGTCACCATGTGATGGAGCAAGGCAATGACGCCGAATGCGAACATGCCGCCGGGGAGTGGCCCGGCCTGCCAGCGCTGAATCAGTGCCTCGAGGCTGCCCGTGAAGAGCGGTATCGATTCCAGCAGGCCGATCGGCACGCTGAGCGAGATCAACACATGCTGTATCAACACCAGCATCAGGCCGGCGATGAAGTACCAGCAGGCCACCGGCAGGCGGCGCAGCGTGCGCTGCTCCAGCACCGTGAAGAAGACCCACGCCACGGCCAGCCAGACGAGGGTCATCAGGAGATCGACGAGCCAGGGCGCTTCGGCCATGTATTGGCCCGAGGAGTAGCCTGCGACAATCGCCAGTGCGCCGAGCGCGACCACGGCCTGCCAGCCGAGGAAGGTGAAATGCATCAGTTTGAGCGTGAAGGGGGGCAGTGCGATATCCGGTATCGCCGTCTCGGCGTCCGTGCGTGATTCGCGTTGCAGGACACTGTGCATGGCGATGGAGTAGCCGCCGGCGATCACTGCCGAGCCGCCCAGACCGAAGAGCAGCAGGTGGTGCTGCAAGGGAGCGAGGCGGCCGTAGCTAAGCCAGGCCACTTCCGGCCCCAGCGAGGGCCATAGCCAGATGAGGTTGAGCCACACCGCCAGACAGAGGCTGAGCAGGCCCCAGATGACGGCCATGCGAGCGAAATCATGGTTTACGTGATGATGATGGTTCACGCGGGGATGGCAGGCCGAAGCCTCAAGAGCTGTACGCATATCACGACCTCGTCGGCAGTGGGCGAAAGCGCAGTGCTGGTGGTGACGGTGCTGGAAGCGGCGCTGCGGGAGCGGCCAGGTCATCGACGCCCCTGTCAGGGCGGCAGGGCTGGCGCTGACCGATATCACGCGCGACCATGACCGACTGACAGGCCATCCCTCGCGCTGGAATGCAGCGTTTACCCTTCATCGGTTCCAGCGTTGTCTGGCGCGAGCCGTACGAGATCAACAGGAGAATTTCGCTTGCCCGCCGTCACTTCATCATCGGACGAAGATGCCAATGCGTCCAATACGGCTGAGGTTCCCAGCCCTTACGCCGAGGAAGGCTTTCGTGTCGCCAGCCTGGCCGATGTCGCCTCGGAGCTTGCTGCTCGCCAGACCATGTCCCACGACGCGCTGGCCGCGCGAGGGCCGTGGCGAGGCTGGTTGGCGGAACTGGGCCCGCTTGAGATCCATGGGCGACCGGGGCGTGCCCTGCTGTTGCATGCGCATGGTGCCGGCGCCGGGCGTGAGACCGACTTCCATCAACTGTTCGCTGCCGCCTGCCTGACGCATGACATGGCGTGGCTGGCATTCGATTTCGGCTATCTCGTCAGGATGCGCTGCGAAAGCCGCCGCCGACCGCCGCCCCGGCTGCCCGGGCTGATCGAGGAGATGGCGCGCTGGTATCAGGCGCTGATGGTGTGTGTGGCGGCCGTCGACTCCTTGCGATCGCTGCCCTGGCTGGTCGGCGGCAAGTCGATGGGTAGTCGTGTGGCCTCCCATCTGCTGGTGGAGTTGACCCGGGCGGCGCATGCGCCGTTGCCGGTCGGGTGGTACGCGCTGGGCTATCCATTTCATCCCACGGGCAAGCCCGACAAGTTGCGCATCGACCATCTGCCGGATATCCCGATGGCCGGTTTAATCTGTCAGGGCAGCCGCGATCCCTTCGGAACTCGCGAGGAAGTGACGGCATATCCGTTGCCGAAAAGCCTGACATTGCATTGGCTGAATGATGGCGAACATGATTTCAAGCCACGAAAAGCGAGTGGCGAGACTCGTGAAGGACTGATTTCGCGTGCGGCGCAGGCCTTGGCCAATCATCCGGCGCTGGGCGGAAAACGGCAGTGAATCGCCACCATGCGAGGGGCATTACCTTGCCCTTCGACGGCGACAGCGGCATGTCAGAATGGTGACGCAACGCTGATGTTTACTGGCCTGCAGGCGAGATGCAGCGGGAAAGTCCTGTCTTATCAATACTCTGTCGCGGACGATTGCTGAAATTGCGCGCAAAAAAAGTATTGACTCATGGGCCGGATTCCGTAGAATGCAGCGCCAACGAGACAGGGGTGGTTAGCTCAGTTGGTAGAGCACCAGCCTTACAAGCTGGGGGTCACTGGTTCGAACCCAGTACCACCCACCATTTGAAAAAAGTCATTGCTTTTCAAAGCGTTACTTGATTAAATGGCCTGGTTCGTTAGCAGAAGCAAGCGATTGTCGTGGACCGGTAGTTCAGTTGGTTAGAATGCCGGCCTGTCACGCCGGAGGTCGCGGGTTCGAGTCCCGTCCGGTCCGCCATTCTCGTTTGTCATGCGCCCGATGTTGAGTTGTTCTGAAGTGGACCGGTAGTTCAGTTGGTTAGAATGCCGGCCTGTCACGCCGGAGGTCGCGGGTTCGAGTCCCGTCCGGTCCGC